>NZ_JALNUR010000039.1 GCF_026540895.1 Sphingomonas sp. GM_Shp_1 | reverse complement strand
ACCCCCGACCGCAGCACGCTGGCCAAGCTGTTGGCGACCGCGGGCCTCACCGCCGATCTGTCCGGCCCCGGCCCCTTCACCGTCTTCGCGCCCAGCGACGAGGCGTTCAGCCGGATGCCCCCCGGTGCGCTCGACACGCTCAGCCAGCCCGCCAACAAGGCGACGCTCGCCACGATCCTGAAATATCATGTCGTCGCGGGTAAGCTGACCGCCGAGCAGTTGAAGGCGCAGATCACCGCCGGGAACGGCACCGCGACGCTGACCACGCTCGCCGGACAGCCGCTCACCGCGCAGGTCGGGCCGAACGGCAACATCATGCTGACCGACGTCAACGGGCAGAAGGCCTATGTCGACAAGGCGGATGTCGACGCGACCAACGGCGTCGTCCACCTGACCAACGGCATCAACGTGCCGAAGATCGGCTGATCGCGCTACGCAGTGACACGTGAAAGGCGGGGCTTCGGCTCCGCCTTTTTCGCACCCGCCGGAGTCAGGCCTGCCAGCGTGACGCCGCCGCCGTGTCGCTATCGCGCGCTTCGACCCAGCTAGCCTGATCGCCCCGCGTCTCACGCTTCCAAAAGGGCGCGTCGGTCTTCAGACGGTCGATCAGATAGGCACAGGCGTCCAGCGCGTCGCGGCGATGCGGGGCGGCGGTGACGACCAGCACGATCCGCTCGCCCGGTCGCATCGGACCGACCCGGTGGATGATGGTCGCCGCCTGCAAAGACCAGCGCTCGGTCGCGGTCCGTGCGATCCGCTCCAGCGCCGCCTCGGTCGCGCCGGGATAATGTTCCAGTTCGAGCACATCGACGCCGTCATCGGCACGGACCAGCCCGCAAAAGCTCGCCACCGCGCCGACATTCCCCTGCTCGACCCGCATCATCTCCCCGGCCAGGTCGATTGGGTCGGGCGAGACATGGACCCGGATCATCCGCCCGTCACCGGCGGAAAGAGCGCCACCTCGCGCGCACCGACGACCGAGGCGTCGAGGCCGACGAAATTCTGGTCGACCGCCGCGCGCAGCCGCTCGGGCTCGGCCAGCGCCTCGGCATAGCCGCCGCCGCGCGCCGCCAGCCAGCGGATCAGATCGGCCACGCTCGCCACGCCGTCGGGCAGGGCCAGCGCCTCTTCGGCCAGCCCGATCCGCTCAC
Organism: Sphingomonas sp. GM_Shp_1; assembly: GCF_026540895.1. Classification (GTDB taxonomy): domain Bacteria; phylum Pseudomonadota; class Alphaproteobacteria; order Sphingomonadales; family Sphingomonadaceae; genus Sphingomonas. The sequence continues at coordinate 25,225 of NZ_JALNUR010000039.1, read as the reverse complement.
GGACCCAGGCGAAGTAAAGGATGGTCATCAGCTATCCATATGCTTGAGGCCGACGCGCAGATAATCCCAGCCGGTGATCAGCGTCAGCACCGCCGCCGCCCAGAGCGCGGCGAGCGAGACGCTATGGACCCAGGCCCAGCCGGGCAGCGCGCCGCCCAGGATAAGCCCGCCCAGCGCGATAAGTTGCAACGTCGTCTTCCACTTGGCGAGCCGCGAGACCGGCACCGACACCTGCAACTGCGCCAAGAACTCACGAAGGCCGGATACAGCGATCTCACGCAACAGGATGATCAGCCCGGCGACGACGCTCAGCCCGCCGATCACCTGCACCGCGACGAGCACGAGGATGACCGAGGCGACCATGATCTTGTCGGCGATGGGATCGAGGAACACGCCCAGCTTCGACACCGCCCCTTGCGCGCGCGCCAGATAGCCGTCGAAATAGTCGGTGATGCCCATCAGGCAGTAGAGCGCGAAGGCGACGCCGTACCCCCATTCCCAATGGGGTTGCCACAACAGCCCCGCGAGCAGGGGGACGGCCACAATTCGCGAAAGCGTCAAAAGGTTGGGCAGCGTGAGCATGACGCCTTCTAACCGCTCGCCCGTCCATGACAAACCGCTTTAAGCGGTTGGCGATGCGGACGGGCGTGGCTATGTTGTCGTCATCCTATTGCCACGATCGGGCCATTTTTCGTTATGCTTAATGCCCTCGGGCTTCTCAAGCGGCGTCGGTTCCTGCCGCTGTTCACCACCCAGTTTCTCGGCGCGTTCAACGACAATCTGTTCAAGACGTCGATGGTGCTGTTCGCCACCTATGCGATCTTCAACGACGCCCATGCGGAGGCGAACTTCAACGCACTGGCCACCGGCCTGTCGATCGTGCCCTTCGTCCTGCTCTCGGCGCTGTCGGGGCAATTGGCGGACAGCCATGACAAGGCGCGGATCATCCGCATCGTGAAGACCGCCGAAATCGGCATCATGATCGTCGGTGCCCTGGGCCTGATGATCGCCAAGGCAGGCTATATCAATATCGGGCTGGGCCTGATGCTGGGCACCGTGCTGGCGCTGGGGACGCATTCGACCTTTTTCGGGCCGATCAAATACGCGATCCTGCCCCAGCATCTGGAGCCCGACGATATTCTGGGCGGCACCGGGCTGGTCGAGGCGGGGACCTATCTCGCTATCCTGCTCGGCACGGTCGTCGCCGGCTGGGTTCCGATCGAGGTGGCGGCGGCGGGCGTGCTGGTCGTCGCGATACTCGGCTGGTTCACCGCGCGCCAGGTACCCCCCGCCCCGCGCGAAGGGCCGCCGCTGAAGCTCAACTTCAACCCCTTCACCGCGTCGTGGCGGTTGATCGCCGCCACGCTGCATATCCGGCGGCTGTTCCTGGCGATCGTCGCGATCAGCTTCTTCTGGACGATCGGCTCGGTGCTGATCATCGTCTTCCCGCCGCTGGTGAAGAATGTCCTGACCGCCGACAAGGAGGTGGCGAGCCTGGCCATCGCGATCTTCTCGATCGGGGTCGCCATCGGATCGGTGGTCATCAACACCATGCTTAAGGGCGAGATTTCGGCGCGCTACTCCCCCGTGTCGGTCATCGCGATGGGCGCGTTCGTGGTCCTCTTCTCGATCCTGTGCCGCAACTGGACGCCCGCACCCGATGGCGGCCTGTATAGCTGGCAGGCCTTTCTGGCCGAGCCGCGCGCGATCGGGATCCTGGCGACGCTACTGGCTATCGCGACGACCGGCGGCATGTTCGTGGTACCGCTCTATGCGTTCCTGACGACCACGGTCGAGAAGGACCAGACTGCGCGGACGGTGGCGGCGAACAACATCGTCAACTGCTTCGCCATGACCATCGGCTCGGCGGCGGTGCTCGGCATCAGCGCGGCGGGCGTGACGCCGGAGGACATGCTGTTCCTGGTGGCGGGCATGTGCCTGGTTTCGGCCTGGCTGGCGCTCAGGCTCCACCGGGCCTGCCACGACGGATGCGTCGACCCCGCCTGATCAGAGCAGGAAGCTGTAGATACAGATGAAGAAGGCCGTGAAGCTCAGGACGAACAGGCGGAAATCCTGATCGTCTTCGCGCCGCTGCCGATGGATCGCGGGCGGCGGCAGCGAACGCCGAAGGGGGTGGCGGGCGGCTTCGTTGGTGAGGATCAGGCGGCGTCTCATGGTGAAAATGTTAACGCCGCATTCACCATTTCGGCATCCGCGGAATGGCGCGGAAAACCCGGCCCGCTGCCCCGTTCCGAGACAGCGGGCACAGTCTGTCAATGCTGATGGGCGGACGAGGCGCCGATCCCGGTTTCCGACCGGACCCGCTGCGCCGGATAGCCCGCCCTGTCGACCGCCGCACGGCCGGTGCGGTCTGTGATCGACACGATCCAGATCGTCAGGAAGGCGAGCGGCATCGAGAAGATGGTCGGCGAACCATAGGGGAAGATCGGCGCGTCATAGCCCAGTATCTTCACCCAGATGGCGGGCGACAGGATCGTCAGGACCAGCGCGGTGAGCAATCCCACCAGTCCCCCCGCCACCACGCCGCGCGTCGTGCAGCCCGACCAGAGCAGCGACAGCAGCAGCACCGGGAAATTGGCCGAAGCCGCCAGCGCGAAGGCCAGGCTGACCATGAAGGCGACATTCTGCTTCTCGAACACGATGCCCAGCAGGATCGCCACCACCGCCAGCGCCAGGACAGTGATCCGCGAGACGCGGAGTTCGGAGGCGGAGTCCGCCTGCCCCTTCTTGATGACGGTCGCATAAAGGTCATGGCTGACCGCGGACGCGCCCGACAGGGTCAGCCCCGCCACCACCGCCAGGATGGTCGCGAACGCCACCGCCGAGATGAAGCCCAGGAACAGATTGCCGCCGACCGCCTGCGCCAGATGGATCGCGGCCATGTTGCTGCCGCCACGCAGCGCCCCGTCGGCGTCGAGAAAGCCCGGATCGGTCGCCACCAGCACGATCGCGCCGAAACCGATCACGAAGGTCAGGATGTAGAAATAGCAGATCCAGCCTGTCGCCCACAGCACCGAACTGCGCGCCGCCTTGGCATCGGGAACGGTGAAGAAGCGCATCAGGATATGCGGCAATCCGGCGGTCCCGAACATCAGCGCCGCGCCGATCGAGATGGCGGAGATCGGGTCCTTGATGAAGCCGCCCGGCCCCATGATCGCCCGACCCTTGGCCACCGCTTCGTCCGGCCCCGCACCCGCCAACGCGGCGAGCGCGGTCTTCACGTCGACCGCGCGGGCGAACAGCGCCTCCGGGCTGAACCCGAACCGGGCGAGCACGGCGATCGCCATGAAGCTCGCCGCGCCGAGCAGCATCATCGCCTTGACGATCTGGACCCAGGTCGTCGCGGTCATGCCCCCGAACAGGACGTAGAGGGTCATCAGCACCCCGACGATCACAACGGCATAACCATAGGGCAGCCCGAAGAGCAGCCGGATCAATTGCCCCGCCCCGACCATCTGCGCGATCAGATAGAAGAGGACGACGAGCAGCGTCGAGCATGCGGCAACCATCCGCACCGGCTTCTGCGCGAAGCGGAAGGAGGCGACATCGGCGAAGGTGAACCGCCCCAGGTTGCGGAGCCGCTCCGCCATCAGAAAGAGCAGGATCGGCCAGCCGACCAGGAAGCCGATCGAGTAGATCAGCCCGTCATAGCCATCGGCATAGATCTGCGCTGAGATACCCAGGAAGGATGCCGCCGACATGAAATCGCCCGCGATCGCCAGCCCGTTCTGGAAGCCCGTGATCCCGCCACCCGCCGTATAGAAGTCGGAGGCGGTCCGCGTCCGCCGCGCCGCCCAGCGGGTGATCGCCAGCGTCAGCGCGACGAAGGCGGCGAACATGCCGATCGCGGTCCAGTTGGTCGCCTGCTGCACGGCCGGGCCGATGGCATGGGCACTCGCCGCCGACGCGGGCAGCAGGGCGAGCGGCACGCCCAGCGCCGGAACGACGCGCCTCATGCCCGTTCCTCCGCGTGCAACTGGTCGATCACGGGATCGAAGTCGCGATTGGCGCGCCAGACATACAGGCCGGTCAGCAGGATCGCGAGCGCGATTACGCCCAGTCCGATCGGAATGCCCCAGCTCGTCGCCCCGCCGCTGATCGACCGGGCGAGCAAGGCCTTGTCGAAGGCGATGGTCAGGATGAACCCGAAATAGACGATCAGCATGAGGATCGTCAGCACGGTGGTAAAGCGTCCTCGCCGGCGAACGAGCGCGATATAGCGCGGATCGCGGGCCAGCCGGGCGGCGGCATCCTCCATGGCATTCTCCTAACCCCGCGCCGATGGTCGGCGTCGTGGCGGCCATGGTCCCCCGCCCCCGGCGCGGCGTCAAGCGCGATTGGGGCGATAGGCGTTCAGGTCGATACCGTGCCGCGCGACCTTGTCGTAGAATGTCTTGCGCGGGATCCCCAGCACGCCCAGCGCGGCGCGGACATCGCCCGCCACCTCCTCCAGCACGCTGCGGATCGTCGCGCCCTCGAACTGCTCCACCCGCTCGGGCAAAGGCATCGGATCGCCCGACTCCCCGCCCTCCCCGCTCAGGCCCAGCGCGACCCGGTTGGCATAGTTGCGGACCTCGCGCACATTGCCCGGCCAGTCGTGCGACAGCAGCCGCGCCTGGATACCGCCGTCGATCATCGGCACCGGCCGCCCGAACCGCTCCGCCGCCTCGCGCAGGAAATGGGCGAAGAGCAATGGCACATCGGCGCGCCGTTCGCGCAAAGGCGGCACGCGCAGCCGCACCGCATCCAGGCGATAGAGCAGATCGGCCCGGAACCGTCCCTCCTCCACCGCGCGTGCCAGATCCGACTTGGCCGCCGCGACGATGCGCAGGTCGAGCAGTTGCGGGTCCTCCGCGCCGATCGCGCGCACCTCGCGCTCCTCGACCACGCGCAGCATCCGGCCTTGCAGCGCGGGGGCCATGCTGTCGACCTCGTCCAGGAACAGCGTGCCGCGATGCGCCGCCGCGATCCGCCCCGGCGTCCGGCCATGCGCCTGGCCGAACAACTCATCCTCGGCGATCGCCTCGGGCAGGGCGGCGCAATCGACCGCGACGAAGGGCCGGGTCCGCCGCGCGCTCCAGCGATGGAGCAGCAGGGCGACCAGTTCCTTGCCGGTCCCCGTCTCCCCCTCGACCAGCACATCGACATCGGCCTGCGCGACCTGCCGCACCGTGTCGCGCAACCGCATCATCGCGGGCGTCTCGCCGATCAGCGGATAGGCCCCTTGCGCCTCCTCCGCCGCCAGTCGCAGGCGACGATTGTCGAGGACCAGCCGCCGCATCTCCAAGGCACGTTCGGCACTGGCGATGAGGTGATCGGCGGCAAAGGGCTTGGCGACGAAGTCGAACACGCCCTGCTTCAGCGCGGCGACCGCCATCGGCACGTCGCCATGGCCGGTCATCAGGATGACCGGTATCTCCGCATCGATCGCCGCGATCCGCCGGGCCAGTTCGATCCCGTCGATCCCCGGCATCCGGATGTCGGAGACGACCATCCCCGGAAAATCGGGCGAGACGGTCGCCAGCGCGGCCAGCGGATCGCCATGCGCCTCCACATCGATCCCCGCCAGCTCGAACGACTGGGCCAGCGCCTGGCGAAGCACCGTGTCGTCATCGACCAGCAGGACACGCAAACCCCCGCTCACGCCTCCCGCGATCATGCCCGCCTCGCTCATACCCTGCGCATCCTGATCCGAAAGCCCGCCCCGCCTAGGGTCGAGGGGATGGTTTCCAACATGCCGCCAAACTCCGTCATGATGTCCCGGGCGATCCCCAGCCCCAGGCCGAGCCCATCGGGCTTGCCGGTGACGAAGGGGGTGAAGATGTCCGACGCGATCGCCGGGTCCAGCCCCGGCCCGTTATCCTCGACGGTCAGGTCGATGCCGTCCGCCTGCTCCTCCACCGTCAGGCGGACGCGCGGATCGGGCCGCCCCGCCACCGCATCCAGCGCGTTCTGGAGCAGGTTGACCAGCACCTGTTCCAACCGCACCCGTCCCGCGACCACGATCGGCAGTGCGCCGCCCAAGGGCCGCTCCAGCGCGACGCCCGCGCTGCGGAACCGGTCGCCGATCAGCAGCATCGTGCCGTCCAGCACCTCGTCCAGCGACACCTGCCCCAGTCCTTGCGTACCCCGCCGGGCGAAACGCCGCATCTCCTGGACGATCGATCCGATCCGCTCGGTCAGCGAGACGATGGTGGCGAGATTGCCTTCCGCCTTGTCCGGCTGGCTGCGCGACAGGAAGGTCCGCGCATTGTCCGCCAGCGTGCGGATCGCCGCCACCGGCTGGTTGATCTCATGCGCGACGCCCGCCGTGATCGAGCCCAGCGACCCCAGTCGGTTGGCCTGCGCCAGTTCCTCACGCGCCGCGCGGAAGCGTTGGTCGGCGCGGATACGTTCGGCGATCTCCACGGTCAGGCGATCGTTGGTGGCGCGCAACTCGGCGGTGCGCCGCGCGACTTCCGCCTCCAGCGCCTCGCGTGCGAGCGCCGCGCGCTCGGCCCGCGTCCGCCGCCAGATCGTCAGCAGGGTCAGCCCGATCAGACCGACGACGATCAGCGCCGTGGCCGACCGAACCCAGCTATCCGCCTCCTGCATCGCGGGCGCGGAGGGCAGGACATGGACCAACTGCCAGCCGGGCAGCGGCGCGGGCTTTTGACCCACGACATAGCGGGTGCCGTCGCGGGCGATCGCGCGGTCGCCGATGGTCCGCAGCGGACCGGGGCGCAATTGCCGCTCGCCGAACTGCTGGCTTTCGGCGATCTCGACGCGGGCGATCGGGGTCAGCGGGCGCGTGAGGGTGAATTGCGCTTGGCGATCGGTCGTCACCACGACGACGCCGTGATCGTCGAGCAACAGCGTCTGCCCCGGATCGCTGGCCCAGGCCTGGACGATGCGGGCGAACTCGACCTTCACCACCACCACGCCGTCGGGAGCATCGGCGGGACCGATGCGGCGCGCCAGGAACAGGCCGGGGCGATGGCTGGTATTGCCCAGCGCGAAATATTCCGATGTTCCGGTGCGCAGCGCCTGCCGGAAATAGGGGCGGAAGCTATAGTCGCGACCCACGAAGCTTTCCGGTTCGCCCGCATTGGAGGCGGAGATGGTTCGCCCCTGTCGGTCAATGGCGTAGATGACGGGCGCCCCGGTCCGCTCGGCCAGCCCGCGCAGCTTCTCGTTCAGTCGCGCGACGGCCTGGCTTGACCCATTGCGCAGCGCCGCACCCACATCGGGATATTCGGCCAGCACGATGGGCAGCAGGCGAAAGCGCTGCAACTCGCTGTTGAGCAATCGCTCCTGCTGACGGGCGATACGGTTCGCATCGGCACGCAATGATGCCATCGCCTGACGATGCGCATAGACCCGCAATCCCAGCGATGCCGCCAATGCGAGCAGGAGCACCGCGATCACCGGCCATGCAAATCGCCGGACGTAGCGCAGCGTCAGGGAGGACGTGTCTGCCATATGTGCGGAATATCGCAACCAAGCGGCCAAGGCCATGCGGAATTTCGCGCGATACCCACCACTCTCCCACATTTTTCCGTGTTATATCAGTGGCTTGATATGTTTTCCGTAAAATTTTGGAATCGCACCGTAATCCGGCACAGTGTCCGCAAGACGGAGCGCGGCCCACCGCGCCCGGACCCTTTTTGCAGAGGATGACGAAAGCGATGATCGCCCAAGATTATGCCGTAGCAGAGGCGCCCAAGAGGGCGCGGATCTGGTCGCATCTTTACGTACAAGTCATATTCGCGATCGCGCTGGGCGCGATCATCGGCCATTTCTGGCCCAGCTTCGGCGAGGCGCTGAAGCCCCTCGGCGACGGCTTCATCAAGCTGGTCAAGATGATCATCGCCCCCGTCATCTTCCTGACCGTGGTCACCGGCATAGCCGGGATGCGCGAACTCGGCTCGGTCGGTCGCGTCGCGGGCAAGGCCTTTTTCTACTTCATCACCGTCTCGACCTTCGCGCTGATCGTCGGTTTGATCGTCGCCAATGTCGTTCAGCCGGGCGCGGGCATGAATGTCGATCCCGCCACGCTGAACGCCGGGTCGGTAACGGAATATGCCGCCAAGGCGCATGACACCACCATCACCGGCTTCCTGCTGGGCATCATTCCCGACACGCTGGTCAGCGCCTTCACCCAGGGCAACATCCTTCAGGTGCTGATGGTCGCGATCCTGTTCGGCATTGCGATGGCACTGGTCGGCGAGCCCGCCAAGCCGCTGCTGAACAGCCTGGAGCGGCTGAGCGTCGTCGTCTTCCGCTTGGTCGGCATCCTGATGCGCGCCGCGCCCATCGGCGCCTTCGGTGCGATCGCCTTCACCATCGGCAAATATGGCGTCGGCAGCCTGATCAGCCTGGGCGCGCTGGTCGCCACCTTCTACCTCACCTCGATCCTGTTCGTCGTCGTCGTGCTGGGCACCATCGCGCGGCTCAACGGCTTCTCGGTCCTGAAGCTGATCCGCTACCTCAAGGCCGAGCTGCTGCTCGTCCTCGGCACCTCCTCGTCCGAAGCCGCGCTGCCCAGCCTGCTCCAGAAGATGGAAAAGGCCGGTTGCGAGAAGTCGGTCGTCGGCTTGGTCGTGCCGACCGGCTATTCGTTCAACCTGGACGGCACCAACATCTACATGACGCTGGCGGCGCTGTTCATCGCCCAGGCGTGCGGCGTCGACCTGTCGCTGGGTCAGCAGCTGGCGCTGCTGCTCGTCGCGATGCTCAGCTCGAAGGGCGCAGCGGGTGTCACCGGTGCGGGCTTCATCACCCTGGCCGCCACCCTGTCGATCGTTCCCACCGTGCCGCTGGCGGGCATGGCGCTGATCCTCGGCATCGACCGGTTCATGTCGGAATGCCGCAGCCTGACCAACTTCATCGGCAACGCGGTGGCGACCGTCGTCGTCGCCCGCTGGGAAGGCGCACTCGACAAGGATGCGCTCGACGCCGCGCTGAACAACAAGCCCGCCCTTCCGGCGGCACAGGTCGCCATGGCCTGACACGCATCCTGGCCCGGCCGAACGCTGTCGACCGGGCCAGTCCTGTTATGGATGCCAAGAAAGATCGGCGCTACGGCAGATCGATCCGAATGAGGGGATTTTCATGAAGAAGTTCGTTGGGCTGGCCGGTACGGCTGCCGTCACCGTGATGGGGCTGCTCGCCGCGCCCGCCGGTGCCCAGACCGCCACGCCGCAGGCCGCCGCCGAACCGGCCAGCCCGGCCAGCACCGCCTATCCCACCAGCGCCGCGGGCGACGGCAACACCGTGGGCGGCTATAACCAGTCGCGCTGGGCGGAGGACTGGCGGAAATATTGCGACCCGGCCAAGCGTGACGATGTCATCGACGCGCTGAAGTGCGTGAAGCTGACCGAAGATGGCAAGTCCTATGTCACCTTCTCGGGCGAGTTGCGGACCCGTGTGAACATCACGACCAACCCCAATCTGCGCGAAGTCGAGCAGCAGCGCCAGGATATCGCCCGCATCGTCGGCGGGGCCGATGTGCATCTGGGCGACCATTTCCGCGTCTTCGGCGAACTGGGCCGCGCGGAGCTACAGGGCATCAACCTGGGCACGCCCGCCGGCAATCTGCGCAACCAGTTGGCGGTGCAGCAGCTTTTCGCCGAGGTGAAGGGCAAGGCGCTGGGTCTGGATGTCGGGGTGCGCGCCGGGCGGCAGGAATTCTTCGACGGGCCGCAGCTCCTGACTGTGGGCCGGGACAACAACACGCTCTATTTCGTGCTCGATGGCGTGCGCGCCTATGCGCGCGGCAAGGATGCGCGGGTCGACGTGTTCGATCTCAACTACGTGACCTATGGCTTCAAGGGGATCGGCGACGACAAGACCAACCCCGACGTCCGCTTCAGCGGCGCGACGTTCGGGTTCCGCCTGTCGCCCAAGCTGTTCGGCGGGTCCAAGCTCTATCTCGACCCGTTCATCTGGCGGCTGCGCAACCGTCGTGCGGTCTGGGGCCCGACGACCGCGCTGGAGGAACGCTATTTCCTTGGCCTCCACGCGTATGGCGATGCGGGACCGGTCAATATCGACTGGACGCTCAACCATCAGCTGGGCACGTTCAACAACCGTCCGATCTCGGCATGGCAGGCCTTCGTCGCCCAGACCTATCGCCTGGGCAAGAAGGCCGATGCGCCGCGCGTCGGGTTCCATTTCGACTATGGCTCGGGCGGCGGCGCCTACGAACGCACGGGCGAGTTGAACACGACCAACGGTCTGTTCGGCAACAATATCTATTACAGCTACGGCCTGTTCCTGACGCCGACCAACCTGCTGTACGCCGCGCCGAACTTCACCTTCACGCCGATCAAGGGCGTGCGCCTCGCCACCGAATATGGCTTTGCCTGGCGACCGGACGAGTTCGATGCGGTCTATCGCGCGAGCGGTGCGGCGCTGGCGGGCACGCAGAATGTGCGCGGCAAGAAGGTCGCCGAAGTCGCCCGGTTGCAGGCGACCTGGACCATCACGCCGCGTTTGTCGTTCGTCGGACGTTACGAACATTTCAAGGCGGACACCGTGTTGCAGCGGGCCAATCTGAAAAGCTCGGACTTCTGGGCCGGGTGGCTTAGCTTCCGCTTCTGACGTCGCGAGAAAAAGAAACCATCGGGAGATAATAGCATGTCCTACGCCACCGCCGACTCCAGTCGGCATCGCCTGAAATCCATCATCGGGGGGTCGACCGGCAATCTGGTCGAGTGGTTCGACTGGTATGTCTATTCGGCTTTCACCCTGTACTTCGCGCCGCATTTCTTCCCGTCGGAAAACCGCACCGCCCAGCTTCTGAGCGCGGCGGCGGTCTTCGCGGTGGGCTTCGTCATGCGTCCGATCGGTGCCTGGGTGATGGGCATCTATGCCGATCGCAAGGGGCGCAAGTCGGGCCTGACCCTGTCGGTGACGCTGATGTGCCTGGGCTCGCTGATCATCGCGGTGACGCCCGGCTATGCGACCATCGGCCTGGCCGCGCCCGCCCTGCTGGTACTGGCGCGTCTAATGCAGGGCCTGTCGGTCGGCGGCGAATATGGCGCGAGTGCCACCTATCTGTCGGAAATGGCGGGCAAGGACCGGCGCGGTTTCTTCTCGTCCTTTCAATATGTCACGCTGATCTCGGGTCAATTGCTCGCCATCTGCGTCCTGTTGATCCTGCAGGCGACGATGAGTGAGGCGGCGCTGGACGAATGGGGCTGGCGCATCCCCTTCGCGCTGGGCGCGGTGCTGGCGGTCGTGGTCTTCTACATCCGGCGCGGCCTGGCGGAGACCAAGAGCTTCGAGAATGCCAAAAAGGAGGGCGCGCCCAAGTCCGGCCTGGTCCAGCTGTTCACCAAGCATCCGAAGGAAACGCTGACGGTCATGCTGCTGACGGCAGGTGGCACCCTCGCCTTCTATGCCTATTCGATCTACATGCAGAAGTTCCTGGTCAACACCAGCGGCTTCAGCCGGGAGGTTGCCAGCCAGATCAATGCCGTCACCCTGTTCGTCTTCATGCTGCTCCAGCCCGTGGCGGGCGGCCTGTCCGACCGGATCGGTCGCAAGCCGCTGATGGTCGCGTTCGGCATTGCGGGCGTGCTGTTCACCTATCCGATCTTTTCGACGCTGGAGACGACGCGCGACCCGATGGTGGCGGGTGCGCTGGTGATGGTCGCACTCATCATCGTGACCGGTTATACCTCGATCAACGCGGTGGTGAAGGCCGAGCTGTTCCCGGCGCATATCCGGGCGCTGGGCGTCGCCCTGCCCTATGCGTTGGCCAACACCATCTTCGGCGGCACGGCGGAGTCGGTGGCGCTGCTGTTCAAGCGGTCCGGCTTCGAGCAGGGCTTCTACTGGTATGTCACCGCGATGATCGGCATCTCGCTGATCGTCTATCTGCGGATGCGCGACACGGCCAAGAACAGCCAGATCGTCGAGGACTGATCCTCATCCACCCCGCGCGGCCAGCACGCGCGACACGATCGGGCCGAGGCTTTCCGCCTTGGCCCGATCCACATGCGAGATATGGGTGATCAGCGCCTGATCGAGCACGGTATCGATCGGCGAGGCGGTCCGCTCCTCCGGCAGCAGCGCCGCCAGTTCGACCACCAGCGCGCGGGCCGTTGCGGCATTGGCCACGAGTTGCGCCAGCACCGCGTCGACCTCGACATGCGCCTCCCCCTCGCGCCAGCAGTCATAGTCGGTGACCATACCGATCAGCGCATAGGGAAGCTCGGCCTCACGCGCGAGCTTGGCCTCGGGCATGGCGGTCATGCCGATCACGTCCGCGCCCCATTGCCGATAAAGATGGCTTTCCGCCCGCGTCGAGAATTGCGGCCCCTCCATCGCCAGATAGGTTCCGCCATGGACGACTGAGGCCCCGGCCCGCTCCGCCGCATGGGCGGCCAGCGTGGAAAGGCGCGGACAGACCGGATCGGCCATCGAGACATGGGCGACCAGCCCCGAGCCGAAGAAGCTGGTATCCCGGTGCACGGTCCGGTCGATGAACTGGTCGACCGCGACGAAATGGCCCGGCGGCAGTTCCTCGCGCAGCGACCCGATCGCCGAGATTGCCAGCACATCGGTGCAACCCGCCTGCTTCAGCGCATGGATATTGGCGCGCGCATTGACCTCGGTCGGCGAAAGCCTGTGCCCCCGGCCATGACGCGGCAGGAAAACGAAGCGCACCGCGCCGATCCGCCCCCGAACGAGCGTATCCGACGGCGCGCCCCAGGGCGTGTCGAGGACCAGCGTTTCGACATCCTCCATCGCATCGATGGCATAGAGGCCCGACCCGCCGATGATGCCGATGGTCCAGTGCGTCATTCCAAATCCTCGTTTTTCAGCCACCTTCGCTACGCCGCGCCCACTACAAAGCAAAGGGGCGCACGGGAGGATATCCCGCACGCCCCTCGCTCGACCGCGACGACTGGGAACGGGGGATTAGCCGTTCGCGGGAACCGTCGACGCCGCCCCACCCTCGCGCAGGCCACCGCCTAGCGCGACATAGAGAGTGACGTCGTTCTGAAGCGCGGCGCTGCGCAGCGTCAGCAACTGCTGCTCGGCGGAGAACAGGTTGCGCTCCGCATCCAGCACTTCGAGATAGATGGCGATGCCGTTGGTGTAGCGAAGCCGTGCCGTCCGGGCGAGGCGGCGCTGCGCATCGACCGCGCGGGTCTGCGCCTCGATTTGCTCGGCATAGCGGCGGCGGGCGACCAGTGCGTCCGCGACCTCGCGGAACGCGCCCTGCACCGTCCGCTGATAGGCCGCCGTCAGTTCGTCGGCCTGGGCGCGGCTGAGCTTCAGCTGCGCGTTGCGGCGCCCCCAGTCGAAAATCGGCAGCAGGGCCGCGCCCTGTACCTGATATTGCTGTGAATTGCCGTCGATCAGGCTGCTGAGCGCGGGCGAAACGAAGCCCGCCAGCCCGGTCAGCGAGATACTGGGCAGGAAGGCCGCGCGCGCCGCGCCGATATTGGCGTTGGCGGCCAGCAACTGTTGTTCGGCCTGAAGCACGTCCGGGCGGTTGACCAGCAAGGCCGAGGGCAGACCCGGCTCGATATCTGCGAACTGCTTCTGGTCGCCCAGCCGCCGCCCAGCCGGAAGCGGCCCGGCAACCGGTCCGCCGACCAGCACGGTCAGCAGATTCTGCGACTGGGCGACCGTCCGGCGAAGCTCGGCCAACTGCGTCTCGGCCTGGGTCAGCAATGCCGCCGCCTGGTCGTAATCGACGCTGGAGGTCACGCCCGCATCCATCCGCCGCTTGGCGATCCCCAGCCCCTCGCGGCGGCTGGTGACGGTCCGCTCGGCGAGCGCGATCTGCTCCTCCGCCGCGCGGATCTGGAGATAGGTCGCGGCGACCTGCCCCACCAGCGACAGGCGGAAGGCACGCTCCGCCTCCACAGTCGCCAGATATTGCCGCCGCTGCGCCTCGGCCAGGTTGCGGACGCGGCCCCAGAAATCCAGCTCGAAGCTGGAAACGCGGGCCCCGACCGCGAACTGGTTATAGGTGATCGAGGTCGGATTCTGCGCGTCCCCGCCGCCGGGCAAGGCGTCGCCGAAGCCCAGCGAATTGAGTGGCACGCGGGTCCGCGACGCCGATGCCGACGCATCCAGTGCGGGCAGGCGCTGCGCGTCCTGGATGCGATATTGCGCCCGTGCCTGGGCGACACGCGCCACGGCCTGCGCCAGATCGCGATTGTTGGCGAGCGCGGCGGCGATATAGGCCTTGAGCTGCTCGTCGGCGAAGAACTCGCGCCAGCCAATCTCGGCCGCCGTCCGACTGCCCGTCATCGCCTCCGGATAGGAGGCGGACACGGGGGCGACAGGCTGGCGATATTCCGGCGCCAGGTTGCAGGCCGTCAGTGCGCTGGTCAGCGCCAGCGCGGCGGCGATGCGGGAAAAGCCCTTACGCATGGGCCGGGCCCTCCTCATGGCGGGTTCGTGTTTCACGTTCGCGCGCTTCTTCGGCGGCATCCTCGGCCTCATGGTCATGTTCGCGGGCCAGCCATTTCTTCGCCGCGATGTAGAAGACCGGCGTGAAGAAGATGCCGAACGCGGTCGCCGCGATCATGCCGCCCATCACGCCGGTGCCGACCGCCCGGCGGCTGGCCGCGCCCGCACCGCTGGCGATGAACAGCGGCACCATGCCCAAGATGAAGGCCAGGCTGGTCATCAGGATGGGGCGAAGACGCTGGCGCGCGGCCTCCACCGTCGCCTCGAAGGGCGTACGGCCCGCCTGCTGGTCCTCGATGGCGAACTCGACGATCAGGATCGCGTTCTTGGCCGCCAGACCGATGATCGTGATGAGCCCGACATTGAAGTACACGTCCGCCGAAAAGCCGCGCAGGATCGTCATCAGCACCGCGCCAAGCACGCCGAATGGCACCACCAGCAACACCGCCAGCGGGATCGCCCAGCTTTCATAGAGCGCGGCGAGCAACAGGAAGACCACGACCAGCGACAGACCCAGCAGCAGGCCGATCTGGCCGCCCGCCTGACGCTCCTCATAGGCGGTGCCGGTCCATTCGAAGCTCATGCCCGCGGGCATCACCTCGCGCGCGATCTTCTCCATCTCGTTCAGCGCGGTGCCGGTCGACTGACCCTGCGCCGCCATGCCCGAGATGGTGAGCGACGGATAACCGTTATACCGCTCCAACTGCTGCGGCCCATTCTGCCAGCGGACCTTCGTGAAGGAGGAGAAGGGCACCATATTGCCCTGCGCATTGCGAACACGCAGCGCCAATACGTCCTCGGGCGACATGCGCTGCGGCGCATCGGCCTGAAGATAGACGCGCAACACATTGCCTTCGCGGACGAAGTCATTGGCATAGGCCGAGCCGAAGGCGATCGACAACGTCTGGTTCACGTCGGCGATCTGAAGGCCCAGCGCGCGGGCCTGGATGCGATCGATATCGACATAAAGCTGCGGTGCGGGACCGAGGCCTTCGGGGCGGACGCCCATCAGCGCGGGGTTCTGCGACGCCTTGGCCAGGATCGCGCCCTGCGCCTGTTGCAGCGCGGCCTCGCCCAGGCCCGAGCGATCCTCGATCTTCATCGAAAAGCCGGTCGCATTGCCCAGCGCCTGGATCGGCGGAGGGTCGAGCGCGAAGATGGTCGCCTCCGGGATCGACTGGACGAAGCCCATCGTCTTGCCGACCAGCGTGGTCGAGTTGTTCTCGGTCCCCTTGCGGTCTTCCCAGGGCTTCAGGTTGACGAACGAGATGCCCGCCGACTGGCCCTGACCGAAAAAGTTGAAGCCCGCGACCGACACGATATCGGATACCTGCGGCTGGGCATGGAGGAATTTCTCGACCTTGGTGATCGCCTCGCCGGTCCGCTCCAGCGTCGCGCCCGGTGCCGCGTCATAGGACACGAAGATATAGCCCTGATCCTCGGTCGGCAGGAAGCCGCCGGGCACGCGGGTGAACATCAGGCCGGTCAGCACGACGACGACCGCGAACACCGCCAGCCAGCGGACAGGGCGCGACATCATCCTCTTGACGCCGCCGGTATATTTCTCCGTGCCCCGACTGAATTTGTCGTTGAACCAGTTGAAGAAGCGGCGCGGCAAGCCACGGACGCCCGGCCTGGGCTCGGGCCGATTGTCCAGATGCGCATCCTCCTGCTTGAGCAGCGTGGCGCACAGGGCCGGCGTCAGCGTCAAGGCGAGGAGCGCGGAGAAGAAGATCGAAACGGCCAGCGTCACCGAGAACTGGCGATAGATGCCTCCCGTGGAACCGGGGAAGAAGGCCATCGGAATGAACACCGCGACCAGCACCAGCGTGATGCCGATGATCGCGCCGGTGATCTGGCCCATCGCCTTCACCGTCGCGCGGCGCGGGCTCAGCCCCTCTTCCGACATGATGCGCTCGACATTCTCGACCACCACGATTGCGTCGTCGACCAGGATGCCGATCGCCACCACCATGCCGAACAGCGACAGGGTGTTGATCGAGAAGCCGAACGCCAGCAGCCCGATACAGGCCCCGCCCAGCGCGATCGGCACGACGATCGCGGGGATCAGCGTCGCGCGCCAGTTCTGGAGGAACAGGAACATCACCAGGAAGACGAGGATCATCGCCTCGACCAGCGTATGGATCACGCTGTCGACCGAGGCGGTGATGAACGGCGTCGTGGTGAAGGGGACGCTCCAGGTGACATCGGCGGGGAAGCTCGTCTGAAGCTGCTTCATCTTGGCCGACACCGCATCCGCCGTCGCCAGCGCGTTCGCGCCGCTCGCCAGTTGGACCGCGAGACCGACCGTCTCCTTGCCGTTCAGGGTCAGGCGGAAACCATAATTGTCCTTGCCCAGCTCGACCCGCGCGACATCGCCCAGCCGGATCGCCGAGCCATCGGGATTGGCGCGGATGATGATCTGGCGGAACTGCTCGGGTGTGGCGAAGCGGTTCTGGGTGATGATCTGGGCGGTGAACTCCGCCGTGCGGTTCAGCGGCTGTGCGCCGATCGAGCCGCCCGCCGTCTGGCTGTTCTGCTCCTGCACCGCCGCCAGCGCCTCCGAGGCGGACAGGCCGTAACCCGCCAGCTTCTGCGGATCGAGCCAGATGCGCATCGCATAGGGCGAGCCGAAGAGCTGCACATCGCCCACGCCGTCGATCCGGCGAAGCTCGTTGCGGATGTTGTTCTCGGCGAAATTGCCCATCTCGACCGGGCTGGTCCGGCCCGATTTGGAACTGAGCGTGATGACTTCCAGGAAGCCCGCCGAACTCTCGGTCACCTGAATGCCCAGCGCACGCACCTCCTGCGGCAGGCGCGGTTCGGCGCGGCTCAGCCGGTCCTGAATCTGGGTGCGCGCGACGTCGAGATCGGTCCCAGGCTTGAAGGTGACGGTGATCTCGGCCGTCCCGTTCGAGCGGCTGGTCGACGCCATGTAGAGGAAATTGTCGACGCCGTTCAGTTCCTTTTCGATGACGGCGGTCACCGAACGGTCCATCACCTCGGCATCGGCGCCATTATAGCTGATCGCCAGGTTCAGCGCGGGCGGCGCGACCGAGGGGTAGCTCTCGATCGGCAGCAGCCGGAGCGCGATCACGCCGAACAGCGCGATGAAGAGCGCGATCACCCAGGCGAAGACCGGATGATAGACGAAGAAGCGGTTCATGGGGCTCTACTCCGGCGATCAGCGGGCGGCGGCGGGCTGGCCGCCCTGCGCCTGTTGTCCGGCTTGCTGCCCCGGCGCCTGGACACGGACCTTCTGGCCCGGCTGCACCTTCTGCCACCCCTCGGTGACCACCTTCTCGCCCGGCTTCAGGCCGGACAGGATCACCCAGTTGCTGCCGACCTGCCCGCCCAGCGTCACCGGCCGCGCCTGGACCGTGCCGGCGCCGTCGACCACCATGACGGAGGCGGCCTGGTTGCTGAGTTGCACCGCACGCTGCGGCACCGAAATACCGTTGCGGATCGTGCCCGCATTGACATGGGCACGGACGAACTGACCGGGCAGCAGCATGCGGTTCTGGTTGGGGAAGCGTGCGCGCAACTGCTGGCTGCCCGTCGTCGGGTCGACCGTCTGCCCGGCGAAATCGATCTGCCCGGTCGGGCCATATTCGGTGCCGTCCTCCAGGGTCAGGCGGACGGTAATGTGCGACAGGTCGGGCAGGTTCAGCCCGCCCGAGCGCGCCTGCCGGATCAGGTCGGTCAGCGCCGCGTTCGACTGGGTGAAGACGGCATAGATGGGGGACATCTGGTCCACCTGGGTCAGGGGCGTGGCCTGTGTGGCGCTGACCAGCGCGCCCTCCGTCACCTGCGCGCGGCCCACCCGCCCGGCAATGGGCGCACGGACGATCGTATAGCTCAACTGCAACTGCGCGCGGGCCAGGGCGGCGCGGGCATCGGCGACGCTGGCATCGGCCTGGCGGAGGTCGGACTGGGCCGCATCGAATTCCTGCGCGCTGACCGCCCGCTCGGCGACCAGCGGCTGGTAACGGCAGACGATCGAGGCGGCGTTGGCACGCGCCGCCTGCGCCCTGGCGAGCGTCGCCTGGGCCTGCGTCACCTGCGCGCGATAGTCGCGCTGATCGATGCGGAACAGCGGCTGCCCCTCGGCGACATCGGTGCCCTCACGATAGAGGCGTGCCTCGACGATACCATCGGTGCGGGCGCGGACCTCGGCGGTGCGAACGGCCTCGATCCGTCCGGGAAGCTCGATGATGTTGGGCACGGCGGCCGACTGGACGGTGATCGCGGTCACCACCGGCGGCGGGGGTGCGGCCTGCTGTTGCTGCCCCCCTTGCCCGCATGCCGCCAACGCAAAAGCCATCGCCAGCGACGACCCGAAGCCGGAAAATTTGGACACGCCGAAAAACTCCCTGAACCACATGACATTTGAGTCATTCAGGTCCCTGTACCCCGCACCCGCAGAAAAGCAACGATGAGGTACAATTAAATTTGACCTACACTCTCGGAGGTCGCAGAAAGGGGATCATGGCCATCATAAAACGGACCGCTGGGCGCCCGACGCGCGAGCAGGCTCAGCATATCGACGATATCATCCTGACCGGCGCCAGAGAGGCGTTCTGCTGCCGGGGCATCGAGGGTACCTCGATGGAGGAAATCGCGTTGTCCGTTGGGGTTAGCAAGCACACCATCTATCGCCGCTATGCGGGCAAGATGGCGTTGCTGGACGCCGTGGTGAGCCGCGATCTGGACCGGCTGAGCCGTGCGGTCCTGGACGTCGCATCGGACCCCGACCCGCTGGAGCGGCTCCACACAGCCGCCCGCCGATTCTTTTTCTTCTGCGTCGAGCCCGAGTCGATCCGCTTCACGGCATTTCTGACATCCGAAGCGGTTTTTTCGGACGAATTGCGCGAGCGTTTCGCGGCCTGGGACCGGATCATCTCGGAGCCGCTGATCGCCTGTATGCGCGAGGCGCAGGAGGTCGGCGAATTGCGCAAGGACGAAACGCCGCTGAGCCTGTTCAACCTGCTGACCGACATGCTCGACGGACCCAGCCGCCGGATGCAGTTCGCGATACCCGATCCGTTCGGCGGATTGGACCCCGCCGCGTTCTTCGAGCATCGCTGGTCGGTGTTCCTCAAAGTCGCGACCGCGGGCTGAGCGGAACGCGAGCGGCTGCGTGGACGTTGGCGGGCCCATGGCCGATGACCTGCTGATCTTTCGCCCCGATGATGTCGATCTGTCGCGATCCCCGCTTCGGCGGGGCATATCCGAGCCGACCTATGTGCTGGGGGCGTTCAATCCGGGAATGACCCGGCTGGCCAATGGCAATCTGCTGCTGATGGTCCGGGTGGCGGAGGCGTTGAGCGAGCCGGTCGAGCGCGATCATGTCCGCGCGATCCGCTGGACCCCGGCGGGCTATGTTCTCGACCGCTATCCGCTCGACGCGGTCGACATGGCCGATCCGCGGCAATTCGCCATCCGCGGCGGGGCGCATCGTATCCTCGCCCTCACCTCGCTGTCATGGCTGTTGCCGGTCGAGTTGACGCCCGACGGCGCGCGGATCGTCGCGGTCCATTACGACAAGGCGATCGAACCCGAAGCGACCTGGCAGGATTACGGCGTCGAGGATGCGCGGATCAGCCGGGTCGGCGATCGGTGGTACATGACCACCTGCTCAGTTTCGGCGGAGCGGCATTCGACCACGCTCCACATCTCCGACAACGGGCTGGACTATCGATTGGCGGGGATCATCCTCGACCATCAGAACAAGGACATGCTGTTCTTCGAGGGGCTGGTCGACGGACGCTTCATGGCGCTGACCCGGCCGCTGGGTGAGGTCTATTTCGCCTATCCCGGCGAAAGCCCCTTTGTCGGCGGGCCGTCGATCAACTTCGCGACCTCGCCCGATGCGCTCCACTGGAAACCGATGGAAGCGCCCGGCATCCGTGCGCGCAAAAGCTCGACCTCGGCGATGAAGGTCGGCGGGGGCACGCCGCCGATCCTGACCGGGCAAGGCTGGCTGACCCTGTATCACGGGGTCGAACGCCGCGATGCGGTGGGCATCTATCGCAGCTTCTGGGCGCTGTTCGACGCGGACGATCCCACCCGCATCCTGCGGATCGAGGACGACAGCCCGATCCTGGAGGCCGACCCCAGACTGACCGCCTCCATCGCGCATCAGATGTATCTGCCCACCCCGGTCGTCTTCTCCACGGGCATCGCCGACATGGGCGACCATTATCTGGTCGCCAGCGGCGAGGCCGATCTGGCCTGCCGCATGACCCGCCTGCCCAAGAGCCTGTTCGCATGAGCGCGAAGCCCTGGTGGCAGTCCGCCGTTCTCTATCAAATCTATCCCTGGTCCTTTCAGGACAGCGATGGCGACGGGATCGGCGACCTGCGCGGGATCGAGACGCGGCTGGACTATCTCGTCGAACTGGGTGTCGATGCGATATGGCTTTCCCCGATATTTCCGTCACCTATGGCCGATTTCGGATATGACGTGGCGGATTATTGCGGGATCGATCCCCGCTTCGGGACGCTGGCCGATTTCGACTCGCTGCTCGCATCCGCGCATGCGCGGGGGCTCAAGCTGCTGCTCGACTTCGTGCCCAATCACAGCTCCGACCGACATCCCTGGTTCGTCGAGAGCCGGTCGTCGCGCGATAACCCCAAGCGTGACTGGTATATCTGGCGCGACGCGGCGCCGGACGGCGGGCCGCCCAACAACTGGATCAGCGATTTCGGCGGCCCCGCCTGGACCTGGGACGAGGCGACCGGGCAATATTATTATCATGCCTTTCTGAAGGAACAGCCCGACCTCAACTGGCGCAATCCGAAGGCGCGGGCGGCGATGCTCGACGTGCTGCGCTTCTGGTTCGCGCGCGGGGTCGACGGGTTCCGGATCGACGTGTTGTGGCACATCGTCAAACATGCGGGCTTCCCCGACAATCCGCTCAACCCCGATTGGGACCCGGCGACCGGTGAGATGAACCGGGTGTTCCAGCTTCACTCGACCGACCAGCCGGAAGTCCACGACATCGCCGCCGACATGCGCGCGATCGCCGACGCCTTCGGCCGCGAGGGGGATGAGCGCGTACTGATCGGCGAGATCTACCTGCCGGTCGAGCGGCTGATGCGCTATTATGGGCAGCGGGGCGAAGGGGTCCATCTGCCCTTCAATTTCCAGTTGATCGATGCCCCCTGGGACGCCCGCCATCTCGCCCGGATGATCGCCGAATATGAGGCCGCCCTGCCCCCCGGCGGCTGGCCGAACTGGGTGCTGGGCAATCATGACCGTCCCCGCAGCGCGACCAAGCGCGGCGCGGCGCAGGCGCGGGTCGCGGCGATGCTGCTCCTGACGCTGCGGGGAACGCCGACGCTCTATTATGGTGACGAGTTGGGGATGGAGAATGGCGCCATCCCCGCCGACCGCGTCCGCGATCCCCGCGAGTTGCGCGAACCCGGCCTGGGGCTGGGCCGCGATCCGGTGCGCACGCCGATGCCCTGGAACGACAGCGACCATGGCGGCTTCACCACCGGCGAGCCCTGGCTGCCGCTGGGGGAGGACTGGCCAAGGCGCAACGTCGCGAGCGAACTGGCCGAACCCGGATCGATGCTCGCGCTCCACCGGGCGCTCCTCGCGTTTCGCCGGGCGACGCCCGCGCTCGCCACCGGTTCGATCCGGTTGATCGAGGCCGAGGGACCCGTGCTCGCCTATGAGCGCGAACAGGATGGCGAGCGGTTCGTCGTCGCGCTCAATCTGGGCCACGCCGCCGCGCGGGTCGATTTGCCGCGCGGTCGCCCCCTGCTGTCCACCCTGCCCGGCCCGTTGCCGAGCGGAACGCCGTTCCTGCTTCGCCCCGATGAGGGCCTGATCCTGAAAGTCGACGCCCTGTCATGAAAATCGCGATGATCGCCCCCATTGCGTGGCGCACGCCGCCGCGCGCTTATGGTCCGTGGGAGTTGGTGACGAGCCTGCTGACCGAGGCGCTGGTCGAGCGCGGGGTCGACGTGACGCTGTTCGCGACGCAAGACAGCCTGACCAGAGCGACCCTCGCCGGTCCCGTCCCCGCCCCCTATTCGGAGGATCCGAGCGTCGATGCCAAGGTGTGGGAGATGCGCCATCTCGCCGCCGTCTTCGAGCGCGCGGGCGAGTTCGACCTGATCCACAACCAGGCGGATTTTCCGGCGCACGCCTTTGCCGGGCTGGTCGATACGCCGATGGTCACGACGATCCACGGCTTTTCGTCGGAGCGGATCGTGCCGATGTACGAACCCTATCAGCATCGCGTCCATTATGTCGCGATCTCCGATGCGGACCGGCACCCCCGGCTGCGCTATGCCGAGACCATTCATCACGGCATTCCGATCGAGGATTTTCCTTTCGATCCCGTGGGTAGTGACGACCTCCTCTTCTTCGGTCGCATCCATCCCGACAAGGGCGCGGCGGAGGCCATCGCCGTCGCTCAGGCGACCGGACACAGGCTGGTCATGGCGGGGATCGTCCAGGACCAGGGCTATTGGGAGCGCGAGGTCGCTCGCCATGTCGATGGCGAGCGCATCGTCTATCGCGGCCCCGTCGGCGGTGCGGAGCGGACCGCCACGCTCGGCCAGGCCAAGGCGCTGCTCCACCTGATCAATTTCGACGAGCCGTTCGGGCTGTCGGTGGTGGAGGCCATGGCCTGCGGCACCCCGGTCATCGCGATCCGGCGCGGATCGATGCCCGAGTTGATCCAGGACGGCGTGAACGGCTTTCTGGTCGACAATATCGATCAGGCCATCGTCGCGCTCGGCCGCATTGGCGAGATCGACCGGGCGGCGTGCCGCGCGGTCGCGGCGGATCGCTTTTCGGTCGACCGGATGGCGGACCGCTATCTGGCGCTCTACCGCTTCATATTGGGGCGGTGACCGGGGGCGTCAGCCACGCAGCGCCAATGCCACCGCATCGATCCTGTGGAGCATGGTGACGAAGCTTTCCAGTTCCTCGGTCGTGAACCCGGCGAAGAGCTGCGCCTCCAGTTCCAGCGCCTTGGGCGCGACATCGGCGTAGAGCGTCCGCCCCGCCTCGGTCAGTACCAGCAGGTGCGAGCGGCGGTCGCCGTCATGCGCCGTCCGCTCCAGCAGCCCGCGCCCGACCATCGCGATCGCGGCGCGAGAGACGGTGACCTTGTCCATCCGGCTTCGCTCGCACACCGCCGACTGGGCGACCGCGCCCTCTTCCGCGACGATGGCGATCAGCCGCCACTCCGGAATCGTCAGGCCGAACAACTGCTGATAGGCGCTGGCGATATGATCGCTGACCAGGTTGGAGGTGATCGACAGGCGATAGGGAAGAAAGCCGTCGAGCCGCAATTCGCGAGATCGTAACATTTGACACCAATTCCCCATTCTGCGATCTAGTAACCAACGATACTGGATCAGGAGTTGGACGTCATGGCAACCACCCCGAACAATCCGCTGGGGCTGGACGGCTTCGCTTTCTGCGAATTCACGACCCCCGAACCCGAGGCGCTGGCGCGTCAGTTCGACATGATGGGCTTCGTGCCCACCCATCGCCATCCGACGAAGGCGATCACCCGGTACAAGCAGGGCCGCATCACCCTGCTCCTCAATGTCGAGGACAAGGGTCAGGCGGCGGACTTCCGCGCCGAGCATGGTCCCTCTGCCAGCGGCATGGGCTTCTATGTCGCCGATCCGGCGGAGGCGTTCGACCATGCGGTGCGCGGCGGCGCGACCCCGGTCGACGCGGCGCAAGGCTGCCTGACCCCCGATGCCAAGGCGATCGAGGGTATCGGCGGCAGCTATCTCTATCTCGTCAAGGCGGGCGCGGACCTGTTCGCCGACTGGAGCGAGATCGCCGGTTGGCAGCAGGTCGAGGCCGAGAAGAATGTCGGGCTCGACCTGCTCGACCACCTGACCCACAATGTCCGGCGCGGCGAGATGCGGACATGGTCGGGCTTCTACTCCAAGCTGTTCGGTTTCGAGGAACAGAAATATTTCGACATCAAGGGCAAGGCGACCGGCCTGTTCAGCCAGGCGATGATAGCCCCCGATAAGGCGATCCGCATCCCCCTGAACGAAAGCCAGGACGAGAAGAGCCAGATCGAGGAATTCATCCGCGAATATAATGGCGAAGGCATCCAGCATCTGGCCCTGACCACCGACAATATCTACGAGACCGTCGAAAAGCTGCGCGCCAACGGCGTCCGGTTACAGGACACGATCGAGACCTATTACGAACTGGTCGACAAGCGCGTGCCGAACCATGGCGAGGACCTGGACCGGCTGAAGCGCAATCGCATCCTGATCGATGGCTCGGTCGAGAATGGCGAAGGCATCCTGCTCCAGATCTTCACCGAGAATATGGTCGGCCCGATCTTCTTCGAGATCATCCAGCGCAAGGGCAATGAGGGCTTCGGCAACGGCAATTTCCAGGCCTTGTTCGAGAGCATCGAACTGGACCAGATCCGGCGCGGCGTCATTACGGTGGATGCCTGAGCATCCACCGATGCGCGCACGAAGGTGCGCGAGCAAGCCCGGCCAGCGTGGCCCAGCCAGCGCATAAGGCGCGGCTTGGCCGCGTCTGACGCGCTGGCGTGTTGTGGAGAGGAAAGAGATGACAACATCCTACATCCCCGGTTTCGGCAACCATATCGCGACCGAGGCGGTCCCCGGCGCGCTCCCCATCGGCCGCAACTCGCCGCAGCGCCCCGCCTTCGGCCTTTATGCCGAGCAACTCTCCGGCACCGCCTTCACCGCGCCGCGCCACGAGAATCGCCGTTCCTGGCTCTACCGCCTGCGCCCCACCGCCGAGCATC
>NZ_JALNUR010000038.1 GCF_026540895.1 Sphingomonas sp. GM_Shp_1 | reverse complement strand
TCGCGGGCGGCTCGCCGCGTTCGATCCGGTCGACCCACTGCATGCCGTCGATCACGCGCCCGAACACCGTGTACTTCTTGTCGAGCGCGAAGCGCGGCTGGAAGACGATGTAGAACTGGCTGTTGGCGCTGTTCGGGTCGTCGGCCCGCGCCGCCGCCACCGATCCGCGCACATGCGGCAGATAGTTGAACTCGGCGGGGATGTTGGGCAGGTCGGACCCGCCGGTGCCGTCGCCCTTGGGATCGCCGCCCTGCGCCATGAAGCCGTCGATCACGCGGTGGAAGAGCAGCCCGTCATAGAAATGACGACGGGTCAGCGTCTTGATCCGCTCCACCATCTTGGGCGCGACATCGGGACGCAGCCAGATCGTCACCCGCCCGCCGGTCGACAGGTCGAGCAGCCAGAGATTCTCCTTGTCGGTGACCGGCGGCGGGGTAGGGCGGCCCGCGACATTGGCCTCCAGTACCTGCGCCGCCTTGGCGGGGGTGGTGAATTTGGGCGGGGTCTGGGACTGGGATTGCGCCTGGGCCGGAACGGCGATCAGGCTGGCCATCATCATGGCAAGAGCGGCGAGAACGCGCATCACATCTCTACGACAAGGAAAGGAATGGGGAGGCTGTAGAGCAAATCGCCCCTTGCGCCAATCTGAACCTTTTGGGGCAAATGATCCTCCCCGGAACGGGGAGGGGGACCAGCAAAGCTGGTGGAGGGGGCGTGCGGCAAAGGGGGCCCTGTGAGGAAGCCCCCCTCCGTCAGGGCTTCGCCCTGCCACCTCCCCGTGCCGGGGAGGAGCTTATGATCCCTTGCGGCCGATCCTTTCCACCCGCTCGATCACCTGGGTTCGGACGGCGGGGGTGACGAATTTGGCGATATTGCCGCCATACATCGCGATTTCCTTGACCAACCGGCTGGCAATGGGTTGCAGCGCGACATCGGCCATCAGGAAGACGGTTTCGACCCGCGGATTGATCTGCTGGTTCATGCCCGCCATCTGATACTCATATTCGAAATCGGCGACGGCACGCAGGCCACGCACGATGACCTTGGCCCCCTCACGCTCGGCGAAATCCATCAGCAGCGAATCGAAGGCGACGACATGAATCTCGCCCGCCACGTCCGCCACCTCGCGCCGGACCATCTCCATGCGCTCTTGAAGGGTGAACATGGGCGATTTGGAGGGGTTGGTGGTGACGCCGATCACCAGCCGGTCGACCAGCTTCGCGCCGCGCCGGATGATGTCCATATGACCCAGCGTCACGGGGTCGAAGGTGCCGGGATAGACGCCGATCCGGGTCACCGGTCGCGCTCCACGACGTAAGCCGCGATGGCGCGGAGCAGATCGGCCTCGGGGCCGTAATCGCGTAAATGCTCGATCGCCTGGGCGACCAGCATCCGGCATTGCTCACGCGCGCGCTCGACACCCAGCAGGCTGAGGAAGGTCGCCTTGCCCGCCTGCTCGTCCTTGCGCAGCTTCTTGCCCGCCGCTGCCTCGTCGCCCTCGGCGTCGAGCAGATCGTCGGCGATCTGGAAGGCGAGGCCGAGGTCATGGGCATAACCGCGCAAATGGGTCCGGCCCTCCGGCGGCACCCGGCCCAATATCGCCCCCGCCTCGACCGCGGCGCAGATCAGCGCGCCGGTCTTCATCTGTTGTAGCCGGGTGACGGTGGCGAGGTCGAACACCTGCCGCTCGGCCTCCAGGTCCATCTGCTGCCCGCCCGCCATGCCGCTGGGGCCGGAGGCGCGGGCGAGGTCGAGAATCAGTTCGGACCGGACGAAGGGATCGGGATGAGTCGACGGATCGGCCAGGATCTCGAAGGCCAGCGCATGGAGGCAGTCACCCGCCAGGATCGCCGTCGCCTCGTCGAACGCCTTGTGCACGGTCGGCTTACCGCGCCGCATATCGTCGTCGTCCATCGCGGGCAGATCGTCATGGATCAGCGAATAGACGTGGATGGCCTCCAGCGCGGTCGCGACCCAGCCCGCCGTGTCGCGATCGACCGCGAACAGATGCGACGTCGCGAAGACGAGCAGCGGGCGCAACCGCTTGCCGCCGCCGATCGCGGCATGGCGCATCGCGGCGTAGAGCGAGGCGCGCGGATCGCCCGGATCGGCGAGCAGTTGCGCGAACCGCGCGTCGATATCCTCGGCGACCTCGGCCAGCGCCTCGGGCAGATTGGTGGCGGTCAGCGTCACCCCTCAGCCCGCCTGAAAGGGGCGGGTGCCGGCGGCCTTGCCCTCGGCATCCAGGCGGATCGCCTCGATCCGGGCCTGGGCCGCGTCCAGCCGCTCGGCACAGCGCTGGCGCAGACGGTCGCCGCGCTCATAGAGGCGGATCGATTCGTCGAGCGTCGCTTCGCCGCTTTCCAATCGGCCGACGATCCTCTCCAGTTCCTTGAGGGCGTCCTCGAACGTCAGTTCTTCGATGGGCGTATCCATGACGCCGCTATGGGGCAGGCCCGGCGCACGCGCAAGGATGCTCGCGCGTAGTTTGATCCACTCCCGCGAAACCGGGCCGGTGCCGTCCGGTCCCGCCGGATCGGACCTCAGCGCAGCCGGTCGACGGTCCAAGTATAGAGGATCGAGACGCCGAACAGGCCCAGATCGACCGCGGCCTGCACGCGGCGCGGCGATCGGTCGGCGATGTCGTGGGTGATCAGGCGGAGTTCGGCGGTGGGGTGGCGATAGGCCAGCGCGATCAGCGCCAGCATCGTCATGGCCATCAAGATCCGCCGTTCGCGCACACGCCCTTCTCCCCTTGCTCCTGTCTAGGGCGGGGCCGGTTATTGGGCAAGGGGGGCGGTGGATAGCCGTCGCCGGACAGCGGCACGCCCCAACAGGCCCGGTCGCGGCCGCCGTCCTTGGAGGCGAACAGCGCCTGATCGGCTTCGCGATAGACGCGCCGCCAATCCTCCTCGCTGGCCATCGGGCCGGTGCACAGGCCCAGGCTGGCGGTCACCTTGGCACCCATGGGATAGCTGGCGGCGCGCAGGCGGGCGAGCAGAAGCTCGGCATCGGGCGCACGGGCGGCATCGGCGAGAAGGGCGAATTCCTCGCCCCCGATTCGCGCGACCAGCATGTCGGGGCCCAGCGTATCGGCCAGCGACCGGGCGAAGATGCGCAGCACCTCGTCGCCGCCGTCATGGCCCAGGGCATCGTTGATCCGCTTGAAATGGTCGATATCGGCCAGGATCAGCGTTTGCGGCCCGCTGCGCCCGATCGCCTGGTCCAGAAAGGCGCGGCGGTTGAACAGGCCGGTCAGCGGATCGGTATCGGCCAGCCGCCGGGCGACGCGTTCATCGGCGCGCGCCAGATCGCGCTCGCGGCTGAGCAGATAGATTCGATAGGCGACCCCCAGGCTGGCGCACAGGGCTTCGGCTCCCATGGACAACACCGTCGACTGGTCGATCCACGGGCGCCAGGCGATCAGATGCGCAGCGTTGAGCACCCGGAACATCGCCAGGATGATCGGCGTCCCCCAGCCGATGGCGAAGGCCCAGAGGAAGTTGCTCCGCCGCCGCCATGCCTGCACCAGAACGGCGATCAGGAACGCCAGCAGGATCGCGAACCCCGCTACGACCAGCGCGTCGAGCGTGCGGATCCACAAGGGCGCCAGCAGCGCGAAGGCGAGATTGGGAACGGCGATCAGCGCGAAGACGACCACCGCCATCCGGTCCAGCCATCCGCGAAACACCTCCCGCTCGAAGAAATAGCGGGCGAAGATCACGATGGTCAGCGCCACGCCGCCCAGCATGATCGCATTCCACCGGTGCCGCTCATTATTGTCGAGCCAGGGCAGCCATTGGCCGATCAGCCCCGACGAACACAGGGCATAGCCGGTGATGAAGAACAGCAACAGGCAATAGACCGGCTGCAAGGGCTGGCGCAGCGCGGGCCACAGGACGATATTGTAGAGCGCCAGCGCGACGACCATCCCCATGATCGTGCCGTAGAGCAGGCTGAGCTGCCCCTCGATCTCCAGCGCCTCGGCATGATGTTGCAGCCGCGCGCCCCGGACCACGCCGCGCATATTGGCCGCGCCGCGCGCTTCCCACAGGATGCGTACCGGTCGTGCGGCCATGCGGGGCAAAGGGACGGCGATCATCGGGCCCAGCAGCAGATAGGGCGATGTCGTCGCGCTGGTGAAGGCGATCCGCCGGATCTGCCCGTCGGCATAGAGGATATGAAGCGTCGTCGCGTCCTGCCATGTGCTGGCAAAGCCGATGGTCAGCCGCTCGCGCGGATCGCCGGGCAAGGCGGGCAAAGGTTGCGACAAGACCCAAAAGTCGCCCGCCCCATAGGAAGACTGATCGTCGCGGCAATCGAAGCCTTGCGGCTGGGCGAGGATCGCGGCGGCGGTCTGGCCCGGTTCGATCGGGCGGATACAGGTGGCGATGGCCTCTCCCGCCTGGGCATGGGCGGAGGCGAACGGCCAGACGATGGTCCACATCGCCAGCACCAATGCCCAGATTTTAATGCGACCCACGCCGTTCATGGGCCGCCATGTGTCTGCAAAAGCCCAAAAATGTGGTTAAAGTCCGGAATGCCTCCGGTAAAAGGTCGGTCCGTTTCGGATGATCCCCCGGATCAGGGAACATGAAAAAGGCCGGGTGTCGCCACCCGGCCTCCTCCACGATCCTATCGAAAGCGGGATCAGCTCGCGTCGACCGAGGCGGGCTTGCCCCCCTTCTTGCGCGGCTTCTTCGGCGCGGCGGGCTCGATCGCGAAGGACAGCGCGCCGTCCTTCATCCGCACCGTCACCTCGCCGCCATGGACCAACTTGCCGAACAACAGTTCCTCGGCCAGCGGCTGCTTGATCTTCTCCTGGATCAGGCGGCCCATCGGACGCGCGCCGTACAGGCGATCATAACCCTTTTCGGTGAGCCAGCTCTTCGCCGCCTCGTCCAGGCTGATATGGACGTGACGATCCGCCAGCTGGAGTTCGAGCTGGAGGATGAACTTGTCCACCACCCGCGCCACGACTTCGGGCGGCAGGTAACCGAAGGGCACGATGGCATCCAGGCGGTTGCGGAATTCCGGCGTGAACATCTTCTGCACGGCCTGCTCATCCTCGCCCTCGCGGGTGAGGTTGCCGAACCCGACCGTCTCGCGCGCCATGTCGGCGGCGCCCGCATTGGTCGTCATGATGATGATTGTGTTGCGGAAATCGACCGTTTTGCCGTGGTGATCGGTCAGCTTCCCATTGTCCATCACCTGCAACAGGATGTTGAACAGATCGGGATGCGCCTTCTCGATCTCGTCGAGCAGCAGCACCGAATGCGGATTCTGGTCGACCGCGTCCGTGAGCAGACCGCCCTGGTCATAGCCGACATAGCCCGGAGGGGCACCGATAAGGCGGCTGACCGAATGGCGTTCCATATATTCGGACATGTCGAACCGCTGGAGCGGAATGCCCAGGATCGTCGCCAACTGGCGCGCCACTTCCGTCTTGCCGACGCCGGTGGGGCCGGTGAAGAGGTAGTTGCCGATCGGCTTGTCGGGATCGCGCAGCCCTGCGCGGCTCAGCTTGATTGCCGAGGACAGGTTCTCGATCGCGGCATTCTGGCCGAACACCACGCGCTTCAGGTCGGTCTCCAGCGTTTCCAACTGCTGCCGGTCGTCGGTCGACACGCTCTTCGGCGGGATGCGCGCCATGGTGGCGATCACGGCCTCGATTTCCTTGGGCGTGATCGTCTTCTTGCGCTTGCTGACCGGCACCAGCATCTGCATCGCGCCCACTTCGTCGATCACGTCGATCGCCTTGTCGGGCAGCTTGCGGTCGTTGATGTAACGCGCCGACAGTTCGACCGCCGACTTGATCGCATCGGGGGTGTACTTGACCTGGTGGTGCTCCTCGAACGCGGTGCGAAGTCCGGCGAGGATCTTGATCGTATCCTCGATGGTCGGTTCGTTCACGTCGATCTTCTGGAACCGGCGCAACAGCGCGCGGTCCTTTTCGAAGTGGTTGCGGAACTCCTTGTACGTGGTCGAGCCGATGCAGCGGATCGTGCCGCCCGACAGAGCGGGCTTGAGCAGGTTGGACGCATCCATCGCCCCGCCGCTGGTCGCGCCCGCGCCGATGACGGTGTGGATCTCGTCGATGAAGAGCACCGCATGGGGCAGCTTCTCCAGCTCGTTGACGACCGCCTTCAGCCGCTCCTCGAAGTCGCCGCGATAGCGGGTGCCCGCCAGCAAAGCGCCCATGTCGAGCGAGTAGATGACGGCCGGCTTCAACACTTCGGGCACGTCGCCCTCGACGATCTTGCGCGCCAGGCCTTCGGCGATGGCGGTCTTGCCGACGCCGGGATCGCCCACATAAAGCGGGTTGTTCTTCGAGCGGCGGCACAGGATCTGGACGGTCCGGTCCACCTCGGGCCCGCGCCCGATCAGCGGATCGACCTTGCCCGCCTTAGCCTTTTCGTTGAGATCGACGGTGAACTGCTTCAGCGCGCTCTCGCTCTTGCCCTTCTCGGTCGGCTTGGCGGGCTTTTCCTCCTCGACGCCCTTGGGCGGGGTCGATTCGCTGGTCGCGCCGCCCTTGCCGACGCCGTGGCTGATGAAGCTGACGGCATCCAGGCGGCTCATATCCTGCTGTTGCAGGAAATAGACGGCATAGGATTCGCGTTCGGAGAACAGCGCGACCAGCACATTGGCGCCTGTCACCTCGTCGCGGCCGGACGACTGGACGTGCAGGATCGCGCGCTGGACGACGCGCTGGAACCCGCTGGTGGGGGAGGGGTCCGTCGCCGCCTCGACCTTCAGCGCGTCGAGTTCGGTGTCGAGATACTGGGCGACCGTGGCCTTCAGCTCGCCCAGGTCGACATGGCATGCCTCCATCACCTTGGAGGCGTGTTCGTCGTCGATCAGCGCGAGGAGGAGGTGCTCCAGCGTGGCATATTCGTGGCGCCGCAACGTCGCGGCTTCCAGCGCCTTGTGCAGCGTGGTCTCGAGCGCGGGGGCGAAAGATGGCATCTACGATACTCCTGACGAGGCGCTGGGGACGGGCGCTTCGTTTCGACCAATGTCGGGATGGCAGGCCCCGGCATCAAGCGGGTGTAACGCACGACCGCTGAACAAAGCGTGTCGCGCGGCGGAGGGCGACCCGATGGACCGGCAAAAGGCGTATGATCGCCCGGCCGATCCGATGCGGGTCACCGCTTGAACAGCGCGTCGGCGCTGGCCCGGTGGAGCGAGGCGCGCGCCATATGGCTTCGCGTCCGCTCGATCTCGCCCTGCAACACCGCGATCCGCGCTTCCAGCTCGGCGAGCGAGAGCGGATCGAGGTCCGCCTGGACCAGCGCGGTCAGGCTGTCCGGCGTGCGGAGGGGGGAATCATCCGTGTCCATCTGGGTATGCAGCGTTGACCCGGTGGCCCTCGATGTCAATAACGGTCGCGAAGACGGACGGGCGAAGGGGGCGGATGGGTGCGCGCGGATAGCGATGTGATGGGGATTGTCGACATTCCCGAAATGATGACCGCCATCGATCCCGAGGTGGCGGGCGGCCCCGAAGTACTGGTGCCCCTACAGCGTCCCACCCCCATGCCGGGTGAGGGCGAGGTGCTGATCCGCGTCGCGGCGGCGGGGGTCAACCGGCCCGACGTGATGCAGCGCCAGGGCCTCTATCCGCCGCCGCCGGGCGCGCCGTCGATCCCGGGGCTGGAGATCGCGGGCGATATCGTCGCGGTCGGTGCGGGCGTCGGGTTCGAGATGCTGGGCCAGCCGGTCTGCGCGCTGATCGGCGGCGGCGGCTATGCCGAATATGCGGTCGCGGTCGCCGAGCACTGCCTGACCGTGCCGCACGGCCTTTCGATGGTGCAGGCGGCGGCGTTGCCGGAAACGCTGTTCACCGTCTGGACCAACGTCTTCGAGCGCGCCTATGCCCGCGACGGCGACGCCCTGCTGGTCCATGGCGGGACGAGCGGTATCGGCACCATGGCGATCGCGCTGGGCAAGCTGTTCGGCCTGACGGTCATCGTCACCGCCGGATCGGACGAGAAATGCGCCGCCGCCGAAAAGCTCGGCGCGGCCAAGGCGATCAACTACAAATCCACCGATTTCGTCGAGGCGGTGAAGAGCTTCACCGACGGGCGCGGCGTCGACATCGTGCTGGACATGGTCGGCGGCGACTATGTCCCGCGCAACCTGAAATGCCTGGCCGAGGAGGGGCGGCACGTCTCGATCGCGGTGCAGCGCGGGGCCAAGGCCGAAATCCCGATCTGGGAGGTGATGCGCCGCCGCCTGATCCTGACCGGATCTACGCTGCGCGGGCGCGACCGCGAGTTCAAGGCGATGGTCGCCGACGAGATCGCGCGGATCGTCTGGCCGCATGTCGAGGAAGGGCGGCTTCGCCCGGTCATCGACCGCAGCTTCCCCCTGGCCGAGGTGGCCGACGCCCATCGCCGGATGGAGGCGGGCGACCATCTGGGCAAGATCGTCCTGACGCTGGACCATTGATCCCAGGACGCCGGACTTGATCGCGGCCGCAAAGCTTGCGACGAAGCAAAAGACCGGATCGGCTGTTTTTCCGGTGTCGATTTCAGTGAGGATCGTAAGGGGGCATGGCGATGGCGCAGCGATGGGGGCGAGCGGGGCTCGCCATGATGGCCGTCGCGACATGCGCCGCTCTGCCGCTTCCGGCGCTGGCCCAATCGGCTCGCGATATCCTGACCCAGGCGTCGTTCGGCGATGCGGACGAGGCGAGCGCGCTGCGCCGCGTGGCCAATGCCTATGCCGCCGCGGGCAATGCGTTGCGGCGGGCACCCGACGACCGGGAGGCTTTGCTGATGCGCGCTACCGCACTCGGCTATCGCGCGAAGCTGACCGGGAACCGCACCGATGCGGTGGCGGCGCGGCGGCAGTTCGAGGCGCTGGTCGCGCAGAACCCCCGCGATGCGGAGGCGCAGGTGGCGCTGGGGGCTTGGCATATCGGCGCAGTGAAGAAGCTCGGCACGATCATGGGGCGGGCCGCGCTGGGGGCGCAGCGATCCTTGGGGCTGTCCGCGCTGGAGCGGGCGGTGGCGCTGGGCGGTGACCGCGCGCTGTTTCCGGGGCTTGCCGCGCTGTTGCGGCTGGAACTCGATCCGCGCGACCCGCGTGGCCGGGCGCTCGCCGAGCAGGCGACCCGCGCCGAGGCGCCCACGGCGCTCGACCGCATCCTGCAACGCGGTGCGGCGCAGGTGCTCGTCCCGCTGCGTGCGGGGGATACGCAGGCGGCGCGCAGGCTCGCCTCGCAGCTTCTTCCCTTCGGTCGATTCGATGAGGATTGAGCCCCGGCGCCGGGTCTGATAGGCGTCGCTGCTTAGGCCCGCCGGACCAATCCGGACAGTTTGTGGCGGTGCACCTTGCTCTTGGGTGCGGCTTTCACTAGATTTACCGCCGCTACGGCCGCTCCGATGAGGGGCGGCCCTTTTATTTTCCGACTGGAGTGATCTTCGTGGCCCAGCCGCTCATGCCCCATGCGACCGCTTCCTGGCTGGTCGACAACACATCGCTCTCGTTCGAGCAGATCGCGGATTTCTGCGGCCTCCACATCCTCGAGGTGCAGGCGATCGCCGACGACACCGCCGCCACCAAGCTGACCGGTCGCGATCCCGTGCGTGCGCACGAACTGAACCAGTCCGAGATCGAGAAGGCGCAGGCCGATCCCGATTACCGGATGAAGATGACCAAGGGCCCCGAGCAGGTCCGCCGTACCAAGGGCCCGCGCTACACGCCGGTCAGCAAGCGGCAGGACAAGCCGGACGGCATTGCCTGGATCATCCGCAACCACCCGGAAATCTCGGACGGGGCGATCAGCAACCTGATCGGCACCACCCGCACCACGATCGCGGCGATCCGCGACCGCAGCCACTGGAACATCGCCAACATCACGCCGAAGGACCCGGTGACCCTGGGCCTGACGACGCAGCGCGAGCTCGATTCGGCGGTGGCGAAGGCGGCCAAGTCGACCGGCGGCAATGCCGATGCGCAGCCGACCGACACCCGGCTGGAGGGCGATCGCGAAGCCCTGCTCGCCTCGCTGCGTGCCGAGCGCGAGCAGCAGAGCCGCGACGTCGATTCGATCGGCCATGGCCAGGGCGACGACGTCATCGACCCGCACTCGCTGTTCCGCAATTGATCCTATCGGGCTTCGGCCTGAGGAAAGGGGCGTCCGCCGACAGGCCGGGCGCCCCTTTCGCGTTTGGGGGAACGGCGGCTCTCCTGTCCCGTTGACCCGGGCAGCAAGGAGATCGTCCATGTCCGATACCGACAAGCGCCCGCCCCAGCCCTTCGACCGCGACAGCGGCTATTCGGGGCAGGGCTATACCCGCGACGACGAGGACGCGATGGGCCGCGCCGAACCGGCGGGCAGCGTCACCACCACCGCGCCCGCGCCGGGTGAGGGCCATGCGGAAACCAGCCTGCCCGCAGACAATGGCCGGCGCGCCTCGGTCGATCCGAAGACGGGCGAAGTGCATGGCAGCGGGGCAGGAGCCGGTGGCGGCAACCGGGGCGACGAGATCGACGAGGTCGACCCCGCGACTCCGCCGGGCGTCGGGCCACGGCCGGTGAATTGACGGTCCACTCCGTCAACATCTCATCGTCGCCCCAGCGCAGGCTGGGGCCTTTATCGAGCGCGCGGGAACGATTGTCAGAGATCCCAGCCTGCGCTGGGATGACGGTTCCCGGTAAGCCGTCGCGCGTCGACGCTCGCCGCAAACTGCGGCGTCACCTATCCGACGATGTCAGGGGAAAGTGGCAGGAGTGCACGGACTCGAACCGTGGGCCCTCGGTTTTGGAGACCGATGCTCTACCAACTGAGCTACACTCCTGCGAGGCGGCTGCCATTAGCCCGGTGGATCGGGCAGGGCAAGCGCCTGATGTGCGAAAATCGAAGATTCTTGGGAGGCGGGGGCTTCTATACCCGAGATTGACCCAACCGGCCTTCACGCGTATAGCCCGCCGCTGCACGAAGGCGATTTCTCGAGATTCGGGACTTATCCGTCGGGCAAGCTTGAACATTGCTGGATGCGAATAGGGCCGGGCGCAAGCCACGATGGCCCCTTTTTGTATTCCGAAGTGCTGTGATGGCTCCAGCAAAGTAACCTCATGGAAAGGTGAAGGCTTCAATGCCGACGATCAACCAGCTGGTCCGCAAGGGCCGCGAACTGCAGAAGGCCAAGTCCAAGGTCCCTGCAATGGAGCAGAACCCGCAGAAGCGCGGCGTTTGCACCCGTGTCTACACGACGACCCCGAAGAAGCCGAACTCGGCGCTTCGCAAGGTGGCCAAGGTTCGCCTGACCAACCAGCGCGAAGTCATTTCGTACATTCCGGGCGAAGGCCACAACCTGCAGGAGCACTCGGTGGTGCTCATCCGCGGCGGCCGTGTGCGCGACCTTCCCGGCGTGCGCTACCACGTGCTGCGCGGCGTCCTCGACACGCAGGGCGTGAAGGATCGCAAGCAGTCCCGCTCGAAGTACGGCGCCAAGCGTCCGAAGTAAGCCGGTCGGGCCTCATTCGAGGCTCCTCGACCATCAAAGGCTGAAGTTTTGTAAGGAAATACGAGAATGGCTCGTCGTCGTCGTCCCGAAAAGCGGGAAATCCTGCCGGACCCCAAGTTCGGAGATGTGGTCCTGTCGAAGTTCATGAATTCGGTCATGCTGGACGGTAAGAAGTCCGTCGCCGAATCCATCGTCTATGGTGCTCTGGAAACCGTCGAAACGCGCGCCAAGCGCGATCCGATCGGCGTGTTCCACGATGCGCTGAACAACATCAAGCCGGGCATCGAAGTCCGTTCGCGCCGCGTCGGCGGTGCGACGTACCAGGTTCCGGTCGAGGTCCGTCCGGAGCGTGCCCAGGCTCTGGCCATCCGTTGGCTGATCGGCGCGTCGCGCGCCCGTTCGGAGAACACCATGGCCGCGCGTCTGTCGGGCGAGCTGATGGACGCCGCGAACAATCGCGGCAACGCGGTCAAGAAGCGCGAAGATACGCACCGCATGGCGGAAGCGAATCGCGCCTTCTCGCACTACCGCTGGTAAGGGATTGCGGCGGGACCGGATTTATTTCCGGCCTGCCGCAACCTTTTCGGAGCGCGGTGCCGGCGGTCTTCCGCTGGTCACGCAAACAGCCTATATAAGGGGGAGCCGGGCCAACCGGCTCCCCCCTACGCTTGAGGAAGATCGATCATGGCCCGCAGCCATCCGCTCGAGAAGTATCGCAACATCGGCATCATGGCGCACATCGATGCCGGCAAGACGACCACGACCGAGCGCATTCTTTATTACACCGGCAAGTCCTACAAGATCGGCGAAGTGCATGAAGGCACCGCCACCATGGACTGGATGGAGCAGGAGCAGGAGCGCGGCATCACCATCACGTCGGCCGCGACGACCTGTTTCTGGAACGACAACCGCATCAACATCATCGACACCCCCGGGCACGTCGACTTCACCATTGAGGTGGAGCGTTCGCTCCGCGTGCTCGACGGCGCGGTCGCCTGCTTTGACGGCGTGGCGGGCGTTGAGCCGCAGTCGGAAACCGTGTGGCGTCAGGCCGACAAGTACGGCGTGCCGCGCATGTGCTTCGTCAACAAGCTGGACCGTACCGGCGCCGACTTCTATTTCTGCGTGAACTCGATCATCGAGCGTCTGGGCGCGCGTCCGGCGGTCCTGTATCTGCCGATCGGCATCGAGGGCGGCTTCAAGGGTCTAGTCGACCTGGTCGAGAACCGCGCGATCATCTGGCTCGAAGAGTCGCTGGGCGCCAAGTTCGAATATCAGGACATCCCCGATGACCTGAAGGAAAAGGCCGCCAAGTATCGCAGCGACCTGATCGAAATGGCCGTCGAGCAGGACGATGCCGCGATGGAATCGTACCTGGAAGGCAACGAGCCCTCGGTCGAGGAGCTGAAGAAGCTGATCCGCAAGGGCACGCTGGAAATGGCGTTCGTCCCCGTGGTCTGCGGTTCGGCGTTCAAGAACAAGGGCGTGCAGCCCCTGCTCGACGCGGTCATCGACTATCTGCCGTCGCCCCTCGACGTTCCGGCCATCAAGGGCGTGAAGCTCGACGGCGAGACGCCGGACGAGCGTCCTTCGTCGGACACCGAGCCCTTCTCGGCGCTGGCGTTCAAGATCATGAACGATCCGTTCGTCGGCTCGCTCACCTTCGCGCGCATCTATTCGGGCAAGCTCGAAACGTCGTCGCAGGTCCTGAACTCGGTGAAGGACAAGAAGGAAAAGATCGGTCGTATGCTGCTCATGCATGCGAACAGCCGTGAAGACATCCAGGAAGCCTATGCCGGCGACATCGTCGCGCTGGCGGGCCTCAAGGACACCACGACCGGCGACACGCTCTGCGCGCAGAACGCCCCGATCATCCTGGAGCGCATGGAATTCCCCGAGCCCGTGATCGAGCTGTCGGTGGAGCCCAAGACCAAGGCCGACCAGGAGAAGATGGGCGTCGCGCTCAATCGTCTCGCGCGCGAGGACCCCTCGTTCCGCGTGACCTCGGACGCCGAGTCGGGCCAGACCATCATCAAGGGCATGGGCGAGCTCCATCTCGAGATCCTGGTCGACCGCATGAAGCGCGAGTTCAAGGTCGAGGCGAATGTCGGTGCGCCGCAGGTGGCGTATCGCGAATACCTCAAGAAGCCGGTCGACATCGACTACACGCACAAGAAGCAGTCGGGCGGC
Source organism: Sphingomonas sp. GM_Shp_1 (assembly GCF_026540895.1). Classification (GTDB taxonomy): domain Bacteria; phylum Pseudomonadota; class Alphaproteobacteria; order Sphingomonadales; family Sphingomonadaceae; genus Sphingomonas. The sequence continues at coordinate 16,686 of NZ_JALNUR010000038.1, read as the reverse complement.
ACCGGCCAGTTCGGCCGCGTCAAGGTCAAGCTGACGCCCGGCGAGCGTGGTTCGGGCTTCGTCTTCAAGGACGAGATCAAGGGCGGTAACATTCCGAAGGAATATATCCCCGCGATCGAGAAGGGCTTCCGTGAGACCGCGGAAACCGGTTCGCTGGTCGGCTTCCCGATCATCGACTTCGAAGTCCTGCTGTATGACGGCGCGTACCACGACGTCGACTCGTCGGCGCTGGCGTTCGAAATCTGTGCCCGTGGCGCGATGCGCGAAGCGGCCCAGAAGTCGGGCATCACGCTGCTCGAGCCGGTCATGAAGGTCGAGGTCGTGACCCCGGAAGACTATCTGGGCGACGTCATCGGCGACATGAACAGCCGTCGTGGCCAGATCCAGGGCACCGACACGCGCGGCAACGCGCAGACGGTCGAGGCGATGGTCCCGCTGGCCAACATGTTCGGCTATGTGAACGCGCTCCGCTCGTTCACCCAGGGTCGTGCACAATACTCGATGCAGTTCTCGCACTATGACGAAGTGCCGCAGAACGTTGCGGACGAAGTCAAGGCGAAGCTCGCCTAACGCGTATATCGCGCCCCCGGGGCAACTGGGGGCGCGAACACGCTAGGGGCTGGCAATCACCTGAAACACCCGCTATGGGGCCGCGTTCGCGTGGCCTCGGATGCGGCACCGAATTCGATTCAGAAGGTAGGAAAATGGCAAAGGCAAAATTCGAGCGGAACAAGCCGCACCTCAACATCGGCACCATCGGTCACGTCGACCATGGCAAGACCTCGCTGACCGCCGCAATCACCAAGGTTCTGGCCGAAACGACCGGCGGTACCGCCGTCGACTTCGCGAACATCGACAAGGCTCCGGAAGAGCGTGAGCGCGGCATCACCATCTCGACCGCGCACGTCGAGTATGAGACGACGAACCGCCACTATGCGCACGTCGACTGCCCCGGCCACGCCGACTATGTGAAGAACATGATCACCGGCGCGGCGCAGATGGACGGCGCGATCCTGGTCGTGTCGTCGACCGACGGCCCGATGCCGCAGACCCGCGAGCACATCCTGCTCGCCCGTCAGGTCGGCGTGCCCGCGATGGTCGTGTTCATGAACAAGGTCGACCTGGTCGACGACGAAGAAATCCTTGAGCTGGTCGAGCTGGAAATCCGCGAGCTGCTCAGCTCGTATGAATTCCCGGGCGACGACATCCCCGTCATCAAGGGTTCGGCCACCTGCGCCCTGTCGGGTTCGAACGACAAGTTCGGCAAGGAAGCCGTCCTCGAGCTGATGAAGGCCGTTGACGAGTACATCCCGCAGCCGGAGCGTCCGCTCGACAAGCCGTTCATGATGCCGATCGAAGACGTGTTCTCGATCTCGGGTCGTGGTACGGTCGTCACCGGCCGCGTCGAGACCGGCATCGTCAAGGTTGGCGAGGAAGTCGAGATCGTCGGCATCAACGACACCCGCAAGACCACCGTCACCGGCGTCGAAATGTTCCGCAAGCTGCTCGATTCGGGTGAAGCCGGCGACAACATCGGCGCGCTGATCCGTGGCGTTGCGCGCGACCAGGTCGAGCGTGGCCAGGTTCTCTGCAAGCCGGGTTCGATCAAGCCGCACACCGACTTCAAGTCGGAAGTGTATGTCCTGTCGAAGGAAGAAGGCGGCCGTCACACCCCGTTCTTCGCGAACTATCGTCCGCAGTTCTACTTCCGCACCACGGACGTCACCGGCACCGTCGAGCTGCCTGAGGGCACCGAGATGGTCATGCCGGGCGACAATGTCGCTCTGGGCGTGAAGCTGATCGCTCCGATCGCCATGGACATCGGTCAGCGCTTCACGATCCGTGAAGGCGGCCGAACCGTCGGCGCCGGCGTCGTCAGCGCGATCGACAAGTAAGTCTCGGGCGAAAGCCTGTTACTTCTTGAGGAAGGCCGGCCCCGGCGACGGGGTCGGCCTTTTTCGTTGGTCACTCCGTCGCCCCAGCGCAAGCTGGGGCCTTTCTCGGTAGGCGGGGCACCTTCGCGAGAGATCCCAGCCTTCGCTGGGATGACGGACTGAACCCCGTTCGCACCGAGCGATGTCTAAGTGCACGCCCCGGGGTGCGCGCCTGACGTCGCCTTCGACTTCGCTCAGGCTGAACGGCGGTGGAGAGTAGGGCGGAGCCGCGCATGGTTCCGCACTTCCAACAAAAACCCGCATCCACCCCCTTGCGGCCCTCGGTCCATATGCGTATAGGCACACGCCTTGAGGGAATCGGCTGGCACCGGAAACACCGGAGTCGGCCGTTTGCTTTTAGTGAGGGCAGGGGTGGTTCGCCGCCACTGTCGTAACCCAGAGTTTGTTTCGGCCCAAGGTCGCCTTCACGGCGGACGGTCGAGTGCCTGGTCGGATCGACCGATCGCACTCGTCGCCCGCATGGAGAAAACCGGAAAGCCCGCTCTTTCGCATCGGTAGGGATCATGGACAGCAATATCCGCATTCGTCTGAAGGCGTTCGACCATCGCGTGCTCGATCAGGCGACCGGCGACATCGCCGACACCGCGCGCCGCACCGGCGCTCTTATCCGCGGTCCGATCCCGCTTCCGACGCGCATCGAGAAGTTCACGGTCAACCGTGGTCCGCACATCGACAAGAAGTCGCGCGAGCAGTTCGAGGTCCGCACCTACAAGCGGATGCTGGACATCGTGCAGCCGACCCCGCAGACCGTCGATGCGCTGATGAAGCTCGACCTCGCCGCAGGTGTTGATGTCGAGATCAAGCTGGCGTAAGAGAGCCAGCATTCCCGTGGTCGACGATTCCGTCCCACGGGATTTTGGCGTTTCCCGGTCCAAAGCTGCCGGAAAACGCGCCGAGGTCGCTCCTGTGATCCGGCACTCTTAAGGGATACCTCCCGGTGGTTTCGCGCAAGCGAGATGGTGCCGGGGCAGCGTCCCCCGTCTGACCGGTCCGCCGGTCACCAGCCCGGGACGGGGGCTCGTTTCGCTTTATCCGGGCTGGATATGCCCCCCTTGAATGGTTCTTGGGGGCCTCTGTCGAGGAAGGAACAGGATCATGCGTACCGGCGTGATCGCGAAGAAGCTGGGGATGACCCGCCTGTTCCAGGACGATGGTCGGCACGTGCCGGTCACCGTTCTGGCGCTTGAAGGCGTACAGGTCGTCGCCCGCCGCGAGATGGATCGTGACGGCTATACCGCCGTCCAGCTTGGTGCAGGTGTCGCCAAGACCAAGAATGTTGCCAAGCCGCAGCGTGGCCACTTCGGCAAGGCCGAAGTCGAGCCCAAGCAGGTGCTGGTCGAGTTCCGCGTGAACGAAGACGGCCTGCTGGACGTCGGCGCGGAAATCTCCGCCGACCATTTCGTCCCCGGCCAGTATGTCGATATCCAGGGTCGTACCCAGGGTAAGGGCTTTGCCGGTGCGATGAAGCGCTGGAACTTCGGTGGTCTGCGTGCGACCCACGGCGTCTCGGTCTCGCACCGTTCGCATGGTTCGACCGGTAACCGTCAGGATCCGGGCCGCGTCTTCAAGAACAAGAAGATGGCCGGCCACATGGGCGACAAGAACCGCACCCAGCAGAACCTGGAAATCGTGTCGACCGACGTCGAGCGCGGCCTGATCTTCGTCAAGGGCTCGGTGCCCGGCTCGAAGGGTGGCTGGCTGATCGTCAAGGACGCGGTCAAGGTTTCGCGTCATGCGGACGCCCCGTTCCCCGCCAGCATCAAGGCGGCCGCCAACAACAACGCTTCTGCCGAGCCTGCTCCGGAAGCCACCGAGAGCCAGGAGGGCTAAGTCGTGAAGGTCAAGGTTCAATCCTTCGCCGGCACCGACGCCGCAGAGATCGAGCTCAACGACGAGGTCTTCGGCCTCGATCCGCGTGCCGACATCCTGCACCGCGTTGTGACCTGGCAGCTGGAAAAGCGTCGCGCCACCGCGCGCGGCACCCGTGAGCGCGCCGATGTCGCCCGCACGGGCAAGAAGCTCGGTCGCCAGAAGGGCGGCGGTGTCGCTCGTCACGGCGATCGTCGGGCCCCCGTCTTCATCGGCGGTGGTAAGGCGCACGGCGCCCGCGTCCGCGACTTCAACCCGGGTCTGAACAAGAAGGTTCGCGCTCTGGGCCTGAAGATGGCGCTGTCGAGCCACGCCAAGGCGGGTTCGCTGATCGTGATGAACGATCTGGCCGTCGAGGGTAACAAGACGAAGACGCTGCAGGGCGATCTGGTGAAGCTCGGCTTCGGCAAGACCGCGCTGGTCATCGATGGCGACGCCGTCGAAACGTCGTTCGCGCTGGCCGCGGGCAACCTGAAGGAAATCAACGTCCTTCCGGCCGCCGGCGCCAATGTCTACGACATTCTGAAGCATGACACCCTGGTGCTGACGCGCTCGGCTGTCGAAAAGCTGGAGGCCCGTTTCCATGGCTAAGCAGCAGAAGGCGGTCGATCCGCGTCATTACGACGTGATCGTCGCGCCGCACATCACCGAGAAGGCGACGCTCCTCAGCGAGCACAACGCCGTGGTGTTCAAGGTCGCCCCCGGTGCTACCAAGCCCGAGATCAAGGCGGCGGTGGAAGCGCTGTTCGACGTCAACGTCACCGGCGTGAACACCATCGTCCAGAAGGGCAAGACCAAGAAGTGGAAGGGCGCTCCGTACCAGCGCTCGGACATGAAGAAGGCGATCGTCACCCTCAAGGACGGTCAGTCCATTGACGTGACGACGGGGATCTGAGGCGATGGCACTCAAGCATTATAACCCGACGAGCCCGGCCCGCCGCGGCCTGATCCTCGTCGACCGCTCGGCGCTGTGGAAGGGCGCGCCCGTCAAGGCGCTCACCGAAGGCAAGCGCAAGACCGGCGGCCGCAACAACAAGGGCCATGTGACCAGCCGCGGTATCGCGGGCGGCCACAAGCAGCGTTACCGCTTCATCGACTTCAAGCGTCGCCAGTGGGACGTCGAAGGCACCGTGGAACGGATCGAATATGATCCCAACCGCACCGCCTTCATCGCGCTGATCAACTACGGCGCCGATGCCGAGGGCAAGGACAACGTTGCCTACATCATCGCGCCGCAGCGTCTGGCCGTCGGTGACAAGGTCATCGCGGGCAAGAAGACCGACGTGAAGCCGGGCAACGCGATGGAACTGGGCCAGATGCCCGTCGGCACCATCGTCCACAATGTCGAGATGAAGCCCGGCAAGGGCGGTCAGATCGCCCGTTCGGCCGGCACCTATGTGCAGGTCGTGGGCCGCGACAAGGGCATGGTCATCGTCCGCCTGAACTCGGGCGAGCAGCGCTACATCCATGCGAACTGCATGGCGACGGTCGGCGCCGTGTCGAACCCCGACAACGGCAACACCAACCTGGCGAAGGCCGGTCGCAACCGCTGGAAGGGCCATCGCCCGCTGACCCGTGGTGTGGCGAAGAACCCGGTCGACCACCCGCACGGCGGTGGTGAAGGCCGGACCTCGGGCGGCCGTCATCCGGTCACCCCGTGGGGCAAGCCGACCAAGGGTGCGCGCACTCGTCACAACAAGGCGACGGACAAGATGATCATCCGTAGCCGCCACGCCAAGAAGAAGGGCTAACACGCAATGGCTCGTTCCGTTTGGAAGGGTCCTTTCGTGGACCTCCATCTCCTGAAGAAGGCCGAAGTGGCTCAGGATGCCGGCAACCGCGCAGGTCCGATCAAGACCTGGTCGCGCCGCTCGACCATCCTGCCGTCGTTCGTCGGTCTGACCTTCAACGTCTACAATGGTCGCAAGTTCGTTCCCGTCTCGGTGAACGAGGACATGGTCGGCATGAAGCTCGGTGAATTCGCGCCCACGCGCTACTTCCCCGGCCACGCTGCCGACAAGAAGGGTAAGCGCTGATGTCCAAGCCCGCATCCCCCCGCAAGGTCGGTGACAAGGAAGCGCTGTCGGTCGGCACGCAGATCCGCGGTTCGGCGCAGAAGCTGAACCTGGTCGCGGGCCTGATCCGCGGCAAGAAGGTCGGCGACGCGATGAACATCCTCGCCTTCTCGACGAAGGCGATGGCCGTCGACGCGCGCAAGGTCCTGGCCTCCGCGATCGCCAATGCCGAGAACAACCACAACCTCGACGTCGACGCCCTCGTCGTCGCCGAGGCGTCGGTCGGCAAGTCGATCACCATGAAGCGTTTCGCGACGCGCGGTCGTGGCAAGTCGACCCGCATCCTGAAGCCGTTTTCGCGGCTCCGCATCGTCGTCCGCGAGCAGGAAGAAGCATAATGGGTCAGAAGAGCAATCCGATCGGCCTGCGTCTCCAGATCAACCGTACCTGGGACAGCCGCTGGTTCGCCGAAGGCCATGACTATGGCCGCCTGCTGCTGGAGGATCTGAAGATCCGCCAGTTCATCATGAAGACGCTGCCCCAGGCCGCGATCTCGAAGGTCGTCATCGAGCGTCCGGCCAAGCTGTGCCGCATCTCGATCTTCGCGGCGCGTCCGGGCGTGATCATCGGCAAGAAGGGCGCCGACATCGAAAAGCTTCGCAAGAAGCTTGGTGCGATGACCTCGTCCGAAGTGTCGCTGAACATCGTCGAAATCCGCAAGCCCGAGATCGACGCCAAGCTCGTCGCGCAGGGCGTGGCGGATCAGCTCGAGCGTCGTATCGCCTTCCGTCGCGCCATGAAGCGTGCGGTGCAGTCGGCGCTTCGTCTGGGCGCCGAGGGCATCCGCATCACCTGCGGCGGCCGTCTGGGCGGCGCGGAAATCGCGCGTACCGAATGGTATCGTGAAGGCCGCGTTCCGCTGCACACGCTGCGCGCGAACGTCGACTATGCCGAAGCGCAGGCGCACACCGCTTATGGCGTGTGCGGCGTGAAGGTGTGGATCTTCAAGGGCGAGATCCTGGGCCATGACCCCATGGCGCAGGACCGGCTGATGATGGAGGCTCAGACCTCCGGCGTGCGCCCGGCGCGCGACGATCATCGCCGCTAAGGAACATAGAACATGCTGCAACCAAAGCGCACCAAGTTCCGCAAGGCCTTCAAGGGCCGCATCCACGGCGATGCGAAGGGCGGCACGAGCCTGAACTTCGGTTCCTATGGCCTGAAGGCCATGGAGCCGGAGCGGATCACCGCTCGCCAGATCGAGGCGGCTCGCCGCGCGATCACGCGTCACATCAAGCGCCAGGGTCGTCTCTGGATCCGCATCTTCCCGGACGTCCCCGTCTCGTCGAAGCCTGCCGAAGTCCGCATGGGCTCGGGTAAGGGTTCGCCGGAATTCTGGGCCGCCCGCGTGAAGCCGGGTCGCATCCTGTTCGAACTCGACGGTGTCGACGGCCCGCTGGCCGCCGAAGCGTTCGAGCGCGCCGCGATGAAGCTCCCCATCAAGACCAAGGTCGTTGCCCGTCTGGGCGACACCTCGCACCTCGGAGGCGAGTAATGGCCAAGACTGAATATACCGGCCAGAGCGACGACCAGCTCGTCGAGGCGCTGGGCAACCTGAAGCGTGAGCAGTTCAACCTGCGCTTCCAGGCGGCCACCAGCCAGCTCGAAAAGCCCAGCCGGGTCAAGGAAGTCCGTCGCGACATCGCGCGGATCAAGACCATCCAGGCGCAGCGCTCCGCTGCGGCTGCCAAGTAAGGACCGAGACACATGCCCAAGCGCGTGCTGACCGGGGTGATTGTCTCGGACAAGACCGACAAGACGGTCGTCGTCAATGTGGAGCGGAAGGTTAAGCACCCCCTCTACGGCAAGATCATCCGTCGGTCGAAGAAGTATCATGCTCACGATGAGAGCAATGAGTACAAGGCCGGTGAGACGGTGCGGATCGAAGAGACCGCCCCGATCTCGAAGCTGAAGACCTGGAAGGTCGTCGAGCGGGTCGATACCCACATGACGCCGGAACGGGCCTCGGCCGAAGGCTGAACCCTTTGACTTCGGGCCCCGCTTCTCCGGATCGGAGGAGTGGGGTTCGGATTAAAAGGGGCCCTTCGGGGCAATGAGCGGATTGGTCGAAGGGCGCCAAGCGACTCGCTTGCCTTTCGGACCAGGAGTGGCTATGGGGCCTCTCCCCCTGGCGCGGTAGCCCGCGCCGGGGGTCGTTTTTTAAGGCGGGGTTGGGTCGGAATCCACCCCAGAAGAGAGAAGGAAGCGGATCCATGATCCAGATGCAGTCCAATCTCGACGTCGCGGACAACAGCGGCGCGAAGCGGGTGCAGTGCATCAAGGTGCTGGGCGGCTCGAAGCGCCGTACCGCATCGGTCGGCGATATCATCGTCGTCAGCGTCAAGGAAGCGCAGCCGCGTGGCCGCGTGAAGAAGGGGGACGTTCACCGCGCGGTGATCGTGCGTACCGCCAAGGACATCCGTCGCGCCGACGGTTCGGTGATCCGTTTCGACGGTAACGCCGCCGTGCTGGTCAACAAGAACGAGGAGCCGATCGGCACCCGTATCTTTGGCCCGGTCGTGCGTGAGCTTCGCGGCAAGAAGCACATGAAGATCATCTCGCTGGCTCCGGAGGTGCTGTAATGGCCGCCGCCAAGATCAAGAAGGGCGATCGCGTCATCGTCCTGTCCGGCAAGGACAAGGGCAAGACCGGCACCGTGTCGCTGGCGATGCCGAAGGACGGCAAGGTCGTCGTGGACGGCGTCAACATCGCCACCCGTCACCGCAAGCCCACCCAGGCGAACCCGCAGGGTGGCCTGGAGCGCACCGCCGCTCCGCTGCACATCTCGAAGGTCGCGCACGTGACCGCCGACGGCAAGCCCACCCGCGTCCGTTTCGAGACGCAGGATGGCAAGAAGGTCCGCGTGGCCGTCAAGACCGGGGAGAAGATCGATGGCTGATTACAAGCCCCGCATGAAGGCTATCTATGATGATAGCATCGTCAAGGCGATGACCGACAAGTTCGGTTACAAGAACGTCAACGAGATCCCCCGGATCGAGAAGATCGTGCTCAACATGGGCGTGGGTGAAGCGACGCAGGACAAGAAGCGCGTCGACCAGGCCGCCTCCGAGATGGAGCTGATCGCGGGTCAGAAGCCCGTCATCACCAAGGCGAAGAAGTCGATCGCGCAGTTCAAGCTGCGTGAAGGCATGCCGATCGGTGTGAAGGTCACGCTGCGTCGCGAGCGCATGTACGAGTTCCTGGACCGCTTCATCACGATCGCGCTGCCGCGCGTTCGCGACTTCCGTGGCCTGAACCCCAAGTCCTTCGACGGTCGCGGCAACTATGCCTGCGGCATCAAGGAACAGATCATCTTCCCCGAAATCAACTATGACCGCATCGACAAGGTGCGCGGCATGGATGTGATCGTGACCACCTCGGCGAAGACCGACGACGAAGCGCGCGAGCTGCTGCGTCTCTTCGGCTTCCCGTTCCCCAAGGAAGACGCTGCCGACGAGAAGAAGGCGGCGTAACCGGACTGCCCCCTCTCCACGCCGGGGAGGGGGTCCTTACAGAAAGAGCTTAAGTCCATGGCGAAACTGAGTTCAATCAACAAGAACGAGAAGCGTCGTGCTCTCGTCAAGAAGTATGCTGGAAAGTACGCGAAGCTGAAGGCGATCGCGAACGACCAGAGTCTCGATGAGACCGAGCGTCTGATCGCGCGCCTGAAGATGGCCGAGATCCCCCGCAACGGCAACCCGACCCGTATCCGCAATCGCTGCGAGATCACCGGTCGTCCGCGTGCGTATTACCGCAAGTTCCGTCTCGCTCGCGTCATGCTGCGTGAACTGGCCAACAAGGGCCAGATCCCCGGCGTCACCAAGTCGAGCTGGTAAGGACCATTTGAGATGGCAGTGACCGATCCCCTGGGTGACTTGCTCACCCGCATCCGCAACGGCCAGCGCGCGCGCAAGGACTCCGTCCTGACGCCTGCGTCGAAGCTGCGTGCCCGCGTGCTCGACGTGCTCCAGCGCGAAGGCTATATCCGTGGTTACAGCGAAGAGCAGATGGGCCCCGCGGCTGGCATCCGCATCGAGCTGAAGTATTTCGAGGGCCAGCCCGCGATCAAGCATGTCGCGCGCGTCTCGAAGCCCGGCCGCCGTGTCTATTCGGGCGCGCAGGAGCTTCCGCGCGTTCGCAACGGCCTGGGCATCACCATCGTGTCGACGCCGCGTGGCGTTCTGTCGGACGCCGAAGCGCGCGAGCAGAATGTCGGTGGCGAAGTCCTGGCGGAGGTGTTCTGATGAGCCGCATCGGTAAGAAGGCGGTCCCGGTTCCGGCCGGTGTCACCGCGACCATCGCCGACAAGGTGCTGAGCGTGAAGGGTCCCAAGGGCACCCTCTCCATGCCGCTCGCCGACGAGATCACCTATGACGTCCAGGCGGACGCCATCGCGGTGCAGCCTGCCAACGCCACGAAGCGCGCCCGCGCCTTCTGGGGCATGCAGCGCACCATGGTGCAGAACCTCGTCACCGGCGTGACCGCTGGCTTCTCCAAGAAGCTGGTCATCACCGGCGTCGGCTACCGCGCCGCCGCGCAGGGCAAGACCCTGAAGCTGCAGCTCGGCTACAGCCACGACGTCAACATCGACGTGCCGGAAGGCATCGAGGTGAAGACGCCGGACGCCACCACCGTCGAGATCAGCGGTGCGGACAAGCAGAAGGTCGGCCAGCTGGCCGCCGAGATCCGCCGCTGGCGCAAGCCCGAGCCGTATAAGGGCAAGGGCATCAAGTACGACGGCGAGTTCATCTTCCGCAAGGAAGGGAAGAAGAAGTAATGACCAAGGGTCTCTCTCTTTTCGAGAAGCGCCGTCGGCGCAACCGTACCGCGCTGCGTGCGCGGGCCGGCACCCGTCCGCGCCTGTCGGTGCATCGCTCGGGCAAGCACATTTATGCCCAGGTGATCGACGACGAGGCGGGTCGTACCGTGGCTTCGGCCTCGACGCTGGAGAAGGACGTGCGCGGCCAGTCGGGCGCGAACGTCGCAGCGGCGACCGAAGTCGGCAAGCGCGTGGCCGAAAAGGCCAAGGCCGCCGGCGTCACGCAGGTCGTTTTCGACCGTGGCGGCTTCCTGTTCCACGGCCGCGTCAAGGCGCTGGCCGAGGCGGCACGCGAAGCGGGATTGGAGTTCTAATATGGCTGACGAGAACAACGTGGCCGTTGCCGGTGCCGAAGGCGCCGCGCAGGACGCGACCCAGGGTCGCGGTCCCCGGGGCGGCCGTGGCCGTGGTCCGGGCGGTGGTGACCGCGGCCGTGGTGGCCGTGACGGCAACCGTGGTCGTCGCGACGACCGTCGCGGTAACCCCGAGGAGCAGGGCGAAGAGCTGATCGAAAAGCTCGTCCACATCAACCGCGTCTCGAAGACCGTGAAGGGCGGTAAGCGTTTCGGCTTCGCCGCGCTCGTCGTGGTCGGCGATGGCAAGGGACGTGCGGGCTTCGGTCATGGCAAGGCGCGCGAAGTGCCGGAAGCCATCTCGAAGGCGACCGCTGCCGCCAAGAAGGCGATGGTCCGCGTTCCGCTGAAGGACGGTCGCACGCTGCATCATGATGGCAACGGCCATTTCGGTGCGGGCCGCGTGACGGTGCGTTCGGCGCCCCAGGGTACCGGCATCATCGCCGGTGGTCCGATGCGCGCCATCTTCGAATCGCTCGGCGTCGCCGACGTGGTGACGAAGTCGGTCGGTACGTCGAATCCGTACAACATGATACGCGCCACCTTCGAAGCCCTTGGCGAGCAGACCTCGCCGAAGGCGGTGGCGCAGCGTCGTGGCAAGAAGATCGCCGACCTGCTGGGTCGCGGTCACGGTGCCACCCAGCAGACTGCCGAGGCGGAAGCCGCGGCCGTCGTGGAGTAAGCGACCATGGCTACCATCAAGATCAAGCAGACCGGTTCGCCGATCCGCCGCACCAAGGACCAGCGCGCGACCCTCGTCGGCCTGGGCCTGAACAAGATGCACAAGGTCTCCGAGCTTCAGGATACCCCTGAAGTCCGCGGCATGATCCGCAAGGTGCAGCACATGGTTCAGGTGGTCGAGGGCTAAGCCCTTCCCCATCGGAACTAGCGAATTGGGGCCGTGGTCATCCTTGGGTGACCACGGCCTCTTTTCGTTGGGATAAGGGCGTTGGCCGGACGGCCATCCTTACGGGCCGTTCGTTTCGCGTGAGGGCAGGGGCGTGCCGTTTGCGCGAGCGAGGGTTGCTCCTACGCCGCTTCGATCCGGGGGATGCATCAAGCCTAGCGCGGATCGGCATTCAGGCAGCAGTTTCGTCATTCCTCGCCTGCAAGGGGAGGGGGACCATGCGCAGCATGGTGGAGGGGTGTCCTCCTATCGAGAGCGCGACACCCCTCCGTCAGGCCTGACGGCCTGCCACCTCCCCTACGAAGGGAGGAATAGAATGGACTTAGATCTGACCTCGGGGCGGCGTTCGGCGCTACTAGGACCAATCGACACTCCCGCTACTCCTTCTTCCCTCTCCCCTGGATAGGGGAGAGGGTTAGCGGAGCTCGTCAGCTTGCTGGCTAGCGCAGCTTGGGTGAGGGGGCGAGCGAGCCAAAGGCCCGCGCGCTCGCTCAGGCGGGCGCTCACCCCTCACCCAGCTCCGACTAAGCCTTTGCTTTCGCAAAGACCAAGTCTGCGCAACCCTCTCCCCTCTATGAGGGGCGAGGGAAAAGGCGGGCATATCCGAATGTCGATCCGACCTAGGATTTGCAGGGAAATATGGAGCGCTGCTTACTTCGTGACAGCTAACCGTCCGCCCAGTCCCACCCCCGGCTCGGCCTTTGGCCGACGGGGCTCGATATCTCCGCGCCTCCGCGTCTCCGCGTGCCGCAATCACCTCGCATCTTCGCATCGACACCGATCCGCGTTAGCTGGGAGGCTCCGATCGACGCGACTCGGCTATTTGCGAAGACCCAGTATCCGCCCCAGATGGCGGAATTTGCGCTGGACCAGCCATTGCGCCTGATAGGCCGCCTGCGACACCTTGCCCAGGCTATCGGCAGCGTTGACGATCGGCTTGGTCTGGAAGCGATAATAATTCTTGCTCAGCGCCTGATGCTGCTGGAGCCGTTCGTAGATCGAATATTGCAGCCCGATCTCGTCATTGGTGCGCACCCGGCGGTGCGGGTGCTGGCCGAACAGCGGCATGATCGCGCGGGTGTAGCAGATCGGGCCCGTCGTCTGGAGCGTGCCGGGCGCACCGATGCCCAGGCGCCAGGGGCTGTAATGATCGATATTGGCGAGAGTCCGGTTGATGACCGCTTCGAGGAAGGGATGCTTCGGCTCGGCGATGATATGCCATTGCTGCAACTCGCCCTCGGGCATTTCGGGGAACCGGACGGTGTCGTTCCCCCAATTCTCGTAACGTTCGCCCGGCCGGTTCGCCCAGTGCGAGGTGACGAACGAATCGTCGGGCCGCAACGTCTCTTCGAGCGGACGCGTCGTCGTGCTCTTGATGTCGAGATAGACCCCGCCGCGCGCGTACATCAGCAGATAGCGGAACAGATCGGCCCGCGCTGCGCCGTACTCCGGCCTGATCTTGTTGTAGCTGGCCTGGACCTTCGCGCCATACTCGTCGCGAATGAAGTCCGCGATATCGGCATCGTCGTAAAGATAATGCGAAAAACCGGGATTCTGCGTCTTCAGATGCTCGACATTGGCCAGCAGATCATCGGACAGATCCTTCGTCCGATAGGTCTGGTGGATCAATCGAGGAATCCGGGCGGCGGGCGTCGAATTCATCGGTCGGCCTCATTCGTCATGGAAAACCAGTGTTCATGTGTAGCACGTCGGCGGATGAGGCAAGGCGTTTGCACATAGGGGCGTGGGACGATTTGCGTCATTGACCCCGGCATGGGGGCCTGCGAGAATCGTCGATCTTCGTGGCGCGGCTGTTCGCGACGAAAGGGCGTGACTCCGCCGCCCAACGCTGCTAGGCGCCCGCACTTCCCATCCATGCGCGAAACAAGCGAAAGCGAGTGCAAATCATGAAGCTGAACGAACTTTTCGACAACCAGGGTGCCCGCAAGTCCAAGATCCGCGTCGGTCGCGGTATCGGTTCGGGCAAGGGCAAGACCGGCGGTCGCGGCGTCAAGGGCCAGAAGAGCCGTGAGGGCGTGTCCATCGCGGGCTTCGAGGGCGGTCAGATGCCGCTCCACATGCGCCTGCCGAAGCGCGGCTTCAACAACATCTTCGCCAAGGACTATGCCGAGGTGAACCTGGGCGCGATCCAGAAGGCGGTCGACTCGGGCAAGCTGAAGACCGACGGCACGATCGACCACGCCGCGCTGAAGGCCGCCGGCCTGGCGCGTGGCGGCAAGGACGGCGTCCGTCTGCTCGCCAAGGGCGAACTGACCACGAAGCTGTCGTTCGTCGTGCAGGGCGTGTCGGCCTCGGCGCGCGAAGCCGTCGAGAAGGTCGGTGGTTCGGTCGAAGTGCCGCACGTCGTGCCCGCCGCCGAGAAGGCCGCTGCGAAGAAGGGCAAGACCCGCGCTGCGAAGCTCGCCGCCAAGGCCTGAATCGGATAAAGTCCGCCGCTGTCGGATGGCGCAAGGCCACCATGACAGCGGCGGATTTTTTCATCCGGATTAGACAAGCGCGTCTTCGCGCCTATATGAGCGGCGGGGCGGTTCAAAACGCATCCCGCCGTTTTTCGTTTCCAGGATAACGCAACAGCTATGGCATCCGCAGCCGACCAGATGGCGCAAAGCATCAGCCTGGCGAAATTCGCCAAGGCCACCGACCTCAAGAAGCGGCTGTGGTTCACCATCGGCGCGCTGATCGTCTTCCGCCTGCTCAGCTATGTTCCGCTGCCGGGCGTCGACCCGACCGCGCTGGGCCTGCTGAGCCAGAAGACCACGGGCGGCGTGCTCGACTTCTTCAACACCTTCTCGGGCGGTTCGCTCAGCCGCATGTCGCTGATCGCGCTGGGCGTGATGCCGTACATCACGGCGTCGATCGTCGTGCAGCTCGCGACCTCGCTGAGCCCGCAGCTCGCCGCCATCAAGAAAGAAGGCGAGAGCGGCCGCAAGAAGCTGAACCAATATACCCGCTACGGCACGGTGCTGCTGACCGCGATCCAGGGCTATTTCATCGCCGTGGGCCTCGAGACGCTGGGCGCCAGCCAGGGCATCCAGGCGGTGATCGAGCCGGGCATGACCTTCCGCATGGCGGCGGTCATCTCGCTGATCGGCGGTACGATGTTCCTGATGTGGCTGGGCGAGCAGATCACCAGCCGGGGCATCGGCAACGGCGTCTCGCTGATCATCATGGCGGGCATCGTCGCGCATCTGCCGACGACGCTGGTCAACCTGCTCGAAGGCGGCCGGACGGGCAGCATCGACCCGGTCCGCCTGATCGGCATCATCGTCGCGGTCGTCGTCCTCGTCCTGTTCATCTGCTTCATGGAGCGCGCGCAGCGCCGCATCCTGATCCAGTATCCCAAGCGCGCGACGCAGCGGGGCATGCAGGCGGACCGCAGCCACCTGCCGCTGAAGATCAACACGGCGGGCGTGATCCCTCCGATCTTCGCCTCGTCGCTGCTGCTGATGCCGCTGACCATCTCGCAGTTCGCCGGGCAGCGTGTCGCGGGCGAGAGCCGCTGGGGCGACTTCATCATCAGCCTGAACCAGTATCTGCAGCACGGCTCGCCCGTGTATATGCTGCTGTACGGCGCGGGCATCATCTTCTTCTCGTTCTTCTACACCGCGGTCGTGTTCAACCCGGAGGAGACGGCGGACAATCTGAAGCGCTATGGCGGCTTCATCCCCGGCATCCGTCCGGGCAAGAATACCGAGACCTATCTGGACTATGTCCTGACCCGCATCACGGTCATCGGCGCGGCCTATCTGACGATCATCTGTCTGCTGCCCGAATATCTGGTCTCGGCGTTGCAGATCCCCTTCTATCTGGGCGGAACCAGCCTGCTGATCGTCGTCAACGTGACGATGGACACGGTGACTCAGATCCAGAGCCACTTGCTCGCGCATCAATATGGCGATCTGATCAAGAAGGCGAAGCTGAAGGGCGGCCGCCTGCGTTGATCGCACGGTGGACCAAAGGGAAAGAGGGGAGAGTGACGTGGGCGTGAACATCATCCTGCTGGGGCCGCCGGGGGCGGGCAAGGGAACCCAGGCGCAGCGGCTGGTGGCCAATCGCGGCATGGTGCAACTGTCGACGGGCGACATGCTGCGCGCGGCGGTCAAAGCGGGCACCCCCGTCGGGCTCCAGGCCAAGGCGGTGATGGACGCGGGCGAACTGGTGTCGGACGCGATCGTTTCGGCGCTGATCGGTGAGCGGCTGGATGCTGCCGAGGCGGAAGGTGGCGCGATCTTCGACGGCTATCCCCGGACCGAGGCGCAGGCCGAGGCGCTGGACGTGCTGCTGGCCGAACGTGGCAAGACGCTGGACCATGTCATCGAACTGGCGGTGGATGAGGATGCGCTGGTCGAGCGGATAACCGGGCGTTTCACCTGCGCCTCGTGCGGGGCCGGCTATCATGACAGCTTCAAGCCTCCCCTCGTCGAGGGCGTCTGTGATGTCTGCGGCTCGACCGAGTTCAAGCGTCGTCCCGATGACAATGCCGAGACGGTGCGTACCCGCATGGCCGAGTACCGCGCCAAGACCGCCCCGATCCTGCCGGTCTATGAGGCGCGCGGGATCGTGACGCGGGTCGACGGCATGGCGGCGATGGACGCGGTCGGTGCGGAGATCGATGCGATCCTCGATCGCTGATCCGAACCCGAGTGTGTGAAGAGGGGCGTTCCGAAAGGAAGCGCCCCTTTTTCGT
>NZ_JALNUR010000037.1 GCF_026540895.1 Sphingomonas sp. GM_Shp_1 | reverse complement strand
GCCTGAAGCGCATCTCGTGCGGTAAGCCCCTCCCGCAGGCGGGAGGGGTTTGGGGAGGGAAGGCCACAAGCGAAAAGCGAAATGAGCCCCACCCCGTTGCCATCCTGTTCCAACAAGCCGATATCCCGAAAGTGACCGCGCTCCCCCACCCCGCCCTGCATGCCAGCCATAGCGGCGTATGGATTTCCACCGGGGGAGAAACCCGCGCCGTCTCCCGCGGCGAGGCGATCGGGCTGGCGTCGGAAACCCCGGTCATCCTGCTCAATGCGCCGCTGATCGGACAGCGGCTGGGCTATGCCGAATTGTCGGGCCTCGACCTGTTGGAGCTGTTTGCCTTTCTGCGACCCGCGCAATTCGCGGTGCCGACCCCACATGGCTTGGCCCGTGCCTGCGGATTGCAGCCTCCGGAAACCGACGCGGACGTCGCGGCCTTTCTGCTCCGCGCGACCGAGACGCTGCTGGCGATGCCGGACGGCGCCTGGCCCGAGCGTGAAGGCGCATGGACCGCCGCGCAGAGCCTCGCCCGCCTCCGCTGGCCCTGGGCGCCGCTGATCGGCCCGCGCCTGACCCGGCCCGAGCGCAACGAGCGTTGGCTGTTCAGCGCGCTGCCTGAATGGGAGGAGGACGCCCCCCGCCCCGCCCCGCGTACCATCGACCTGCCGCCACAGGATGCCGAGGATCGCCTTCGCCATCTGACCGGCGAAGGCGCGGAGGAACGCCCCGGCCAGCGCGCCTATGCCGCCGCCGCGACCGCCGCTTTCGCACCGCGCAGCGTACGCGACACGCCCAACATGGTGCTGGCCGAAGCGGGGACCGGCATCGGCAAGACCCTGGGCTATCTCGCCCCCGCCAGCCTCTGGGCCGAGCGGGCGGGCGGCGCGGTGTGGATTTCGACCTATACCAAGGCGCTGCAACGCCAGTTGAGCGCGGAGACCGCGCGCCTCTTCCCCGATCCCGTGCTGCGCAAGGAGCGGGTGGTGACGCGCAAGGGGCGCGAGAATTATCTCTGCCTGCTCAATCTGGAGGATGCACTGCAAGGCGGATTCGCCGGACGCGCGGCGGTGCTGGCGCAGCTGGTCGCGCGCTGGGCCGCCTATACCAGTGATGGCGATATGGTCGGCGGCGACCTGCCCGGCTGGTTGACCACCCTGTTCCGCCGCAACGGTTCGGCGGCGCTGACCGATCGGCGCGGCGAGTGCGTCTATGCCGGGTGCCCCCATTATCGGAAATGCTTCATCGAGCGGGCGGCGCGCGCGTCGGTGCAGGCGGGTATCGTCATCGCCAATCACGCGCTGGTGATGGTCAATGCCGCGCGCGGCCGCGAGACACAGACACGACCAACGCGTTATGTCTTCGACGAAGGCCATCATCTGTTCGACGCGGCGGACTCGATGTTCGCGACGGCGCTGACCGGTGCCGAGACGATCGAGCTACGCCGCTGGATATTGGGCCCCGAAGCCGGATCGCGCGGGCGACGCCGGGGCCTTGCCGCGCGGCTGTCCGATGTCGCCAGCTATGACGAGGGCGGCAATCGCGCGATTGGCGATGCGGTACAGGCTGCCCATGCGCTGGCGAGCGAGGGCTGGCTCGGGCGACTGGCGGAGGGGCAGCCCTTCGGCCCGATCGAGACCTTGCTGGCTGCGGTCCGTGGTCTGGCCTTCGCGCGCGCCGAACAGCCGGGCGATGCGGGCTATGGGCTGGAGACCGAACTCGCCGACCCCTCGCCCGAACTGATCGATGCCGCCGGACCCGCCGCCCATGCACTCGATGCACTGCTGCGGCCATTGGTGACATTGGGCCAGCGGCTGGAAGCGGTGCTGCACGAGGCACCCGACTGGCTGGACGGGCAAGCCCGCGCACGGGTGGAGGGCGCGATCGCCTCCATCGCCTGGCGGGCGGAGACGGTGGGGGCGTGGTTGTCGCTGCTTGCGCGGATCGGCGGGCCGGTCGATCCCGATTTCGTCGACTGGCTGGCGGTCGACCGGGTGGAGGGGCGCGAATATGATGTCGGCCTGCACCGTCACTGGCTCGACCCCACCCGCCCCTTTGCCGAGATTGTCCTGAAGCCCGCGCATGGTGCGCTCGTCACCTCGGCGACGTTGCGCGCCGGGGGCGACTGGGACGTCGCGGAGGCGCGGACCGGTGCGCCGCATCTGGCACGCGCTCCCGCCCATTTCGTCGCGGAGAGCCCGTTCGATTATCCCGACCGTGCCGAGGTGTTGATCGTCACCGATGTGAAGCGCGGCGACATCCCGCAACTCGCCAATGCCTATGCGCGGCTGATCGATGCGGCGAAGGGCGGGACCTTGGGCCTGTTCACCGCGATCCGGCGCCTGCGCGGCGTGCATGGCCGGATCGCCGACCGGCTGGCGCGCGAGGGGCTGGCGCTGCACGCCCAGCATGTCGATCCGATCGACACGGGGACGCTGGTGGATATTTTTCGAGACGATCCCTCCGCTTCGCTACTTGGCACCGATGCCTTGCGCGACGGAGTGGACGTGCCCGGCGCCTCGCTACGGCTGGTGGTGATGGAGGGGGTGCCCTGGCCCAAGCCCACCGTCCTCCATGCCGCGCGCAAGCTGGCGGGGGGCGGCAGCGCCTATGACGACCGGATCGTCCGCGCGCGCATGGCGCAGGCCTTCGGCCGGCTGATTCGGCGGGCGGACGATCGCGGCGCCTTCGTGCTGCTGTCCGCCGCCATGCCGTCGCGGTTGCGCGACGCCTTTCCGCCGGGGGTGACGATCACCCGCGTCACCCTGGACGAAGCGGTCGCGCGCGTGGCGGCGCGGCTTTCCACCGACGCGCCGATAGGGCATGGGGGAAGCAACATCCTGCCAGCCGCCGCCACGGAGTTTCCGGTCCGATGAAGACGCTGACGTTGCTTCGCCACGCCAAGTCGAGCTGGGACGATCCGGTCTCGCGCGATTTCGACCGGCCGCTCAACGCCAAGGGCCGCCGCGCCGCCGCGATGATCGGGCGGCATCTGAAATCGCTGGACATGACGTTCGACCATATCCTCGCCTCCCCCGCCATCCGCGTCATGGAGACGCTGGATGAGGTCTGGAGCGGCTATGGTCGCAGGCTGGAGCCGGTGTGGGACAAGGCGCTCTACCTCGCCTCCGCCGCCAGCCTGCTGGACCGGGTCCAGGCGCTGCCCGACACGGCGGAGCATGTGTTGATGGTCGGGCATAATCCGGGGCTGGAGGATCTGGTGCTCGACCTGACGCTGGCGGGCGAACTGCGCGAGCGGGTGGAGGATAAGTACCCGACCGCGACGGTGGCGCAGATGACCCTGCCGATCACAAGCTGGAGCGAGGCGCAGCCGCATAGCGCGACGCTGGTGGCGTTCATCCGGCCACGCGATCTGGACCCGACGCTGGGGCCGGATACGCCGTGAGCAGCGACGGGGAGCATTGGACTTATGAGCAGTGGGTCGAGCAGACGGTCGATAAGATCGTCCATGTCGGCCTGACAACGCCCGAGGAGGATCGGGCCGACTGGCTTCGACTCCAAATCGGTCTCGCGATTGGCCAGGCATTGCGCCACGGTCGTTCGGGAAGGTCGGATAGCGATCCCGTCATTCCCTGAAGCTTTTCTGGCTACCACCCTTCCACTCGCTCCCCAACGCAAGCTGGAGAGGAACGGGCTACTTGCCTTCCAGCTTGGCCTTCAGACCCGCCAGCGCACCGAAGGGCCCGGCTTCGTCCTCGCTGATGACCCCCGCTTCCTTCAACACGGCGGCGGCGTTGGGGCTGCGCGGAAAGGGATCGAGCGACAGCGCCATGGTCTCCGCCGCCGCTTCGCCCAGGTCAATCGTGCCGCCTTCGATCTCGATCGTGTCGAGGGAATCCTCGGACAGTTCGATTTCCTCGTCACCGCCATGCCTGGAAGGCTCGACGAAGCGCAAGGCGACCGGCTCGTCCACCTTGGCGGGCACCGGGTCACCGGTCACCGAACAGGGCTGTACCACCGCGCCGCGCACCTTGCCGGTCACCAGAATGCCCGCCGCGTCGCGCCGGACGACCAGCTCCGCCGTCAGCGCGTCCACCGCGAGCAACCCGAACCGCCCGGCCAGTGCGCGGCGCTCGTCGCGGGTGGTCTCGATCGCTACGGTCTTCTCGCGCTCGCCGATCGTATCGATCTTTTCGGGGCGGCTCCATTCGGGGGTCACGGCAATTCTCCAAGGGTCAGGCGGGCAAGCGGCACGTCCGCCAGCCGATCATGTAGGGTACGAAGCGCCTCGCGAACATGGGGAACCGCCTGTCGGTCGGTCGGAGCCTCGCCGCGATACAGGTTGCGGACCAGCGCGGCGTCCATCGTCTCTGCCCCGCCCGCAAGCCCTTCGCGATAGGCGGTCAGGCGCCCCCCCAGCATCGCCATCATCCGGCCGATATGCTTGCCGACCACGATGTCGCCGATGCCGAGTTCGCGCAACTGCCCGTCCATGTCGGTAACGAAGCGCTCGGTGATCCGCGCCGCCGGGCCCGCGCCCTCGGGGCTGGCTTCCAGCCGGATCAGGACCAGCGAGAGCACCGCCGCGATCATGTCGAACCGGCCATCGACCGTATCGGGCACTGCGCCGTCCAGATACCAATGGGGTTCGCGCGCGCGCAGCACCACCGCATTGTAGAGCGGCAGCGCCGCGTCCCCGTCGCGGCCGAAATAGCGCGCGATCCCCTGCTTCAGCCAGCCCAAGGCCATGCGCCCCTCCCTGTCCATCACGCGACCAACGCCAGCGCGAATTGCTTGTATGCGCCTTTCCCTTGGCATATCGAGGGGGTGACGGTCGAGCGGATCGACCGCCTGTATACCCGCCTGTGCGGCCGATATCCCGGCCCGGAGATGATGATGAGCGTTTCTTCCACCCGTGCCCTCGGGCTCGGCCTGGCGATGGCCTTGGCCGCGTCCGCCTGTACGCCCCTGCGGTCGCATCAGGGTTATGTGGTCGATGTCGATCTCGTCAACTCGATCCAGCCGGGTGTGGATAACCGCCAGTCGGTGCTCCAGACGCTGGGCACGCCGACGATCAGCAGCCAGTTCGGCGGGACCGACTGGTATTATGTCGCGCGCGACAGCCGTAACCTGGGCTACAACCTGCCCAATCCGTCGTCGCAGATCACCTTGCAGATCAGCTTCGACCAGGCGGGCAACGTCACCACGATCCGCCGGGCGGGGCTGGACCAAGTCGCGGACATCTCGCCCTATGGCAAGACCACCCCGACGCTGGGCCGTTCGCGCGGTTTCTTCCAGGATCTGTTCGGCAATATCGGCGCGGTCGGTGCTCCCGGCGCGGGCGCCGGTGCGCCGGGTACCGGCGGCGGCGGACGTACGCGTCCGTAAGGGCTGAACCCCAAGCAATTCCCACTTCCATTCGTACTGAGCCAAGTCGAAGTGCACGTCCTGCTCTTCGGTAACGGAGTCCCGTGGCCCCTTCGGCTGCCTACCAAGGCAGGCGCTCAGGACAGGCTTCGACTTCGCTCAGGCTGAACGGATGATTGGGAGCCCCCCGTTTGGCCGCGTCGCGTGATAAGCATCGACGCGGCCGTGCCGTGCTTGGGTCGGCACGATCCCGAAAGGGGATGGGATCGGGCCTGCTAACGCCCCAAATGCGAAATGGGTTCGCAAACGGGCCTATTTCCCGTCGGCGAACCCATCGATCCGTAGCGTCGGCGGGGGATGAAGCCCCCTGCCCTTACTGGTTCATCGAGTCGAAGAAGTCCTCGTTGGTCTTGGAATTCTTCATCTTGTCGAGCAGGAATTCCATCGAGTCGATCGTGCCCATCTGCATCAGGATGCGGCGCAGCACCCACATCTTGGACAGCTTGTCCTTCTCGACCAGCAGCTCTTCCTTGCGGGTGCCCGACTTGCCGACATCCATCGCCGGGAAGATGCGCTTGTCCGCCACCTTGCGGTCGAGGACGATTTCCGAGTTGCCGGTGCCCTTGAACTCTTCGAAGATGACCTCGTCCATGCGGCTGCCCGTGTCGATCAGCGCGGTGGCGATAATCGAGAGCGAGCCGCCCTCCTCGATGTTGCGCGCCGCACCGAAGAAGCGCTTCGGCCGCTGGAGCGCGTTGGCGTCGACACCGCCGGTCAGCACCTTGCCCGACGAGGGCACGACGGTGTTGTAGGCGCGGCCCAGACGGGTGATCGAGTCGAGCAGGATGACGACATCCTTCTTATGCTCGACCAGACGCTTGGCCTTTTCGATCACCATTTCGGCGACCTGGACGTGACGCTGCGCCGGTTCGTCGAAGGTCGAGGACACGACCTCGCCGCGCACCGAGCGCTGCATGTCGGTGACTTCTTCCGGGCGCTCGTCGATGAGGAGGACGATCAGGAAGACTTCGGGGTGGTTGTCGGTGATCGCCTTGGCGATGTTCTGCAACATCACCGTCTTACCCACGCGCGGGGGTGCCACGATCAGCGTGCGCTGGCCCTTGCCCTGGGGCGAGACGATGTCGATGACGCGCGCCGACTTGTCCTTCTGGGTCGGGTCGGCGGGGTCGAGGATCAGCTTCTGCTCGGGGTAGAGCGGGGTAAGGTTGTCGAAATTGACGCGGTGGCGGACGGCCTCCGGGTCATCGAAATTGACCGAGGTCAGCTTGGTCAGCGCGAAATAGCGCTCGCCGTCCTTGGGGGCGCGGATCTCGCCTTCCACCGTGTCGCCGGTGCGCAGGCCATGCTTGCGGACCTGGTTGGGCGAG
Organism: Sphingomonas sp. GM_Shp_1; assembly: GCF_026540895.1. GTDB lineage: Bacteria > Pseudomonadota > Alphaproteobacteria > Sphingomonadales > Sphingomonadaceae > Sphingomonas. The sequence continues at coordinate 24,195 of NZ_JALNUR010000037.1, read as the reverse complement.
ACATAGATGTCGTCGGGTCCGGCCAGGTAATTGGCTTCGGGCGAGCGCAGGAAGCCGAAACCATCGGGCAGCACCTCGATCGTGCCCAGACCCATGATCTGGTCGCCCTGCTCCGCCTGCTCCTTCAGGATGGCGAACAGCAGGTCCTGCTTGCGCAGCGTGGACGCGCTCTCGACCCCCAATTCCTCGGCCAGTTGCACGAGGTCGGCGGGGGTTTTCTTCTTCAGGTCTTTCAGATGCATGATCGGTCCGGATGGTCGGAGGGCGTCGGTCGGCGATGATCGCGGCGAAACGAGGCTGTCGATAAGGAAGCGTACCCGACGCGAGGACCGCGCCGTACGAGACCGGAGTTAGGATCGGGGGGAACCCAAGTCAATGGGGAAAGGGTGTGTCCGAAGTGAGACTCACGCCACTCCCGCAGGCGGGAGGGGATGGGGGAGGGAAAGCCGCGAGCGTTGGTCTCGGTGAGACTCCCCGCCCTCCCCCAACCCCTCCCGTTTACGGGAGGGGAGAAGAAGACGGGTCTACGTCCTTGGCCGACGAGCAATCAGAACGGCTTGATCACCACCAGCACGACGATGATCGTCGCGGCCAGCGCGGGCACCTCGTTGATCATCCGCAACTGCTTGCCGGTCAGCCTGTTTTCCCCCCGGGCCAGCTTCTTGGAATAGCCGACCATCCAGCCATGATAGCCCGAGAGCAACAGCACGAAGGCAAGCTTGGCATGGAGCCACCCCAGCCCCGGCACGCCTGAGAACACCCCCAGCGACGCCGCCAGCAATAGCCCCAGCACCCACACCGCGATCATTGCGGGCGTCAGGATGATACCACGCAGCTTGCCCTCGCGCTCGACCCAGCGGGCCGCGTCGGCCGCATCGCCCGCGACCAACGCCTCCTGATGATAGACCAGATAGCGCGGCATCATGAACAGCCCCGCCATCCAGAAGATCACGAAGATGATATGCGCCGCCTTCACCCATTCATAGGCGGCCCCCAAGAGTCCGATCATGACGCGCTCCGTACGCGGGCGATCAGCCGCTCGACATGCGCGATCGGCGTGTCGGGCAGGATGCCGTGGCCCAGGTTGAAGATGTGCGGCCGCTCGGGGAACGCCGCCAGGATGCGATCCACCGCGTCGTCCAGCGCCCCGCCCCCGGCGATCAACGCCAGCGGATCGAGATTGCCCTGCACCGGCAGGTCCTTGGGCAGATAGGTGTCGGCCCAGACCGGATCGACCGTCTCGTCCAGCCCGACCGCGTCCACCCCCGTTTCGCGGGCATAAGCGGGCAGCTTGCCCCCTGCGCCCTTGGGGAAGCCGATCACCGGCACGCCGGGGCAACGCGCCCGGAAGCCCTCCACGATCGCGGCATTGGGGGCGATCACCCATCGCTCGAACTGCGCCGGGGACAGCGATCCCGCCCAGCTGTCGAACAGCTGCACCGCCTCGACCCCGTTCGCCACCTGCCCGGCCAGATAGTCCACGGTCATCGCCACGATCGCATCGATGATCGCGCCGAACCCTTGCCCGTCGGCATAGGCGAAACGCCGCGTCTCGCCCTGGTCCTTGGACCCCTGCCCCGCCACCATATAGGTCGCGACCGTCCAGGGAGAGCCGGCAAAGCCCAGAAAGCCGGTCTGGGGCGGCAATTGCGCCGCGACCCGTGCGACGGTGGCATAGACGGGGTCGAGACGCTCGGGGACGCGCGTGAGGGCATTCAGCGTCGTATCGACCAGCGCAGGGGTCAGACGCGGCCCCTCCCCCGGTCCGAAGCTCAAATCCTGGCCCAAGGCCCAGGGAACCATCAATATGTCGGAGAACAGGATCGCGCCGTCGAAGCCGAACCGCCGGATCGGCTGCACCGTCACCTCGGCCGCGGCCTCCGGATCGGTGGCCAGCGCCAGAAAGCCCCCCTTCTCCGCCCGCAGCTCGCGATACTCGGGCAGATAGCGTCCGGCCTGCCGCATGAGCCACATCGGCGGCACCGCCTGCCGCTCGCCCCGCAACACGGCGAGCAGGGGCTTTCGAATCGAAACGTCGGTCAGGAGACCCCCCTTCTTCTATTAAAGAAGATTCTAAGAATGGATTGTTGAAGTGGTTGGCACGTTGGTTGTCGGGATTATGCGGCTCTCCCCGATATGCCAACACGTTGACTCACGAGGAACCGCCGATTCAACGGGATTCGGATTCATCGCCCCCATAACTCACAGGCTGTGGAAAAGAATCGGACCTGTGGGATTCATTGTGAACGAATCATCGCTTATCCACCGCCGAACCGCCGCTTGGCCGGTCGGCGAAGTTACGCTACCGATTCGCGTCATGTTATCCACAGAGTCATTAGCCCGGCCATGACGACGCGGCTTCACCTGCACCTGCTGTCCGATTCCACCGGCGAGACGCTGGAGAACATCGCCAAGGCGGCGCTGGCCCAATATGACGATGTGGAAACCGTCCGGCACTTCTGGCCGATGGTCCGGACCGAGAGCCATTTGGAGCGCATCCTTCAGGAGATCGCGCAGAATCCGGGGCTGGTCATCTATACCCTGGTCAACCCGACGACGCGGCGCGTGCTGGAGAGCCGCTGCCATGCGCTGGGCCTGCCCACCGTCGCGCCGCTCGATCCGGTCAATGCCGCGCTGTCGGGGTTGCTGGGTGTCGCGGCCAAGATGCGCCCCGGTCGCCAGCATGTCCTCGACGCGGCCTATTTCGCCCGTGTCGATGCGATCCAGTTCACCATCGCGCATGACGACGGCATCGCCTGGGAGGAATGGGAGGAGGCCGATATCGTGCTGGCGGGGGTCAGCCGTTCGTCCAAGACCCCGACCTCCATCTATCTCGCCAATCGCGGCTACAAGACCGCCAACATCCCGATCGTGGTCGAAAGCCCCCCGCCCCCCTTCCTGTTCACCCTGAAAAAGCCGCTGGTCGTGGGGCTGACCACCAGCGCCGACCGGCTGATCGCGATCCGGCGCAACCGGCTGCTCTCGCTCAACCAGGCGCCCGACACCGATTATGTCGAGCAGGAGGCGGTGAACCGCGAGTTGACCTTCGCCCGGCGGATGTTCGCCGACAATGACTGGCCGGTGATCGACGTCACCCGCCGCTCGATCGAGGAGACGGCGGCGGCGATCATCTCCCTCGTGAATCAAAGAAAGACCGACGCATGATCATCCTCGCCTCGCAAAGCGCCTCGCGCCGGGCGATGCTCGACGCGGCCGGTGTCGCTTATGAAGCGCTGCCCGCCCGGGTGGACGAAGCGGGGGTCAAGGCGGCGATGGCGGGTGCGTCGCCGCGCGACCTGTCCGATGCGCTGGCCGAAATGAAGGCGGTCAAGGTTTCCGCCAATGCCGGACCGGTGCCGGTCTTGGGGTCGGATTCGATCGTGGCGCTGGCCGACGGCACGCTGCTCGACAAGCCCGAGAGTCGCGAACAGGCCGCCGAGCATCTTACCCGGATGAGCGGCGGCAGCCACGAACTCTGGAGCGCCGCCGTCATCGCCGAGCATGGCCGTCCCGTCTGGCGCCATGTCGAGCGGGCTAAGCTTCACGTCCGTCCTCTCTGCCCCGCCTTCATCGACTCCTATCTGGATCGGGAATGGCCCGAGATCGCCGGGTGCGTCGGCTGTTTCCGGATCGAGGGGCCGGGGGTGCAGCTCTTCTCGCGGATCGAGGGGAGCCACTTCACCATCCTCGGCATGCCGCTCCTCCCCGTGCTGGGCTATCTGCGCGAACGTGGCTGGATGCCTGCCTGATGACCGGACCCTATGCTGAAGTCATCGGCGACCCCATCAGCCATTCCAAGTCGCCCCTCATTCAGAAATTCTGGCTCAGGGCGCTGGGGATCGACGCCGATTACCGCGCCACCCATGTCACCCCCGACGCACTCCCCGCCTATTTCGCCGAGCGGAAGGACGATCCGAACTGGCGCGGCTGCAACATCACCGTGCCGCACAAGGTCGCGGCGCTGGCGCATGTCGAGGATCATGAGGGTGTTCGCGCCGCGATCGGGGCGATCAACACCGTGATCCGCGCCGACCATGGCGTGCTGGTCGGTACCAACACCGATGCGGCCGGGTTCGCCGCGCCGCTGAGCGGGTTCGATCTGGCGGGCAAGCCGGTGACGGTGATCGGGGCAGGGGGCGCAGCGCGCGCGGTGCTGTTCGCGCTGACCGGAATCGGGGTCGGGCCGGTGACGTTGCTCAACCGGAATGTGGAGAAGGGTGCAGCGCTGCTTTCCTCGTTCGGGCTCGACGGACAGGCCCTGCCGCTGGACGGCGCCGTTCCGCCCTCCGCCCTGCTGGTCAATACGACCAGCCTGGGGATGACCGGCCAGCCGTCGCTCGACCTCGACCTGTCGGCGCTGCCGGAGCATGCGGTGGTCTATGACATCGTCTATGCGCCGCTGGAAACCAGCTTGCTGGCGGCGGCGCGGGCGAGGGGGCTGGCCACGATCGACGGGCTGGAGATGCTGATCGGCCAGGCGGCGGTGGCGTTCGCCTTGTTCTTCGGGGCGGAGGCGCCGCGTGACCGAGACGCGGAATTGCGCAGAATCCTGCTCGGATGATCGTCCTGGGGCTCACCGGCTCGATCGGCATGGGCAAATCGACCGTCGCGCAGATGTTTCGCGACGAGGGCGTGCCGGTGTTCGATGCTGATGCCTGTGTCCACCGCTTGCAGGGGCCCGGTGGAAAACTGGTCCCCGCGATCGAATCGGCCTTTCCCGGCACCACCGGACCCGATGGGGTGAATCGCGCGGCGCTGGGGCAGGCGGTGCTGGGCGACGATTCCGCGATGCGCCGCCTCGAGGGAATCGTCCACCCCGCCGTCCAGGCCGAGCGCGCCGCCTTTCTGGCCGCCCATGCGGATGCTCCGTTGGTGGTGGTCGACATACCGCTACTGTTCGAAACGGGCGGAGATAAGACTGTGGATAAGGTGTTGGTCGTATCGGCAGAACGCGCCGTGCAAGAGGCACGGGTGTTGGCAAGACCGAACATGAATTCGGCCAAGTTTCAGGCCATTATCGCGCGCCAGATGCCCGATGCGGAGAAGCGGGCGCGCGCCGATCACGTCATCGCGACCGACATTCCGCTCGCCGAAACCCGCGCACAGGTTCGGCGGCTGATCGCTTGCATGAGCGCATCGGAAGGCCGATAGTCGGTCCATGAGAGAGATCGTTTTCGACACCGAAACGACCGGGTTCAAATTTTCGGAAGGTGACCGGCTGGTCGAAATCGGCTGTGTCGAACTGGTCAACCGGGTCGAGACCGGTCGCACCTATCACGCCTATTTCAATCCCGAACGGTCGATGCCCGCCGAGGCACAGGCGGTCCATGGCCTGTCCGACGCCTTTCTGAAGGACAAGCCGGTCTTTGCCGAGGGCGTGGCCGAGTTTCTGGACTTTATCGGCGATGCGCCGCTGATCGCGCACAACGCGACCTTCGACTTCGGCTTCATCAATGGCGAGCTGGGCGCGCTGGGCTTTCCGCCGGTCGATGAAAAGACGCGGATGATCGACACGCTGGCGATCGCGCGCAGCAAGCATCCGGGCGCCAAGCATACGCTCGACGCGCTGTGCTCGCGCTATGGCATCGACCGGTCGCACCGCGTGCTGCACGGTGCGCTGCTCGACGCGCAGCTGCTGGCGCAGGTCTATGTCGAGTTGATGGGCGGGCGGCAGATCGGTCTGGGCCTGCTCGCCGAGACGGTGGGGGAGGCCGGGCCAGCGATCGTCGCCCGCACGCCCGCCAAAGTCCGTCCGCCGCGCGTCTTCCGCCCCCATGCGGCGGAACTTGCCGCTCATGCTGCGTTTCTAAAGGGGATCACCGATCCGATTTGGGGGGCCGAGGCGTCCGGTTGACGCCACGGGACAGGCCAAAAGGACCGTCCCACTCGTGTAGTTTGAGGAGAAGACGATGGATATCCGGATTTCTGGTCATCAGGTCGAAACGGGCGACGCGCTGCGGACCCATGTGACGGACCGTCTTCAGGGTATCGCCGAGAAATATTTCGCCCGCGCCATGTCGTCCGAGGTGACGTTCGGCAAGGGGCCCCACGATGTCGGGTTCAAGTGCGATATCGTCATGCACGTGACCCGTGGCCTGGTCATGAAGGGTCGCCACGATGCGCAGGACGCGCACTTGTCCTTCGACGGGGCGGCGGCCAAGATCGAGAAGCAGCTTCGTCGCTATTCGCGCCGCCTGAAGGACCGCAATGCGGGCCAGGCGATCGAACTGGCCGAGGCCGGGGCCTATGATGCGGGCTATACCCTGTTCGCCGAGCAGGTCGACGAGGACGAGGCGGGCGATGCACCCCTGATCATCGCCGAAACCCGCGTCGATATTCCCGATGCCAGCGTGTCCGACGCGGTCATGATGCTCGACCTGCGCAATACAGCCGCTCTGTTGTTCAAGAATTCGGGCACGGGATCGTATAATATGGTCTATCGTCGGGGCGACGGAACCATCGGCTGGGTCGAACCGCAAAGGGCCAATCCGGCGGGATAACCCCTATCGTTCTTCCGCGCGGGCCGCTAATAGGCGGGCCGCGCGGGGGCACCGGATAGAAGCATGAACGATTTCAGTGATCTGTTGCGCCATGAAACGGTGCTGGCGGGTGTATCCGCCTCCAACAAGAAGCTCTTGTTCCAAACCCTGGCGACCGCGGCCGCCGATGCGGCGGGGCAGGATGCCAAGCTGTTGGCCGATGTGCTGACCGAGCGCGAGAAGCTGGGTTCGACCGGCTTCGGCGGCGGGGTCGCGATCCCGCATGGCAAGGTCGCGGGACTGGACCAGATCGTCGGCGTCTTCGCGCGTCTGGCGCAGCCGGTCGATTTCCAGGCGGTGGACGACATGCCGGTCGACCTGGTCTTCGCGATGTTTTCCCCTGCGGACGCGGGCTCGGCGCATCTCAAGGCGCTGGCGCGGGTGTCGCGGCGGCTGCGCGACAAGGGCTTCGTCGCCAAGCTGCGCGGGGCGGGATCGCCCGACGCGATCTGGGCGCTGCTGACCCAGGACGAGGCGCGTGACGCCGCGGCCTGAGGGCGAGGCGGCGCATTTTCGGGCGCTGGAGACCCTCTATACCGAGGCTCCGATCAACCGCCTGTTTGTCTCCACCCTGGAAATCCCGGAGCCCGGCGTCGCGCGTATCCGCTTCATGGTGGACGAGCGCTATTATCATGCGGCAGGCGCGGCGCATGGCACGAGCTATTTCAAGATGCTCGACGATGCCGCCTTCTATGCCTGCAACAGCCTGGTCACCGACCGCTTCCTGCTGACGACGCAGTTCAACCTGTTGCTGACCCGTCCGATCAAGGCGGGCGAGGTGATGGCGGAGGGTCGCTGGGTCAGCGGGCGGCGGCGGGTCTTCGTCGCCGATGCGCGGCTGATCGACGCCAGCGGGGAAGAGGTGGCGCGCGGCACCGGCACCTTCATGCGCTCGCAGATCGCGCTGGCGGGACTGCCCGGCTATCGGACGGCCTGAGCCGATGGACGGCCGCCTGCCGACCGGGATGCTGGTCACGGCGCTTCTCCGCCGGATGAACGACAGCGGCGGCATGGGCATGGTGCTGGCCAAGGGCGATGCACAGGCCGGGGGCATATTGGTGATCGCCATCGACCCCGACCGGACCGAGCGGGTGCTGGAGCGGGGGATCGGCCCCGATGGACGCATCGCGCTGATCGATTCCACTCCGCGCGAGGACGTGGCAGGCTATTGGCGGCGACGGCGATCGCGCGATCCCGACCTGTGGGTCGTGGAACTGGATGGCGCTGCGGCGGAACGGTTCACCGCTGAAACGATCCTGAACGATTGACGAACGGGGCCACATCGGCCACGAGCGCCCGGTCTTAAGTTCGCGTTGTGCCGCGCTGGGTGCGATCCGGTCGGTTACGCAGTCGGGGGGAAGCCCGGACGAGCGCCCATGGGGCATATGCTCGGGTCCGTGATCCAACCGCATGTCTGTTTGAGTGAATGACGGTTTTCAAACGAGTCGCGGCATCGGCGGCCATGGCTCTTTCCCTGGCGGGTCTTCTCGCCACCAGCACCCCCAGCCTGGCCAATGTGGCCGCCAATGCTGCGGGCGGTGCTGCACCAGTCACGACGATGGCTGTTTCCGGGATCAACGCGGCGGATCTGCCGATGGTTCCCATGAGCGCCCGGGCCACCATGTCCCCGCTCCCCAATTTTTCCGAAGTTTCCGAAGCGGATACGGATGAAGACGGCGATTTCGAGTCGCTCGCCGAAGCCGTTGCGGCCCAGGACGACATGGCGTCGAGCGAAGAGCTCCGCTGCCTCGCCGGTGCCATCTATTTCGAATCGCAGGGCGAACCGCTGAGCGGCCAGCTGGCCGTGGCGCAGGTGATCCTGAACCGCACCAAGTCGGGCCGTTTCCCCACCGGCGTCTGCGAAGTCATCAAGCAGCGCGGTCAGTTCAGCTTCGTGCGCCACGGTGAAATCCCGTCGGTCAGCCCGTCGCGCAGCGCCTATCGCACCGCCGTCGCGGTGGCGAAGGTCGCCCTGGCCCAGGCCTGGGACAGCACCGCCGGCAAGGCGCTGTACTTCAACACCCCCGGCAATCGCCCGGGCGTGCGCGTGCAGAAGGTCGCCGCGATCGGCAATCACATCTTCTATCGTTGACAATCCAGCCCCGCTCCGGGGCTTTGCTTTGTTCGTCAAATGTTCTAAGCGGGCGGTATGTTGGACATGCCGCCCGCTTCGTGTGTCGAGGACCCCGACTCACCGCTTTGTGCCGCCGATGTCGCGCGGGGCGTCACCCGGATGCTGCTCCGCCACGACCTGATCGCCATTCCCGAAGTGTCGCTGGACGGCGGCCGCCGTGCCGACCTGATGGCGCTGGACGCGCGGGGCGGGGTGGTGGTGGTCGAGATCAAGGTGTCGCGTGCCGATATGCTGGGCGACGGGAAATGGCCCGATTATCTCGCGCATTGCGACCGCTTCTACTGGGCCGTGCCCGCCGGGTTCGACTGGTCCCCCCTGGAAAGCGCCGCTTTCCTGCCCGAGCGGACCGGGATCATCGTCGCCGACCGCTATGACGCCGCCATCGTGCGGGAAGCGCATAGCGTGCCCTTGCCCGCGCATATCCGGAAGAAGGCGACGCTCAACTTCGCGCGGCGCGCGGGGCGACGGATGATCGGGTTGACCGATCCCGATGCGGGGATGTGATTGAGGCTGGGGGATTCCCTTGGCCTTCGACTTCGCTCAGGCTGAACGGCTGTTGGGTATTTGTATCGTACCAAGACCCGTTCAGCCTGAGCGAAGTCGAAGGCCAAGCCCAACCATCACCGCGTCAGGATCAACGTCACGATCGACCGGGGCGGCGCCACCTCGCCCCTGACCGGCACCGCCTTATGCGAGGCATCCGTCACGATCATCTCCCGGGTCCATTCGCCCGGCACCGCGACGCTCAACGGCCGGGGGGACAGCCCCGGATTGACATGGACCAGCACCAATCGCCGCCCATCCGGTGACAATGCGCCCACCGTGTCCATGTCATCCACCGGCACCAGCCGGTCGCCGGGCCGGATATAGCGGCTGAACTGCGCCATCGCCCAATATTTGCCGGTGACGTGGATGGCATGCGGCCGCTCGGGGGCGCCCATCAGGTCGGCCTTGATGATCCCCCAGTTGGAGCCCTTCTCGCCCTTGCGGGTGCTGAGATCCTCGACCGCCTGCCAGAAGACCCAGGCGGCGGGTTCCAGCCGCTTGAGATCGCCGATGACATGCTCGGCAAAGGCCAGCGGCGTCGCCATGCCGGTGAAATCCTCGGGATCGCGCGACAGCGGCGTGTCGTTCTCGCTCATCCACAGCCTTATGCCCGAGGCGCGGGCGATATCGCGTACGGCGGTCTGGTGGACGGTGCCATAGCTGTGCACGTTGAGTTGCCCGATCGCCGCGCGGGTGGCGGCGGGATAGGCCGCCCAATCCTCGACGAATAGATTGGACGCGGTCTCGTCCGGCGCGGCGATGACGGTGGACAGCCCCTTGGCCTTCAGCGCGGCGGCGGTGGCGTCGATCATTTGCGCCTGGCGGGCGGGCGACCAGTGTGCGCCTTCCTGCGTATTGGCGGCGAACCAGTAATCGGTGTTGGGTTCGTTGACCGGCGACAGGGTGCGGAAGCGCAGCCTGTGCCGCCGCTGCAACTCGTCGGTGACGCGCACCAGATAGGTGGCGAAGGCCTGTTCCTGGCCGGGGCGCAGATTGTCGTCGGTGCCCTTCTCCGCACCGGACACCCGCCCGCTGACCGTCATGAACCAGGGCGGCGAGTTGGAAAAGGCTTCGAAGATCGGCTGCTTCACCCGCGCGGTGATCGCGTCCAGCCACCAGCGCTGGTTGGCATCCTGCGCCCAGTCCCACATGGCGGGGTTCTCGGCGCGCCACCAGTCCTTGCCCGTCGCCCCCGCCGGTTGCCGCCAGAAGCCCGGCACCGCCCGCCCGACCTTCATATAAGGCGGGGTATCCGCCGCATTGCCGCCGCCGATATTATAGCGCGCGATGGTCCATCCCAGCCCGTCGGGACCATAGAAGAGGTCGGCCAGCCGCGTCCGCTCCGCCTCCGGCCAGCCGCCGGTAACATGCGCGAACCAGGCGAGTGCGGTGCCCCAGCCCTCGAACACCGTCGATGGCCGATCGATCGCCGGGCGCAGGGTCACGGGAACGGGGCGATCGGCGACGGGCTTCGCCTGCGCAGCGGCATTGCTCGCCACGGTCGCACCGCAAAGGAGCGCGAACGAGGCCATGGCGGCGCGACCGACACGGCGCAACCTTGCGTTCTTCATCGTATTGCTCCCGCCCCGATGGTTTTTCAAACGTCCGACTATAGTCGCAATGCCGTCATGCCCGTCAATCCGCGTGAAAAGGAGTATTCCCGATCCGGCGACAGCGCCTTTTCGCTTGTAGGGCAGGGAAACCGTCCATAAAAATCAGACAATATATGGCGAATGTCCGGCAGGACGGCATGGCCGACAGAAAAAAGGGGAGTGCTATGAAATGGCGTTTGGCGGCCGGAGTGGCCGTGATGGCTTTGACCGGCCCGGTGGCGGCGCAGAGCGGACCGCAGGTCGCCCCCGTCCAGGTCGATCCCAACCGTCCCGATTGGGAGAATCCCGCCGTCAACGCGCGCGGTACGCGCCCCGCCACGGCCACCGCCTTCCCCTATGAAAGCCGCGAACTCGCTCTGGCGGGCGATCGGAGCAAGTCCAGCCGGTTCCTCAGCCTCGACGGCGCATGGTCCTTCGCCTTCTCCCCCTCGGTCGACGCCGCGCCCAAGGGGTTCGAGCGGCCCGATTACGACGTGTCGGGATGGAAGAGCATCAAGGTCCCCGCCATGTGGCAGGCCGAGGGCTATGGCCAGCCCAAGTACAACAACATCACCTATCCCTTCCCGGCGAACCGACCGCTGGTGCCGCATGACGATAACGAGACGGGATCGTACCGCCGCGACTTCGACCTGCCCCAGGGCTGGAGCGGCCAGGACGTGATCCTTCAGATCGGCGCGGCGGGTTCGGCCTATCGGGTGTGGATCAACGGGCAGGAGGTCGGCTATTCCGAAGACTCCAAGCTGCCGACCGAATATGACGTCACCCGCTTCGTGAAGCCGGGGCGCAATGTCGTGGCGATCCGCGTCCATCGCTGGTCGGACGGCAGCTATCTGGAGGATCAGGATTTCTGGCGCGTGTCGGGGATCGAGCGTTCGGTCTTCCTGCGCGCGGTGCCGAAAGCGCGGATCGACGATCTGTTCGTCCATGCCGGGCTGGACGAGGCCTATCGCGACGGAACGCTGTCGACCGAACTGACCCTGCCCGCGCTGCCCCAGGCGATGACCGCGCGGATGACGCTGCTCGACGGGGATCGGTTGGTGGTGACGCGTGAAGTGCGGGTCGCCAAGGGCGCGACCTCGGCCAGGCTGGAGGCGGGGGTACCCGGCGTGCGGGCCTGGTCGGCGGAGACGCCCAACCTCTACACGCTGCTGGTCGAACTGGTGGATGCGAGTGGACAGGTCGTACAGGCCACGCCGCAGCGGATCGGCTTCCGCACCGTCGAGATCAAGGACGGGCAGGTCATGGTCAATGGCCGCCGCATCGTCATTCGCGGCGTCAACCGGCACGAGCATGACCCGGTCACCTTCCACGTCATCTCCGAAGAGTCGATGCGCCGCGACCTGGAGTTGATGAAGCGCAACAACTTCAACGCGATCCGGACCTCGCACTATCCCAACGACCCGCGTTTCCTGTCGCTGGTGGACGAGTACGGCTTCTACCTGATGGACGAGGCCAATATCGAGAGCCACGCCTATATGGAGGCCGGCAACCGCCATGGCGACGAGCGGGCGAAGTATCAGATCGGCTTCGACCCCGCCTGGGAAAGCGCGCATGTCTCCCGCGTGATGAACATGGTCGAGCGGGACAAGAACCATCCCTCGATCATCTTCTGGTCGCTGGGCAACGAGGCGGGGATCGGTCCCAATTTCGAGAAGGCGGCGGCGGCGATCCGGCGACGCGACCCGGCGCGGCTGGTGTCCTATCTCGGCTGGGGCACGCTCGACTGGAGCCACCAGCCCAATAGCTTCGTCGATATCTACGCGCCCATGTATGACGATATCGAGAAGATGGTCGACTGGGCCGAGGACCCGAGCCACACGCAACCGATGATCCAGTGCGAATATGCCCATATGCAGGGCAATTCGGGCGGCAATTTCAAGGATTATTGGGACACCATCTACGCCCATCGCAAATTGCAGGGCGGCTTCATCTGGGACTGGGTCGACCAGTCCATGTACCGCTATACCAAGGACGGGCGGCGATATTGGGGTGACGGTGGCGAGTATGGCCCCAATCCGGGTGGCGATATCGAGTTCGGCGACGGGCTGAACCAGCCCGACCGCACCCCCAATCCGCAACTTTACGAAGTGCAGAAGGTCCAGTCGCCGATCCAGTTCGAGGGGTTCGATCCCGCCACGGGGCGGATCAACATTCGCAACCGCCACGACTTCATCGACCTGTCGGGCTTCGACTTCGACTGGGTGGTCGAGGAGAATGGCGTGCCCGTCGCGACCGGCACCCTGCCCGCACTGACCACCGCCGCCGGACAGGTGCAGACGGTGGCGCTCGCCCCGCAATTCGCGAGGCAGCCGGGTGCGGAGTATTTCCTGACCGTCCGTGCGCGGGCCAAGAACGGCACGATCCGCGCGGTGCCGGCGGGCTATGTCGTCGGCTGGGAACAGTTCGCACTGGGTGAGGCACCGGTCATGGCCCCGGCCAAGGCGGGGCGGGTCGCGGTAGCGGACACGGCCGACCGAGTCAGCCTGTCGGCTGGGCGCGCAACCTTGGTCATCGATCGCAAGACCGGCTTGATCGAACGGTACAGCGTGGACGGCAAGCTGCTCGCCAAGGGGGGACAGCCCAATTTCGTCCGGGCCGAGACCGATAACGACACCGCCAACGGCACGGTCGCGCAGCAAGGCGCCTGGTTCGCGATGAACGGTGCGCCGAAACTCCGCACCGTCACCGTCGACCGGGCGCAGGGGCTGGTGACCGTCGATCACGACTATGGCGCGGGCGCGGCGCGTTTCGTCACCCGCTATCGGATGGCGGGCGACGGCGCGGTGGATGTCGAGGGGCAGTTCACGCCGCTCAAGGCCGACCTGCCGCCGCCGGTCCGTATCGGCCTGTGGTACACCATGCCGACCAATGTGAAGACGGTCGAATGGTATGGCCGGGGTCCGCATGAAAGCTATGTCGATCGCAAGACTTCGGCTGCGATCGGGCTGTGGCGCGGGGCGATCGCCGAGCAGAATCACGATTACATGCGACCGCAGGATACCGGCAACAAGCTGGACGTGCGCTGGATGGAGCTGTCGGGCGCGGGCAACGGCCTGCGTGTGCGAGCGGACAAGCCGTTGATGATGCAGGCGCTCGCCTTTCCCTATGGCGATCTCTACCGCCGCGCGCCGGGCACGTGGAAGTCGACCGACATCGTGCCGCATGGCGAGACGACGCTGATCGTCGATGCCGCACAATGGGGCGTCGGCGGCGACACGACCTGGAGCCATGTCGGCCAGCCGCACATGAAGTACCGGACGAAGCTGGAGCCCACCCGCATCGCCTTCCGGCTGGAGCCGTTCGCGGGCGAGGGGACCACGCCCGACAAAGCGAAGCCCGCCCGCGCGACCGAACCGCAATAGGGCTGTTCTTTACTCGGACAATAAGCCATCATGCCGTTTCAGGCAGAGGAGAGACCATGAAAAGGGCAACGAAATTCCTGTTCGCGGCGGCGGCGGCCACGCTGTTCGCGGGCACCGCGACGGCGCAGGAGGCACCCGCGACCGGCGGCGATACGGTGGCGGTGCATGCCGACCGTCCCGGCGCGACCTATGACCGCCATATCTTCGGCCAGTTCGCCGAGCATCTGGGCACCGGCATCTATCCGGGCATCTGGGTGGGCAAGGGCAGCAAGATCCCCAACATCAACGGCTATCGCCGCGACGTGATCGACGCGCTGAAGGCGATTCGCGTCCCCGTGATCCGCTGGCCGGGCGGTTGCTTCGCCGACGAATATCACTGGCGCGAGGGCGTAGGGCCCCAGGCCAAGCGGCTGACCAAGGTCAACACCAACTGGGGCGGCGTGACCGAGGACAACAGCTTCGGCACCAACGAGTTCATGAACTATACCGAACTGGTCGGGGCGGAAGCCTATGTCTCGGGCAATGTCGGCTCGTCCGCGCCGTCGGAAATGGCCGAGTGGGTCGAATATATGACCTTCCCGTCCAAATCGACCTATGCCGAGGAGCGCCGCAAGAACGGTCGCGACAAACCGTGGAAGCTCGCCATGTTCGGCATCGGCAACGAGCTGTGGGGTTGTGGCGGCAATATGCGCCCGGAATATGCGGCGGACGTGACCCGGCGCTATTCGACCTTCCTGAAGGTCCCCGCCGGCGAAAAGCTGATGAAGATCGCCAGCGGCGCGAACAGCGACGATTATAACTGGACCGAGGTGATGATGCGCGACGCGGGCTCCGCGTTCGACGGCATCGGCGTCCATTACTACACCATCCCCGGTACCTGGGAGAAGAAGGGCCCGGCGACCGGTTTCGACGAGGAAAGCTGGGCGCGGACCCTCTCCAAGACGCTGAAGATGGAAGAGCTGCTCACCAAGCACTCGGCGATCATGGACAAGTACGATCCCAAGAAGCGGGTCGCGCTGCTGGTCGACGAATGGGGCACTTGGTATGATGTCGAACCGGGCACCAATCCGGGCTTCCTGTACCAGCAGAACAGCCTGCGCGACGCGATGGTCACCAGCCTGAACCTCGACATCTTCGCCCGCCATGCCGACCGCGTGCGCGGTGCCAATATCGCGCAGATGATCAACGTGCTCCAGGCGATGATCCTGGTCGACGGATCGCGCATGGTGAAGACGCCGACCTATTGGGTGTTCGACATGTACAAGGACTATCAGGACGGCACCGTCCTGCCGGTCGATGTCCAGTCGCGCTGGTACAATAAGGACCAGTGGGTGATGAAGGCGGTCAGCGCTTCGGCCGTCCGTGACAAGGCGGGCGTCGTCCATGTCGGACTGACCAATGTCGATCCCAACCAGCCCGCGACCGTGACCGTCAAGCTGGACGGCCTCAATGCCGCGCAGGTGTCGGGTCGTATCCTGACCGGAGCGACGATGGACGCGCACAACACGTTCGACGCACCGGCCCAGGTCGCGCCGCAGCCGTTCAGCGGCGCGACGCTGTCGGGTGGCATGTTGAGCGTGCAGATCCCGGCCAAGTCGGTCGTGATGCTGGACCTGCGCTGATGCGGTCCCGCGCCGGAGCGCTGCTCGCCGCCGTCCTGTTAAGTGGGGCGGCGGGGTCCGCTGCGCCCCGGCGCGACATGGCATGGAACAGTCCGGGGGCGGGCAATCCCCTGCTCCCGGGCTATTTCGCCGACCCCTCCATCGTGCGCGACGGGGGGCGTTGGTATATCTTCGCCACGGTCGATCCCTGGGGCGACGATCGTCTGGGGTTGTGGACCTCGGACAATGGCCGCGACTGGACATTCTCGCAGCCAAACTGGCCGACCAAGCAGGCGGCGACCAGCCCGACCTCGGGCGATGCCAAGGTCTGGGCCCCCTCGGTGGTCAAGGCCGCCAATGGCCGCTGGTATATGTATGTCTCGGTCGGCAGCGAGGTGTGGGTCGGCTCCGCGCCTTCTCCGGCAGGGCCATGGGCCGATGCCAATGGCGGCAAGCCGCTGATCGCGCGCGACTTCGCTCCCCAGTATCACATGATCGATGCCGAGGCGTTCATCGACACCGACGGCCAGGCCTATCTCTATTGGGGATCGGGGCTGAACTGGGTCAACGGTCATTGCTTCGTCGTGAAGCTGAAGCCTGACATGGTCCATTTCGACGGCGAGCCGAAGGACGTGACCCCCGCCCATTATTTCGAAGGCCCCTTCATGGTGAAGGAAAAGGGGCGTTACCTGCTGACCTATAGCGACGGCAACACGACCAAGGACACCTACAAGGTGCGCTACGCGGTCGGCTCCTCGCCGATGGGGCCGTTCACCGAGGCGGCGAACAGTCCGATTCTGGAAACCGACGCGAAGAAGCAGATCATCAGCCCCGGTCATCATGCGATCTTCGCCGACAGGGGGCGGTCCTACATCCTCTATCACCGACAGGCGCTGCCCTTCGTGATGGGGGGCGACCGGGTGTTGCGGCAGGTGGCGATCGATCCGCTGACCGTGAAGGTGGACGGGACGCTGGAGAAGGTGGTGCCTAGCCATGATCCCGTGATCCCGGCCTTCGCGGCGTATCGGACGCGGGGACTGCGCTGGACGGGAAAGGGGGCGGATGCGCTGGCGGCGGACGACAATTACGCCACCGCTTGGCGACCCGAGGCGGGGCAGGCGCCGATGCTGACCGCCGATCTGGGGGCGGTGCGGATGGTGCGGGAGAGTCAAGTGCGTCCGGCCTTTGTGATCCAGCCACAGGATGTGCGGATCGAGGCGTCGGTGGATGGCAAGAGCTGGCGTCAGGTGGCGGCGAAGACGGGGGTGAGCGGCTCGCCCATCACCCTGCGCCATCCGGGCAAGGCTCGGTGGTTGCGGATGACGGTCGCGGCGAAGGAGCCTGCGATCCTGGAATGGTCGATCTTCTGACGCCTTAAGCCCCTCCTGCGGGACGGGAGTTTCAGGTCGGTCATGCCCCCGGCATGACCTAAATGATGCGGGGGCATCATTTACCTGAAACTGGGTTTGGGGAGGGGGCCTGCCGCAGGCGTTAGTCTCGGTGAGACTCCGTGCCCTCCCCCATCCCCTCCCGCTTGCGGGAGGGGCGTGCCTGGAGTGAGCGTCCCGCCCCCAACCTCCGTTCAGCCTGAGCGAAGTCGAAGGCCAAGGGTGGAACCTCTCCTCACACCCCCTTCGGCAACGCGAACGCCATCGTATAATCCCCATAGCGCGTCCCTAGCGCTCCATGCCCCCCGGCGGTGATGACGACATATTGCCGTCCATCCCGCCCGCGATAGGTCATCGGCGTTGCTTGCGCGCCCGCCGGCAACCGCGCGCGCCACAGCACCCGGCCGGTCTTCAAGTCATAGGCCCGCAGATACTGGTCGGTCGTCGCCCCGATGAACACCAGGCCCGACGCGGTGATGATCGAGCCGCCCAGATTGGGCACGCCCGTCTTGATCGGCACGCCCAGATGGCTGCCGAACAGCCCGGTGTCGCGCGCAGTGCCCAGCACCTTCTTCCACACCACCTGCCGGGTGTTGAGATCGACGGCGGTCAGATGCCCCCAGGGCGGGGCGTTGCACGGTGCGCCGAACACGCCGATCCAGGCCGCGACCACCGCGACATAGGGGGTGTTATACTGGGTCTGGAGATTGGGCTCGCGCGCATTCTCGCCGCCCTTCTTCTTTTCCATATATTTCTTCACGCGCGGATCATCGCGGCGCATCAGCCAGATCTTGAACGGCATCTCCATCGTGTTGACGGTAAAGACCTGCCGTACCGGATCGAGCGCCGCGCCGCCCCAGTCCGTGACGCCGTCGAACGCCGGATGGCCGATGATCGGCTTCAACCCCGTCGGCTGATAGATGCCGGTCCCCTGCGCACGGCGGATATCGATCCGGCAGAAGAGCTGGTCGATCGGCGTCGCGCCCCAGGTCGACTTCTCGGTCGGCGCGGGCGGGGTGAAGGAAGGCAGGCCGACCGACCAGGGCTGGGTCGGGGAAACCTTGACCCCCGGCGTCGCGCCGTCCTGTCGCGCGGGCCGCTCGACGATAGGCGTGATCGGCGCACCGGTCAGGCGGTTGAGGAAATAGACCTGGCCCATCTTGGTCGTCTGGATCAGGGCCGGAATGGTCTGTCCGTTCGGCGCGCGATAGTCGAACAGCGACGGGCCGATGGGGATGTCCATGTCCCACATGTCGCGGTGGACGAGCTGGCGGACCCAGCGCAGCTTGCCGGTCGCGATCTCCAGCGCGACGATCGCGGTGCCGAACCGGTCGTCGAAGGGCCGCCGCCAGCCGATCCAGTAATCGGGCGAAGCATTGCCGGTGCCCAGATAGACCAGCCCATTGGCCGGATCGGCGGTCATCGCGCCCCAGACATTGGGCGTGCCGCGCGTATAGGTTTCCCCGGCAGGCAGCGGCGGAATCGCATCCTGCGACCGGCCGACATCCCAGGCCCAGACTCCTGCGCCGCTGATCGGATCATAGGCGCGCACCACGCCGCTGGGGATGTTGCGGTTGACGTTGTCGACGATCCGCTCCCCCACGATCAAACGACCGTTCGCGACCACCGGGGGCGAGGTGCTGATCTGGTCGGCGGGGCCCGATACGCCCATGTTCCGGCGCAGGTCGATCCCGCCATTGGTCCCGAAACCGGGGCAGGGTTTCCCCGTATCGGCATCCAGCGCCATCATCCGCGCGTCGAAGGTCGGCGCGAAGATGCGGCGGGGGCAGGGGGTGCCGGCCGGTGCCTGATAAAAGGCGACGCCGCGACAGACGAGATAGGAATTGCCCTGGCGGCTGACCTGATCCTTCCAACTCCACTTGGTGCGCCCGGTCGTCGCGTCGATCGCCTGCACGATCGAATGCGGGGTGCAGGTATACAGCGTGTCGCCGATCTGGATCGGCGTCGCTTCCGAATGATATTCGCGGCGATGCTCGACCGATTCCGCCCGGTCGGGCAGGTCGCCGGTCCGCTGCGTCCAGGCAAGTTCCAGCTTGCCGACATTCTCCGGCGTGATCTGCGACAACGCCGAATAGCGCTGGCCCGACAGGGTGCCGCCATAATCGGTCCAGTCGCCCACCGGCGCCTGTGCGGCGATCGGCAGTCCGGGGGGCGCGGGGTCCTGCGCCTCGACCGGGCGGGTCTTCAGAACGGGCACGGCGAACAGCAGCGCGACCATCCCCAAAGCGGCGGGCATCGCCCGCGTCCGCGCCCGGGGCGAACGCATCGCATGCCCGATCCAGGGAAGGGCGACCAGCACCAGCAGAACGGTCGGCGCGACCACGCGTGGCACGAGCTGAAGCCAGTCCAGCCCCACCTCCCACACCGCCCAGACCAGGGTGACGACCCAGATCGCGACATAGAGCCACCGCCCGCGCGGATCCCCCCGCCCGATCAGCGCGCCCGACAGGATCATCGCCAGGCCGGTCAGCCCATAATAAGGCGAGCCGCCCAGCAGCGCGAGATAGCCCCCCGCCACGGCGAAAAACCCGCCCAGCAGGGCCAGCGCCCAGCCCAGAATCCTTGCAAAGGCGCGACCCAACATGGGCTATCCCCGATGGTTGTGACAAAACATTGCTGAGGGGTGAACGCAGCAGCTTCGTCTTTGTTCGCGAAGGCGCTTGATCTGCGGCAATTTTCCGGGCGAAGTCCCGCCGTTGCGCTGGAAAAGGATGAAGGCCGTCATGGCGACATCGCCCTCTTGGCCGCTCGATGGGCCGCTTTCGCCCTGGCTGACGCCTTGGATTGCGCCCGACGGCTGGGTGCATCGCCGCTATGATCGCCCGCGCGAAGAGGGCACGGCGCGGCGCGGGCGGTTGCTGTTCCAGACGGGGCGCGCCGACATGGTCGAGAAATATGGCGATGCGATCGACCATTTCCGGGCCCAGGGCTGGGACGTCACGGCCTTCGACTGGCGCGGGCAGGGGGGATCGGGGCGGCTGGCGAGCGATGACACCGGCCATATCGATCGCTTCGACCGGCTGACCGACGATCTGGCCGCTTTCCATGCCGATTGGGTGGAGGAAGCGGAGGGGCCGCATGTCGTGCTCGGCCATTCCATGGGTGGGTTCGTCACCCTCTCGGCACTGGCGGCGCGGCGGATCGCGCCCGATGCGGCGGTGCTGGTCGCGCCGATGCTCGCGCTGCGTTCACCTATCGGGCAATGGGCGGGCACGATGTTCGCCCGGTGGCAGGTCGGGCGGGGCGACCCACGCCGTCCCGCCTGGCAAAGGCTGGAGACCGAGGCGGCCTCCACCGCGCGCCAGAAAAGGCTAACCCATGACGTCGCGCGCTTCGCCGATCAGCAGGCGTTCCGGCGGCGCTGGCCGGAGCTGTGCCTGGGCTCGCCGAGCTGGCACTGGGTGGCGGAGGCGTTTCGTGCGACCGCGGCGCTTCGCGACGATCCGGGGCTGCGGCGGATCGAGACGCCGGTGCTGATGCTGGTGGCGCTCGCCGACCGGCTGGTCGATGCGCGCGCCGCCGGACGGGTGGCGGCGCAACTGCCCCGGGGGGAACTGGTCGCCTTCGGACGGGGCTGCGCGCACGAGATATTGCGGGAGGCGGAGCCGATGCGGGGCAATGCCTTCGCCGCGATCGACGCTTTCCTCGCGCGGCGGGTCAAGCCGAGCGACTGACGGGGCGCGTCACCGCTCGCCGCAGCGCACCGGACCGCCGCCCGCACCCGTGATCCGGCATTTGGGCGTCCCCGCCACGGTCACGCGACCCAGCCCGTTATTGGCGATGGTCGCGGTGTAGCGCGCCCGCGCGTCGACCTCTCCTGCACCGTCGAGCATGACCAGCAGATCGCCCGCCTCCAGTCCGCCCGCCATGATCGCGGCGGGACCGTTGGCGGAGAGCCGCGCCTTGCCGACCCGCCCGCTGCCGATCGCCAGCTTGGCGGGGCCGAGCAAGGTCGCGCTCAACTGCTCGCCATCCGCCCGGTCGATCCGTACATCGCCCGCGCCGTTGATGTTGAGGGACAGGGCGGTGCCGCGCATCGCCTGCGCCGTCACCTGCGCGCCGCCGATGACGGTGATCGTTGACAGCGGCGGCGCGGCGATAGTCAGGGTGACGGGGCCGCTGGGCCCACGCGCCATGGCCATGCCGTCGCTGGTCCGCCGCACCACCAGGGTCGTGCCGCTGATCCGCGCTTCGACCGGGCGAAGCGCCTCGGCATCGCCCGTCAACATGCCGCGTGGCGAGGGCGCGGTGGTCAGGGCGACGATGAACGGCCCCTCGACCCGCAGCGCGTCGAAGCTGCTCAGATCGACCCGCCGATCCGCGGCCTGTGCGACGCTGGGGAGGAGCAAGGCGGCGGCGAGGAAAGCGCGGGGGAACATGGCGGCGATCCTCGCACCGTCGTTGGAGCAGGACAAGCCAGGGCGGAATCGAACGATGGGATGCTAAGGGCTGATCGACATTCAAGCGGAAGGGTCATCGTTCCTCCCCTGTAAGGGGAGGGGGACCATGCGAAGCATGGTGGAGGGGTGTAGCCCGCCGTGAGCTTGGCCGAACTCACCAACGGGGACACCCCTCCGTCAGGCCTTCGGCCTGCCACCTCCCCTTCCAGGGGAGAAATAGAGTGAATGTCGATCGGCCCTAGGTCGCCGCCCCTCCCGGGATCACCGCCGCCCGCAGCGGGCACTGCCGGAGCCCATCTTCCTGACGGTGCAGGTCGATTGCGGGCCCAGATCGGCGCTGCCCGATCCCATCAGGCTGACCTTGGCCGCGCCGTTCACCCGTGCGACGACGTCGCCCGATCCGGCGATCGAGACATTGGCCTGTTTCGCCTGCAACCCGGCCCCGCGCACATCGCCCGACCCGGCGACGGAGACCTTCAGCATGTCGGCCACGCCGCTGGGCGTGATCGTCCCCGATCCCGCGACGCCCAGATCGGCGGTGCCGACCCGCATCGCGCCGATCACCAGATCGCCCGATCCCGCAATCCCGGCATGGAAGCTGGGCCCCTCGACCCGGTCGACCGTCATCCGGCCCGATCCGGCCACCCCCACGTCGGTCAGGCGCGGCAGCGTGACGAAGATGCGCGCGCCCTTGCCGCCGCCCCAATGCACACCCTTTTTCCGCCCGACGCGCAGCGTGTCGCCGTCGCGCTCGATGCGCAGCTGGTCCAGGACGTCGGACGGTCCTTCGGCACGGACCGAGAAGCCGCCGCCCACCCGGACCTCCACCGGATCGCTGCCGCGCAGGTCGATGCCGGTGAAATCGCGCACGGCATAGCTGCGGGTGGTGCCCGATCCTTGTGCCGGCACATCCTGCCCCTCATCGTCGGACCAGCTATAGCTGCACGCCGCCGTAGGGATCGCCAGCGCCAGCAGCGCGATCAGGGGCAGTCGAAATGCGGGTCCGGCCATGCGATCCTCCTGTTGTGTATTGCTATTACAATACACATCCGATGGGGAGGCATGCAAATGAAAAGGGCCAAATGAAAAAGGGCGGCCCCGGATGGAGCCGCCCCTTTTCGGTTCGGTCGAGACCGCAGCCGATCAGGCCGCGGGCTTTTCCTTGTTATAGATAGCGGCCGCGGCGCGCAGGATCTCGAGGATCTTCTCCTGGGCGCGGGGCTCGTCCACCTCTTCCATCGCGGCGAGTTCGCGGGCGAGGCGGCTGGTCGCCGCTTCGAAGATCTGCCGCTCGGAATAGCTCTGCTCGGGCTGGTCGTCGGCGCGGAACAGGTCGCGGACCACTTCGGCGATCGACACCAGGTCGCCCGAGTTGATCTTCGCTTCATATTCCTGGGCACGGCGCGACCACATGGTGCGCTTGACCTTGGGCTTGCCCTTCAGCGTTTCCATCGCCTCGCGCATGGTCTTGTCCGAGGACAGCTTGCGCATGCCGACCGACTCGGCCTTGTTGGTGGGAACGCGGAGCGTCATGCGCTCCTTTTCGAAGCGCAGCACGTAGAGTTCGAGCTGCATCCCTGCGATTTCCTGCTTTTGCAGCTCGATAACGCGGCCCACGCCATGCTTGGGATACACGACATAGTCACCGACGTCGAAGTGGAGCGCCTTGGCAGCCATTGGGGGCCTTTCCGGATCAAAGGCCTTCGCACGAGCGCCGGACGAGCGGAAATGGGTCCACTGTTCTCATCGGCCTCGGGAAGGAAGGGTCGAACATAGCAAGGCGGGCCTTCGCGAAAACAGCTAGGCCCGTCGCGGAACCATATAGCATGGTCGCAACAAAATTACCAGCATGTCCCGCAACCAGGCCCGGCCACGTGTCGAGAGCGGCCCTGCCGTAGCGTCGTCGGCGCGATCAGGGGCCCCCGATCAGAGGCCGAAGTCAGTCGCCCTTACCGGGCGCCGGGCTGAAGAACTGCTCATATTTGTTCTCCACGCCCTTCATCGCATCGGCGTCGGGCGGGGTCTGGTCCAGCTTGCGCGTGACATTGGGCCACTGCGCCGAGAAGGTGGTGTTCAGCTCCAGCCACTGTTCCAGCCCGCTTTCGGTGTCGGGCAGGATCGCCTCGGCCGGGCATTCCGGCTCGCACACGCCGCAGTCGATGCACTCGGACGGGTTGATGACGAGCATATTCTCGCCCTCATAGAAGCAGTCGACGGGACACACCTCGACACAGTCCATATACTTGCAACGAATGCAGGCATCGGTGACGACGTAGGTCATGACAACTCCCAAGGTACGAACGCGTGCTGCTATGCCGCGTGAGTCGATCCGTCAACGCTTGAAACCGGGGAAGTGACCAGATCGCAATAGCAGGCGCGCCCTTCGGCGGGCGGGCCGCGCCGGACGGGCAGCGATTCGACGCGCAGCACGCGGACCTGGCCATGATGCGCGAAGGTCAGGATGCTGCCGATCCGCACCGGCGCATGAGCCCGGTCGATCGCGCGCCCGTCCATCCGGAAATGGCCGTCGCACGCCATCGCCTGTGCCATCTCCCGCGACTTGGCGATCCGCGCCCACCAAAGGAAACGGT
>NZ_JALNUR010000036.1 GCF_026540895.1 Sphingomonas sp. GM_Shp_1 | reverse complement strand
CGGCGGCTGGGGTGGTTTCGGCGGCGGCTGGGGCGGCGGCTTTGGCGGGGGATTCGGGTTCGGCGGCGGTGGCGGCAGGTCGAGCGGGAGCATCGTCATCTCCTCGACCAGCAGTGGCGGCTCGACCTCTACCTCCTCGGCATCGGGCGGTTCGGGGGGCTCGTCCACCTCGACCGGTGGGGTCAGCAGCACCTCGTCCTCGGGCAATGTGTCGAGCACCTCGTCCAGCGGCAACGTCTCTTCGACATCGTCCACCGGTGGGTCGTCCACCTCCTCGGGCAACGTGTCCTCGACCAGTTCCTCGTCGGGCAATGTCAGTTCTTCGAGCGCGTCGAGCGCCTCTTCGGCCTCGTCCGCATCCTCGGCCTCGTCCAGTGGCTATGGATCGAGCAGCGACGGCTGGTCGTCCAACGGCTCGTCGGCCAGTTCGGCCTCGTCCGCCTCCAGCGCCTCCTCGGCGTCGAGCACGTCCTCGGCGAGCAGCGCATCGTCGTCGGGCAATGGCGAAACGCCGCCGCCCACGCCGGTCCCGGCACCGCCGATGGTGCTGCTGTTCGGCGGCGCGGCGGCGGCGCTGGTGATCCGGCGGCGCCTGACCAAGGCCAAGCCCGCCTGAACCACCGCCCCGCCGCCGCGTGCGGCGGGCCTTACGCCTTTTGCAGCGCGGCCTCGATCTCGGGCACCGGATGCCCGGTCAGGTCCTTGGCCAGTTCGCCGACCAGCCGATCCTCGACCGTCTTGTGATAGTGTTTGCGCAACTCGCCCAGCGTTTTGGGTGGTGCGACGACGATCAGCGCCTCGAACTCGTTGGCGAGCGCGCGGCGCTTCAGCATGTCGGCGGTTTCGGCGGCGAAGCGATCCTCCTCCTGCTGGTGATAGTCGGTTTCGCCCATCGACCCGCGTGAGGCGGCGAACTGCGCGCCCTGCCCACCGCCGCCGGCCTGATTCGATCCGCCCTGCGCGATGGCGGGCGCACCCGCACCGCTCTGCGTCGAGGAGGCGGAACCGGCGCTGTCGGTCTTCTGGTCGCGGTCGGCCGGATTGGGATGCTCGATCGCGTGTTCGACGACCAGATTGGGGTATTCGGCGTCGCCTTCGTTGCGGAAGAACAGGCTCTTGCGGCCGTCGACGACCAGCACGAAACTGTTATGCGGTACCTGCATCGCGTTTCTCCTTCTCTTTGCAGGGGGATAACGCGGAGGCTTCGGCACGGGTTGCGTGACGGCGGAGCGGAGGCCATAGCCTCGCCCCCATGCACGACATCCGCCTGATCCGGGACGACCCCGCCGCCTTCGACGCACGCCTTGCCAAGCGGGGCACCGATCCCTTGGCCGAGAGCCTGATCGCGATCGACGAGCGCCGCCGCGCGATCGTCGCCGAAGCGCAGGCGGCCCAGACCCGCCGCAACGACCTGTCCAAGCAGATCGGCCAGGCCAAGGCGGCGCGCGACGAGGAACGCGCACAGGCGCTGATGGACGAGGTCGCCTCGCTCAAGGCCAAGCTGCCCGAACTGGAAGAGCAGGAACGCCAGGTCGAGGCGGAGCTGAACACCGCGCTCGCCGCCATCCCCAACCTGCCCGCCGCCGATGTGCCCGAAGGCGCGGACGAGCATGACAATGCGCTGGTCCACCAGAAGGGCGAGCCGACCGCCTTCGCCTTCCCGGCGCGCGAGCATGACGCCATCGCCCCGGCGCTGGGCATGGATTTCGAGACCGGCGTGGCGCTGTCGGGTGCGCGCTTCACGCTGTTGCGCGGGGCCATGGCACGGCTGTCGCGGGCACTCGGCCAGTTCATGCTCGACAAGATGACGGAAGAGAACGGCTTCGAACTGGTCCAGCCGCCGCTGCTGGTCCGTGACGAGGCCGCCTTCGGCACCGGCCAGTTGCCGAAGTTCGCGGAGGACCTGTTCCGCACCACCGATGGCCGCTGGCTGATCCCCACCGCCGAGGTGTCACTGACCAACATCGTGCGCGAATCGATCCTGTCGGAGGCGGAATTGCCGCTGCGCTTCACCGCGCTGACCCCCTGTTTCCGGTCGGAAGCGGGTGCGGCGGGGCGCGATACGCGCGGCCTGATCCGCCAGCATCAGTTCGACAAGGTCGAGATGGTGTCGATCACCACCCCCGACCAGTCGGATGCCGAGCATGAGCGGATGACCGCCGCCGCCGAGGGCGTGCTGGAGGCGCTGGGCCTGCCCTATCGCCGGATGCTGCTGTGCACCGGCGACATGGGCTTCTCGGCGGCGCGGACCTATGATCTCGAGGTCTGGCTGCCCGGACAGGCGCGCTATCGTGAGATTTCGTCCTGCTCGACCTGCACCGATTTCCAGGCACGGCGGATGATGGCCCGCTATCGCCCGACCGAGGGCAAGGGGACGCGCTTCGTCCATACGCTTAACGGCTCCGGCTTGGCGGTGGGTCGCACCCTGGTCGCGGTGATCGAGAATTATCAGCAGGCCGACGGCTCGGTCGTCGTTCCCGAGGCGCTTCGCCCCTATCTCGGCGGACAGGCGGTGCTGGAGCCGCGCTGATGCGCATTCTCCTGACCAATGACGATGGCTATCACGCACCCGGCCTCGCCGCGCTGGAGCGGATCGCGGCCAGCCTGTCCGACGATGTCTGGATCGTCGCCCCCGCCGAGGACCAGTCGGGGACCAGCCGCTCGCTGACCCTGACCCGGCCGATGCGGCTGCGCCAGTTCGGCGAACGTCGCTTCGCCGTCACCGGCACCCCGACCGATTCGGTGCTGATGGCACTGGGCGAGGTGATGGCGGACCGGAAGCCCGACCTGATCCTGTCGGGGGTCAATCGCGGCGCCAATCTGGGCGAAGACGTGTTCTATTCCGGGACGGTGTCCGCCGCGATGGAGGGTGCGCTGGCGGGCATCCGCTCGATCGCGCTCAGCCAGCGTTATGCGGTCCAGGGGGTCGGCGACGCGGTGTCCTTCGCCACGGCGGAGGCCTGGGGCGAGCGGGTGTTGCGCCCGCTGCTGACCGTGGATTTCGGACCCCGGACATTGGTCAACATCAATTTCCCGCCGGTCGCGCCCGAGGCGGTGCAGGGCATCCGCGCCACCCGCCAGGGCCTGCGCGACTATGGCCGGGCCAAGCTGGAGCGGCGAAGCGATCCGCGCGGCTATGATTATTACTGGCTGGCGCTGGGTCGCCTGCCGCATCAGCCGGGCGACGACACCGATCTGGATGCGATCGCCGAGGATTGCATCTCCGTCACGCCGCTGCATCTCGACCTGACGCACGCTGCGTCGCTTGCTATGCTCGGCGCGGCATATCGCTGAACATGGTCTGGGGGGACTTGGGGTGAATCGGAGTTTCGGGCCCGTGGCGGGCGTCATCGGGGCCTCGCTGCTGCTGTCGGCCTGCATTCCCAATATGGAGCCGCCCATGGTCGCGCGCGAGCCCGTCGCTCCGTCGCCACCGGCCAAGCCTCTGCCCGCACCGACCATGGCCAGCCCCGCCTCGCCGCAAGCCTTGGCGACACCAGCGCCCCGCAAAGTCGCGCCGCGTCCGCCGATCCGCCGCTCGGTGCCCGCGACACCGCGTCGCACCGCCCCGCCCATTGCGACGACGCCCCCCGTCGTCGCGCCCTCGAAAGAGCCGGTCTCCAGCTTGCCCGCGCCGCGCCCTTCCTGGGAAATCCGCCCCGTCGCCCCGGATGCGAAGGAAATCCCCGCCTCCGTCTATGTCGTCCAGCCGGGCGACACGCTACGCGGCGTCGCGGACCGGACGGGTGCGGGGTCGGAGGCGATCGCGCGCGCCAACGGCTTGAGCGCTCCCTTCGTCATCCGCGCGGGACAGCGGCTGACCATCCCCGCCGGGCGCTATCATCTGGTCCGGTCGGGCGAGAGCGGCATCGCGATCGCGCGGGCTTATGGCGTGCCCTGGTCGCGCATCGTCGAGGCGAATGCGCTGGCCGAACCCTATGTGCTGCGCGCGGGCCAGCGCATCCTCATCCCCGGCACCACCGCCACCGGCACCGGCACGCCCGTCACCAGCAGCGCGGCGGAGCGGGCAGCGGCCTTCACGCTGGACGTGGACGACATCCTGACCGGCGGCGAGCCTGCGCTGGCGACCAACCAGGCCCCCGCCAAGCCCAGCGCGACGCCCGCCCGTGTCCTGCCGCCGACCGCCGTTGTCGCTGCCCCCAGCCGGTTGCGCTCCGGCTTCGCCTGGCCGGTCGAGGGCAAGGTGATCAAGCGCTTCGGCGCGGGCTCCAGCGGCGAGCGCAACGACGGCATCAAGATCGCCGTCCCCATCGGCACCCCGATCAAGGCCACGGCGGACGGCGTGGTCGCTTATGTCGGCGACGGCATCGCCGCGCTGGGCGGCCTGGTCATCGTCAAGCATGGCGATGGCTGGACCAGCGTCTATGGCCATGCCTCCAAGCTGATGGTCCAGCGCGGGCAGAGCGTGAAGCGCGGCCAGACGCTGGCGCTGTCGGGCCAGACCGGCTTTGCCGACCGCCCCGAACTCCATTTCGAACTGCGCCGGGGCCGCACGCCCGTCGATCCGATGAGCCAGTTGCCCGGACGCTGAACCTTCCCCGATCCTGAACGCCGCCTAACACGCTGTTCAGGATCGGGAACGCCACACCGTGCCATAGGTTGGAAACGATCATGGGGCCGGTGCCCCCGGGAGTTGGCGTATGAAGAAGATGTTCCAGGCTTTGGCCGCGATCGGCCTGTCGGTGGCGGGTATCGCGACGACGACGGCGCTTCCCGTGTCGAGCGCACAGGCTCAGTCCTGGCGCGGCGATGGCCCGCGTTATGACCGGGATCGACGCGACGACCGGCGCGACTGGCGTCAGAACGACCGCCGCGACTGGCGGGGCGAGCGTCGCGGCTGGCGCGATGACCGCCGCCGGGGTCGCGACGACTGGCGCGGACGGCGCGAGGCCCGGACGCAGCGCGAACTGGACCGGGCGCGCCGCACCCCCGGCTATGTCGATCCGCGCTCGCAGGGCGACTATACCAATTATAACGGTCGCGGTTATCGCCCCTGTCGCTACGTCCGCGAAAATGGCCGGACGCTCTGTCGCTAAGATCCGCGTCAAAGGGTGACGAATGCGGATCGGCGGTGTAACGAGCCCGGCTTATGGCATACACGTCCGATCTGCTTCGCACCCTCGACGAACGGGGTTACGTCCACCAGATGACCGACGCCGCCGCGCTGGACCGGCTGGCGGCGTCGGGCGTGGTGCCCGGCTATATCGGCTTCGACCCCACCGCGCCGTCGCTGCACGTCGGGCATCTCGTGTCGATCATGATGCTGCGACAGTTGCAGCGCAACGGCCACAAGCCGATCGTCCTCATGGGTGGCGGGACCGGCAAGGTCGGCGATCCAAGCTTCAAGGACGAATCCCGCAAATTGCTCACCGAGGACACGATCTCGGCCAATGTTGCTTCGATCAAACGCGTCTTCGAACGGTTCCTGACCTTCGGCGATGGCCCGACGGATGCGGTCATGGTCGACAATGCCGATTGGCTGGACAAGCTCGAATACATCCCCTTCCTTCGCGACATAGGCCAGCATTTCTCGGTCAATCGCATGCTGTCGTTTGACTCGGTAAAGCTGCGCCTCGATCGAGAGCAGTCGCTCAGCTTCCTTGAATTCAACTACATGATCCTGCAGGCTTATGATTTCCTCGAGCTCTCGCGGCGTTCAGGCTGTCGTCTGCAAATGGGCGGATCGGATCAATGGGGGAATATCGTCAACGGCGTGGAGCTTGCTCGACGGGTTGATGGAACCCAGGTATTCGGCCTGACCACGCCGCTATTGACGAATGCCGACGGCACCAAGATGGGCAAGACGGTCGGCGGCGCGGTTTGGCTCAACGAAGACCAGTTGCCGCATTTCGATTACTGGCAATTCTGGCGCAACACTGCGGATGCCGATGTCGGGGTGCGCCTGCGCCTGTTTACCGACCTGCCGATGGACGAGATCGCCCGGCTGGAGGCGCTGGAAGGCGCGGAGATCAACGAGGCCAAGAAGATCCTCGCCAACGAAGCGACCGCCATGTGTCGCGGCCACGCGGCGGCGGACGAAGCAGCAGAGACGGCACGGCGAACCTTCGAGGAAGGGTCTGCGGGCGCGACGCTGCCGAGCTTTGCGGTGGCGGGCGGCTCCATCGGGATCGTCGATGCGCTGATCGGGCTGGGCTTTGCGAAGTCCAAGGGCGAGGCGCGGCGGTTGATCGCGGGTGGCGGTGCGCGGGTCGATGGCGAGAAGGTGGCCGACGAGAATGTCGTCATCGCTGTCGGAGCGGAGCCGGTGAAGCTGTCTTCGGGGAAGAAGAACCACGGGTTGCTGACGGCGGGGTGATTGCTCTGGCCTTCGACTTCGCTCAGGCGGAACGGAGGTTTGAAGGCACGCTGTTCCCCGGCGAAGGCCGGGGCCCAGTTACACTTGGCAGGCGGGACGCGCGAGCGTGAGGGGCGGTAGCGACCTTCCTGAAATCGGCAGCGCTCTTCATCCAGGAAGACGAAACTGGGCCCCGGCCTTCGCCGGGGAACAGGCTGGTCGATAGGCAACGCCCCGACCTACCCCCGCCGCACTACCACCGCGCCCGCGATCGCCAACGCCACTCCGACGACCTTCCCAATCGTCACCGGCTCCACCCGAACCCCGAACAGACCGAAGTGGTCGACGATCAGCGCCGCGACCAGTTGGCTGGCGATGGCCGCCGTCAACGCCACCGAAATCCCCAAGCGTGGCGCGGCATAGGCCAGCACCGCGACGAACCCCGCCCCGTAAAAGCCGCCCAGCCACGCCCAACCCGGCGCCCCCTTCAACGCCGCCGGCCCGGTCCGGTCGATGGCGGCCCAGGCGATCCCCAATACCACCGTCCCGATCAGGAACGAGGTCAGCGCGGCCAGCACCACCGACCCCGAGGCCTTGGCGAGTGCGGCATTGGTCGGCGGCTGGATCGCCAGTCCGATACCGGCGATCAGGACGAGGATGAGCGGAAAAATGGCGGCCATATCGGCGCACCCAACGCCGGGCGCGCCGCTTCGTTCAGCCGGACCGCAACAGGGCGACCCCCGCATCCCGCTCGAACAGATAAAGCGCCGTCCGCGCCGCCTGTCCGCGCGGCGCCTCTAGCCCGCCATCGCGGTCGATCAGCAGCCGGGCATCGTCCTGCGCGCATTGCATCAAGTCGGCCATGTTCTCCGGCGTCGCCAGCCGGAACGCCATCTCGCCCGACTGCCGCGTACCGAGCAGTTCGCCAGCCCCGCGCAGCCGCAGATCCTCCTCGGCGATGCGGAAGCCGTCATTGGTGTCGCGCATCAACGCCAGCCGCGCCCGCGACGTCTCCGAAAGATGCGAGCCGCGCAGCAGCAGACAGCGCGATAGTCCCCCGCCCCGCCCGACTCGCCCGCGCAACTGGTGAAGCTGGGCCAGGCCGAAGCGGTCGGCATGTTCGATCACGATCAGGGTCGCGTTGGGCACGTCCACCCCCACCTCGATCACCGTCGTCGCGACCAGCACGCCCAGCCGCCCGCCCGCAAACGCCTCCATCACGGCGTCCTTTTCGGCGGGCTTCATCTTGCCATGGACCAGGCCGACCCGCTCGCCGAACCGCGCGCGTAAACTCTCGGCGCGCATCTCGGCGGCGGCGAGGTCGGATTTCTCGCTCTCCTCGACCAGCGGACAGACCCAATAGGCCTGGCCGCCATCCGACAGATGACGGCCCAGCGCATTGACCACCTCGTCCAGCCGGTCCTCGGACACCACGCGCGTCTCGATCGGCTGGCGGCCGGGCGGCATCTCGTCCAGGCGGCTGACATCCATCTCGCCATAATTGGCCAGCGTCAGGGTGCGCGGGATCGGCGTCGCGGTCATCGCCAGCAGATGCGGCGGGGCCTTGCCCTTGGCCGACAGCATCATCCGCTGCGCCACGCCGAAGCGGTGCTGCTCGTCCACCACCACCAGCGCCAGGTCGCGATACGTCACGGTTTCCTGAAAGATCGCATGGGTGCCGACCAATATGTCGATCTCCCCCGCCGCCAGCGCCATCAGCGTCGCCTCCCGCGCCTTGCCCTTGTCGCGCCCCGTCAGCACCGCGATCTCGACCGGAAGCCCGGCCAGGCTTTTGCGCAACGTCTCATAATGCTGGCGCGCGAGGATTTCGGTCGGGGCCAGCATCGCTGCCTGCGCCCCCGCCTCGACCGCGATCAGCATCGCCATCGCCGCGACCAAAGTCTTGCCCGCACCGACATCGCCCTGGAGCAACCGCAGCATCGGCGCGTCCTGCGCCAGATCGCCCTCGATCTCGCGCACCGTCCGGCTCTGTGCGCCGGTCAGCGTATAGGGCAGCTTGAGCATATCCCTTAAGCGCCCGTCGCCGTTCAGCGCCCGCCCGCGCCGCTTGCGGGTGTCGGCGCGGACCAGCGTCATCGCTAGTTGGTTGGCGAACACCTCGTCATAGCCCAACCGCTCGCGCGCCTTGGCGTCGGCCGGGTCGGCATGGATGCGGGCGAGCGCGTCCTTCCAGTCGGGCCAGCCGCGCTGTGCCTTGAGCCCCGGCTCGATCCATTCGGGCAGGTCGGGCGCCCGCTCCACCGCCTGCGCCGCCAGCGCGCCCAGTCGCCGCGAGGTAATCCCCTCCGACAGCGGATAGATCGCCTCGCGCTCGCGAAAGTCGTCCGTGCTCTCGCCAAGGTCGGGGTGCACGATCTGCAAGTCCTGACCGTACAGGTCGAGGCGACCGGACACGATCTTCGTCTCGCCGATGGGCAGCAGCTTCTTCACCCAGCCCGAGTTGCCACCGAAATAAACCAGCGCCACGCTGTTGCCCGCCGCATCCTCGGCCCGCACCCGTGTCGGCCCGCGCGGGGAGGAGGACGCACGGTGCTCCTTCACCGTCAGCGGGATGGCGATCACCCGCCCCGCATCCGACACCATCAGTTCGTCGCGCGGAAACCGGTCGATATGCCCGGTCGGCAGGTGAAAGGCGACATCGACCACCCGCGCGATGCGCAGGCGCTCCAGCGGCTTGGCAAGGCCGGGCCCGACGCCTTTCAGCGACGTGACCTCGGCGAACAGCGGATTGAGGATATCGGGACGCATGACTAGATGGGTGCGTATAGCCCCAAGCCCCCGCGCGCCGCCAGAGTGTCTCGGGCCTTAATCTCGTTGGATCGGAACCCCATGGACCACGAAACCCGTATCAAGCGCCTCCGCTTCCGCGCATGGCATCGCGGCACTAAGGAAGCCGACCTGATGATCGGCGGCTTTTTCGACGCGCATCACGAGACGCTTTCCATGGAAGAACTCGACTGGTTCGAGGCGCTGCTGGAGGAGCAGGATGTCGACATCATGGCCTGGGCCATCGGGACGCAAGCATGTCCGCCCGAATGGGACGGCCCGGTGATGCAGCGGATGCGCGCGCTGAATTTCGTGCCGATCGCCCGCTGACTCGTCACCCCAGCGAAGGCTGGGGCCTTTGGCGGCTCTTTCCCTTTGCCGCATGAGATCCCAGCCTTCGCTGGGATGACGGTGTTAAGGGGTAACTTTCCCCCGACGCGCGTTAGGCTTCGCGCCCTTACCCCAGTTTCGGAACCCCATGCCCGATATCAAGACGATCCTGTCCGCCCAGAGCCCGCTGACCCTGTCGGGCGTTCCGGCGGGGTTCCTGCCGGTGCTGCTCGCCGATCTGGCGCGGGCGGCGACGCTGCGCGCGGTGTTCATCTGCGCCGACGAAGCGCAGATGCGCGAACTGGCCTCGACCGCACCCTATTTCGCGCCCGAGCTGGAGGTGGTGCAGATCCCCGCCTGGGACTGCCTGCCCTATGATCGCGCCTCACCGACCCTGCGGGTCATGGCGGAGCGGATCGCGGGGCTCCACCGGCTCCAGGCCAAGCCGAAGACGCCGCAACTCGTCCTGACCACCGCCAACGCCGCGACACAGCGGGTGCTGACGCCGTTCCGCATCCGCCAACTGGTCGCCCGCCTCGCACCCGGCGAGCGGATCGGGCTGGAGAAGCTGTCGGTGCTGCTCCAGGCGAACGGCTATGTCCGGACCGAGACGGTCCACGACCATGGCGAGTTCGCGGTACGCGGCGGCCTGGTCGACCTGTTCCCCAGCGGCGAGGAACAGGCGCTGCGCCTCGACTTCTTCGGCGACGAGATCGAGAGCGTCCGCACCTTCGACCCCGCCGACCAGCGAACGACCGGGCGGATCGACGGCTTCACCCTGCTCCCCGCCTCCGAGGCGTTGCTGGATGAGGAGTCGATCAAGCGTTTCCGCACCCGCTACCGCGAGACCTTCGGTGCGACGGCGACCGGCGACCCGCTCTATCAGGCGGTGTCGGAGGGGCGGCGCATGGCGGGCATGGAACATTGGCTGCCGCTGTTCGAGGACAAGCTGTCGACGCTGTTCGACCATCTCGGCGACGGCGCGGTGGTGGTGCGTGACAGTGGCGTCGCGGCGGCGGTGACCAGCCGGTTCGAGGCGGTTGCCGACTATTACGAAAACCGCAAGCGCGCCGAGGCGGCCCAGCCGGGCAGCTTCCGCCCGCTCCCCGCCAAGTCGCTCTACCTTGCGCCCAAGGAATGGGACGAAGGGCTGGAGGCCGCGACCGCGCATCTGGTCTCGCCCTTCCACGAGCCCGAAAGCAAGACCGTCCTCGACTTCGAGGTCGATGGCGCGCGCGACTTCGCCCCCGAACGCGCGGCGCATGCCAATATCTATGAGGCGGTGGTGGATCACGTCGAAGCCTTACGCAAGCAAGGCCGCAAGCCCGTGCTCGCCAGCTATTCGGTCGGCGCGCGCGAGCGTCTCGGCACGCTGCTGAAGGATCATGGGCTGAATGGGGCCAAGGCCGCCGAAAGCTGGCAGGAAGCGCTCGGCATCGCCGACACGACGAAAAGCTTCGGCGTCGCCTTGGTCGTCCTGCCGCTCGACCATGGCTTCACCGCGCCGGGCATCGCGGTGCTGACCGAGCAGGACATGCTGGGCGACCGGCTGATCCGGCGGCAGAAGCGCCGCAAGTCGGCGGACGCCTTCCTCGCCGAGCTGGCGACCCTCTCCCCCGGCGATCTGGTCGTCCATTCGGATCACGGCATCGGCCGCTATGAGGGGCTGACCTCGATCCCGGTCGGCAAGAGCCCGCATGACTGTGTGGCCCTGTCCTATGCGGGCGGCGACAAGCTGTACGTGCCGGTCGAGAATCTCGAAGTCCTGACCCGCTACGGCTCGGGCGAGGACGGCGCGACGCTGGACCGGCTGGGCGGCGAGGCATGGCAACGGCGCAAGTCCAAGATGAAGGAGCGCATCCGCGAGATCGCGGGTGAGCTGATCGCCGTCGCGGCCGAGCGCGCGCTACGCCAGGGCGAGGTGGCCGAGCCCGACAGCGCGGGCTACCCGGCCTTTGTCGACCGCTTCCCCTATGAGGAAACCGACGATCAGGACCGCGCAATCGACGATGTGCTGGGCGACCTGACCGCGGGCAAGCCGATGGACCGGCTGATCGTCGGCGATGTCGGCTTCGGCAAGACCGAAGTGGCCTTACGCGCTGCCTTCGTCGCGGCGATGGCGGGGATGCAGGTGGCGGTGGTCTGTCCCACCACCCTGCTCGCGCGCCAGCATTACAACAACTTCGTGGCGCGGTTCGAGGGCTTCCCGATCAAGATCGGCCGCCTCTCCCGCCTGGTCACCGCGTCCGAGGCGAAGAAGACCAAGGACGGCGCGGCCTCCGGCGATCTCGACATCGTGGTCGGCACCCATGCGTTGCTCGCCAAGGGGGTGGAGTTCAAGCGGCTTGGCTTGGTCATCGTCGACGAGGAACAGCGGTTCGGCGTGACCCACAAGGAACGGCTGAAGGCGCTGAAGGCCGATGTCCATATGCTGACGCTGACCGCGACGCCGATCCCGCGTACGCTGCAAATGGCGATGTCGGGCCTGCGCGAACTGTCGGTGATCCAGACGCCGCCGGTCGATCGCCTGGCGGTGCGCACCTATGTCATGCCCTGGGACCCGGTCGTGCTGCGCGAGGCGCTGCTTCGCGAGCATTATCGCGGTGGACAGAGCTTCCTCGTCACCCCGCGCGTCGCCGACCTACCGGATATCGAAGAATATCTGCGCAAGGAAGTGCCCGAGGTCCGCTACGTCGTCGCGCATGGCCAGATGTCGCCCACGGAAGTCGAGGAGCGCATGTCCGCTTTCTACGACCGCAAGTTCGAGGTGCTGGTATCGACCACCATCATCGAGAGCGGCATCGACATTCCGTCGGCCAACACGATGATCGTCAACCGCGCCGACCGCTTCGGCCTGGCCCAGCTCTATCAGTTGCGCGGGCGAGTCGGCCGGTCGAAGACGCGCGCCTATGCCTATATGGTCACGCCGCCCGAGCGCCAGATGACCGAGGCGGCGGAGAAGCGGCTGAAGGTATTGTCCGACCTCGACACGCTGGGCGCCGGGTTCCAGCTCGCCAGTCACGACCTCGACATTCGCGGGGCGGGCAATCTGCTGGGCGACGAGCAGTCGGGGCATATCAAGGAGGTCGGCTACGAACTCTACCAGTCGATGCTGGAAGAGGCGATCCTGGAGGCCAAGGCGGGCGGCGCGTTCGAGAAGAAGCGCGATTTCTCGCCCCAGATCACCGTCGATGCCCCCATCCTGATCCCGGACGATTATGTCCCGGATCTCGACCTGCGCATGGGGCTGTATCGCCGCCTCAACGACCTGGAAAAGCATCAAGAGGTGGAGGAATTCGCCGCCGAGATGATCGACCGTTTCGGACCTTTGCCGGAGGCGACCGACAATCTGATCCAGGTCATCAAGATTAAGCTGAACGCCAAGAAGGCGTGCATCGCCAAGATGGATGTCGGTCCGCGCGGGGTGCTGGTCGCTTTTCACGACAACCGCCCGGCCAATGTCGACGGGCTGTTCGCCTATGTCGAGCGATTGGGCGAGCTGGCTAAGCTGCGCCCCGACGGCAAGCTGGTCCTCAACCGCGCCTGGCCCGACGCCAAGGCGCGGCTGCACGGCGCCCTGCAATTGTCGAAGGGCCTGGCGAAAGCCGCCGGTTAACCCAATCCTCCCCATCTCCGATGGGGAGGGGGACCGCCGGGCGCAGCCCGGTGGTGGAGGGGCGGCTCCTGAACGTGGGTCGTTGCCGTTCAAGTTGAAGGGATCGCCGACCAAGGCCAAACGCCTGTGGGAACCGAACCGCCGCGCCCCTCCACCATCGCTTCGCGATGGTCCCCCTCCCCAAGCATAGCTTGGGGAGGATTGGATTTAGCTGCTGTGATCCGCGACGATCTTCCAGCCATCGGCGCGACGCTCGAAGACGAGCGTCGTCATCCCGCTTTCTTCCTCCGCCCCGCCCGACAGGTTCCACCGCGCGAAGAGGATGCGCCGCTCGCCGATCGGTTTCAGGTCGAGAAAATCGAAGCGCAGCATTCCCCGGCTGTTGCCCGAATCGACGAAGCTGCGCCGGTAATTGTCGGCGATGGCGGTCTTGCCCTTGATCAGGCCTCGCTTGCCGACGAAGATCGCGTCGGGGGCATAGATG
The DNA here is from genome assembly GCF_026540895.1 of Sphingomonas sp. GM_Shp_1. GTDB lineage: Bacteria > Pseudomonadota > Alphaproteobacteria > Sphingomonadales > Sphingomonadaceae > Sphingomonas. The sequence continues at coordinate 18,891 of NZ_JALNUR010000036.1, read as the reverse complement.
GCCATGAAGCGGTTCAGATCGCCCGCATTCCACCCCGCCGCGCTGGCCAGCATGGCGGCGCGAATGCCCGCCGCCGCCGGATCGCTCGCCGGGGTCGCCGCCTGCACCGTCGCGGGAGCCGCGACCAACGCCGCCATCATCGTCACACCGCGCATTGCACCTCCTCCTCGACCATTGCCCGCAGCGCCTCTTCATCGAGCGGCGCGGCGCGCAGGAAACCCTGATAGGTCTGGCACCCCAGCCGCCCCAGCAATTGGGCCTGGTCGTGCGTCTCGACCCCTTCCGCGATGATCGCCATGCCCAGCCGCGCCGCGATCCGGATGATGCCGCGCACCACCACCCGACCGCGCGTCGTCCCATCGACCTCCGCCACCAGCGACCGGTCGAGCTTGATCGCATCGACCGGCAGGCTGGTCAGATAGGCGAGGCTGGAATAGCCGGTGCCGAAATCGTCGATCGCGATCCGCACGCCCGCATCGCGCAGCACCTCCAGCACGCCCGCCGCCCGGTCCAACTCGCTGATCAACCCAGTCTCGGTGATCTCGGCGGTCAGGCGATCGATGGGAAAGCCGCTATCGGCCACCCGGTCGAGGAACAGCCGCGCGAACCCCGCCCGCGCGACATCGGCGGCAGTGATGTTGATCGACAGGCGCAGATGCGACAGCGCGACGGGCCATTTCGCCGCCCTCTGCAACGCCATCTGCTGGATATGATCCGACAGGGCGAGCCCCAGATCGGCGCGCTCGGCGGCGGCGAACAGCGGATCGGCCCCCAGCGGCCCCAACGTCGGATGCCGCCAGCGCGCCAGAGCCTCGACGCCCGAGATCAGCCCGGTGGCGATCGCCACCTGCGGCTGGAACACGATGTCGATCTCGCCGCGCTCGATCGCGTGATGAAGATCGGCGGCGAGGACGTCGAGCGGGGCGACATCGCCCGGATGCGCAAAACGCAGCATCGACCCGTCGCTGACTCGTGCGCGCGACAGCGCCTCGCCCGCCCGCGCCAGCAGGCTGGCCGGGTCCTCTCCCGCCTGGTGCGTCGCCAGCCCCAGCCGGACGCCCAGACGGATGGGCACCGCCCCCGCCTGGAACGGCGTGGCGAGCAGCGCCTCCAGCATTTCGGCGACGGCGCGGGCCCGGTCGGCCTCGATCACACCCGCCATCACGAATTCCGCCCCGCCCGAGCGCGCGACGATCGCGCGATCGCCGAACGCCTCCTCGGCGGCGGCCTGCATCCGCGCCTCGACGCCCCGCAGCAGCATATTGCCCGCCGGACGGCCATGCGCGGCGTTGATCAGATCGAGCCGCGACAAGGCGACGATGATCGCGACACAGGGTTCGCCACGGCCGATGGCCTCGGCGATCCAGCGATGGACCTCCCCCACCTCGCCATCCGCATGGGTACGCCGACGCCGTACGTCGAGCGTACGCCGCGCATGGCGCTCGGCCAGTTTCAGCGAGGCATGGATCATCGCATCCCCGGCATCGGGGGCCAGCACATGCGTCGCGCCTGCCGACAAAAAGGCCTCCAGCGTCTCGCTCGTGGTATCGGGCACGACGACCAGCATCGCGGCCCCCGTCGCCGCGATCACCGCGCCCAGCGCCTGTGCGGCGCGCAATCCCGCATCGCCCCGGCCCCGCGCATCGATCAGCGCGACCCGCGCCTCGCTCGCCAGGAACGATCCGACGAGCGTATCCCCCGCCGGCGGATCGCCGTCGCCCGGCGCCATCGACCAGATGGCCCAGCCCGCCCGGATGATTGCTTCGTCCAGCATCGCAGGATGTTGGAACGAAAGCGCAAAGACCGCCGTTCCTCTGCGGTGGGCGTTAAAACCGAATTCATCCTGCGTCATGGGCGCACCCTATCCACCGGCTTGGACAAGACCAATGGCAATCCGCCTTGCCCGCGTCCCGTCATGGGGCTAACTTCATGACAATGGGTTGCATCAATGCCTCGACTGTCGGATCGCTGGCCGATCCGCGTTCGACCGGGGGGTCGTTGATCGACCAGCATGGCCGCACGATCCGTTATCTGCGGATTTCGGTGACCGACCGGTGCGACCTGCGCTGCCGCTATTGCATGGCGGAGCAGATGACCTTCCTGCCGCGCGCCAAGCTGCTGAGCCTGGAGGAGATCGCGATCATCGCCGAACGCTTCATCGCGCGCGGCGTGACCCGAATCCGCCTGTCGGGTGGCGAACCGCTGGTCCGGCGCGACGTGGCCGATCTGGTACGCCGCCTGGGCAGCCATGTCGGGCATGGCCTGGACGAGTTGACCATGACGACCAATGCCACGCGGCTGGCCGAGCACGCCGCGACGCTGGTCGATGCGGGCGTCCGTCGGATCAATGTCAGCCTGGACAGCCGCGATCCCGAACGCTTCCGCTACATCACCCGGCACGGCGACGTGCATCAGGTGATCCATGGCATATTGACCGCGCGCGACGCGGGGCTGGCGATCAAGATCAACATGGTCGCGCTGAAGGGCCTGAACGAGGACGAGATCGCCTCGATGCTCGAATGGTGCGTGGCCGAGGGGCTGGACCTGTCGCTGATCGAAACGATGCCGCTGGGTGCGATCGATGAGGACCGGGTCGATCGTTTCCTGCCGCTGACCGAGGTGTTCGACCGGCTTTCGGCACGTTTCCCGCTGGTTCGCGCCGGGCATCGCACAGGCGGCCCGGCCCGCTATTGGCAGGTCGAGGGCACCGACACCCGGCTCGGGCTGATTTCGCCGCTGACCGCGAATTTTTGCGACGGCTGCAACCGTGTGAGGCTGACGACCGAGGGCAAGCTGTATATGTGTCTCGGTCATGAGGATCAGGTGGATTTGAAGGCCGCGCTGCGCGACGGCGGGGTTGCCGGGCTGGACGCCGCGATAAATGCGGGGCTGGCGGCGAAGCCCGCGCGGCACGACTTCCGGATCGAGGCGGGGTCGGCCCCGGCGGTCTCACGTCACATGAGCGTGACCGGCGGATGACCCTTCCCGTTCGGCGGGCGCTGGTCGCCTCGCCCACCGCACCGGCCCAGGCGGCGGTCGCCGACCTGCTCAACAGCGCCGACTGGGTCGATTTCGACGAGGCCGATTATGTCATCGCGCTGGGCGGAGACGGCTTCATGCTCCAGACGCTTCATCGCATGCTGGAGCGGCGGCGCGGGCCGGTGCCGGTGTTCGGCATGAACCTGGGCACGGTCGGCTTCCTGATGAACGAATGGCGCAGCTATGGCCTGGAAGACCGGCTCGCCCGTGCCAAGCCGTTCCGCGTCACCCCGCTCCAGATGACCGCGACCGGAATCGACGGGCGCGTGCATCAGTTGCCCGCGATCAACGAAGTCTCGCTGCTCCGCGAAACCCGCCAGACCGCCAAGCTGGAGGTCATGGTCAACGAACGGGTGGTCCTGCCCGAACTGGCCTGTGACGGGATATTGGCCGCGACCCCGGCGGGCTCGACCGCCTATAATTTCTCCGCGCAAGGGCCGATCCTGCCGCTCGGCTCGGCGCTGATCGCGCTGACCCCGATCAGCCCGTTTCGGCCCCGGCGCTGGCGCGGCGCGATCCTGCCAGACAAGGCGCGGATTTCGATCCGCGTGCTCGATCCCGGCAAGCGCCCCGTCTCGGCGGTCGCCGACCAGCGCGAAGTGCGCGACGTGGCACAGGTCGATATCTGCATGGACCGCTCGCGCGAACTGACCCTGATGTTCGATCCCGAACACGCGCTGGATGACCGCATCACGATGGAGCAGTTCGTCGCCTGACCGGCAAACTTTCCATATTCCTCCCCTGTGAGGGGAGGAATGGGAAGGTCATCGCATGAGTATGGATCGTCGCCAGTCCGTCGAATTATCCACAGCTTTGGCGGACGGACTTACGCAAAACCGTCAAAAAAGGGGTTGCGGCATTTTTCGAGCCCTTTATAGGACCCCTCCACAGCGCCGGAACATTCCCTGATAGCTCAGCGGTAGAGCTCTCGACTGTTAATCGAGCGGCCGTAGGTTCGAATCCTACTCAGGGAGCCACCGGCGCTGTCTTCTCCCCCGACAGCATCAGCCATGACGGATCAGCCGTCGATCACATGCGGTACGAACCGCGCGGTGTTCGAGGTGATCAGTCCGTCCTCGCGGATCCCCATCCCCACTGGTGCGCCGTCGACCACCCAGCTTCCCAACACCGGATAGCATCCCGGCGCGGTCTCCGGCAGGCGGTATAGCGACTGGTAGATATAGCCCTCCTCGCCATAGTCCCCCGCGGTTTCCGCCACGATGGCCCCGGCCCGGCGGATCGAGACGTTCGCCCCCTCTCGCGACAGCAGCGGCTTGGCGACCGCATCCCCTTGCGGAATGGTAAAGCTGGCGGGCAGCAGGTTCGGATGGCCGGGGAACAGGTCCCACAGCACCGGCAGGATCGCCTTGTTCGACCAGATCATCTTCCAGATCGGCTCCAGCCAGATCAGGTCGCCACGCTCCAGATTGTCGAGCAGATGCGGCGCGAACTCCTCATGGACCAGCCATTCCCAGGGATAGAGCTTGAACAGAGCCTCGATCCGCATGTCCGCCTCATCGACGAAGCAATGCGCATCATGGTCCCATCCGATGCGCTCCATCAGGATCGGCACGGTCGTGATCCCCGCCGCCTCCGCCGTGTCGCGCAGATAGGCCGCCGTCACCGCATCCTCGCCCGCCATGTCGGCGACATGCGCGACGTGGAGCGTGGCGGGCAGATGGGGTGCAATCTCCCGCCAGCGCGCGACCAGGGCCTCGTGCAGGCTGTTGAACTGGTCGAGCGCAGGGAAACATTCCTCCTTCCACGCCCATTGCACCACCGCCGCTTCGAGCAGCGAGGTCGGCGTGTCGCAGTTGAACTCGAACAGCTTGGGCGCATCACTGCCATCGAAGCCCAGGTCGAACCGCCCGAAATTGAGCGAGGGCGGCTCGGCCTCCCACGCCTCGCAAATGGGGTCGTGAAAGGCGGGCGGGATGGCGAAGCGACGAAGCAGGGCCGGATCGCTGACCACCGCCTCCCCCGCCGCCAGGAACAGGCGATAGAGTTCGGTCGTCGCCGCCTCGATCCGGTCGATCTGCCCACACGTGAAGCGATAGCAGGCGCTTTCGTCCCAATAGGGCCGCTTCTCGCCCGCATGCCAGATCAGGCCCAACGCCTCGACCTTGGCGCGCCAGTCGGGCCGGGGCGAGAGCGTCTCGCGGATCATGCGTGGATGCTGCCGAAGCGCGAGGCGGAGGTGCCGAAGCCGCCGCGACTGACCGCCGCCGCGCGTGTCATCGCGCTCCTCGCCGGTGCGACGGCGTAGCGCGCACCCGATGCTGGGCGGAAGCTTCCCCCCGTCGCCCGCTCGCCATAAAAGGGAATGGGGCGACCGCGCCCCAGAAAATACCAGAAGGCCCCGCCGCCACCGCCCATACGCGTCTGTCGGCAACGATCGTCGGGCAGGCGCTTGCCCTGCGCATCGGTGCAGATCGCGGTATCCTGCTCGGCGGTCCAGCCGTCATCGGCATTGGACCGGTTGCAACCGCTGGCCAGCAACGCGGCGGCCATCGCGGTGGTCCATTTCAGATCGAAAGCCATCATTTCCCTCCCGCCGGACATCATGGGCCAGGCGAAGGGCGTTTGGCTAGAGGCCAGCGAAAGGGGATATCGCCGGGGTGAGCCCGGCGATATCCCCTTTGCCGGTCAACGCCTTAGCGGCAACGAACCTTGCCGCGATCGATCGACCGGCCGAGCAGCGCGCCGCCACCCGCGCCGAGCAGCGTGCCCAGCGTGCCGCCGCCGATCACATTGCCCAGCACACCGCCGCCGAGCGCACCCACGACCAGGCCGGTCGTGCCGTCGTTGCGCTTGCAATAGGTCCGGCCGTCACGGCCCCGGAACACCTGATCGTCGCGGCTCAGGCGCCGTTCGCGGGCATTGCTCCGGCGATAGTCGCGCGAGGCATCCCAATCGTCACGATCGCCATGCCAGCGATAGTCGCGCTCCTGCGCGACGGCGGGGGTGGCGGCGATGGGGGCCGCGACGGTAACGACGGCCAAAGCGGCGATCAGGGCTTTCATGGCAGGTCTCCTTTTCCTCAAGCCCGCACAACGCATGTCCGATCAAGCCGTTCATTTCGGCTCGTCTCATGGCCCCGCTGGAACGAACCCCCGCGCTCGGGCATGATGGAGGCATGCGCCAAGCCACCACCCTATTGTCGGTCGATACCCATGGTCAGGGCCTGACCGAAATCACCCGTGCCGTGTCCGCCTGGGTGCGCGAGCAGGATATGGACGAGGGGCTGCTGACCCTCTTCTGCCGCCACACCTCGGCCTCGCTGATCATCCAGGAAAATGCCGCGCCGGAGGTGAAGACCGATATCCTCGACTATTTCGCCCGGCTCGCGCCGGAGGACCGGAACGCCTATGCCCATGACGACGAGGGGCCCGACGACATGCCCGCGCATCTGCGCAGCATCCTGACCGGTGTCCATCTGTCGATCCCGCTGATCGGCGGGCGGCTGATGCTCGGGACGTGGCAGGGCATCTATCTGTTCGAGCATCGGCGGGCGCCGCATCGGCGACAGATCGCCGCGCATATGGCCGGTGCGTGACGCACTATTCATCGCGGGAGCAAAACCGTTCATCGACCGTTTTGTCGGGATGGGCTAAACAGCCACCAGCTACAGGGCTGTTGCCGTCCGGTTCCGGCCGGGTGGCAAGGAAAGGAAGAAGTGTCCATGCAATTCGGTCGGAAGATCGCGCTCGCGCTGCTCGGCGCCAGCACCTTGATGGTCGCGGGATGCGCGACCGAAACCGCCTATCGCCCGGCCACGGGTTCGGGCTTCTACCGCACCGGCTATTCCGAGCAGCAGATCGAGCCCGGTCGCTTCATTGTCAGCTTCGCGGGCAACACCGTGACGTCGCGCGACACGGTCGAGCGCTATCTGTTGTTCCGTGCGGCGGAACTGACCCTGGCCAACGGCTATGACTATTTCGTCATGGCCGACCGCGACACCCAGTTGCGCTCGCGCACCTATTCGACGCCCGGCGGCTTTGGACCCGGCTTCGGCGGATGGGGCGGCGGCTGGTGGGGCCCCTCCTGGCGCTATTATGGCCGCGGCTTTGGCTGGCGTAGCTGGGACCCCTTCTGGGGCGATCCCTTCTTCGGCAACAACATGGATATCAACACCATCGACCGCTACGAAGCGACCGCCGAAGTCGTGATGCGCAAGGGCCCGATCCCGCGCGACAATCTGCGCGCCTTCGATGCCCGCGCGATCGTCAGCACGATCGGGCCGACGGTGGTGCTGCCGAAATAATCGCCCGGGATTTCCGGCCAAAAAAAGGGGTGGTCACCCGATGGGTGGCCGCCCATTTTTGCATTCAGGGCTTGCCGCCCCGCACCCGCCGGGCATTGACCATGCCGCGAAGCGCTTGCGTCCGGCTTTGCAGTTCGGCCTGTTCAGAGGGCGAAAGCCCATCGGATGCAAAGCGATCCGCCAGCGAACCGATCGCCGCATCGTCACGCCGGAAGGAGCGCGCCTCGGCCCGGCTGATATCGCCGCTCCGCCGTCCTTCGCGGATCGAACGGCGGATGTCGCGGCGGTCGTTCGACATATTGGGCGAGACATCGGGCTGGCCCGGCATGGCGACGATGTCGGCGGGCGGACCGGCCTGGGTAAATTGCGCGGGTGCCGCGATGGGGTGTGCAAGCAGCGCAGCCGCGAGAATCGCCTGGTGTCTCATCCCTCTTTCTCCCTGTTGCCGGAGGATGGCGCCGTGTCGCTGAACCGTCGCTGTCTGACGGAACCCCAACGTCACCCCGGCAAAGGCTGAGATCTTCGGCGACGCTGGCACCTGGAGCAGGATGACATGGAGTCGACCTGAGCCGAGCCCCTCCCCTGAAGGGGAGGGGTGGATCAACCTGATGTCATCCCGCTCTAATCATAAAGGCCCCAGCCTGCGCTGGGGCGACGGACGGAGGGAAGGACCACGAAAAAGGGCGGCGGACCGAAGTCCACCGCCCTTTCCTTTCCCATATCGCGACGGATCAGGCCGTCACCGCCCCGTGGCAATGCTTGTACTTCAGGCCCGAGCCGCACGGGCACGGCGAGTTGCGGTTGACCCGGCCTTCCCACTGCGCCGGATCGGTGCCGAGATCGGCGCCCTCCGGCATCGGGATCTGCATCGGCGGCATCTGCGGCTGGATCAGGCCGCGTGCGGCGGCGTCCCAGTCGTTCGTATTGTCCTCGCCCGTGAACGGGTCGAAATGCGAGGTGATGAAGTCCGGCAGTTCGGGCAGTTCCGGCGGCGCCTGGATCTGGAACTGGGCGAAGGCGATGGTGCGCGTCACATCCTCGCGGATATTGTCGAGCATCCGCTGGAACAGCGAAAACGCCTCGTGCTTATATTCGTTGATCGGCGTCTTCTGCGCATAGGCGCGGAGATGGACGACCTGGCGCAGCGCGTCGAGCGTCGCCAGATGCTCCTTCCAGTGATGGTCCAGATTCTGGAGCAGGATCGACTTCTCGACGCTCGCCCAGGTTTCCGGCTCCAGTTCCTTGGCCTTGGCCTCGACCATCGCATCGGCCTCGGCGGAGACGCGCTCCAGAACGATCTCGGGATCGATCGCCTCCTCGGTCATCCAGTCGTCGATCGGCGGCTCCATGTTCAGCAGGTCCTTGAGCTGCTGCTTCATCCCCGCCACGTCCCATTGCTCGGGATAGCTGTTGGGCGGACACGCCGCGCCCACGATCGCGTTGACCGTCTCGGCACGCATGTCGGCGACGACATCGCCCACCGTCTCGGCATCCATGATGTCGGCGCGCTGTTCGTAGATGACCTTGCGCTGGTCGTTCATCACGTCGTCATATTCGACGACCTGCTTGCGGATGTCGTAGTTGCGCGCCTCGACCTTCTTCTGCGCGGTCTCGATCGCCTTGGACAGCCACTTGCTGCCGATCGCCTCGCCATCCTCGATATTGCTGCGCATCATCTTGGCGAACAGCGTGTCCGGACCGAAGATGCGGAGCAGATCGTCGTCCAGGCTGAGATAGAAGCGCGACAGGCCCGGATCGCCCTGACGCCCGGAGCGACCGCGAAGCTGGTTGTCGATGCGGCGGCTCTCGTGCCGCTCGGTACCGAGCACGAACAGGCCGCCCGCCTCCAGCACCTTCTGCTTCTCCTCGGCGATCTCCGCGCGGATGCGGATCGCGGCGGCGTCATATTCGGGCGTGCCCTCGACCAGTTCGGGATGCTCGTCCAGCATCCGGAACTCCAGGTTGCCGCCCAGCTGAATGTCGGTGCCGCGCCCCGCCATGTTGGTCGCGATCGTCACCGCGCCCAGACGGCCCGCCTGCGCCACGATATGCGCCTCCATCTCGTGATAGCGGGCGTTCAGCACCTTGTGCGGCACGCCTTCCTGCACCAGGAATTCGCTCAGCAGTTCGGACTTTTCGATCGAGACGGTGCCGACCAGCACCGGCTGCCCCTTGGCGGCATGGTCGCGGATCTTCTTGGCGATCGCCAGGAACTTGTCCTGGGTGTTCTTGTAGAACTCGTCTTCCTCATCGACGCGCGCGATCGGCAGGTTGGTCGGGATGGTGACGACGTTGATCTTGTAGATGTCGTAGAATTCGCCCGCCTCGGTCGCGGCGGTGCCGGTCATGCCCGAAATCTTCGGGTACATGCGGAAATAATTCTGGAAGGTGATCGAGGCCATGGTCTGGTTCTCGGGCTCGATATTGACGCCCTCCTTCGCCTCGACCGCCTGGTGAAGGCCCTCCGACCAGCGCCGCCCGTCCATCATGCGGCCGGTGAACTCGTCGATGATGATGACCTTGCCGTCCTTCACGATGTAATCGGTGTCGCGCTTGAACATCATGTTCGCGCGCAGCGCCTGGTTCAGGTGGTGGACGACCTGGGTGTTCTCGAAGTCATACAGGTTTTCGCCCTGGAGCAGCCCGGCGGCCTCCAGCAGACGCTCGGCGCGCTCGGTGCCGTCCTCGGTCAGGATGATCGACTTCTGCTTCTCGTCCTTCTCGTAATCGTCCGGAGTCAGCTGCTTCACGATCGCGTCGACGCCGATATACAGCTCCGACTTGTCGTCGGTCGGGCCCGAGATGATCAGCGGCGTGCGCGCCTCGTCGATCAGGATCGAGTCGACCTCGTCGACGATGGCGTAGTTGAAGGGGCGCTGCACCATCGAGGAGCGCTCATACTTCATGTTGTCGCGCAGATAGTCGAAGCCGAACTCGTTGTTCGTGCCATAGGTGATGTCGGCGTCATAGGCCGCACGCCGCTGCGCATCGTCCAGGTTCGGAATGATGACGCCGGTGGTCAGGCCCAGGAAATTATAGATGCGGCCCATGGTCGCGGCATCGCGGCTGGCCAGATAGTCGTTGACGGTCACGACATGCACGCCCTTGCCGGGCAGCGCGTTGAGATAGGTGGACAGCGTCGCCACCAGCGTCTTGCCCTCGCCGGTCCGCATCTCGGCGATCTCGCCGCGATGGAGGACGATGCCGCCGATCATCTGCACGTCATAGTGACGCTGGCCCAGCACGCGCTTGGCGGCTTCGCGCACCGTGGCGAAGACTTCGGGCAGCAGGCTGTCGAGCGTCGCACCCTGATCGAGCTGTTCGCGGAACTTGACCGTCTGCGCGGCGAGTTGCGCGTCGGTCAGCGCCTCCATCTCGGGCTCGAACGCGGCGATCTTGGCGACGGTCGGCTTGAGCGACTTGATGTAACGGTCGTTGGACGAACCGAACAGGGACTTGGCGAGGCCGCCGAACATAAGCGATTTCCTGACTGATAGCGTGTTGAGGGCGCAGCCACGTCATGACGACGGCGCGCGCGAGCATATGATTTGGGAAATGGGGTCGGCGGGTGGCCGACGCCAGCGCCTATTCGCGCCGACGGCCCATGAAGATCGCCGCGATCGCGCGCGGCTCGACCGCGCGGAACAGCGGCAGCGGCGCGGCCATATCGACCAGCGCGGTAAGCGGCTGCACCGGCCGGGTCGCGGCGCGCGCGACGGCGGCCTGCTTGGCGGCGGCGGCGACGCTGCACTCGGCCACGACGCCCCGCGCCTCCTGCCCACGCGCGCTCGCACCCACGCCGGTCAGCGCGGACAAAAGGGCGGAAAGGAGCAGAAGCAGGTTCATGCGAGGCTTGTCTTAGGCAGATACGCGCGGCGCGTCCATCCGTTGCATGGGCCATCGCGACGATCGAGCGGCCATCCCGCGACCGCCCCGCCCGATCGGACCTCTCGCATCCGCCTTATTTCGCATCCGACGGCAACTGCCATCGAACGTTGAATCCGTGATAAATGCCACTTACCGGCCGACCCCGGCGATCAAGGGCTGGTCGGAACCGGACATGCTCCATCGCCATGCGACAGGTCGTCCGGTCGAGGATCGCATGACCGCTGCTTTGCGTGACTTCGCAGGCGGTCGGCACGCCCGCAGGATCGACGATGACCGCAACGCTCGAACGCCCCTCCCATCCCCGTCGCGCCGCCTCCGCGGGATAGACGTCCGGCCCGAAATAGGCGGCCGGGTTGCCGGATATCCGCGGGGGAACCGCCGGAACCGAAAGGTCACGCGGCAGGGCGCGCGGCTCGTATCGACGCCGCCATTCATAGGCCCGCTCGATCAGCAGCGACACCATGACCAGCAACATTGCGAGGAGCAGCCCCACAAGGGCCAGCACGCCATTTCGAAGGCCCCGTCCCGCACCCCACATATCGCCCCCGCCCCTCCGCCGTCTTACGCATCAGAACCGCTCGACCACTATCGGTCAAGCGGGCGGAAGCGCTTGCTCCGGTTACACGCTCGGCTATGTAGCTTGCCTCTATGAGCACCGCCATCTCGCCCCTCGCCATGCCCTTCCCCGCGCTCCCCGCCATCGACGGCGTGACGCTTCGCGTCGCCCGCGCGCGGTACAAGAACTGGGACCGCTGCGACCTGACCTTCGTGACGTTGCCCGAGGGGACCAGCGTGGCGGGGGTGCTGACCACCAGCAAATGCCCTTCGCCGGAAGTCGAATGGTGCCGCAAGGCGCTGGTGCTGGGGAATGCGCGCGCACTGGTCGTCAATGCGGGCAACTCCAACGCCTTTACCGGCCATCGCGGTCGTGCCGCCGTCGAGGCGATCGCCGCCCGCGCCGCCGCCGCCATCGGATGCCAGCCCTCGGACATATTCGTCGCCTCGACCGGCGTGATCGGCGTGCCCCTGCCCATCGACAAGGCCGAGGCCGGGCTGGACGCGGCCTTCACCGCCGAGCCCTGTGGCTGGGAGGATGCCGCCGCGACGATCATGACCACCGACACCTTCGCCAAGGGCGCGACGACGACCGCTGTCGTCGATGGCCACACGGTGACGCTGGCGGGAATCATCAAGGGTTCGGGCATGATCGCGCCCGACATGGCGACGATGCTGGGCTTCATCTTCACCGATGCCGCCGTCAGCCCGGAGTTCCTGCAACGCGCGCTGAGCGCCGCCAATGGCCGCAGCTTTTCGTGCATCACGGTCGATGGCGACACCTCGACCAGCGACACCGTTCTCGCCTTCGCGACGGGCAAGGCGGGCAATGCGCCTTTGATCGATGACGAGAGCGATGGGGCGGACGCCTTCCGCGCGGCGCTCGCCGATCTGTGCCACCAGTTGGCGCTGCTGGTCGTACGAGATGGCGAGGGTGCGACCAAGCTGATCGAGATCCGAGTCGAAGGTGCCGAAAGCGACCGCTCGGCGCACCGCATCGCCATGTCGATCGCCAACTCGCCGCTGGTCAAGACCGCCATCGCGGGCGAGGATGCCAATTGGGGCCGTGTCGTCATGGCGGTCGGCAAGGCGGGCGAACCGGCCGAGCGCGATAAGCTGTCGATCCGCTTCGGCGAGACGCTGGTGGCACGCGAGGGGCTGGCGGTCGAAGGCTATGACGAAGCCCCGGTCGCCGAGCATCTGAAGGGTCGGGAGATCGCGGTCGGCGTCGACCTGGGCCTTGGCGACGGGGGCGCGACGGTTTGGACCTGCGACCTGACCCATGGCTATATCTCGATCAACGCCGATTACCGGAGCTAAGGCCGATGCTGACCATCTGGGGGCGCCTCAACTCGCACAACGTCAAGAAGGTCGTCTGGCTCGTCGAAGAGATGGGGCTGGCCTATGACCGGCGCGATGTCGGCGGCCAGTTCGGGATGGACGCGGCATACCGCGCGCTCAACCCCAATGCGCTGATCCCGACGATCGAGGATGACGGCTTCGTCCTGTGGGAGTCGAACGCCATCCTTCGCTATCTCGCGGCGACGCATGGCGGCGAGGCTTTCTATCCCGTCGACCCAAGGGCACGCGCCTTGGCCGATCGCTGGATGGACTGGAATTTCACCTGGGCCGATGCGATCCGGCCGATCTTCTTCCAGCTTGTGCGAACGGCGCCCGAACAACGCGACGCGGCCCTGCTGGAGCGCAGCGTGGCGCGGGCGGCGGACTTGTCCGCGATCCTCGACGATGTGCTGGGGCGGCAGCCCTGGCTGTCGGGCGATGCGTTCGGCATCGGCGACATTCCGGTCGCCGCCTATGCCAATAGCTGGTTCCAGCTTCCGGTGGAGCGGCCTTCGCGCCCCCATCTGGAGCGCTGGTATGCCGCGCTTCAGGAGCATGCGGCGTTCCGCGACGTTGTGATGATCCCGCTGAGCTAAGGGGGCGTCGGTCTCGGTGAGACCTCTTGCCCTCCCCCATCCCCTCCCGCTTGCGGGAGGGGCGTGCTCTTGTCGAAAGCCTCGGGACACAAAAAAGCCCCTCCCGCAGGCGGGAGGGGTTTGGGGAGGGGAGTGCCACAAGCGTCGGCCTTGCCGAGACCTCCTACCCTCCCCCATCCCCTCCCGCTTGCGGGAGGGGCGTGCTCTTGTCGAAAGGCTCGGGACACAAAAAAAGCCCCTCCCGCAGGCGGGAGGGGTTTGGGGAGGGGAGTGCCGCAAGCGTCAGCCTCGGAGAGACCTCCTGCCCTCCCCCATTCCCTCCCATTTACGGGAGGGGCGTGCTCAAATCCGACCTTACAGCGCGCCTTCGAGCCAGGCCTTGATCCGGCCCTTGGGCTCGGCACCGACCTTGGTCGCGGCGGCCGCGCCGCCCTTGAACAGGATCATCGTCGGGATGCCGCGCACGCCGTAGCGGCCGGGTGCGTCGGGATTGTCGTCGATGTTCAGCTTGGCGATCGTCACCTGCTCGCCCAGTTCCTCGGACAGTTCCTCCAGCGACGGGCCGATCATCTTGCACGGTCCGCACCACTCGGCCCAGAAATCGACCAGCACCGGCTTGTCGGAGTTCAGGACGTCCGCTTCGAAGCTGGCGTCGGTGATCTGCTTGGTTGCCATGTCGTCTACACTCCTTGAATTGTCATCCATCTAGGATGCCGGGGCCGACCGCTCAACCACCAAGGGCCAAGCTTTGCTCCCCATCACGATAGCCGGGCTTGTGGGCCGCGAGCAGCGCGTCCGGCACGCGGATCAGGCGCGGCCCCGCGGTATAGAGCAGCGATACCGAGACGGGCCGCCCCGGAAAGATAACCTCCAGCGCGGCGGCATAGCCCGCCATCTGCGCCAGATGGAACGCCGGCACATCCTCGATCCCGCCCGGCGCGCGACGCCCGGTCTTGTAATCGATCAGCCGTATCTCGTCCGCCCCGATCAGCAACCGGTCGACTCGCCCCGACACGACCAGGCCATTGGCCAGCGTCGCCGCGATCGGGGCCTCCGCCAGCGAGCCGAGCCCGAACAGCGGTGCGAAGGCCGGATCGTCGAGGATCGTGAAGACCGCCTCCGTCACATCGGCGCGCAGGGTCGCATCCTCGATCCCCGCCGCCTGGACCAGCCAGCGCTCCGCCGCGCCGCGCCGTTGCTCGGGCGCGACCGGGGGCAGGCGTTCGAGCAGGCAATGGATCAACCGCCCCCGCTCCGCCGCCGCGCGCATCGCGGGGCTGGGCGGCGGATCGGCGACCATGTCCTCGCCCAGTTGCGACGGCGCGAGCGGACGCGGCGGGCGCGATTCCTGCGGCGCGGGGGACCGAGCCCAGTCGGGCAGGGCGATGTCCTCGCGGTGCACCGGGGTGGCGGCGCCGGGGCGGACGGCGACCGGCGCTTGCGGCACCGTGCCGACGAACACCCGCGATCGTCCATCGCCGGGCTCCACCTCCGGCACGCCCAGCGCGGTCATCGCGCGGGCGCAGGTCGCGTACCAGCTATGCATCGGCGGCACCCCCGCCGCGCGCTTGCCCAGCGCGCCCGCGACCACCAGTTGCTCCTCCGCGCGCGTCGCCGCGACGTAGAAGAGCCGCCAATGCTCCTGAAGTTCGCGCGCCGCGATCTCCGCCGCCACCACATCCAGCGGTCCGCCCCGCTCCTCCGCGCGCGGCGGGAAGACCGGGATGGGCAGCGCGCCGGGCTCGGGCGTCCAGCGCAGGATCGAGCGGGGCGAGGCGGTCGGATCGGCGGTCGCATCGGCCAGGATGACCAAAGGCGCTTGCAACCCCTTGGACCCATGCGCGGTCATCACCCGCACCGCATCCAGCGGCGCGGAGGGATCGCGCACGATCTCGACATCCCCCCGATCGAACCAGTCGAGGAAACGCTGGAGCGAGGGCGTGGTCGTGCTCTCAAAGGTCAGGGCCGCGCCCAGCAATTCCTCGATCGGATCGCGCGCCTCGGTGCCCAGCCGCCGGATCAGCTTGCGGCGGCCATCGAGCGGCCCCGACAGCAACTCCTCCAGAAACTGATAGGGCGTCGACACGTCCGCCCGGGCCAGCATCTGGCGGAGCGGCGCGAGGTCGTCGGCGGGCAGGGTCCGGGTCAGATGCGCCCAGAGCGATCCCCGCTCGCGATGCCCCGCCGCCATCAACCTGTCCTGCGACCAGCCGATCAGCGGCGACACCAACAGCGACGCCAGCGACAGGTCGTCCTCCGGCTGGAGCGCGAACCGCACCGTCGCCAGCAGGTCCTGCACCGCCAGCGGCGCATTCAGCCGCAGCCGGTCGACACCCGCCACCGGCACCCCCTCGGCATAGAGCCGCGCGACAATCAGCGAGGCGAGGTCGCCGCGCCGCTTGACCAGGATCATGATGTCCTGCGGCTCCAGGCGGCGGCCCTTGCTCTCCAGCAGCACGCCCTCGTCGAGCCAGCGGCGAATGGCGCGGGCGATGTCGGTGGCGACCTTGCGCACCGCATCGTCGATCCAGCCCTCCTCGTCCTCGTCGCTGCCCCCCGCGACGACCGGGGGCCAGAGGGTGACGCGACCGGGGCCCCTCACCTCGCTGGCGTGACGCTCCACCCCATGACCCATGCCCATGCCGGGCTCGCCCAGCGCCTCGATCGCAGCGTCCACGAATTCGAGGATCGGCGTGGTCGAGCGAAAGCTATGGGTCAGCGACAACTGGTTGAACGGCAGGCCGCGTTCGTCCTCGGGCCACTCGTCATCGCCCGCGACCTCGCCCGCCCGGCGCGAGAAATGCAGTTCGGCCGCCTGGAAGTTGATCGGGTCGGTTCCCTGGAAACCGAAGATCGCCTGCTTGTGATCGCCGACGGTGAACAGCGTCCGGGTCGAGGGCGCATAGAGCCCGCGCCCGACGAAGAACTCGTCGGCCAGCGCGCGGACGATCCGCCATTGGTGCGCGTTGGTGTCCTGTGCCTCGTCGATCAGGACATGCTCGGTCACCTGGTCGAGCTTGTAGCGGACCCATTCACCGATGCCGGGCCGTTCGAGCAGTTCCACGGTGGTACGGATCAGGTCGTCGAAATCGACCGCACCGATCGCCCGCTTCGACAGGGTATAGGCCCGCGCATAGTCACGCCCGACGCTCAACGCATCGGCGAGCAGGTCGGCATGTCGCGCCCGCGCAGCGAGACCGAGCAGATAGCGGCACGCCTCGCCCAGTTCGCGTGCCATGTCCTCATAATCGGGATCGGCGTCGGTGAGTTTCTTGGAGGCCTTGCGCGGCTCGCCCTTGCCGGTGAAGACCGTGCCCATCAGGTCTTCCAGCCCGGCGACACGCCCCGCCCGATCGCTGCCGATCCAGCGTTCCAGCACCGCGGCCGCCTTGTCGCCGGTCGCGGTGCCCCAGGCGCGGTTGGCCCCCGCCAGCCGGACGACCGCGTCCTCGTCGATATCCTCGACACCCTCGGCGATCGCCTCGTCGATATCGCCCGAAGGCAGGTCGAGCGCGCGACGGAGCCAAGGCTGGATACCGGTGGGCAGCGCCTCCAAGGCTCCTGGCGCGCGGGCGCAGGCGGCCAGGAACGCCTCCGCCCCGCCCTCGCCCAGCCGCAGCGACAGGGCACCGACCGTCTCGATGGGGCCGACCCGGCCCTCGCGCTCGGCGGTCTCCAGCATCCGCGCCAGTGCCTCGCGCGCCAGCACCGCTTCCTCGCGCGCCTCCAGCGGGCGGAAACCGGGGGCCAGCCCCGCCTCGACGGGAAAGGCCGCGAGCAACCCCTGGCAGAAGCCGTGGATGGTCTGGATACGAAGCCCGCCGCCGGGCGCATCGAGCACGCGGGCGAACAGGGTCCGCGCCCGCTCGCGCCGTTCGGGCGTCGCCGTCTCGCCGAGGGCGCGCAGGTCGGCGAACAGTTCGGTCTCGGGCATCCGCACCCAGGCCGCGAGCCGACCGTTGATACGCTGCGCCATCTCCGCCGCGCCCGCCTTGGTGAAGGTGAGGCAGAGGATCGCCTCGGGCGCGACACCGCGCAACAGCAGGCGGAACACGCGCGCGGCGAGCACCTGCGTCTTGCCGGTACCCGCCGAGGCCGACAGCCAGACATGCGCGGCGGGATCGCTGGCGGCGGCCTGGTCGCCCTTTAGCGGGGGGAGGTTGGCCATTGGACGGGCGCTCATGCGGCTTGCTCCGGGTGACCGGCTGTTCGAACAATGCCCCTTGCCCCGTTCAGCCTGAGCGAAGTCGAAGGCCACGCCCAGCCATCACCCTGAAGGATGGTCATCCCGTGCACTTCGACTTCGCTCAGTGCGAACGGTGGGCGGGATGCGAGGCAATACTCTCCCCCGCTCCGTTCAGCCTGAGCGAAGTCGAAGGCCACGCACCGACGCCCGCCCGGCAGGACGGGCCGCCCGAACCGCGCATAAAAATCACCGATCACGGCCATACCATTCATCCCGCCGCATCAGCTGGTCATATTCCGCATAGGGCGCATATTCGGGCACCAGCTTGGCGGTGAACGGCGCATCGCCCGTCAGCCACTGTCCCGCCGCCTCGGTGAAGTTCGCCGCCGCGATGGAGACGAACTCGTCGGTCCGAATCCGCTCGCGCTTGCCCTCGGGATCGACCGGCGTGGCGATATAGCCCAGCCCCTCGCGCCCACGCCCCAGCGACCAATATTCGAAGCCGCCCGCCTTGCCCGACACGCCCTCGAACCCGCCCCGTTCGGCGATCAGTCCGAGGAGCCCCAATTGCAGACTGAACCCCTCGCGCACCGCCGTGGTGGAGGGCGGCTTGCCGGTCTTGTAATCGATCACCACCAGCGATCCGTCCGCCGCCTTGTCGATCCGGTCGAACCGGCCGGTCAGGGTCACGCCCGCCAGCTTCGCCTCGCCCTTGCCTTCCGCGCTCAGGACATGGCGGCCCTCCCCGGCCTTGGCGGCCACCTCGGCCGCGATCCAGTCGATCGCCTCGATCAGCCGGGGTTGCCACAATGCGCGCATCATCGGATGGGTGTTCTGGTCGCGCAGCATGGCCAGAGCGCGCGGGCGGAGGGCGGCGACGTCGCAACGATCCTCCTTCCACCACATCTCCAATATGTCGTGAACGGCGGTGCCGCGCCACGCCGCGCTGGGATCGGCGTCGACCGGGTCCAGCGGCGACAGGCGAAGCACCCGGCGAGCGTAGAAGGCGTAGGGGTCGGCCT
>NZ_JALNUR010000035.1 GCF_026540895.1 Sphingomonas sp. GM_Shp_1 | reverse complement strand
AGATGGCGGCTTCGGCGACGGCCAGCTTGGTCTGGGTAAGTATGGCAAACCCGGCCGAGGCGATCGCGTTGACCACGATCAGCCGCAGGCCGACCGCGCTCTCCGCCTCGCCCTCACGGCTGCCTGCGCCGACCTTCAGCACCTCGGCGGCGGCACGGCCTTCGGGATAGGGAAGGTCGGTATCGACCACGAGCGCGCGGCGCAGCGGCACCGAGAACATCACGCCCAATATGCCCCCCGTGGCGGTGATCCCGGCGGTCAGAAGATAGGGGAAGCCTTGCCACCAGCCGATCATGACGAGGCCGGGAAGTACGAAGATGATCGCCGCCAGCGTCCCCGCCGCCGAGGCGACCGTCTGGACGATGTTGTTCTCCAGCACCGAACTGTTCGGCAGATAGCGCAGGATCGCCATCGAGATGACCGCTGCCGGGATCGAGGTGGCGAAGGTCAGCCCGACCTTGAGGCCCAGATACACGTTCGCGGCGGTGAACAGCAGCGTGATGATCCCGCCCAGTGCGATCCCGCGAAGGGTGAGTTCGGCGATCGG
This sequence comes from Sphingomonas sp. GM_Shp_1, assembly GCF_026540895.1. Taxonomy (GTDB): domain Bacteria; phylum Pseudomonadota; class Alphaproteobacteria; order Sphingomonadales; family Sphingomonadaceae; genus Sphingomonas. The sequence goes on along the minus strand of NZ_JALNUR010000035.1, from coordinate 31,967 downwards.
CGGGGTGGTAGCGGTCGGAGTACGGCTCATGCCCGCAGATGTGGCAGAGTGCGGCGCGCTCGCCTAGCGTTTCCGTATCGGGGTGAGCGGGCGGCGTGCGCTTCGACTTCACTCAGCGCGAACGGTGGATGGTCCTCGGCCTCGGCAGGAGGTCCATCGTCGAAATAAGGCCCTCATTCCCAAGCGCCGTTCGCTCTGAGCGAAGTCGAAGGCCACGGGATGCTGTCTGCCTCCATCACGCCACCCCGGCGGAGGCCGGGGTCCAGTTGCAGTGCATTATCGATAGCGGGATACCGAAGCCACGCGCTCGTCTTACCGTATACTGCCAACTTGGTGGCACGTGGACCCGTGCTTTCGCCGGGGTGGTGGCGTGATGGCTTGTAAAAACTCAATCCTGTGGCCCTCGACGACGCCCAGGCTGAACGGAGGCAGGGAAATTACCCCCGGAAGAGATTTCCCAGCACCCCCCGCACCACAGCGCCGACGATCCCACCGCCCGCGCTGTTCGACCTTCGCCGCGAGCCGCCACCGAACACCTGCTTGCCGATCTCGTTCGCCACCTGTCGTCCGATCGACGAACTGGCCGATCGCGCCGCGCTGGTCGCCATCTTGGCCCAGGGCGAGTTGGCCGCCTCGCGCTGTTCCGCGATCCGCGCGCGTTCGGCTTCCTTTGCCGCCCTGGCATCGGCCTTGGCGGCTTGCGCGGCTTGTTTGTCGGCCTCCGTCTGCGCCTTGGCCTCGGCGGCAGCGGCAGCGGCTTCCTGCGTCTTGGCGGCGAGCAGCTCCTCGGCGGACTCGCGGTCGATCGCCTGATCATATTTCGCGCCGACCGCATCGGTTTCGACCAGGACCTTGCGCTCCTCCGGTGTCACCGGGGCGACCCGGCTGCGCGGCGGGGCGATCAGGGTGCGCTCTACGGGCGAGGGGGATCCATCGGGCTGGAGCAGCGAGACCAGGGCCTCGCCGACCTTCAACTCGGTGATCGCGCTGGCGACATCGACGCCGGGATTGGCGCGGAACGTCTCCGCCGCCGAGCGCACCGCCGCCTGGTCGCGCGGGGTGAAGGCGCGCAACGCGTGCTGCACCCGGTTGCCCAACTGCCCTGCGATCTTGTCGGGCACGTCGATGGGGTTCTGGGTGATGAAATAGACGCCGACGCCCTTGGACCGGATCAGCCGCACCACCCGCTCGATCGTATCGACCAAGGCGGGCGCGGCATCGTCGAACAGCAGGTGCGCCTCGTCGAAGAAGAAGACGAGCCTAGGTTTGTCGGGATCGCCGATTTCGGGGAGTTGCTCGAACAGTTCGGACAGCAGCCAGAGCAGGAAGGTGGCATAGAGCTTGGGGCTCGCCATCAGCTGGTCGGCGGCGAGGATGTTGACGACGCCGCGCCCCGAATCGTCGGTGGCGATCAGGTCGGCGAGTTCGAGCGCGGGCTCGCCGAAGAAATGCTCCGCCCCTTGGGTGCGAAGCTGCAACAGCGCCCGCTGGATCGCGCCGACCGATTGCCTGGAGACATTGCCGTAGATGGTCGTCAGTTCGTCCGCCCGCGCGGCGCATTCGGCCAGCATCGCCTGGAGATCGTCGAGGTCGAGCAGCAGCAACCCTTCCTTGTCCGCGACATGGAAGGCGATGGTCATCACGCCCTCCTGCGTCTCGTTCAGCCCCATCATCCGCGACAGCAACAGGGGCCCCATTTCGGACACGGTCGCGCGCACCGGATGCCCCTGCGTTCCGAACAGGTCCCAATATTGCACCGGCGCGGCTTCATAGGCCCAGTCGGTCAGCCCCAATTCGGCGGCGCGCGCGGTGAAGGCGGCGTGGGTCTTGCCCAGCGACGATCCCGCCATGCCCAGGCCGGACAGATCGCCCTTCACATCGGCGACGAAGCTGGGGACGCCCGCGCGGGAGAAGCCCTCGACCATGGTTTGCAGCGTCACCGTCTTGCCAGTGCCGGTCGCACCCGCAATCAGGCCGTGCCGGTTCGCACGCTTGAGGTCGATCGTCTGCGGCTTGCCGCCGCCCATGCCGATGAAGATGCCGTCCATGCCCGCATCTTATCGCGGTGTTGGGCGACGGGAATAGGAAAAGGCCGCCGCATCATCGAGATGCGACGGCCTTTTTCCCTGGCCTCCCCTGGTGGGGCAGGGAAAAGACGGGTGTTACTTGATGCGCAGCGGGATCAGGGCGCCCGCGATGCGACCGCGCGTGATCTGGGCCAGCACCTGCGGACGACCCGCTGCCTTGGCGGCGGCCACGATCCGCTGGATGTCGGCGGCACTGCGGACGGCGGTGCCGTTGATCGCGGTGATGACGTCGCCCCGCTTCAGCTTGGACGCGGCATCGCTCGACGGATCGACCGCCGCGATCACCACGCCCTGCGTCGTCGGATCGACGTTGATCGCGCGGGCGATCGCGGGGGTCAGCGCCTGCACCGACAGGCCCAGTCCGCCGCCCGCCGTGGGTGCGACCTGCGCATCGTCGTCATCGTCCGGGAAGGCGTCGGAACCGTCGCCCATCGTCGCGCGCAGTTCGTCGTTCGACGGACGGGTCGCGGCGGTCGCGGTCAGCGACACCGGCTTGCCACCGCGCAACACGTCGAGCTGGACGCGGCCGCCCGGCGGGACATTGGCGATCAGATAGGACAGCGTCTGCTCGGGCGTCACCGCCTGGCCGTTGACCTTGGTGACCACGTCGAAGGCCTTCAGCCCGGCCTTGGCGGCGGGGCCGTCCGGCTCGACCTTGGCGATGATCTCGCCCTGGCCCTTGGGCACGCCCAGCGAGGCGGCGACATCGTCATTGACCGGGCCGCCGATCTGCACGCCCAGATAGCCGCGCTCGATCTTCTGGCCCTTCATCAGCCGGTCGATGATCGGCTTGGCGTCCTCCGCCGGAATGGCGAAGCCGATGCCGATATTGCCGCCCGACTGCGAATAAATCTGGCTGTTGATGCCGATGACGTTGCCGTTCATGTCGAACATCGGGCCGCCCGAATTGCCCTGGTTGATCGCCGCATCGGTCTGGATGAAGCGATCGTTCGCGCCGCCCTGGCCGGTCACGCGGTGCACCGCCGACACGATACCGGCGGTCACGGTGCTCGACAGGCCGAAGGGCTGGCCGATCGCCAGCACCCAGTCGCCGGGCCGCGCCCGCGACGAATCGCCGAAGCGGACGAAGGGCAGGTTCCTGCCGTCGATCTTCAGGACCGCGAGGTCCGAGGTCTCGTCGCGGCCCACGACCTTGGCGGTATATTCCTTGCGGTCGTTGAGCGTGACGGTGATCGAGTCGACCGACGCCCCCGCCGCGCCCGGCGCGATCACATGGTTGTTGGTGACAATGTACCCGTCGGGCGAGATCAGGAAGCCCGAACCCAGCGACGCTCCCTCGCGCTTCTGCGGCTGCGGTCCGCCCTGGCCGCCGAACTGGCCGAAAAAGCCCTCGAACGGCGTACCGGCGAACGGGTTCGCCTGCTGCTTCACGGTGATCGACTGTTTGGTGGAGATGTTGACGACGGCGGGCTGGAGCTTGGCGACCATGTCGGCAAAGCTCATCGGCGCACCGGCGCGGGGCGCGACGGCCTGGATCGCGCCCGGCTCGTTCTGCGCGACCTGCGCGGTGCCCGGCTGGAGGGCCAGGGTCGCGGTCGCACCACCGAGAAGGAGCGCACTGGTAATGGCGTAGGCGTAGCGCACTGGGCTAAGGTCCTCTCAATGAAGAAAATTCAGTTTGACCGTGGCCTATATGTCACGATTTTGCTGAACAACGCTTGAATATGAACAGGTCGAAAGGTGTATAAATCCTTATCGACCCGGCGCGGTGAATTCCTTCAGATAGCTGTTCTCAGGCGACAGAATGATCTGGGTGTTGCCATGTTCCTGCGTGCTGCCGTCCGCGCCGAAGGTATGGCGATAGGACTGCATGGCGCGATAGAAATCATAGAAACCCGCATCCTTGCCAAAGGCTTGGGCATAGATTTGCGCGGCCTGCGCATCGGCATCGGCGCGGACGATCTGCGCCTGCTTCTGCCCCTGCGCGGCGATGGTGATCGCCTCCTGCTGACGCGCGGTCTGCATCCGGGCAAGCGCGCTTTCCAGCGGGGTGCCCGGCGGCAGCTCGGCCTCCTTGATCCGGACATCGACGATCTGCACGCCGTACTGGCGGGCGATTCGGTCGAGTCGAACCTGGATCGCGTCCATCACCTGGCCACGCTCCGGGCTGAGCAATTCGGTCGAGCGGCGCTTGCCCAGTTCGTTTCGCAGCGCCGAGCCGAAAATCGGGCGAAGCTGGTTGACGACGCCGTCGACGGTGCCCGCCGTCGCCAGCATCCGGCGCGGATCGACCACGCGGAAGCGTGCGAACGCATCGACATTCATGCGCAACTGGTCGGTCGACAGGACCTGGGTCTTTTCCAGATCGAGGTCGAGCACCCGCTTGTCGACCCACACGATCCGGTCGACGAACGGGATACGCGCGATCAGCCCGGCGCCGCTCGCCCCCAGTTCCTCGTTCGGGCGATAGCCGTTGACGATCCGCCGGGGCTGTTCGAAGCGATAGATGACCGCCTGCTTGGTCTCGGGCACGATGGCGAAGGTCGCCGCCGCGACGATCACCGCGACCAGCAGGGCGACACCCAGCACGATCGGGTTGCGAAGGGTCAGGCCGTTCACTGGCCACCTCCCTGGGTGGTGGGGGTGGGCGTCGCGACTTCGGGCGGCGGCGGTGTCGGCCGCGCCTTGGACAGCGGCAGATAGGGGACGACGCCCGGTGCCTCGACGATGGTCTTGTCGGACTTGGCCAGCACGGCCTCCATGGTCTCGTAATACATGCGACGGCGGGTCACTTCGGGGGCGAGGCGATATTGTTCGTACATCTTGTCGAACTGCGCCGCCTCACCCTGGGCGCGCGCGATCACCTGCTGCGCATAGGAGCGGGCCTGGTTCACATCGGCGACCGCACGCTGCTGCGCCGCCGTCACCTTGTTGAAGTCGTCGACGATCTGCTGCGGCGGGGCGGCCTGCTTGATCGCCACGCCCTGGATGCGCACGCCCGAACGATACTCGTTCAGGATCGCCTGGGTCAGTTCCTGCACGCGCTGCTCGATGCCGGTGCGGCCCGAACCCAGCGCCTGGTCCAGCGTCGTCTCCGCGATCACCGCGCGCATCGCGCTCTCGGCGGCGGCGCGGACGGTTTCCTGCGGCTGGGCGAGGCGGAAGGCGTAATCGCGCGGATTGGCGATGTCCCAGCGCACCGAATAGGTCAGGTCGATGATGTTCTGGTCCCCGGTCAGGACCAGATTCGCGTCCGAGCCTTCGGGGAAATTCTCCGTACGGATCTTCTGCACGTCCAGCACGCGCACGCTGGCGATGGGGGCGGGGGCCGTGAACTGGATGCCCGGTTCCAATATGCCGGTATAGCGGCCGAAATAGGTGACGACGCCGCGTTGCTGCGGGCCGATCGGGTGGATCGAGGTATAGAGCACCCAGATGCCGAACAGGATCGCCGCGCCGATCGCCCAGAGCGTGCGGCCACCGGGCGCGCCCGGAATGCCGCCGAAGCCGCCGCCCGTGCCGCCGGGGCCTTCGCCCGGACCGCCGCCGCCGGCGCCGCGCGCCTTGCGGATGAATTCATCCAGTGCGGTGGGCTTGCCCGGTGCCTTGCGGCCACCCGGCGGCACCGCCCAGGGGTTGCGGGGGCCACCATCGGAGTCCTCGCCGGACCCGCCCCAGGGGCCCTTCGGCGTTTCGGCGGCTAGATTGGGGGGGCGTTGAAACCGGCCCGTCAGCTTTCTCATGCTCATCGTTATAGGAACGGTTCGCCGACAAAAACAGTGCCAAGCCGCGTATCGCATCCTATCTGGCGGCCATGAGCATCATCGAGACGGTAAAGGCGGCGGTGGCCGCGGTGGCGGGCAAGCGCGCGAATGTGCGGATGGAGGGCGCGCGGGCGGGCGTCGTCCTCGACACCACGGGGCTCGACGGCGCGGGCCGACAGGCGCTGGAGGAAGAGGTGAAGGCCGCCGCGATCCAGTCGGGGGCGGAGGACGTCCGCGTCGTCCTGACCGCCGAAAAGCGCGAGCGCCGGATCATCGCGGTGGCCAGCGGCAAGGGCGGGGTGGGCAAGTCCACCCTGTCCGCCAATCTCGCCATCGCGCTGGCGCGGGGCGGGATCAAGACCGGGCTGGTCGATGCCGATATCTATGGCCCGTCCCAGCCGCGCCTGATGGCCGCCGAAGGGGTGAAGCCCGTCGCGCAAGACGGCAAGTTGCAACCCGTGCCCACGCCCTATGGTGTGTCGCTGCTCTCGATGGGGCAGCTGGTCGAGCCGGACAAGGCGATCGCCTGGCGCGGGCCGATGGCGGCGGGCGCGCTCAGCCAGCTGGTCGATGGCGACTGGGGCGCGACCGAATTGCTGGTGCTCGACCTGCCGCCCGGCACCGGCGATGTGCAACTGACCATGGTGCAGAAGCATCGCCCGGCGGGCGCGGTGATCGTCTCGACCCCGCAGGACCTGGCACTGATCGATGCGCGGCGGGCGATCGACCTGTTCACCAAGGCGGGCGTGCCGATCATCGGCCTGGTCGAGAATATGGCGGGCTATCGCTGTCCGCATTGCGGCGAATATTCGGACCCGTTCGGATCCGGCGGGGCCGAGGCGGCGGCGGCGGAACTGGGGATTCCGTTCCTGGGCCGGGTGCCGCTGACCATCGCGATTCGCACGGCTTCCGATGCGGGACAGCCGCCGGCGGCGGGGGAGGGAGACACGACCTTCGCACCGCTGGCCAAGTCGGTGGCGGACTGGCTCGGGCGCGGATGAAACCGGCGGATCGTCGAGGCGTTGGAGCGGTATAGACCGCCCGCAACCGTTGGTCCGACAGGCCGGACGGGCGGTCCGCTAAAGGGGACCGTCCATGCCGCTGACCGATGATCAAGATATCCGCACTCTGTTGCAGGAGGCGCGCACCATCGCGCTGGTCGGCGCCTCGGATCGCCCCGACCGGCCCTCTTACGGCGTGATGAAGCGCCTTCAGGATCACGGATATCGCGTGATCCCGGTCAACCCGCAGATCACCGGCGAGCATGTGCATGGCGAGTTCGTCTTCCGCGAGCTGGGCCAATTGGGCGACCCCATCGACATCGTCGACATCTTCCGCCGCTCCGACGCGGTCGGGCCCATCGTGGATGAGGCGATCGCGATCGGGGCCAAGGCGGTCTGGATGCAATTGGGCGTCGTCAACGAGGAGGCCGCCGCGCGGGCGGAGGCCGCCGGGCTGAAGGTCGTGATGAACCGCTGCCCCGCGATCGAACTGCCCCGGCTGGGCGTCGAGCCGGTCGGTCAGAACTGAAACCACCAAGAGGGGAGAATGGCGATGGTACCGATCCTGTTGATGCTGGCCGCTCCGCAAGGCCATGCCGGTCATGCGATGACCCTGCCCCGGCTGACGCCCGCCTGCGCCACGGGGGCCTGTCCGGGCACGGCGAAGCCCTCGCCCTATCGCCTCGCGCAGGATCACGGCACGCCGATCGATTCCAAGGCGCGGGCCTTCGCCAATGACGGTACGTATTGCGCCGTGGTCGGCGACAAATATTGCCGCAGCAAGCCGCGCACGCTGTTCCGCACCCAGATCGACTGACGCCCTAAAAATGACATAAGCGTAACGATACTGACGGGTGTATCGTGGAACCGGGCATGATGCCCCGCGCCTGATCGATCTGGTCCGGGCGAACGCGATGCCGGGAGGTGTCATGGTGGCGATGACGATGGCCGTGCTGGGGGCGATGCTGGGGACCATGCCGGTAATGCCGGAGCCGGTTCAGGACGGAGCGCCACCGGCGGTCCCGTCGGTCGAGGCGATCATGGCGAAGACCCGCGAAGCGAGCGGGGTCCAGAAACGCTGCGTCTATGACCCTAACGGGACCGACATCACCGTCTGCGGTCGTCGCAATGCCGATCGCTTCCGCATGCCCTTCGAAATCCCGCCGGAGCCCGGCGATCCGCGCCACGAAGGGGTGATGGAGGAACGGACTAGGCTGCTCGCGCGCTCCAACCCGGTCAAGGATATGTCGCCCTTCTTGGTCGGGGGTGGCTTTGCCGGGGTGACGATGGACAGCAACCCGCGTGGCGGCGGCGGCCCGACATTGCGCAAGCCCGCGCCATGACGCGAAGGAGGAACGGCCGATGATCGCCTTGTTGCTGATCGCCCTCCAGGCGACCCAGGCCGCCCCGCCGCCACCGGCCGCCCCGGGCACGGAGCGTTTTTCGATCCTGGCGCGCGATCCCTGCCCGCCCTCGGCGGGAACCAGGGAGGATGTGATCGTCTGCGGGCGGCGGCAGGCCGATGACCGTATCCCCGACGTGCCGGGGGAGGAGCCCAAGGGCCCGACGCCTTCCAATCCTGAACTGACCGGGATCGGTGCGTTGCGGGCGTCGGGCACGCCCTGCGCCGCCAGCCAATGGGGGTGCCAGACGGGCGTGAACATCCTCGGCCCCGCGATGCTGCTCGCCAACGAGGCGCGGATCGGGATCAGCAAGCTGGTCGACAAGTCCCGCGACAAGAGCAACCGCGTCCCCATCGCGCTGGACGGGCCGGGGCCGCAGGGACATCTGGAACCCTGATCCCAAAATCCCATTCCTCTCCAAGCTCGGCTTGGGGAGGGGGACCGTCGGGCGGCAGCCCGGTGGTGGAGAGGCAGAGCCCTTCGCGACCGTTGTGTGCCCCTCCACCACGCCCTGCGGGCGCGGTCCCCCCTCCCCATCGGAGATGGGGAGGATCGGATGGTTAGGCCCCGGCCTGTCGCCGCGCGCGTGCCCGCGCCGAGGGCGGCGGGGTGAACCAGTCGGTCAGCGTCAGCCCGGTCTGCGCCATCGCCCGCAGCACGACCTGCCCCGCCGCGCGCGCATCGCTCAGCGCATCGTGATGCCGATGCTCCAGGTCCAGGAACGTCGCCAGCGTGTTGAGCTTGTGGTTGGGAAGTTCGGGCCAGGCCCGCCGCGCGATCGTCACGCTGTCCAGCCAGCGGGCGGCGATCGGAGGCAGCGCATCGCGCTCGCACGCGCGGCCCAGGGCGCCCTTATCAAACCCCGAATGCGCCACCGTCACCCGCCCGCCCAAATGCGCGGCCAGTTCGGGATGAAGATGCGCGAAGGTCGGCTTGCCCAGCACATGCTCGGCGGTGATGCCGTGGATGCCGATGTTGAAATGACTGAACTCGTCGCACGGGTCGACCAGCGTTTCATAGGCCAGCACCTCGACGCCCGCCGCATAGCCGACGATGCCGATCTGGCAGATGCTGCTGGTACGCTGGCACGCGGTTTCGACGTCGATGACCACGAAATCGGGGGAGATCATCCCGCCACTTTAGCGCCCTATCACCATTCGAGCAATAAAAGGTCGCCCCATGGCTCGACAGCGACCATTTCTATCCGCTACCCGCCGGGGCTCTACGAACGCTCGGGATACAGGAAGACGATATGGGCGACGCATTGCGGGTGGCTTTGGCGGGACTCGGCACGGTAGGGGGCGGCGTCATTCGCCTGCTCGATGCGAACCGCGAGCTGATTACCCGGCGTGCCGGTCGCCCGATCGAGATCGTCGCCATCTCCGCGCGCGACCGGACCAAGGACCGGGGCGTCGACCTGTCGCGCTTCGAATGGGTGGACGATACCGCCGCGCTGGCCTCTCGCGAGGATGCCGATGTGGTGGTCGAGCTGATCGGCGGATCGGACGGCCCGGCGCTGACGCTCGCCCGCACAGCGCTTGACGCAGGCCGTGGCTTCGTGACCGCCAACAAGGCGATGCTGGCGCATCACGGGCTGGAACTGGCGCAGAAGGCGGAGGCGTCCAACGCCGCGCTGAAGTTCGAGGCGGCGGTTGCGGGCGGCATTCCGGTCATCAAGGGCTTGCGCGAAGGTGCGGCGGCCAATGCCATTGCGCGCGTCTATGGCATCCTCAACGGCACCTGCAATTTCATCCTGTCCAAGATGGAAGCGGAAGGCCGCGACTTCGCCGAGGTTTTGGCCGAGGCCCAGGCGCTCGGCTATGCCGAGGCGGACCCCAGCTTCGACATCGACGGGGTGGATGCCGCGCACAAGCTGTCGATCCTGGCGGCGATCGCCTTCGGGACGCAGCCCGCTTTCGATGACGTCGCGATCGGTGGCGTCCGCCATGTGCTGGCCGCCGATATCGCGCAGGCGGCGTCGCTGGGGTATCGGGTGCGCCTGGTCGGCGTGGCGGAGGAGGGGGCGAACGGCCTGTTCCAGCGGGTGCATCCGCATCTGGTGCCCCTCGACCATCCGCTGGCGCATGTCACCGGATCGACCAATGCGGTCGTGGCGGAGGGCAATTTCGTGGGGCGCCTGCTGTTCCAGGGCGCCGGCGCGGGCGACGGCCCCACGGCCAGTGCGGTGGTCGCCGACCTGATCGACATCGCGCGCGGCGAATATGGCGCGTCCTTCGCCATGCCCGCGCATGAGCTGACGGCGGCGGTGAAGGCCGATAGCGGCGAGCGGCGCGGGCGGGCGTATCTGCGCTTTACCGTGCAGGACAAGGTCGGCGTCCTGGCCGAGATCGCCGCCGCGATGCGTGATGCGGGGGTTTCGATCGAAAGTCTGATCCAGCGTGGCGAGGCGGCGGATGGTGGCGTGATGATCGCCATCGTAACGCATGAGGGGCCGGAGCGCGCGGTGGCGCAGGCTCTGGAGCGGCTGCGCGGGAGCCAGAGCTTGGTTGGGCAGCCGTTGTTGATGCATATTTTGGGGTAATCGAAGGGTAGGTTTCGGTGAGACCCCGTGCCCTCCCCCAACCCAGTTTCAGGTAAACGATGCCCCGCATCGTTTAGGTCATGCCGGGGGCATGACCGACCTGAAACTCGCCTGCGGGAGGGGAGTTACTTGGGGGCGGCCGGTTGGTCTTGCCGCTCCCCTCCCGCAGGCGGGAGGGGATGGGGGAGGGAAAGCCCCAGGCGACCCCGCCTGAAATTACTTCTTGATCAACCCGATCTCCACCAGCCGCTCGAACAGATAATCATGCGCAGTGATCGGCTCCGGGTAACGATCCGGGTGCCCCTCGCTCACCGTCCCCGGCAGCGTCTCGATCAGGAAATCCGGCGCCGGGTGCAGGAAGAACGGCATCGAGTAACGCGAGAAGCCGCGCCGTTCGACCGGCGGGTTGACCACGCGGTGGGTGGTCGAGGGCAGGACATGGTTGGTCAGCCGCTGGAGCATGTCGCCGACATTGACCACCATCGCGCCCTCGGGCGGGCGGATCGCCAGCCACTCGCCCGAATCGCGGTCGAGCAGTTCGAGGCCCGCTTCCTCCGCGCCGAGCAGCAGGGTGATGAGGTTGATATCCTCATGCGCGCCCGCCCGCACGCCCTCGGCATCGGCGGGGATCGGCGGATAATGGAGCAGGCGCAGGACCGAATTGCCGTCCTTGACCGCCGGGTCGAACCAGTGCGGATCGAGCTTCAGATGCCGCGCGATGGCCGACAGCAACCGGTCGCCCGCCTTGTCGAACGCCGAGAACAGCGCGATGAAATCCTCGCGGAACCCCTCCGGCCGATCGGGCCAGATATTGGCTGGCATCCGGTCGGCATAGGCATGGCCTTCGGGCAATTCGCGGCCGACATGCCAGAATTCCTTCAGGTCGACGACCTTGGCATCCTTGGCGATCTCGGTCTTGAAGGGGGTATAGCCGCGCGCCCCGCCGCCGCCGGGGACGTGATAGCGGCGCTTCTCTTCCTCGGGCAGGTCGAACAGCGCCTTGGTCTGCGCCCAGGCACGATCGATTAGATCGGCGGGGACGCCGTGATCCGCGACGATGGCGAAACCGAACCGCTCGAACGATGTGCCCAGCGCGGCGGCGAAGCCCTCCGGGTCGCGGTCCTGATCGGCGAGGCTGAGCGTCGGAACCTCGGCGGAGCGGGTGTCGGTCATCGTGATATGTCCAGAAAATCTAACAGGCTGGCATCACTATAACGCGCCCGGGCCGTCCGAACAGGGGCCGTCATCCGCCCAAAGTGATCGTCCCCGTCGATCGCGCGCCGCCCGCCGGACGCAGATCGAGGCGGAAGGGCTTTTCCTCCGCCGTCTTCCCGACCAGCGATCCGCCCTGGTCGGTCAGGGTGAAGTCGGCCTCGCCCATCTTCTCCTGGAACCAGCCGCGCACGGTCGCCGGGTCGGCGGGGCTGTCGAAGGTCATGGTGAAGGCCTTGTCGCGGCCATTGCCGACATCGACGTTGCGGATCGTCGAGCCGGGATAGAGGTGCACGCCGTTCAGCTCGAAATTATCGGCCTCCAGCGAGACCTTGGGCAGCTTGAACGCGCCCTCGAACCCCGGCAGCGCCAGCTTCACCTCGCCCGACTTGCCATCGACCGAGGCCAGCGTCTCGCCATCCGAGCCGTTCACGGTGATCGAGGTGCCCTGGTTCGGTCGATCGCATGCCGACAGGGCGAGCGCCGCCAGCAGCGGGAGCGACAGGGTAATGCGGTACGGGGTGATCATGGCGGCAAACTCCCTTGCGTGCCCTGTTGATCCAATACAGCGAGTTGCACCCTGTGGGGCCCACAAGCTGTCGACGTGCTGAACGTCGCGGGGCGTGCGGCAAGGACCACAGGGCCTCGGGCCGCTTTCCCGGTTTCCCTCCGGGCCAATTCCCCCTATGGGACAGCCATCATGTCCGAACCCCGTTCCGCCGCCCCGGTGGCGGCCGTCGTTGCGGAGCCCCCTGGTGCCCCGATCGGCTTTGTCGAATTCGTCCTCCTGATCGCGGCGCTGATGGCGTTGACCGCGCTGGGGATCGATTCGATGCTGCCGGCGCTGCCCGCCATGGGGGAGAGCCTGAATGCGTCGCCCGCCGCCCGGCCGTTCGTCGTCACCGCCTTCCTGATCGGGTTCGGCGTGGCGCAACTGGTACACGGGCCGCTCGCCGATCGCTACGGGCGGCGGCGGGTGTTGATCGTGGCGCTGGTCATCTACATCATCGCCAATGGCGCGGCGGCGGTGGCGGGCAGCTTCACGCTGCTGCTGGTCGCGCGCGTCTGTGCGGGCGCGGCGATCGCGGCGACGCGGGTGGCGACGGTGGCGCTGGTCCGCGACTGCTATCACGGCCGCGCCATGGCGCAGGTCATGTCGATCGCCTTCATGGTGTTCATGATCGTCCCGATCCTCGCGCCCGCCTTCGGCGAACTGGTGTTGCTGTTCGGCAATTGGCGGCTGATCTTCTGGACGATCGCGGGGCTGGCGGCGCTGGTGCTGGCCTGGTTCTCCATCCGGATGCCCGAGACGCTGGCGCCCGAGGCGCAGCAGCCCATCTCGTTGCCGCGGATCCTGGACGGCTGGCGTGAGACGCTGAGCGACCGGCTGTCGCTGGGCTATACGCTGGCGGCGACCGCGCTGATGGCGGCGCTCTATGGCTATCTCAACTCGGTGCAGCCGATCATGGCGGTGACGTTCGGGCGGGAAAAGCTGCTCGCGCTGATCTTCGCCACGACCTCGGTCACGATGGCGGCGGCGAACCTGCTCAACTCGCGCATCGTCATGCGGCTGGGCACGCGAGTGATCAGCCACAGCGCGGTGACGATCCTGATCCTCGTATCGGCGATCCATCTGGGCATCGCGCAGTTCTGGGGTGAGTCGCTGATCGTCTTCGCCGTGCTCCAGGCGATCACCATGGCGTGCTTCGGTCTGGCGACCTCCAACTTCTCCTCCATGGCGATGGAGAATATGGGGCGGATCGCCGGGACCGCCTCCAGCGTGCAGGGCTTCACCAGCGTCACTATCGGTTCGCTGATCGGCGCGGGGATCGGCCAGGCGTTCGACACGACGACCCGCCCGCTGATCCTGGGCTTCCTGATCGCCGGATGCGCGGCCTTCGCCATGGTGTTCCTGACCGAGCGCGGGCGGATGTTCCGGCCCACCTGAACCCGACGCGCTCGGGAACCGCCCGGCCCACCGCACCGTTCCTCATCTGAAACCAAGTAGAGGAGGCGAGCATGGGCGGACATCAGGTTCCGAGCCAGGGACCCGGCGACGATGGCTGGGACGAGGAAGGCTATGACGAGAGCCAGCGTGCCGAAATCCTGGAGGCGACGCGCAACGGCCCCACGGACGGCGTGCTGCTGACCGATATCGCACCCGATCTGGGCGACGACACGGTGGAGGACGAGCCGATCGACGAAATCGACATGGATTCGGAGGAGGTCGGCGAAAGCGACGCCTCGGTCGACATGGATGCCGAGGATATCGACGAGGACGATCTCCAGGAAGATTTCGAGGACGGCACCGTCGCCGACGGCGATATCGACGAAGCCGACGACGCCGCGCTTCGGCCATGACGCGGTTGCCCGTGGCGCTGGCGGCGGGCGGGATTGTGCTGGTCGGCTGTTCGACCATGCCCGATCCCCGCGCCGCCATGCCGCCGATGATCTCCACCACCTTTCAGTGCGAGAATGGCAGCCGCTTCTGGGCGCGGTTCGACAATCGCGACGACAGCGCGCTGTTGCGGCTCGATGGCGATCTGGAGGTGCGGATGGCCGGACAACCGGTCGCGTCCGGCATCCATTATGCGGGCTTCGGCCATGACCTTCGCGGCGAGGGGGGTGAGGTTGTTTTGACACGGCCCACCGGCGATTCCCTTCGGTGCACCGCGCTCCGCTGAAGCCGGGGCGACAAAAGAGGCGGAAAAATGGCGGAAAACCGCGATTGCCCCATTCCGCCCCCATTTGGTTCATCTAAGTGACAGGAACTGTGACTTTCATGGCACAGCTTGTCGGAAGGCGACCGGAATTCGCGTTTCCCGTGCAACTCCTGGCGCAATTGCCGGTTAAGCGGGCCTGGGCTGAACGGTTCGATCCGCCGCCCCACATAGAATAAGAGAAGGGTATCTCGTATGCGTAAGCTTTCCCTCGTCGCCGCTGCGGCGGCTGCGTTCGTCGCCGTGCCTGCCATGGCGCAGGACATGAACACCACCAGCGACACGACGGCCCCTGCCGCCGACACCGCGACCGCTCCCGACGGCACCCGCGCCTTCGGTATCGAGCCGTACGTCGCGATCATGGGTGGTTGGGAGCAGTTCGATCGCCAGTCGGTCGCCGGCATCCCCGCGCAGCCCAAGGGCTATAACCTGGACGGCGCGCTGGTCGAGGGCATCGTCGGCGCCAACGTCCCGCTGGGCCCCGTGTTCGTCGGTGCCGAGGGCTCGGTTGCCAAGGGCGTGTCGGGCGACATCGACTGGCAGTATGGCGCCTATGGCCGCGCGGGCTTCCGTGCCGGTGAGAGCGGCCTGTTCTACGGCAAGGTCGGCTATCGCTGGAACAACTTCCACAACTTCGCGCCGGGCGTCGCTGGCGACCTGAAGCGCGACTATCACGGCACCGTGTACGGCGTCGGCGCGGAAGTCGGCCCCAAGGACATTGGTCTGGGCGGCCTGACCGGCAATTCGGGTCTGCGCCTCCGCATGGAAGTTTCGACCTTCGACGACGCGCATTCGTTCCGCCCGATGGCGGGTGTCGTCGCACACTTCTGATCCCTCTCGGATCCAGTTGGCTTAAGGTGGCGGGGTTCGGCAGCAATGCCGGGCCCCGTTTTCCTGTGCGCGATCGCTCCCCATATCCGTGGCGATGGTCGGACGGGTGAAGCGAAAGGCGGGGCTGATGGCCGCCGCCGAACGGGTGGAGGCGGTCACGGTGCCGGTCTGCGCGCTGTGCGAAAGGCCTTTGGGGGTGAAGGTGGAATGGCACCACCCCGTTCCCAAGAGCGAGGGCGGTCGCGAGACGGTGCCGGTGCATCCGATTTGCCACCGGACGATCCATGCGATGTTCGGCAATGCGGAACTGGCGCGGGATTATAGTGATTTCGGGGTGTTACGCGCGCATCCGGATATGATGCGGTTTCTGAAGTGGATTGCGGGGAAACCGGCGGATTTCCATGCGCCGACGCGGGCGGCGCGGTGATTTTGGTTCACGCGAAGCCGCGATGACGCGAAGATTTTTGTTCGCGCGGAGGCGCGGAGGCTTCTTGGTTCGCGCAGAGGCGCAAAGGGCGCAGAAAAGTAGATCATGGCGGGTGCATTCCCCCGCTCCGTTCAGCCTGAGCGTAGTCGAAGGCCACGCGATGACCTCTGATAAATGCATCCCCGAGCGCGGAGCGCTTTCCAGTAACGGCTTGGGCCGCTGGCCCGAAAATGCCTTGGGGCAAGGGGATCCCCTTGGCCTTCGACTACGCTCAGGCTGAACGGAAGCTGGGGATGCGGGTGAAGGCCGGCCCCGCATCTGCTCTGCGGCCTCCGCGCCTCTGCGCGAACCCAGAAACCTCCGCGCCTCCGCGCGAACAAAACTCTTCGCGTCTTCGCGTCATCGCGCGAACACAAAAGGGCGGACCGAAGCCCGCCCTTCCAGAAATCACTCCGCCGCGACGCCTGCGTTCGAGAACATGTCGCCGGTCTCGCTCGGCTCCTCGTTCGCCGCCTTGGCGGTCTTCGCCTTCTGCCGCGTATCGAACGCGTCCCAGACGTCGTTCCACTGGCCGCGCGTCGCTGCCTTGGAATATTCGGTCGCGCGCGTCTCGAAGAAGTTGGCATGTTCCACGCCGTTGAGCAGCGGGGTCAGCCAGGGCAGGGGGTGCTCGTCGATCATGTAGATCGGCTTCAGGCCCAGCTGGCCCAGCCGCCAGTCGGCGATGTAGCGGATATACTTCTTGATCTCCTTGGGCTTCATCCCCTCGACCGGGCCCATTTCAAAGGCGAGGTCGATGAAATTGTCCTCCAGGCGGATCGTCGTCTGGCACACATCGGCGATGTCGTCCTTGACCGCCTTGGTCAGGCACTGGCGCTCCTGGCAGAAGGCGTGGAACATGCGGATGATGCCCTCGCAGTGCAGGCTCTCGTCGCGCACCGACCAGCTGACGATCTGGCCCATGCCCTTCATCTTGTTGAAGCGCGGGAAGTTCATCAGCATCGCGAAGCTGGCGAACAACTGAACGCCCTCGGTGAAGCCGCCGAACATGGCTAGCGTGCGCGCGATGTCCTCGTCGCTGTCGACGCCGAAATTCTGCATGTAATCATGCTTGTCCTTCATCTCGGCATATTCGAGGAAGGCGCCGTACTCGCTTTCGGGCATGCCGATCGTGTCGAGCAGATGGCTGTACGCCGCGATATGCACCGTCTCCATGTTGGAGAAGGCGGTCAGCATCATCTTGATCTCGGTCGGCTTGAACACCCGGCCATATTTCTCGTGATAGCAGTCCTGCACCTCGACGTCCGCCTGGGTGAAGAAGCGGAAGATCTGGGTCAGCAGGTTGCGTTCATGATCGGTCAGCTTCTGCGCCCAGTCGCGGCAATCCTCGCCCAGCGGCACCTCTTCGGGCAGCCAGTGGAGCTGTTGCTGGCGCTTCCAGAACTCGAACGCCCAGGGATATTCGAAGGGCTTGTACTGCTTGGAGGCTTGGAGAAGAGGCATCGGGGTTACTCCGGATACAAATGATGGGAAGAGGGTGAAGGCCGGTTCAGCCGCTGCTCGCCCAGGAGCGCAAAGCGGTCGCGAAACCGGAAAGAATGATCCCGCCCATGGCGAACATGGTGCCCGCGATCAGCCGGGCATAGCGGCCCTGGTCCGACCGGGGGCGGCGGAGTTGCAGCAACAGCGTCGCGCCGATCCCGCCCAGCACGGCCGCCACCGCGTACATGATGAACGCCGATGTCATGCGACCAATTCCGGCGTGGCGCGTTCCGAAGCCGAACCCAACACAGGAGACGAACGATGGTCGATGTCAGCCAGATCAAGGAACATGCGGAAGTCATCGGTGCGGACGGCGTCCATGTCGGCACCGTCGACCATGTCGATGGCGACCGCATCAAGCTGACCAAGAACGACAGCCCGCAGACCCAGGACGGGCAGGGCGCCAAGCATCATTACCTGCCGCTCGGCCTGGTCGCCGAGATCGAGGGCGACACGGTCCGCCTGTCGGCCACCGCACAGAACGCCGTCGACCAGTTCGAAGAGGCGGAGTGAGCCACACTCTCCCTCTCCCACCGGGAGAGGGAGGGAGCGCCCCTCAGGGCGCGGAAGGGTGAGGGCGGTGCCGGTCATGCGGGGCCGCCCTTTTTCGTGGACGATATGCCCTCATCCTTCCCACGCGGCGTTGCCGCACGGGCCCCTTCCTCCCGGAGGGAGAAGGAAATGTGTTCGATGACGCCGTCGAGATTTTGCATCACGTCGGCGTTCGTCACGCGGATCGTCCTATACCCCTGCCGCGCGATGAAATCTTCGCGAGGCGCATCATGGCCTTTCGCGACGGCGTGGGTATCGCCGTCGACCTCGATGACCAGCTTTTCGGAAAAGCACAGCATGTCGGCGAAGAAAGG
The DNA here is from genome assembly GCF_026540895.1 of Sphingomonas sp. GM_Shp_1. GTDB lineage: Bacteria > Pseudomonadota > Alphaproteobacteria > Sphingomonadales > Sphingomonadaceae > Sphingomonas. The sequence continues at coordinate 13,611 of NZ_JALNUR010000035.1, read as the reverse complement.
TCCAAGCGGCGTCTGATGGCGCCATTTCAAATGCGGATAGGCTTCGCTCAGCGCGCGGAGCAGGCGGCGTTCGGGCTCGGAAGCTTGGCGGCGCAGCTGGCGGGCGCGAGGAACCGTACCGATAGGCTGTTTCTCGTAAAGGCGCACCTGCCCTCACCCTTCCGCCGCTATGCGGCTCCCTCCCTCTCCCAGAGGGAGAGGGACTTAGGCTGCCCTGTCAAAGCCCGTTTACTGACACGCTAGGCATTCGTCATAATCGGTGGTCTCACCGATTTCGAACTTGGGCGCGCTGATCGTGTTGTCCGCCTCGACCCCGCCGCTCCCTGCGAAACCGGCGCGCTGCACCGACTTGGAGCGGAGATAATAGAGCGACTTGATGCCCAGTTCCCACGCGCGGAAGTGGAGCATCAGCAGGTCCCACTTCTCGACATCCGCCGGGATGAACAGGTTCAGCGACTGCGCCTGGTCGATATAGGGCGTGCGGTCCCCCGCCAGTTCGAGCAGCCAGCGCTGGTCGATCTCGAACGAGGTCTTGAACGTGTCCTTCTCTTCCGGGCTCAGGAAGTCGAGATGCTGGACCGAGCCGCCATGCTCCAGGATCGAGTTCCAGACCGCGTCCGAATTCTTCGACTTCTCGATCAGCAGCTTTTCGAGATAGGGGTTCTTGACGACGAACGAACCCGACAGCGTCTTGTGGGTATAGATGTTCGCCGGGATCGGCTCGATACAGGCGCTGGTGCCACCGCAGATGATGCTGATCGACGCGGTCGGCGCGATCGCCATCTTGCAGCTGAAACGCTCCATCACGCCCACGTCCGCCGCATCGGGGCAGGGCCCGCGCTCGACGGCCAGGGTCATCGACGCCTGGTTCACCTGCGCGTTGATGTGCTTGAACATGCGCAGGTTCCAGGACTTGGCCATCGCCCCCTCGAAGGGGATGCCGCGCGCCTGGAGGAAGCTGTGGAAGCCCATCACGCCCAGGCCCACCGAACGCTCGCGGCCCGCCGAATAGGCGGCACGCTCCATGCCCGGCTCGTGGCGGTCGATATAGTCCTGCAGGACATTGTCGAGGAAACGCATCACGTCCTCGATAAAGCCCTTGTCGTCCTTCCACTCATCCCAGGTTTCCAGGTTGAGCGACGACAGGCAGCACACCGCCGTGCGGTCCTTGCCCTTGTGGTCCATGCCGGTCGGCAGGGTGATTTCGGAACAGAGGTTCGAGGTCGAAACCTTCAGCCCCAGTTCGCGGTGATGCTTGGGCATGTTCTTGTTCACATGGTCGGCGAAGACGATGTAGGGCTCGCCGGTTGCCAGACGGGTCTCGACCAGCTTCTGGAACAGCGCACGCGCGTCGACCGTGGCGCGGACCTCGCCGGTCTTCGGGCTCTTCAGATGCCATTCGGCGCCGTCGCGCACCGCTTCCATGAAGGCGTCGGGGATCAGCACGCCGTGATGCAGGTTCAGCGCCTTGCGGTTGAAGTCGCCGCTGGGTTTCCGGATCTCCAGGAACTCCTCGATCTCGGGATGCGAGATGTCGAGATAGCAGGCGGCCGAACCACGGCGCAGCGAACCCTGGCTGATCGCCAGCGTCAGCGAGTCCATCACCCGGACGAAGGGGATGATGCCGCTGGTCTTGCCGTTCAGGCCCACCGGCTCGCCGATGCCGCGCACCTGGCCCCAATAGGTGCCGATGCCGCCGCCGCGCGACGCCAGCCACACATTCTCGTTCCAGGTGGTGACGATGCCGTCCAGGCTGTCGGGCACCGAGTTGAGATAGCAGCTGATCGGCAGGCCGCGACCCGTGCCGCCGTTCGACAGCACCGGCGTGGCGGGCATGAACCACAGCTTCGAGATATAGTCGTACAGCCGCTGCGCATGTTCGGCATTGTCGGCATAGGCGGAGGCCACGCGCACGAACAGGTCCTGATAGCTTTCGCCGGGCAGGAGGTAGCGGTCGTTCAGCGTTTCCTTGCCGAAATCGGTCAGTCGCGCGTCGCGGGCATGGTCGACCTCGACCGGATAGGGTTGCGGGCGCACCGACTTGGTATCGGCGGGCATCGGGGCGGGGGTGCTGGCCTGAGCCGTGTCCGCCGCCATCTTTTCGAGCATATCAGTCGTCATGTCGCTATCCCGGCTATCCCTGAAGTCCATCATCGATGCCGCTCCCTTGTTCTGGTCCCGTTCGGGTCGTCGGCATGGCCCCGGCACGACGCGCAGGCGTCGCGGCAGCATGGGCAGGACGGTTCCCAAGGTCCCGATTTCGGGCCTGGTTTCCATTCCTCGTCATGCCTGTCGGGCATGACCCCTACTACCAGTGCTTGGGGCCGTTCCCGGCCTCTTCCACAATCCATAGTGGAAAATCCCGGCGAGCACCGCAAGAGGTTAAAGCCTGGCGAGGGGGTTGGTTGCGACGAATGACGGCGCGGGTCGGCGGCGCGAAAGCCGCGACGCATGGATTGCTGCGGGGTTCGCGAAGCGCAAGCCCCCAAAAAAATTTTTCGGCGTTCGGGATCAGCCGAGCGACTGCAGGACCATCGCGATCAGGCCGATCAGCAGCGGGAGCGGCAGGACCAGTGCCGGGCCGTAACCCAGGGCCCGATCGACATTCGGATATGCCCTTCTTTTCCCTCACACCTCATGGAGGAGAGAGGGAAGAAGGAGTAGCGTGAATGTCGATCGGCCCCAGCGGGTCCGGCATCGCACCCTGCTTTACGCCATATGGCGGCGCGGTTCCTCGGCTTCGGTGGTTTCCAGCCAGGGATGATCCTCGGGCAGGGGGGATGCGAAGGCGATGCCGACGCGGCCTTCGCGTTCCCAGCGGATATAGCCCCGCAAGGGCTTGTCCGTGCCCAGGCATACGCCCACCGCCGCGCCGCATACGATATAGGCGGGGGGAAGCCCCTCGACCATCGTACCGGTGGTCGACAGGTCGCGGATCCGTACGTCGATCGTCAAACTGCCCGACAGGATTTGGGCGGTCCGCAGGATCTTGATACGCGGAGGGCGATTGGACTTGAGTCCGACCGGCTCGGCGCGACCGCCCTGTTCGCCCAGCATCCGGTGAACCTCGGGCACGGTGGTGGGCTTGCCATAGACATAGCCCTGGATATGGCTGCACCCCAGGTCGCGGATCAGTGCGATCTCGTCCTGGATCTCGACCCCCTCGGCGGTCGTTTCCATGCCCAACGTGTCGGCCAACGTCACGATCGCCCGGATGATCGCGGCGTTGCGGCTGCCGGTGCGGATCGCGCCGCGCACGAAGGACTGGTCGATCTTGATCTTGTCGAACGGCGCATGGCGCAGATAGCCGAGCGAGGAATAGCCCGTGCCGAAATCGTCGAGCGCCAGCCGGATGCCCAGCGCCTTGAGCGCGGCGAACTGGCGTTGCGATTCCTGGTCGTCGTTCAGGAAGACGCTCTCGGTGATCTCCAGCTCCAGCCGCGACGGCGCGAGCCCCGATTGCGCCAGTGCCTGGGCGACCAGCGCGGGCAGATGCGGCTTGGCGAACTGGATCGACGAGACGTTGACCGCGACCCGCGCCGGAAGCGGCCAGCCCGCCGCCTCGGTACAGGCGGTGCGCAACACCCATTCGCCGATCTGCTCGATCAGCCCGCATTCCTCCGCGACCGGCACGAATTGCGCGGGCGAGATGTTGCCTTGCGTTGGGTGATTCCAGCGCAGCAGCGCCTCATAGCCGACGATCCGCGAATCGCGGGTCGACACGATGGGCTGATAGGCGAGTTGGAACTGGCCCTGCGAGATGGCGATGCGCAGGTCCTCCTCCATCCGCTTGCGGCTGCGTGCACCCTCCAGCATCGCTTCGGCGTAGAAGCGATGGACGCCGCGCCCGTCGCCCTTGGCGGCGTAGAGCCCCAGATCGGCGTTGCGGATCAGCGTCTGCGAATCCGCGCCGTCATGGGGGGCGATCGCGATGCCGATCGAACAGCCGATCGTTACCTCGTTGCCCTGAATGTCATAGGGGTGGGAGAGGGTCGCGATGATCTCGCTGGCGAGCGACGCCAGGCGGTCGCGCGCATCGATGCCGGGCAGCAGGATCTGGAACTCGTCGCCGCCCAGCCGTCCGACCAGCCCGACATCGCCGACCACCCGCTCCAGCCGCCGCGCGACCTGTTGCAGCAGCAGGTCGCCCGCCTGGTGTCCCAGCGTATCGTTGACCGCCTTGAACCGGTCCAGGTCCATCAGGAACAGCGCGGTCGGGCGATAGGGGCTGAGCGATTGCTTCAGCGTCTTGTCGAGCGACAGCTTCATCCGCTGGCGATTGGCCAGCCCGGTCAGGCTGTCGAACAGGGCGAGGCGGGTGATCTCCGCCTCCGACCGGCGCTTCTCGGTCAGGTCGGAGCCGGAGCCGATGAAGCCCCGGAACCGCCCGACGCCGTCGATGATCGGGCGGCCCGAGATCGACCACCAGCGTTCGGCCTCGGGGCCGTCGGCCACCGTACAGACGGTATATTCGGAAAAGCTGGTGCGCGACGCCATGTGGAACGACAGGGTCCGCTCGGTCCCCGGTGCGGAGGGGTCCATCTGGAAAATCTCGGTCAGCATCCGCCCGGTGGGATCGAGGCCCGATGCGCGCAGATCCTCGGCGACTTTCCGGGACAGATAGGTCAGCCGCCCCCGCCGATCGGTTTCCCAGAACCAGCCGGTGCCATGTTCCTCGAACTCGGCGATCATCTTGACCGCCTGTTTCCCCTGACCGAACTCCTGCGCCCGGACGCTGGCGGTATCGTAATCCAGCTGGCCCATGCGCCGCGCCTTGACGACGAGGATGAGCATGGCCGGTGCGACCCCCGCCAGGATCGGCAGGACCGATATGCCCCAGGCGATCGCCGCGACCGGCGCCAGAAAGGCGAAGCCGAAGGAATAGCCGATCAGCGCCGCCCGCACCGAATGCAGCATCGCCGCCGTCACCCACATCGTGCAGGCGAGCGCCAGCGCCGAGCCCCATCCGCTGGGCCCATGATGCGCCCGCGCGACGATGAAGAGCAGCGGGCCGGTCGCCAAGGCGAGGACCAGGCTCAACAGGCCGAGCCGCCGCTTCAGCTGGTAGAGCGGCTTTTGTCGCGAAACGCCGTGATAAAGAAAAATCCCGATCGCCAGCGCGACGAACAAGATCGTGCCGCACGCCGCCATCTTCTCGATCAACAACGCGCGCGAATCACCCAGAGCACTGAAGCCGAGTATCACGGCCATCGCGATCAGATTCTGCACAATGGCCAATGGCCATGTCCGGCACAAAGTCTTCAACCGATTGATATGCGACGCGATCAACAGCTCGTCATTGTCCTCGACAAGACCGATCAGGGCCAGCAGCGGTATTCGGTCGGTGGTCACGGACGACATGGGCGGTTTGCGATCCCAGGGATTTGGGACCGCTCCTGCCATGATTGACGTTAAGAATGACTGAAGCCGCCCTCAGCGGGCGTCCCGGACCGCACGTCGACATTGCACAGAGCGTCCGGCTGTCGCAAAAGGCGGCCCATGACGACCCTGATCCGCGACACCGACCTGATCGAGAGCGTGGCCGACGCGCTCCAGTTCATCAGCTATTACCACCCGATGGATTATATCCGCGCGCTCGGTCAAGCCTATGAGGCCGAGCAGAGCCCGGCGGCCAAGGACGCCATTGCGCAGATCCTGACCAACAGCCGCATGTGCGCGGAGGGGCATCGCCCGATCTGCCAGGATACCGGCATCGTCACCGTCTTCGTCAAATGGGGCCAGGACTGCCGCCTGTCGGGCGACCGCTCGCTGCAAGAAGTCGTCGATGAGGGCGTGCGCCGCGCCTATCTCCATCCCGAAAACAAGCTGCGGGCCTCGATCCTCGCCGACCCCGCCTTCACCCGCCGCAATACCAAGGACAACACGCCCTCGGTCCTCCATGTCGAGATGGTGCCGGGCAACAAGGTGACGGTCGACGTCGCGGCCAAGGGCGGCGGGTCGGAGAATAAGTCCAAGTTCAAGATGATGAACCCGTCCGACTCGATCGTCGATTGGGTGCTGGAAATGGTGCCGCAGATGGGCGCGGGCTGGTGCCCGCCCGGCATGCTCGGCATCGGCATCGGCGGCACGGCCGAAAAGGCGGTGCTGCTCGCCAAGGAATCGCTGATGGGCGCGATCGACATGGGCCAGCTCAAGGCGGGGGGCCCCAAGAACGATATCGAGGCGCTTCGCATCGAGCTGTTCGACAAGGTCAATGCGCTGGGCATCGGTGCGCAGGGGCTGGGCGGCCTGTCGACCATCCTCGACGTCAAGATCATGGACTGGCCGACCCACGCCGCGTCCAAGCCCGTCGCGATGATCCCCAACTGCGCCGCCACCCGCCACGCGCATTTCACGCTGGACGGATCGGGCCCGGTCTATCTGGAAGCGCCCAAGCTGGACGAATGGCCCAAGGTCGACTGGAAGCCGGACCTTCAGGCCGCTCGCCGCGTCGACCTGAACACGCTGACAGCCGAAGAGGTGAAGAGCTGGAAGCATGGCGACCGGCTGCTCCTCAACGGCAAGATGCTGACCGGGCGCGACGCCGCGCACAAGCGGATCAAGGACATGCTCGACCGCGGCGAGGAACTGCCCGTCGAGTTCAAGGGCCGAGTGATCTATTATGTCGGCCCGGTCGATCCGGTCGGCGAGGAAGTGGTCGGCCCTGCCGGTCCCACCACCGCGACCCGCATGGACAAGTTCACCCGCATGATGCTCGACCAGGGCCTGCTCGCCATGGTCGGCAAGGCCGAGCGCGGGCCCGCCGCCACGGACGCGATCCGCGAATACCAGTCCGCCTATCTGATGGCGGTCGGCGGCGCGGCGTATCTCGTCGCGCGCGCGATCAAGGGATCGAAGGTCGTCGGCTTCGAGGATCTGGGCATGGAGGCGATCTACGAGTTCGACGTGGAGAATTTCCCCGTCACCGTCGCGGTCGATGCCGAGGGCCAGAACGTCCACACCCTGGCCCCGCTGGTGTGGCGCGAGAAGATCGCCAAGGAAGGGTTGCTGACCCCGGCTTGATGCCGGGGCGGTCGGCTAACCCTCGTCGTCCCATCGCATCCTCCAACTGGCATGGGCGGTGGCCATGGCCGCGTGCAACAGCGTGGTCATGGACCAACTCGCCAATTGGGCCAGCGCGGCGAGCAAAACGAGGCCCAGCGGCACGGCGATCGAAACCGCCATATAGGTGAACTCGATCGATCGCGACCGTGCCGCCCGGTCCCATTCATCAACCCGCTCCGTCGTGTCGAAGGGCTTGAGCGGCCCGAGCAAACGTATGAGTTGCCGATCGAAAGGCCCAAGATCAGGAGAGGCAGACCCAAGGCGATCCGGTGGGGGGGGGACGATCACCGGAGCATAGCCCACCAGCGCCAGGACCAGCGCGAGTGTCGCCGGGCCTCGCAACGGCCGCCGCCGCGGCTAGCCTTCGGCCAATGCCGGAATGCCTGTCCAGCGGACTATCGCGTCCAGCCGGTCGAAGAAGGATTTGTTCGTCACAGCGTCTCGTCCTCCGCATCTGGCATAGGAACCATGAATTCGGCGAAGGTCGCGGGCAGGCTGATGCCGATGACCGACAGGGTGACGAGCCACCCGGTCCACTGCATTGGCGTGGTCGGTATCGGCCAGCCGAGACCAGGAGCCGTAATCATCCAACTGACGAGCATGACGACTAGTCCGATATACGCGGCGAACGCGCGAGCGGTGGCCCGCAGCAGCGCGGCATGTTCGAACTCGTCATACGCGCCCTGGTTCTGACCGGTTGCCCAGCTATCCTTTGCGAAAGGCGACATGCCCATAAAGAAGCCCGGCAGGAACGAGAAGAAGAGGGGCGGATGATCATTCGCCCCGTGCAGCGCCGTGGCGACGAGCGAGACCAACATCGATCCGGCCAGTCCCCAACGTAACCAATGGCGTCGCGGTCGCTGCTTTATGCTGGCGGCATACCATTTGCGAAAGTCATAGCCGTCACGATAGCCGGTCATGCGTCACGCTCCTGTTCGGGCAGGGGGATGGAAATTTCAGCGAACAGCGCTGGCAGCGTCGTAAACAGCGCTGCCAGCGCCATGGCCCAGAGCAGCCAGGTCTTTGGCATGACGGCAACCGGCGAACCAGCCGCGCCCGCCCAGGCGGCCGCCAGCGTCAGGCAGATCAGCAACAATGCGATCAGCGCATGGGCTCGTGCGGTGGCAACACCCAGCGCCGCCGCCTCGAACTCATCATATTGGCCGCGTCCGGGCAGGAACAACGGCGTGCGGGCAAAGGGTGACAGGCCGAAAGCGTTGATGATGTTAAGGAAGGTCAGCGTCACCAGCCCCCAGTCCGGCTCCGTTCGCGCCACCGTCACGGCTAGCGCGGCCGCCACCGGCCAGATCGTCCCGAAAGCGAGTGCCCAGCGGACCCAGCGCCGCCGTCGGATCGGCTGGGCCGGGGCTTCCGTAACTGCGAAATGGGCGTCGTAACGCATTACGAATCTCCATCCCGGCGCAGCGCGTCGGTGAGCGAGGGAAAGGGGGCAAGCGAGAAGACCAGCTCGACCGGCGCCTCGAAATAGGCGGCGATCTTCAGGCCGAGTTCCAGGCTGGGTTTATAGTCCCCGCGTTCGAGATAGCCGATCGTCTGCGGATTGACGCCGATCGCCTCCGCCAGCTCGCGTCGCGACACGTTGCGGTCGTTTCGAAACAGGGCGATGCGGTTGTGCATATCGGTATGCTATACGCATTGTTGTGTTTACACAACGATTCGTTCGTCGGGCAAATCGCTGCCGGGGCGTGATCCCTCGCGAGACGCGACGCCCTTCTGCCCAAGGGCCATCACCCGGCGGTCTTCCGCCCCAAGCATAGTGTGGGGCGGAATGGGTCAGTTCTTATAGAGCGCGTCCAACCGCTCGCCGTATACCTCGCGCAATACGTGGCGGCGGATCTTCAGCGACGGGGTGAGTTGCTCGTTCTCGATGGAGAAGGGTTCGTCGGCGATGATGAAGCGGCGGATGCGCTCGGTGACCGACAGGTCGCGGTTGACCCGGTCGATCGCCGCAGAGATGGCCGCGCGGAAATCCAGATCGTCGTCCAGCGCGGCGCGGTTGCAGCCGGTGCCGGACCTGGCGCACCATTCGGCGGTCCATTCCGCGTCGGGGACGATCAGCGCGACCATATAGGGCCGCCGGTCGCCCGCGATCATCGCCTGGCCGATCTCGGGCTGGAGGGTCAGCATCCCCTCGACCTTCTGGGGGGCGACATTCTCGCCCTTGTCGTTGATTATCAGGTCCTTCTTGCGGTCGGTGATGCGCAGGCGCCCCGCCGTGTCGAACTCGCCGATATCGCCGGTGTGCAGCCAGCCGTCCCTCAGCACCCGGTCGGTCTCGACCGGATTGCGCCAATAGCCGTGCATGACCAGCTCGCCGCGCACCAGGATTTCGCCGTCTTCGGCGATCCGCACCTCGGTATTCGCCAGCGGCGGGCCGACCGTCTCCATCCGCACGCCCGCGCGGGGGCGGTTGCAGGCGATGACGGGAGCGGCCTCGGTCTGGCCATAGCCTTGCAGCAAAGTGAGGCCGATCGAGTGGAAGAACAGCCCGATCTCGGGATTGAGCGGCGCGCCACCCGACACCATCGCCTTCAACCGGCCGCCGAAGCGCTTGGCGATCTTGGGCTTGAACAGCATGTTGACCGCCAGTTGCGCCGGACGATCGATCAGCCGGAGCTTGCCGTCATAGCTGCGCGCGCCCAGCGCCAGCGCCTGGTCGAGCAGGCGCGCGCCCAGCCCGCCCTTCTTCTCGATCGCCTTGGTGATGCGGGTGTGCAGCACCTCGAACAGGCGGGGCACGACGAACATGATCGTCGGGCGCACCTCCTCGATATTGGCGGCGAGCTTGTCGAGCCCCTCGGCGTAATAGATCTGTCCGCCCAGCGCGATCGGGAAATGCTGGCCGCCAGTATGTTCATAGGCGTGGGAGAGGGGGAGGAAGGACAGGAACACCTCATCGTCCCAGCCGAAATCCTCGGCGATGACGGCGCTGCACCCGGCGCAATTGTGCAGGATCGCGCCGTGATGCTGCATCACCCCGCGCGGCGCACCGCCGGTGCCCGAGGTATAGATGATGCAGGCCAGATCCTCGCGGGTGAAGTCGGCCCGCGCGGCGGCCTCCGCCGGATCGGTCGGATGCTCGGCGATCATCGCGTCATATTGACGGCAGTCGATCTGGCTCGGCCCCAGGCGCAGCGCCTCGAACCCGATCACCGTCTGGACATGGTTGGAGCGCAGCGCGGCGGGCATCAGCGTCGTCGCCAGCTTCTGGGTGGAAACGATGATCGCGCGCGCGCCCGAATTCTCGATGATATGGGTGTGATCGCGCTCGGTATTCGTCGTGTAGGTGGGCACGGTGATGCAGTCCGCCGCCATGATGGCGAGGTCGGCGATGCACCATTCGGGGCGGTTCTCCGACACCAGCATCACCCGGTCGCCGCGTTGCAGCCCGGCGGCCTTCAGCCCCGCCGACAGGCTGGCCACCCGTCGTGCCGTCTCGGCCCAACTGATCGCGCGCCATTCGCCTGCGTCCTTGCGCCAGAGAAAGGGCGCGTCGCCCTTCTCGGCGGCGCGGGCGAAGAACATGGTGACGAGATTGGGGAAATGTTCGAGCGTGCGCATATGCCTCTCCCACCGGCCCGTATCGCGTCCGTAAACGCGCGACCGGGCTCTTTGTATGCTTCGTGTGCTTATTCCGGCGGGCGTCCGGGTTTGTCGCCGACCCGCTGGATCACGGTCGTGCGGCCGGTCACGTCGATCGCGACGCCTTCGCTGCGCGGATCGGCGGCCCCGACCCAGCGGCCGTCGACGCGCTCGATCGCATTGGCCTTGAGGCCCAGCGGCGCGACCGTGACCGTCTCGCCCAGTGCTTGCAGGCCGGGGACCAGCGCCTCCAGGGCGGTGCCCTTTTCGACCGTCGCGACCTTATAGGGCGCGAAGAGCAACCCTTGCGCGATCGCGTCCTGCGCGCTCAGCTTCCAGTCGATGACGCCGATGATCGCCTTGGCGATCTGCGCGATGATCGTCGAGCCGCCCGCCGCGCCGATCGCGAGACGGACCTGGCCGTCGGGGCCATAGACGATGGTCGGCGACATGGAGCTGCGCGGACGCTTGCCGCCCTCGACCCGGTTGGCGACTAGATCGCCGTCCTTGACCGGCACGATATCGAAATCGGTCAGCTCGTTGTTGAGCATCGTCCCGTCGACCGACAGGCCGGAGCCGAACGAGCCCTCGACCGTAGTCGTCACCTCGGCGACGTTCCCCGCCGCGTCCACCGTCACCAGATCGGTGGTACCGGGCACTTCGCTGACCGGCGCACGGACGCGCGCCGGCGCGCCGGGGGGCGTGCCGGGCGAGACCGATGCCATGGTCCGGTCGGGCGAGATCAAGGCGGACCGGCTGGCGATATAGGCCGGGTTGAACAGGCCCTTCAGCGGAACCCGGACATAATCGGGATCGCCCAGATACATGTCGCGATCGGCATAGGCGAGGCGCGAGGCTTCGGCGAAGAGATGCCAGGCGATGGGCGAATCCTTGCCCAGCTTGCCCATGTCGAAGCGTTCGAGCAGCTTCAGGATCGACAACATGGTCGATCCACCGCCCGAGGAAGGCGCCATGCTGCACACCTTGTATCCGCGATAGGTGGCGCAGAGCGGCGTGCGGGGCTTGGCCGCGTAAGAGGCGAGGTCGCCGGTCGTCATCTTCGACGGATTGCGCTGGGCGGTATTGACGGTCGCCACCAGCTTCTGCGCCTGCGGACCGACATAGAAATAATCGGGCCCGAGCCTGGCGATCCGCTCCAGCAGCGCCGCCTGTTCGGGATTGCGGATCGTGCTGCCCAGCGGCAGCACCTGCCCGTCCGGCCCGGTCAGCCGCGCGCGCGTCGCGGCATCGACATGGCCGCCATAGCGGGTCAGTGCGGTCTGGAGGCGGGGGGTCAGTTGGAAGCCCTCGCGCGCCAGCCGGATCGCGGGTTGGAACAGCCGTGCCCAGGGCAGATTGCCGCCCTGGGCGTGGGCCAGCGCCATGCCGCGAAGCGCGCCGGGCACACCGACGCTGCGTCCGCCGGGCACCGCCTCGGAATGGCTGAGCGGACGGCCATCGGGGTCGTAGAACCAGTCGGGCGTCGCCGCCATTGGCGCGATTTCGCGCGCGTCGATGCTGTCGGTCCGCTGGGTCCTGGCATCGTGGCGGACCCAATAGCTGCCGCCGCCGATGCCGGAACTTTGCGGCTCGACCACGTTCAGCGCCAGCATGGTCGCGATGGCGGCATCGGTCGCGCTGCCCCCGGCGCGCAATATCTCCACCCCGGCGGCGGCGGCGCGCGGGTCGGCGGCGCTGACCATGCCGGTAGCGGGGGTCTTGGCGGTGGGGGACTGGGCGGCGGGTGCCTTGTCGGTGGGCTGGCGCGCCTCGACGGGCGTGGCGAAGGGCAGCGCGAGCGCTGCGACGGACAGGAGCCAGTGCTTCATGGCCGCGATCCTAGCGTCAAGGCTCGCCCCGCGCCAAGCCGTAACGTCAGGCGCCGACCGCCTCCGCCACGTTCGCGAACCCGTCGCGGGCGAGCAGCGCGTCGAGGTCGGTCAGGATGCGCGCCGCCAGACCGGGCCCTTCATAGACCAGCGCCGAGTAGAGCTGCACCAGGCTCGCCCCCGCCCGGATACGGGCATAGGCCTCCGCCCCGCTGTCGATCCCGCCCGCCGCGATCAGCGTCATCGCCGCCCCGGTGGCCTTGCGGAAATCGGCCAGCCGCGCACGGGCGAGCGGGGCGAGGGGGCGGCCCGACAACCCGCCGGTCTCGGCGGCATTGGGGCTGGTCACACCCGGACGGGTGATGGTGGTGTTGCCGATGATGATCGCGTCCAGCCGATGCTCGATCGCGGCGCGTGCGATCTCGTCAATCTGGGCGGGGTCGAGGTCGGGCGCGACTTTCAGGAACAGCGGCACTTTACCTGCCGCCTCACGCGAGGCCGCCAGCAATTCGGCCAGCGCCGGCCCGTGCTGAAGGTCGCGCAGGCCGGGCGTGTTGGGGCTGGAGATGTTGATCGTCACATAATCGGCGATCGGCGCGGCCTGGGTCACGCCGTGGCGATAGTCCGCGATGCGGTCGGCGGCGTCCTTGTTCGCGCCGACATTGATGCCCAGCACGCCCTTGCGCTTCGCCGCCTTTGCCCGCGCCAGCCCGGCGTCCAGCCCGCCATTGTTGAAGCCATAGCGGTTGACCACGCCCTTGTCCTCGACCAGCCGGAACAGCCGGGGCTTGGGATTGCCGGGCTGGGGCTTGGGGGTCAGCGTGCCGATCTCGACCATGCCGAAGCCCAGGCCGAAAAAGCCATCGATCGCCTCGCCATTCTTGTCGACCCCGGCGGCCAGCCCCAGCGGATTGGCGAAGTCGATCCCCGCCACGCGTGTCGCCAGACGCGGATAGCGCGCCGGATCGGCCCCCAACGGCGCGCCCAGCGAACCCCAGCGCGACAGCATCGCCACCGTCAGACCATGGGCGCGTTCGGCATCGAGGGCGAAGAGGAGCGGGTGGTAAAAGGCCATGTCGGCCCGGTTAGCGGATTGCGGGGAGAGGGGGAAGCG
>NZ_JALNUR010000034.1 GCF_026540895.1 Sphingomonas sp. GM_Shp_1 | reverse complement strand
ACCCAGGATCGAGTGCGAACGGAAACGGCCGTCGAACGTGTTGTTCGCGACGTCGACCAGCTTGACGTTCTCGGCGTTGAAGAAGCGATACTTCAGCGTCGCGTCGATGTGGTCGGTCAGCGGCGCACGGATGCCCGCCAGAGCCTGCCACGCGAACACGGTGTCCGAGTCGTTCAGGAAGTCGGCCTGGTTGTTGAGCTTGTAGTTCGCCTTGACGCGAGCGACACCAACACCGCCGCCGACGAAGCCCTGGATGCCGTCATCGGCACCGAAGTCCAGCAAGCCGTTCAGCATGAAGCTGAGCGCCGAGGTGGAACCACCGGCATAGTCGTAGTTACCAGCCGCAACCGTGCCCGCACCGATGCCGGTGTTGGTCAGCGTGGTCGAGCTGAAGCCGTCGACGGTCGCGCGGCGATAGCCGACTTCGGTTTCCAGACGGAAACCACCGAAGTCGTAACCCATCACGGCGTCAACGTCATAACCATAGTCATGGTCGACAGTGGCCACGCCGGTGCGCGTGCCGGTGACATCATAATCGATGTCCTCGACGATCATCCCGCCGCCTTCGATGCCGACGTACCACGACTTGTCGCGGGCGAGGGCAGGCGAAGCCAGAGCGGTGGAGGCGAGTGCCAGAACAATGGCAAGCTTCCGCATCATAGTCCCCTTTCTTGGTTGTCACTACGGACAGCGCAAACCCACTATCGACGTGTTGGTTTCCACGCAAGCAAACAAAAGCCCGGCACTGTGGCATTAAAAGCACAGGATTTTCGTCAGCCTGAGGCGATCAATCCATGGCTGCGCAATGCCAAAATCACCGCATTCAGGGCATAACGTCCTTCTATATCAATGACTTGTCCTCCATCCGGCGAGGCGATGGCAGGTTGTTGCGCACCCAAAACTTTTTTACCGGCCACGGTCAATTCGCGCGCGACGACACGCCCCGTCCGCCATGCCGTCCCGTCCCAGTCGGATCGGCATTGCTCGGCCTTGTTCCAAACCGAAAGCCCTTGGCGCGGCGGGAGAAATCTCCACCCGCCCTCGGTCCATCCGGCCAGCATCGCGGCACGGTCCTTCCACGCCGCCACCGGCTGGTCGCCGACCACCCAGGCCTGGCCCGGCACGGGCGCGTCGGGCGGGGTGTCGATGCCCACCGCCTCGACACAGGGTTGCACCACCATGTCGAGCAGGGTCAGCGCCTCGTTATGGGTGATCTCCTTCTGCGCCTGCCCCGCGGTCAGCAGCGGCAGCGTCCAGCGCGGCGTTTCTCCCGTCATCTCAATCCTCTCCCACGAATCCGACCAGCGGCGCCGACGCGCCCCAGGTCCCCAATTGCCGCACCGTCACCCGCTCCCCCATGCTCGCCGTGCCGGTCCAGCCGGGGGCGGTGACGATCGCCTCCCGGTCGCCCAGGGTGACGCGATAGCGCTCGGCCTCCTCGCCCAGCGGCGCATCGACCCGGTCGAGCCAGCGCCACCCGAGCCGACTTCGCCGGGTCCAGCCCAGGGTGACGCTGCCGTCCGCGCCCCGGCGGCTCCACAGTCCGACCGGCGCGGGCGGCAGGACCGAATGACCGGTGACCTCCGCCACCGCCTGCACCCCCTCCGTGCCGTCCGCCACGCCATGTGCCAGGAAGCGGACGCGACCGCCCAGCGCGGTGATCGGCACGTCGATGGTCCGCACCGACTCCGCCGCGATCAGCGCGAAGGGGGTTCCCGACGTGGCCTGCCCGATCATCGCCTCGGTCCCGCGCAGGCCGCGCCGCAACTCGCGCAATCGCCAGCGTCGGTCGCCCAGCGGCTCGGCCCGCGCGAACTGGATCAGCTCGCCGCCGATCCAGGCGAGATTGGCCCCCGCCTCGATCGCCGCCGGATCGGCATCGGCCAGATCCTCCGCGACCGTCACCACGAACGCGCCGCGCCGGTCGATCAGCGCAGTAGTGCCGCCGCCCGGCGTCACCGCCGTCACGCTGCCGATCACGCCCGGCGGCGCGGTGGTGCCGATCGCGGTCCAACTCGCCCCGTCGTCCAGGCTATAGGCGAGGTTCGCCTGCCGCCATCCCGGCCCGCCCGCCGCAATGACGATCAGGCGCGGGGTGGACAGCAGTTCGTCGGTCAGCGGCGGCGCTTCGAAGGCGATCAGCCGCGTCGCCCCGATGGTCCGGTCCGCCGCCCGCGCGATCCGCCCCGGCGACGCCGCCCGCATCGGCCCGACATGCCCGACCGGCACGCAGGTCAGCCGGACGGCCATGGCCTCCCACGCCGCCTCGACCACGCGCCAGCGTCCCGCCTCGCCCGCGATGGTGACGAGGCCACCGGGCGCGATGGCCAGCGCATCGGGGCCGAGCGTCACGGTCCGCCGCACCCGCTCGGCCCGTTTGCGCGCCAGCCGGTCCTCGGCCAGCGTCCGCGCCGTGGCGGCATCGAGCGCGGCGGCCAGGTCCAGCCGCTCGTCACGCACCCCGCCGGCGCGGCGCGCGCGCTGCATCCCGATCTGATAGTCGCGCGCCGGATCATAATGGGCGACGGTGACGCTCGCCGGAAGGATCGCCTCCGCCGCCACCTCGCGCTGGCCGCGTCGGCCCGGTCCCTCGGCGCCCATCCCCTCATCCTGGATGAGGGTGGGAACGGCGGCGGGGTCGGGCACGGCGAGGCGCAGGCCGCGTCCCTCCGCCACCCACTGACCGCCGCTCATATCGGCAAGCATCGCCAGCACCGCGCGCACGCTTCCCCCGCTCGCCGCAAAGCCGCCGACCATCGTGCCGCCATCGCCCGCCCGCACCCAGGGCGAGAGGGCCTGCGCGATCGTGCCGCAGGACAGGGCCGCCGCATCCGCCTCCACCTCGAAGGTGAGTTGGGGAATCCGGTTGCCGAACTCGGCCAGCGCCAGCCCCTCGAACACCGCATAGGCTATCCCCCGAAAGGCCGAGGCACGCGCGCCCTCGACGGAGGCGATCAGCGGATCGACCGGCTGGTCCTCGGTACCCGTGTAGAGGCGAAAGCCGGTCGCGACCTTGGAGTCGCCCGCTTCCCCGCGCAGCAGGCGACCATCCGCCCAGATGCGCCCGACCCGCCGGATCGTCCGCCCCGACAGAGCGACCGCGAAATTGGCGGAATAGCTGTAGCTTTCCGTGCTCGGCCGCCCCTTGCCCCCGCCGGAGACGCCGCGCGACTCGACCAGATCGGTCGCCCAGATGACGGGGCCCGCCACGCGCATCGTGCCGAAGATGGCGGGCATCTGCGTGCCGTAGCTGGAGGTCTGCACCGACAGCTCGGCCAGGCGCGGCCCCTGCCGCCGGGGCGAGCCCAGCACGGCATGATCCACCCGGTTGCCGATCAGCGCGCCGATCGCGCCGCCCACCGGCCCCAGCAGCGCACGGCCCACCGTGCCCAAGACCAAGGTCGCCATTATCCCTCCCCCTTCCAATAGCCCAGCACCGGCCAGGGCGGCGCACCCGGTCGCCAGGCGACGCGGCGAAGCCCCGCATCGGCATGGACGATCCCGTCGCTGACCCGGATCGCCAGGTGCAGTTGCCCAGGCCCGGCCCGCAGCAGCATCACCGCGCCGGGTTCATCCTCTCCCCGCAGGAACTGCGCATCGAGCAGCGCCGCCACCCGCCCCGCATCCCCGCTTCGCCAGCCATAGCCGGTCGGCGCTTCCCGCCCGGTCGCCGCCGCGACCAGCCCGACGCAATCGAGGCCATGCACGGAATCGCGCCCATGCAGTCGGAACCGCACGCCGACCAGCGCCCGCGCCGCCGCCTCCACGCCCCTCATGCGCCGGGGTAGCGGGTGAGCAGGTCGATGCCGGGCAGGAACGGCTCGCCCCGGAAATTCACGACATTGGCGAAGCGCGACAGGCAGGTCTCCAGCCGCTTGTCGCACCCCTCGACCAGTTCGATCAGCGGCGTGCCCTCGATGGCGAAGGCGGGCGGGGCGGAGAGCCAAAGCCGGTTCCCCTCCGACCGCGCGACCGCGCTCTCCAACCCGGTATTGGCCCCGCCGAACCAGATCAGCCGCCCCTGTCCATAGGCATTGGCGACCGGCTCGACGGTGTCGAGGGTCAGCATCACTTCGCCGTCCCAGGCCGCGACGTGCGCGAAGCGCCGCCGCCCCGCCATCGCCACCCGGCACCGCCGGTCGCCCAGCGAGGCGCGGCAGTCGGGCGAGGTCTCCTCCGCCACCGGCTGATCGAGCAGCGCGCCCATGCCGCGCAGTTCGGCGGTGAAGCCCCCATCGCCCAGTTGCACCGCGCCGATCACCCCCTGCCCCAGCGGCACGGGCGCGGCCCCGCCGGTCCAGTCGACCGCGATCGCCGCGACGCTCGCCCCGTCCCAGCGACCGGCCAGCAAGTCCCGCTCGGCGATCGCGGCACTGGTCAGCGCGCCCGTCGCCTCCATCATGTCGGGGTCCAGCGCATCGCCGCGCAGGATCGCACTCGGCATCAGGCCCGGCGCGGCGCGGTAGCGCACGCCGTCGATCCACAGATCATGGTCATGCCCGGTCAGCCCGATCGTCACCCCGTCGCGCCGCTCGATCCGCCAGCACAGGACGCGGGTGGTCAGCGTGTCGGCGCTCATGCCTCCCGCACCTCGACCAACGGCACCGACGGGGCCGCGCCCGCGCGGAACCCGGCCAGCGTCGCGCTCAGCCGGTCCTCGGCAAAGCGCACGGGCACGTCGAAGGTAAAGCTGGCGGTGATCGGTGCTCCGGCGGCGGGCGCGGTGTCGAGCAGCAGCCAGCCGCCCGGCTCCACGACGAAGCCGGTCACGCCCTGTCCCGCGACCTTGACCGAGACGCTGCCCCCCACCGGCCGGGTGATGCGCCGCGACTGGTCGCCATAATGGCGGACCAGCGCGAACCGGCGCGTGGTGCCGTCGCCGGTGCCCAACGCCTCGTCCATGCCGACACTGTCGAACGGATCGCGCAGGCGGAACCCCCGCGCCGGGCCCATCCGCGCGCGGAAGAAGCCCAGCAGCGCGGCGATATCCTCCGCCGAGCGGATGCCGGGCCCGACATCATAGGTCGTCCGCGCCTCCGCCCAACTCGCATTACGCGCCTCGCGTCCGCCCGCGCCGGTCAGGATGGCGGTGGAGAAACCCGGCGTCACCTCCGCCTCGCGCCCCAGCGCCAGGGGGAAGAGTATATCGTCGAAAGCCTGCATATCGTCTTCCCCCTCCCAACACACAAAGCCGTCGCGCATCACCTGCGGCATCGCCCATAGATACGTCGCGGCGACGCCCCGCTCGCGCGCGACCTGCGCCGCGTCGGCGATGCGGCTCCATTGCTCCCGCTGGTCGGCGCGCAGCACGAAGCCCGCCAGATAATGCTGGCGCGTAGGCGGATAGCCGAGCCGCGCCTCGGCCAGCGCCACGCCCTTGCGGGTCGAGGCGGTGTCGCCCGCCGTCACCCAGTCATAATCCTCCAATTGCAACACATCGAAGGCCGGGCTCGCCCAGCCGACCGGCATGTTGGCGCGGCTAGCCTCGGGCGCGAGCGGATCGAGCACGGTCGGCAGATAGGTGAGCAAATGGGTGACACAGCCCGGTGCGGCCGCCTTGGCCGCTGCGCACAAAGCCGCCGTCGATGCCGCCAGACACGCGCCTGCCCGGTCGAGCGTATCGCGCTGCGCCTGGCTTTTCGCGCCGGCCATGGTCGCCATCGGCACCGGCGCGAAGGCCGCCACCGCCGCCGCATCGTAGAGGCACGGCGCACCGTCGGAGGGACGCACCCACCACCAGGGCTCGCCGACCTGGAATTGCGGCGCCAGCCCCGCCGCCTGGCCGATGGCGAGAAAGGCCCGCGCGACCGCCTGGAGATAGGCCATCGCCCCCGCATGCGCCGGGCTGAGCAAGGTCGAGGGCGGCTCCCAGCCGGTCAGGGCGGGGGCACCATCCGCCGAGCGCTGTTTCCAGTCGCCCCAGCAATGCGCATCGAACAGCTCATAGGAGAGCGACCAGATCAGGCCATAGCCCAGCGCCTTCGCCTCGCCCGCCAAAGCGCGATGCCAGGCGGCGCAGGCGGTGTTGAGCGCCCCTCCAGCCAGGCCGGCGTAGAGCCCGTCGCCGCTGCGTTCGAGCCGGAAATAATGGCTCATGCCGACATAATGGACGATGCTCCCCCGATAGCCGAGGTGCAGCATGTTGCGCAGCAAACGCTGCGGCGTCAGGTGATAGCTGTCGTCATAACCGCTCGCGATCCCGAAGCCCTGCTCGGGCAGCACCGCCGCGCAGACCCCGATCACCGAACCCGGCCCGTCACAGGCGATGCCGGTCATCTCGACCCAGCCTTCCTGCGTCTCCGCCAGAAATCCCGTACGCGCGTCGTAACCGGGGGCGACCAGCGAGATGAACATGCGGTCGACATCCCCCGCCCAGACGGGATCGCGATCCTCGGGGAATTTGAACCCACCCGCCAGCGTCGCGAAGTCGATGACGATCTCCGCATCCTCCGGCGTCCCGGTCGCGTAATTCCACAGCCTGACATACCAGTCACGGGGCCGCCCTTGCGCATCGCGTCCCTCGATCGTCAGGGTCGGGCCGTGCACCGCGTCGAGCGGCTTGATCCCTCCGGAGCGCCAGCGGAACCGCAACCGGCAGTCGCGATAGTCGCGCACCGTGTCATAGCGCAGCAGCGGATGGTCGTGCCGATCCGCCGACTCCCAGATCAGCCCGGCCAGATCGTCGGCGCGGTAGAAGACCGTATCGACGCGCAAGGCATCGGGCGCGGTCGCGACCACCGACGCCATCATCGGGCGCGGGAAATCGACCGTCCAATAGCGCGGGTCGAAGCGGGTCAGCATATCGCTCCGCTGGTCCCGGCGTTCGCTGTGCAGGCAGTATTGCATGGGGTTCGTCTCCCAGATGTCGAGGCTCCCGCCCCTCCACCAACGGGCTGACGCCCGGCGGTCCCCCTCCCCAAGCCGAGCGTGGGGAGGAATAGCGTTTCCCAAATCCTCCCCATCTCCGATGGGGAGGGGGACCGCGCCCGCAGGGCGTGGTGGAGGGGCATGCCCGCCCTCAATCCTCCGCCAGAGCGGCCCGGACCGCCCGCGCCACCTGGCGACTGGAGCGTTGCAACACGCCCCCCGCCTCGCCCGGCCCGGCGTTGATCGTGATCGCCACCCGCACATCGCGCGGCGAACCGCCGGGGCGCAGTGTCTCCACCCGTCCGCTGCTGGTCGGCACGAAGAGTTCGGGGCCGCGCTCGCCGACCAGATAGGGCCGGTCGGGCGATACCGGTCCCCCCGTCGCCCGGCCGGGCAAGCCGCTCAGACCGCTCAACAGGTCGAGCATCCCCGCGCCGTCCTTCATGGCCCCCATGCCCTGTCGCAACGCTGCCCGTGCGATCTGGTCGAGCACCGACAAGGCGGTCGCCTTCAGTTCCTCGAAGCCAAATTTGCCGGTCCGCGCCGCGCGCAGCAGCGCCCCCTCGACCGTCCGCGCGCCGATCTCGGCCGCATCGCCCAGACCGCGCGACAGATCGGCACGCATCGCGGCCATGTCGGCGGCGAAGCCCCGCATGTCGATGCGGGGTGCAAAGTCCTGCTCATCCATCCGGATACATCTCCCGCAACCGGGCGAGCGTGGCGGCCGAGGGCGGATCGCCCCCGGTCGGCCCCATCATCGCCGTCACCACCGCCCGAAGCTCGGCGGGCGTGGCGCGCCAGAAGCGGTCGGGCGACCAGCCCAGCACCGCGCCCGCCATCCCTGCCAGCCGCCCCGCCTCCTCGGCAAAGGTCATTTCCCGCCCAATATCTGGCGCAGCAATTGCCGCAGCACGGGCGCCAGCGTCGCCAGCCCCAGTTCCACCAACGCCTCGCCCAACTGCTCGCGGCTCAACCCCTCTGGCACCTCGCGCAGGCAATGCCAGATCAGCGCCGCCGCCTCGCCCAGCGACAGCTTGCCCTCGCCCGCCCGCTCGACCAGTTCGAACAGCGGGCCCAGCTCGCCCTCCGCCGCGACCAGCGCCTGGAAGCTCGGCCGCACGACCAGTTCCGCACCGCCCACACGCAGCGCCGCCTCGCCCCGCACCGGGTTCGCCGCCGCGCTCATGCCGCCACCACCGCGCCGGAGCTTTCCAGGGCCAGCGTGTAGGTCCGCTCGCCGCCGAAATCGCCGCTGTAATCGAGGCGCGTGACCAGGAACCGCCCGGTCATCGACCCGCCGCTCTCGAAGCTCAACCGATAGGTCTCGATGGTGCCCGCCAGCGCATGGCCGCGCATCCGTGCCTCCGCCGCCGATCCGGTGAAGACGCCCGCACCCGCGACGCTGACATGCCGCACGCCCGCGCCGGACAGCAGCTCGCGCCAGCCGCCCGAATCCTTGCTCGTCACCACCACCGTCTCGCCATTGATCGACAGTTGCGTCGTGCGCAGCCCCGCCATGGTGGCGAAGGCAGGCGGTTCCGCCCCGTCGCCGATCTTGAGCAGAAAGGCGCTTCCCTTTTCGATTGCCATGCCCGTTTCCCCCTATTGCCCCACGCGCCACAACCGCGCGCGCCACTCGACGCTCGCCGTCCAGCGTGCGCCCGTCTTCACCATGCGGGTCGCCGTCACGGCCCACCCCGCCACCTGCCAGCCATCGGCCAGCGCAGCCGACAGCGTGATTCCCTCCACCGCCTGCATCGCGGCGCGCAGCCGAAGGGGCCGTTCGCCCTCGTCGGTCAGCGTGACGGCCACGCGCAGTTCGCGCCCCTCGATCCCCGCCGCGCCCCAGTCGCTCTCGCCCGGCTCGCCCAGCACCGCCTGCGGCACGCTGGCCCGGACCGGCACGGCGTCGAACACCGTCACCGCCAGCGGCTGCAACGCGGCGCGCAAGGCCGCCAACAGCCCGGCCCGCAAGGCCTCCCGCGCGGTCATGCCCGCCTCGGCGCGTCGAGCCGCATCCGCCGCCAGGGCCGCCACAGGGCCGCGACGGCGGCGGGCGGCGCCACGGCGGCATCGCGATTGTCGAACAGATGCGCGCCCATGATCGCCACGCCATGCGCGATTTCGGGCGGCAGGCCCGCCCAGCCCTCGGCGAGCCCCGCGCGATACCGCACCGTCACCGCCTCCCCCGCCCGGACCCAGCCGCGCCCGTCGCGGTCGATCTCGCCCACGCCGCCGGACAGTATCGCGACGACCGGCGTCGCCGACAGCGCCTGCCACGCCAGTGCACCTGGCACCGGTTCCTCGACGATCCGCTGAATCAGCATCTGCCCGCAAAAGGATTCGGCCAGCCCCAGCGCGACGCCCGCGACGCGCTCCACCAGCGCCGCCTCATTCCCTTCTTCCAGTCGCAACAGCGCGCGCACCGCGCCCGCCGCCGCCGTGACGGACTGGGCGGGCATGGGCTCCCTGATCCCGCTCATGATGAATTCTCCTTCACCGATACAAGTTGCGACAAGCCGGACACATGGGCGTCACACTTGGGGAGCAGAGACGTTTTCAGCCGCTGCCCGCCTCCCCCTTGGGCACCGGCCATGCCGACCCTGCGCCCCCCGGCCGGGCTCGGCATTCTCCCTGAACTACGGGGCAGCCTCCTGCGGGCTGCCCCGATTTTTCCAGCGATTTAGTTCGTCGCGAACTTCATCAGCTTGATCGCCTCCGAGTCGCTGACGCAGCCGCCGACTCGCCGCGTGGCGTAGAAAGTCACGAACGGCTTGTTGCTGTACGGATCGCGCAGGATCGCGGTCTCGGCGCGTTCGGTGATCAGATAGCCCGCCTGGAAATTGCCGAAGGCGATGGCGCACGCATTGTCCGCGATATCGGGCATGTCCTCCGCCTCGATCACCGGATAGCCGAGCAGGGTGGCGGGCTGGCCCGCCGTCAGGCCCGGTGCCCAGATGAACTGGCCGTCCGTCGTCTTCAGCTTGCGGATGCTCGCCGAGGTCGCCGCATTCATGACGAAGCACGCGCCCTGGCGGTAGGGCGCCCGGAGCGACTGGACCAGATCGACCAGCCGCTCATCCGCCTTGGCCCCGAACGCCCCCGTCGCGCCGGTCGCCAGATATTGCAGCGTGCCGAACGGGCGCACCCCGTCCTTGGCGGTCGAGATGGCATTGGTCAGGAAGCCCTTGGGCCGGTTGACGCCCGAGCCGTTGATGAAAGCCTGTCCCTCGGCCCGCGCGAACTCGGTCGCGATCTCGCCCGCGAGCCAGCCCTCCACATCGAAGGCCGCATCGTCCAGCATCGCCTGGCTGGCCGAAGGGTTGGCGTACAGCTCGCCCATCGGCGGGGCGAGTTCGACGAAGCTGGGCGTCGCGGTTTCGGGCCGCGCCGCCGTCTCACTCGCCCAGCCCGAGGGTGTGCCGCCGGTCGTCACCAGCTTGCGATACCCCGCCGAGCCCACCGTCACGACATTGGCGATGGCGCGGATCGGCGAGACATTCTTCAGGACCGAGGCGATCGCCGCGTCGATCTCACGCGGCACGGCGAACCCGCCGCTGTCGCCGGTGGTGCCGGTAAAGGCCTTCAGCTCGACGGTCGTGCCGCTGCGCACATAGCCGTCAAAGGCGCCGCTCTTCGCTGCCCGCGCGCCGTCCAGCACGGGTCGTTCGATCACGTCCATATCAATCCCCCTTGGTCAAAAACTGAGTCACCCGGGCGAGCGGCTGCATCGGCACCGTCACCAGACTGATTTCGATAAGCTCGGCCGACAGGATGGCGCGGGCCGCGCCCTGATGGACGACACGCGGCCGGTATCCGACCGACAGCCCCGCCACCGCGCCCGAACGGACCAGCGCGGCGAGCGCCGGATCGCCGACCACGCCCTCGACGGCGAGCCCGGTGTCGTCTTCCGTCAGTCCGACGATCCGCCCCATCGGCTCGCCCCGATGCTGCCACAGCAGGGGCACGTCGCCCGCTCCCGCAAAGGCGCCGCGCCGCATGACATCGCCCGCCCGGTCCATCCGGTCCCAGATCGCGGCATAGCCGGTGAAGTGCAGGCTCATTTCAGCCAGTCCTCCATCCCCAGCCGCATCGCGATTCCCGCCAGCAGCAGCGCCCCCAGCAGCCGCGTCAGCCAGCCGACCGCGCTTTTCCACACCGACGACTTGGCCTCGCGCCACGCCGACAGCAGTTCGCGCAGTTCGGCGACATCCTCCGCCGCATCGGCATCGGCCAGGCCCAGCCGGGTCAGCGCCCGTGTCGCGCCCAGCTCGCCCGCCTCCTCGGCGACCGCGCGCAGCGTCACCAGATCCGCGCCGCTGTCCGCCGCCTGCGCCAGCAGCCGCGCCAGAACGTCGCCGCTCATGACAGGCCGACCATCTGGCGCTTCTCCGCCGGATCGAGGAAGTCGGCGCTCGCCGCCATCTGCCACAGCATCTGGCGTTCCTCGGCCAGAGCGGTGACACGGTTGATGTCGACCGACAGGCTCGCCCCCTCGAACCAGCCCGCCAGCCCTTGCGAAAGCCCGCTCAGGATCGCGCCCGCCAGCGGCAGGATCGCCTGTCGCCACAGCGCCCGGTTCGCCTCGCGGTAATTGGCATAGGTGTTGTCACCGGGGAGCCCGAGCAGCATCGGCGGTACGCCAAAGGCCAGTGCGATCTCGCGCGCCGCCGACGATTTTGCCGCGATGAAGTCTAATTCTGCCGGCGACAGGCTCATCGCCTGCCACTTCAGTCCGCCCTCCAGCAGCAGCGGACGCCCGGCATTGCCGCTTCCGGCAAAACCTTCCATCTCGGCACGCAACCGCTCGAACTGGTCGGGCGTCAGCGTCGAACCATCACCCGGATCATAGACCAAGGCCCCCGAAGGCCGCGCCGCATTGTCGAGCAGCGCCCGGTTCCACGCCGCCGCCGCATTGTGGATCGCGATCGCCCCCGCCGCCGCGCCCAGACAGCCCAACCCGTAATGATCGTCGAGCGGGTGGCAGCTTTTCAAATGCACGACCTGCGGCCGCACCGGATCGACCGGCAGCGTCGTCACCCGTCCCCCGGCGCGGTAGAGGAACGCGGCGGGCCAGCCGCTCGAGTCCAGCTCCATCGTCACCCGCTCCGGGCGCAGCGCGAACAGCTCGGCCACCTCGCCCTCGGCATCGCGCAGGATCTGCACATAGGCATTGCCGTGCAGCAGCAGATGGGTCGCCACCGTCTCCAACAGCGCCTGCCCCTCGCTGCGCGCCGCGACCAAAGCGACGAGTTCGGGATGCGAGGCGCTGAGCGGCGCATCGGCCAGCCCGCCCGCGACCATCCGCACCGCACGCTGCGCCACCGGGTTGCGCAAATACCCCTCGCGCACCTGGGTCTCATAGGACGGTGCCGAGCCCGTCAACGGCACCCCCGACCGGGCCAAACCCAATCCGAGCAGCGGACGCGCGGCCCCCCGCCCGGTCTTGCGACCGAACATCCTCATCGTCATCCCTCCTCGAAAGGCCCGCCGCCCCAAATCGGCGTCCGTCGCCCCAGCGAAGGCTGGGGCCTCTCTCGACCCATTGCTGCACCACCCGGAGATCCCAGCCTTCGCTGGGATGACGGGTTCAGAGATTCCGTATCCCCGGCGGCCCCCGCCCCGACAGCATCAGTTCGGTCAGCGCCCAGACCAGCGCATCCGCCCGGTCCGGCGAGCGGCCGGGCCCGTCATAGGCCCCCGCCACGCCCAGCCCGCACAGCTCGTCCTCCAGCGCCGGGAACCCCCGCGCATGCCACACCCGCCCCTGCGCGTAGAGGAACGACACCGGCTCGGCGCGCGCCGCCTTGCCGATAGAGGCATAGACCAGATGCACCGGCAGGGTCGGATCGGCGAGCCGCAGCACACTCTCCACCATGTCGCCGCCCTGGTTGCGTTCGGCCACCACCCGGTCCGCGCGGTTCCGCCGAGCACATCCCGCCACCCGCGCCGCCCAGCCCTCGGGCGACAGGCCCGCCTCGCTCGCATCCTCCAGCACATAGCCATGACCGTCGCGCCCCAGCCCGACCGCGACGATCCCGCAGGCATCGCCGCTGCTCGTCGCAGGCGGATCGACGCCGACCACCACCCGGTCGAGCGCGGGCACCGTCTTGGCCCGTTGCCGGTCGAGCAGCGCGCGGGTCCACAGCGCCCCCTCGCGATCGTCGACCATCTCGCCGTCCAGCTCCTGCCGCCCCAGCCGCGTGTCGCCATATTGCGCGATCATCGCCTCCTGGAAGCTGTCGGGCAGATGGGCATTGTCGCTGGTCCGCCCCATCGTCTCGACGCAATCGGGCAGCGCCATGACCTTGCGCATCAGCGGCGTCGCCCGCGGCGTGGTCGTGACCAGCACGCGCGGCTGCTCGCCCAGCCGGAGCGTCATCATCAGATTGTCCCATCCGGCCTCCCCCTTCCACTTGCCCAGCTCGTCGCACCACGCCGCATGATGCTGCGGCCCGCGCAGAGCCTCGGGCGCGGCGGCCGAATAGGCGAAGCCGATCGCGCCCGACGCGAAATGCACCTGCCCCAGGCTGCCGATCCACTTCGGCGTCTCGCCCTTGCGCGCCACCGCCAACAGTCCGCTTTCGCCGCGCACCATCACCCGTTCCACATCGCGCAGGGTCGCGCCCATCAAGGCGATCCGCGCCCCCGGATTGTCGCGGGCGAGACTGCTCACCCATTCCGCCCCGGCGCGCGTCTTGCCGAACCCGCGCCCCGCCCGGATCAACCAGACCCGCCAGTCGCCCGGCGGCGCGACCTGTCCGTCATGCGCCCATAATTCCCATCGCTCGACCAGTTCGCGCTTCTGCGCCGGGGTCAGCGCGGCCAGCGCCCGCTCCCGCGCCACCGGTTCCAGCATCGCCAGCGTGACAAGCCGCGTCGCCGCATCCTCCCTCGCCATCACGCCATCCCCTTCAACCGCCGCCGCGCCAAGCCATCGAGCGCGCGTTCCAGCGCCGCATCGGTCTCCGCCGCACTCGCCCGCGCCGCCTCGTTGCCCGAGTCACCGGCCTTCGCCAGCACATCGCGGCGTGCGAGCAGCTTCAAATAGAGTTGCACCTCGGTCGGTGCGAGCGGCGGGGTGATGGAGAGGCCGGTGGTCCCCGCACCGGCCTCTCCGCCTCCCTCCCCGTCCCCGGCCGCCAACAGGGCGAGCATCCGGCGCAACAGCCCTTCCTCGACCAGCGCATGCGCCGCGCCGATCGCCTGGTCCCAGGCCTCGCCAAAGGCCCGGTCGCGCCGCCTGAGCGAGCGGACGGCCCCGAGCGTCTCTCCCACCGCCCGTGCCGCCACGCCCGCATCGGCGCTGACCGCCAGCGCCTCCAGGAATTGCCGTCGCCGCGCCGTCGTCCACCGCGCGCCCTCCCCCGTTTCGGCCATCCCCGCTCCCCCCGAAGCATCGAGCCCGAACCCGGTCGCTCCCTCGACCGCGCCCGTTCCCGATGTTCTCGTTATGTACCGGAGATAATCGACTTTGTATCCAACAAAGGAACCGATTTGGTTGGCCGCGCAAAAGCGGCTTGCCAGACGCAGAACGCATCGGCATTAGGCGGGGCTTACCCCGAGGGGGCGATTAGCTCAGTTGGTAGAGCGTCTCGTTTACACCGAGAATGTCGGCGGTTCGAGCCCGTCATCGCCCACCATATTCCGACGCAATTCAACCGCACGATCCCGGCGAAGGCCGGGGTCCAGATGCCATGCGGTCGGCGGAGCGCCGATGCGTCGAGAGAGATTTTGTTCGCGCGGAGGCGCGGAGAACGCGGAGGTGTTTCGCCCGTGGCAGATTTATGCTTCTTTCCACCGCGTCATGGTGAGGGCAGGCTGCGGCCAATCGGACACCCTCTCTGCATCCTCCACGCCTCCGCGCGAACAAATTAACCGCAACGAAAAGGCAACCAAACCCCGGCCTTGGCCGGGTTAATTGTGGTCCGCGATCAGGCCAGCTTCCAATACGTTGCATATCGCTCATGCGCGATCCGGTGGTACGGGACCAGCCGCACCGGTTGGCCGTCCGCCGCAGGGATTGTGAACTCCAGCGGCTTGCCCGAGGCACTGATCTTGCGCGTCAGCTCCTCCGGCTCACCAGACAGGGTCGGCGCCTGGAAGGGCGTGTCGTTATACTCGCCATATTTGCGCTCGTTGACGATGATGTCCGCGCCCGGGGCCAGCCCTTCGCGGCCCAGCGCGCCCGCCAGCACCAGCGGGCCATAGGTGAAGGCAACGATCTCCGGCGCGGCGGGGGCGCTTTCGACGCCGGGTTCCATGACCATCCGCCATTCGACCGTGTCGCCGGTCTTCCACGTCCGGGTCACCTCGGCATAGCTGCCCGGCTTGTCCGAGCGCTGGACCTCGGCCCCGTTGACCAGCAGGGTCGCGGCCCGGCTCCATTTCGGGTGGCGCAATTTCAGCGTCAACTCGGTCGGCTGGCGCAGCTTCCAGCGGAACTCGGTGTTCCCCGCCTCCGGAAAACGGGTCGCCTGGGTCAGCACCGCGCCCTTGTCGGCCCAGGTCACGCTGGAGGGGATGAAGAGGTTCACGTACATCGCGCGGTCGTCATGGAAGTAGATCGAGTCGCGATACTTCACATGATTTTCCATCCCCGTGCCGGTGCAGCACCAGAAGCTGTCTTCGGGGGTGTGATAGAGCTTCATGTAGCCCGGCCGCGCGCCCTGGAAATAGGTCGCCATCCCGGAGTCCGGGTCCTGCGAGGCGAGGATGCCGTTATAGAGCGTTCGCTCGTAATAATCGGCATATTCGGCGCGCGGATCGTGCAGGAACAAGGCGCGGGTCAGCTTCAGCATATTGTGCTGGCAGCAGGTTTCCGAGCCCTTGGCCGAGAACACATGCTTGTCGAAATCGGCCATGGCGAAGAAATGCTCGCCATCGCCATGCCCGCCGGTCGCGAAGGCGCGGGTATGCGCCACCGTCCGCCAGAAGAACGCCGCCGCATTCCGATACTGGTCGTCGCCGGTCGCCTCGAACACGCGCTGGAAACCGATGATCTTGGGGATTTGCGTGTTGGCGTGCATCCCGTCGAGATGATCTTGCCCCTTGACCAGCGGGTTCATCACCGCCTTTTGCGAAAAACGCCGGGACAGCGCGCGATAATCCTCGTTACCGGTCATGAAATACAGGTCGGCATAGACCTCGTTCATGCCGCCATATTCGGTTTGCAGCATCGTCTCGAACTGTTCGTCCGACAGCGGCCTGGTCGCCACCACGCCCCAATCGGCCAGCCGGATCAGCACCGCGCGCGACGGCGCGCTGTCCGCCAGCAGCACCGAGTCGCGAAGCCCCGCATAGACCTTGTGCAGCGTGTACCAGGGCACACCGGTGATCGGCTCGCCCCGCAGATGCGCGGCGACCAGCGCGGCCCCCTTGGGGAAGGCGCAGACCAGGCCGGTGCCCGCCGCCTTCTGGCACGCGGCCAGTTCGTTCGCGATATAGTCGATCCGCTGGCGATAGCGCTTGTCCTTGGTCGCGCGGTAAGCCAGCGCGCAGGCGGACAGATAATGGCCCAGCGTATGGCCATGGCAGTTGATCTCGTCCCACATCGGTTCCGATTCCCAGCCGCCATAGACGGGCGCCTTGGGCTTCAAACCGGCATTGGTGCGGAAATTGGCGAGCAGCCGATCGGGTTGCAGGCGCATCAGATACGCCTCGGTCATCTTCTGCGCATGGAGGAAGGGACTGTCCGCCAGCGTCACATCGGCCATGTCGAAGGGCTGGACCATCGTGGCGGGCGCGGGGCTGATCGCCTTGGCCTGCGCCCAGGCGGCGGCGGGCATCACCGCCCCCCATCCGGTCGCCAGCGCGCCGATGCTGGCGGTCGCAAGGACGTCGCGACGCGACGGGGCATGGCAGCATGAGCGCACCGATCTTCTCCGACTAATTCTATTTTTCCTATGGGTAGCCATGCTCGGGCGGCGGGCGCAACATATATTTGCCGCCGACCAAAAACCGTTTCCGATCCGTCCTGTTCACGACCTTGGCGCGGTGGAGGGTGGCCGAACAGTCGACAGGATTCTCCGCACATCCCCATGCGAAGCGGGAATTATTTGTCGGACAGCACTTTTCGCCGTCAGACTGTCGAGATCGGCGCCTCGCTACGGGTCCGGTGGCTTTGCCCCAGGCGGAGTGCCATCTTCCACAGCGTCTGGACCGGCGGGTCATCGACGCGCTGATGCCCCGGCAGCATCGCGACCAGCGCCTGGGCCAGCGCCAGGCCCAGATCGCCCAACTCCAGCGAGAAGCAGGTCAGGTCCGGCGACAGCGCGCGGCAGGCGGGATTGTCGCGCAACCCGATCACCGCCACGTCGCCCCCCGGCTCCAGCCCCAGCCGACGCAGCGCGCGATACGCCCCGACCGGCGCGGTCTCGCCCATCAGCAGCAACGCGGTCGGGCGGTCGGAGAGCGCCATCAGCTCGCTGGCGGTCGCTTCGCCGTCGCTCTCATCCGTCTCGCCATGATGGACCAGCGCGGGGTCGAAGCCGATCCCCGCCTGCGCCAACGCGTCGCGATAGCGCTGCACCACGATATGGCTGTTGTTGATCGTCGCGGGCGGCGCGACCAGCCCGATACGGCGATGCCCCGCCCCGATCAGCAGCGCCATCGCCTCGGTCACCACCCCTTCGAAATCCAGGTCGATCCAGGCATAATCGCGCGCCGTGTCGGTCCGCCCGAGCGCGACGAAAGGGATGGCCTGGTCCAGCAGGAAGGCGATCCGGGGATCGTCATGCTGCGTTCCCGACAACACCCAGCCATCGACCGTGCGACGCGACACATGCCGCCGCAGGAAGGTCAGCCCGTCCTCCCCTTTTCGCGCCAGCAGCACGACGAGGTCCAGGTCCTGCTCGCCCAGCCCGTCCTGTAACCCCTCCAGCAGCGCCATGAAGAACGGGTCGCCATGGATCGCGCTGTCATGCTCCAGCGTCA
Organism: Sphingomonas sp. GM_Shp_1; assembly: GCF_026540895.1. Lineage (GTDB taxonomy): Bacteria > Pseudomonadota > Alphaproteobacteria > Sphingomonadales > Sphingomonadaceae > Sphingomonas. Next base: position 15,441 of record NZ_JALNUR010000034.1, on the reverse strand, counting down.
GCATGAAACCGACCGTCCCGGTCCGCCCGCTGCGCAAGGTCCGGCCCGACTGGTTGGGGATATAGCCGAAGGCCCGCGCAGCCTCGACCACCCGCTGCCGCGTCGCGGGGCTGACGTCCTTGCGGTCGTTCAGCGCGCGCGACACCGTGCCGATCGACAGGCCGAGATGATGGGCGAGCTCGCGTATGTCCATGCGCCTGTGATCGCGGTGTGGCGCGATCGACACAAGAGGCATTGATTCCACAGGGGCATTGACAGGACCATTTGTCCGAGCGATTATCCGTAAACGTTTACGGCCATCGCAGAATGGCGTTGAGAGGAAATAGGGCTTGGACACGCTCGTTCTGGAGACTCGTGCCATCGGCTGGGCCTATGATGGCAACTGGCTGCGCATCGAGGCACATGGCCCCGATGGCCTGCGGCTGCGGGCATCGTCCTTTCCCGATCGGGGTGCGCGGGCCGGCGCTCTGCTCGACGCTCCCACGGATACGACGCCGTCCACGCCAATCGTCACCCGCGACGGCGGCACCGCTCGCATCACCCATGGGCGCATCACCGCCGAAGTCGATCTTCAGGGCCGTGTCCGCTTCCTGAATGCACGGGGCGAGGTGCTGCTGGAGGAAAAGTGGCGGCAGCGCGACACGATCAGCCAATATTGGACGGTCGGCACCAAGGAGGTCCGCACGATCAGCGCGCTCGGCCTGTCGGGGCGCGAGTTCCAGGTGCTGCCCGGCGAGGTCGCGCGGATCACCGTCCGGTTCGAGGCGAAGCCGGGCGAGCGGCTGTACGGCATGGGCCAGTACCAGCAGCCCAATCTGGATCTGGCGGGCTGCACCCTGGAACTGGCGCAGCGCAATTCGCAGGCGAGCGTTCCCTTCGTCGTGTCGAGCCATGGCTATGGCCTGTTGTGGAACATCCCCGCCGTGGGCGAGGTGCATTTCGCCGCCAATGGCGCGACCTGGACCGCGCGGGCGGCGCGCGAGATCGACTATTGGATCACCGCCGCCGACGCTCCGGCCGAGATCCTGCGCAATTATGCCGCCGTCACCGGCACCGTGCCGATGATGCCCGACTATGCGCTGGGCCTGTGGCAGAGCAAGCTGCGCTACCGGTCGCAGGACGAATTGCTGGCGGTCGCGCGAGACTATCACGCGCGCGGCATTCCGCTGGCGGTGATCGTCGCCGATTTCTTCCACTGGCCGGTGCAGGGCGACTGGCGCTTCGACGAGCGCGAATGGCCCGATCCCGCCGCGATGACCGCCGAATTGAAGGCGATGGGCACCGAGTTGCTCGTCTCGGTCTGGCCGACGGTCGATCACCGTTCGGAAAATTATGCCGATATGGCGGAGAAGGGCTATCTGGTCCGTGCGGTGCGCGGGCTGGACGTGCAGCAGGAGTTTCTGGGCAATACCCGCTTCATCGACGTGACCCATCCCGGCGCGCGCGATTTCCTGTGGCGGACGGCGAAGCGCAACTATCGCGACAAGGGCGTCGCGCTGTTCTGGCTGGACGAGGCCGAGCCCGAATACAGCGCCTATGACTTCGACAATTACCGCTATCACGCGGGCAGCGTGCTGGAGGTCGGCAACGCCTATCCGCTCCATTACGCCCAGGCCTTTCACGACGGGCTCAGCGCCGAGGGGGAGACGGAGATCGTCAGCCTCGTCCGCTGCGCCTGGGCAGGGAGCCAGCGTTACGGCGCGCTGGTCTGGTCGGGGGACATTCATTCCTCGTTCGAGGCGATGCGCAACCAGCTGAGCGCCGGACTGAACATGGCGATGGCGGGGATTCCGTGGTGGACCACCGATATCGGCGGCTTCCATGGCGGGCATGTCGAGGACCCCGCCTTCCACGAACTGATGATCCGCTGGTTCCAATGGGCGGTATTCACGCCGATCCTGCGGATGCACGGCCACCGCGATCCGATCACCCCGCCCGCCGAGCCGTTCCGCGATGGCGTCGCCCAGTGCGACACCGGCGCGGGCAACGAGCTATGGAGCTTCGGCGAGCCGGTGTTCGCGATCCTGCGCGACTATGCCGCCCTGCGCGAGCGGTTGCGACCCTATGTCGCGTCGCTGATGCGGGCGGCGCATGAGAGCGGCGATCCGCTGATGCGGCCGATATTCTATGATTATCCCGACGATCCGCGCGCCTGGGCGGTGGACGATCAATATATGTTCGGCCCCGACATTCTGGTCGCCCCGGTGACGGCGGCGGGGGTGACGGAGCGGAGCGTCTATCTGCCCCGCGGCATCTGGCGCGACGCCTGGACCGGTGAGCGGGTCGAGGGCGGCGGCGACATCGCCTGCACCGCCCCGGTCGAACGGATACCCGTCTTCCTGCGCGACGGTGCGGGTGTGGCGGACGCTTTCGACGCGCGGAACTGATCGCGGTACAGGACAAGGCGGGATCGTCAAAAGGCGAACCGGGGACAAGGGACAGGATAATGGCAGCATCGATCGCCGACCACGCCATAGGGGCGACGGAACCGCAGCCGACCGACGGTCAGGCGGCGTCGATCCCGTTCGTCGAAAAGCTCTGCTACGGCCTCGGCGATGCGGGGGGCACGATCGTCACCGGGCTGATCGCCAATTTCCTGACCTTCTATTACACCGACGTCTTCGGCCTGGCGCCGGGGATCGTCGGCATCCTGTTCCTGTCGCTGCGCATCTTCGACGCGGTGTCCGATCCCCTGATCGGCATCATGGCCGACCGCACCTCGACCCGCTGGGGCCGGTTCCGCCCCTATCTGCTGTGGACCGCGATCCCCGTGGGGCTCGCCTGTTTCCTGACCTTCCAGTCGCCAGACCTCGGCTATGACGGCAAGGTCGCCTATGCGGCGGTGACCTATTTCCTGCTCGCCTTCTCCTATTCGCTCAACAACGTGCCCTATTGCGCGCTGATCACCCGGATGACCGACAGCGCGCGCGAGGGCGTGGCGTGCCAGTCGGTGCGTTTCGCGCTGGTCGCCATCGCCTCCTTCTGCGTGTCGGTCGGGCTGCCGATCATGGTTCGCCAGCTCGGCGGCACCGACATCGCACGCGGCTATCGCGACGGGGTGGCGATCCTCAGCCTGGCGGCGGTGGTGATGTTCCTGATCTGCTTCCTGTTCGTGCGCGAGCGGGTGGTCGCCGCCGACAGTGCCGAAGTACCGCTGAAGGTCGCCATCGCCACCACGCTGAAGAACGACCAGTTGCGCCTGACCTTCGTCATGACGCTGCTGCTGATCGGCATCTTCAATACCAAGGGGGGCGCGGCGCTCTATTTCATCACCTATGTGCTGGGCGGGGACACCACCTATCAGGCGCTGTTCTTCGGCATCGCGACGGCGGGCGGGTTCCTGGGTTCGGTGATCGTCCCCTTCTTCACCCGGCGTTTCGACGTGAAGACCGTCTATGTCTGGGTGAACCTGATCCTGGTCGCCGGGCATTTCGCCGCCTTCTTCGTGCCGGGCGGCTATCCGATGCTCTGGCTGGTGCTGGTCGGCCTGTGCTGCATCGTCCTAGGCTGCACCTTGCCGCTGCACTTCACCCTGATCCAGTTGGCCGACCAATATGGCGAGTGGAAGCTGGGGATGCGCTCCTCGGGCATGAGCTTCGCCTTCAACCAGTTCTTCGTCAAACTCGCCTGGGCGCTGGCGGGGGTGTTGATCAGCGGCGTGCTGGTCATCGTGTCGTACAAGGCGGGGGCGGGCAACCAGACGCCACTGTCGCTGAACGGCATCCGCGCGCTGTCGACCATCATCCCCGGCCTGATGCATCTGGCGCTGGCCGCCACCGCCGCCCGCCTGATCCTGAACCGCGCCACGATCGCGCGCATGACTGCCGAACGCCCCGCATGACCTTCCAGCCGAAAGCCCGCCTCATGTCCTCGCCCCTTCGCCTGATCCTCGCCACGCTGCTCGGCTCGACCGCCATCGCCGCCTCCGCGCAGGAGCGGCTGACCGTCGATCTGGCCAGCGATACCGGGGCCTTTCACGGCGGTGCGTCGGGGACGCTCTATGGCCTGTACGATGCGCGGCTGCCGCATCCCAATCTGGTCGAGGGGATCGGGCTTCGCACCGTCTCGACCAAGGCGCAGGACGGGCCGCAGCATCCCGGCGCCGATGCGCTGGAGGTCTCGACCCTGCTGACCGATGCGTCAGGCGGCGACACCTATATCTACATGACCGATATCAACCGCGAGTTTCCCTACAATTGGAAGACCGGCGACTGCGCGCAATCGGTCGCGCATTATATCGAACAGTTGCGCGCCCAGGTCCGCCAGGTGAAGGGCATGGCCAAGCGCTATCGCGACCGGATCGTCTTCGTCCCCTATAACGAGCCCGACGGCAACATGTTCGCCGACGGTCCCAAGAGCTGCAACGGCGTGAAGTGGCAGAAGGACCCGACCGCCTTCAACGACGCCTGGGACCGGGCGGTGCGGATGATCCGCCAGGAACTGCCCGGCGCGCGGATCGCGGGGCCGAACACCAGCATCCTGTTCCCCGAGGTCGAGGGCTTTCTGCGCCACGCCATCGCGGCGGACACCATGCCCGACGTGGTGACCTGGCACGAACTCAGCAACCCGGCGGCGGTGCGGACCAGCGTGCGCAAGTATCGCGAATGGGAGGACCGGCTGTTCGCCGGGACCAAGTGGCAGGGTCGCCACCTGCCCATCAACATCAACGAATATGCCTATAACTATCACACCTCGGTCCCCGGCCAGATGGTGCAGTGGGTGGCGGCGATCGAGGATTCCAAGGTCGATGCCGATATCGCCTATTGGAATATCGACGGGAATCTCAGCGACTCCGCCGTGCAGGCCAATCGCGGCAACGGGCAATGGTGGCTGCTCAACGCCTATGCGACGATGAGCGGCCATACGCTGGCCGTCACCCCGCCCCATCCCGACCAGAGCTATACATTGCAGGGGCTGGCGACGCTCGACCCCGCGCGGCGGCAGATGCGCCTGCTGTTCGGCGGCAAGAGCGGCGACGCGACGGTCGCGCTCGCCCATGTCCCCGCCGCGTTCGGCTCCGAGGTCCGGGTTCGCGTGCGTGAGATCGGCTGGACCGGCCAGTTGGGTGATTCCGCCCCGCCGGTCACGATGGGCGAGCGGATGATGGCGGTGAAGGATGGCCGCATCGAACTGACCTTCGGCCAGGGTGACTGGCCCGCGCTTCGCGAAGAGGCCGCCTATGAGCTGCTGCTCACCCCGGCGGAAGGGACTCAGGCCGCCGCCGTCACCCTGCCCTGGCGACAGGATTATGAGGCGGAGAAGGCGACCCGGCGGGGCCAGGGCCTGGCGGTACGCGGGCCGGAGGGGTCGCCGGATCATGTCGACCGTTTCCACACCTCGGGCGGTTACTCGGTCGAGGGGTTCAAGACTGGTGCCGACGCCGCGCTCGACTTCGCGGTCGAGGTGCCGCGCACGGGCCGCTACGACCTGCGCGTGCTCGCCAGCACCTTCAACAAGGACCCGCTCGTCACCGACCAGGGGGCGACCAACGTCTTCCTGCGGATCGACGGGCAGAAAGCGGGCGAGACCGAGCTGTTCCTGCCGCTGGGCTACAAGCCCTCGGTGCTCGACCATGTCGATACCGTCGTCAGCCTGACGCGCGGCAAGCATGTCCTGACGCTGGCGACGCGCAGCCTGGACGGCACGCGCGCGACGCGGGGCAACGCACTGGTCGACCGCATCACCCTGACCGCCGCCGATCCCGCCGTCACCACGGTCCGCTACGACGTGCGCGACGCGATGGTGGCGGGCGATACCGCCACCTTCTGGGTTTACGGCGTGCAGGACGAAGCGGCGACACTGACCGCCGACGCGAGCGGCCCGGTGCAGATCCGCGTCAACGACCGGCCCCTGACCGGGGGCGAGGCATTTCTGCTCGGCGGGATCAACAAGGTCGAGGTGACCGGCGCGGCGCGTCTGCGCGGCCTGACCGTCACCCGCGACACCGCCCCCGACGCCCCCCGTCGCTACGAGGCGGAGGCCGCGCAGGTTGCCGGGACCGCACGGATCGGCGCGGCCTCGCTGGCGAGCGGCGGACGCGCGGTGTTCGACATCGGTGGCGCGCCGGGCAACGGCAACACGCTGACCTTCCCCAATGTCGTCGCCGACAGAGCGGGCAGCTATGCGCTGACCGTCCGCTTCTCCAATGACGAACAGTCCAAGGCGACGCATTACAATCCCGACCCGCTCGCCCGGATCGCGCGCATCTCGGTCAACGGCGCCAAGCCGATCCTGGCGACCTTCCCCAACAGCTTCCACGCCAACAATTGGTGGGAGATGACGGTACCCGTCACCTTGCGCGCCGGGACCAACACCATCCGGATCGCGGGCGAGGAGCAGCCCGATTGGGACGGCCGCACCTATGCGTCCAAGACCTGGCCCGGCGTCCTGCTCCGATCGCGCTTCGCGCCCAATATCGACCGGATCACCGTCTCACCCATGCCCTGAACGACCGGATTCCGGGTGACGCCGAATACGGCGCATCCGGAATCCGACCACGACCGAAAACGTTTTCATTAAGAATATCAAAGGAGGGGTTTATGAAGCACGCATCGATCGGTGGCCTTTTGGCCTCGGCATCCATTCTCGCCACCCTGGCGCTGGCCGCCCCCGCGACCGCCCAGAGCCAGGCGCCCCAGGCCGAACCCGCGCCGGATCAGCCACAGGAGCAGCCCGCCGGCCAGACGGCACCGGGCAGCGCCGACATCATCGTCACCGGCATCCGCCAGAGCCTGAGCAACGCGCAGAACATCAAGCGCAACTCGGACGCGATCGTCGATGCGCTGGTGGCCGAGGATATCGGCAAATTCCCCGACAACAACGCCGCCGAGGCGATCGCGCGCGTCACCGGCGTGCAGGTCACCCGCTATGCCGACGAAGCCAATGGCGTGCTGATCCGCGGCCTGCCCAATGTCCAGACGACGGTGCAGGGCCGCGAGATCTTCACCGCCGATGGCCGATCGGTCTCGATCCAAGACTTCCCCGCTCAGGCGCTGTCGCGGGTCGAGGTCTACAAGGCAACGACCGCCGACAATCTCGAAGGCGGCATCGCGGGCCTGATCGACGTGGGCCTGCGTCGCCCGTTCGACTTCAAGGGCTTCCAGATCGCGGGCGCGGCGCGCGGCGTCTACAACACCGAATCGCGCAAGCTCGACCCGATCGGCAGCCTGCTGGTCAGCGACCGGTGGCAGACCGGGATCGGGGAGATCGGCGCGCTGGTCAACGTCTCCTTCACCCAGACCCGCTTCCTGAACTCGGTCCGCTATCAGGGCTTTCAGGACAATGTCCCCGCCGCACAAGCGGTCCTGCCCGCCTCGGTCGGCCGCAACTTCACCTTCCCGCAGGATATCGGCCTGTTCTACGGGCGCGGCACCCGCCAGCGGCCCTCGGTCAACGGCTCGCTCCAGTGGAAGCCCGCCGACAACCTCATGATCTATGCCGATGGCTTGTATCAGGGCTATCGCAACCGCAACGCCAACGACTTTTTTGGCATCCCGATCCAGTCCAATCCCAATGGCGGCAACCCGCCGACGATCCGCAACGCGGTGCTGACCCAGGACGGTACGACGCTCGAATCCTTCGACGTGGACCTGGGGCTGGTCAACGGGCCCAGCAAGGAATTCGGCACCAGCCGCACCGACACCTATCAGGGTGCGCTGGGTGCCAAGTGGGAGACCGGCAACGCCGTCTTCACCACCGACCTCGCCTATACGCGCTCGACCTCGAACAACAATTGGGGCCAGTTCCAGACCCAGGTCGCGACGCCGCTGTCGCTGGCGGTCAAGCTGAACGACCAGGGCAGCGTGAACTTCACGCCCAGCGGGGTCGACTTCACCAATCCCGACAGCTTCATCATGCGGGGCCTGATCGAGAATCGCAGCCGCGCGGTCGGCAGCCAGTGGCAGTGGCAGGGCAATGTCGCGCTCGAGACGGGTTCGTCGCTTTTCCCCAAATTCCTGTTCGGCCTGCGTTACGGCGATCGCAACGCCAGCTCGGTCTATGGCGATCGCTATGCCTCGCTGGTCAGCCTGGGGGACCCGATCAACCGGGTGCCGACCGTGTCGCAGGGCGGCTTGGTCCAGCCGGGCTTCCACGGCGACGACGTGCAACAGTTCCGGTCCTGGTACGCCCCCAACGCCTTCCTGTTCAACGACCAGTTGAACAATGTCCGCGACTATATCCGCGACGCGCTGGTCCGCGCCGGAGCGGATGCGGGCACGCGTGCCGCCTGGGCGCCCGAGCTGCCCAATCTCAACCCGCTCAACGCCTTCCAGGCGCGCGAGCAGGTCTATACCACCTATGCGCAGGTCAATTACGCCTTCAACATCGGCATCCCCGTCGACGGCGTGATCGGCGCGCGCGTGATCCTGACCCGCAACAAGCTGAACGGCACCAACCAGTTGCCCGATGGCAATGGCGGCACCGTGCTGGTCCCGATCAACTCCTCGACGCAATATACCGACATCCTGCCGAACATCAGCGCGCAGTTGCACTTCACCGACCGGCTGAAGCTGCGCCTGTCGCGGACCCAGGCACTGTCGCGGCCCGGTTTCAACCAGATCAACCCGACACTGACCGTCTCGCAGGGCACGGTCGGGGGCAATATTTCCTACACCGGCAATGGCGGCAACCCGAACCTGCAACCGATCCGGTCGGACAATTACGACGCCTCGCTGGAATATTATTTCTCGCGGACCGGGTCGGTGTCGGTCGCGGGATTCTACCGCAAGATCAACGGCTTCATCAATTCGCTGCCGCAGATCGTCAATGTCGCGCCGTTCGGCGACATTCTGGTCTATCGCCCGTCCAATGCGGGATCGGGCACGATCAAGGGGATCGAGGTGGCGGGCACCACCTTCTTCGACTTCCTGCCCGGGGCGTTGCGTGGGCTCGGGGCGCAGGCCAACTTCACCTATATCGATGGTGAGCAGGTCCTGCCCTCCGCCGCCAATTTCGCCGGCGGGCGCAACACCCTGCCCGGCGTGTCCAAGTACAGCTTCAACGTCATCGGCCTGTACGAGCTGGGGCCGACGAGCGTGCGACTGGCCTATAATTACCGTAGCTCCAATGTGGACGGCTTCGGTGCGCCGGGCGTCTATACCACCGTCTATTCGGGCGGGGTCGGGCGGCTCGATCTGTCGGCCAGCTATAATGTGAACGACAATATCACGCTGACGGTGGACGCGACCAATTTGCTGCGCACGCCGTACCACAGCTATGTGAAGGACCCGCGCTATCCGCGCGACATCCGGTGGGAGGCGAGCCTGTTGTCGGCGGGCGTGCGTTTCCGGTTCTGAGCCGGATCGACGATCAAGTATTCCTCCCCTGCAAGGGGAGGGGACCACGCATAGCATGGTGGAGGGGTGTCCCGCTCTCGATAGGGCGACGCCCCTCCGTCAGGCCTGACGGCCTGCCACCTCCCCTTCCAGGGGAGGAAAAGAAGGGGGAGCGACATGAAGGACGGATGGCGGTCGGGACTGGGGGCATTGGCCCTGATGATGATGGGGATCATTCCCGGCGCGGCGCGGGCCGACAATCCCGTCATCCAGACCCGCTTCACCGCCGACCCGGCACCGCTGGTCCATGACGGCGTCGTCTATCTCTATGCCGGTCATGACGAAGATGGCGCGACCGGATTCGATATGCGCGACTGGCGACTCTATAGCTCGACCGACATGGTCAACTGGACCGACCGGGGATCGCCCGCCTCGCTCAAGACCTTCGCCTGGGCCGAGCAGGACAATGGCGCCTGGGCACCGCAGGTGATCGCGCGGAACGGCAAATTCTATCTCTATGCGCCCGTTCGGGTGGCGGGGAAGCCCGACACGGTGATCGGGGTCGCGGTCGCCGACCGGCCGGAGGGGCCGTTCCGCGATCCGCTGGGCAAGCCGCTGATCCCCGCGCGCGCGGGCGCGATCGACCCCACCGTGGCGATCGACGATGACGGCCAGGCCTATCTCTACTGGGGCAATCCCGACCTGTGGTACGTCAAGCTGAACCGCGACATGACCAGCACGTCCGGCGCGGTGGTGAAGGTCGCCAAGCCGATCGATTATCAGGAGGGGCCCTGGTTCTACAAACGCGGCCCGCATTACTACATGGCCTATGCCTCAAGCTGCTGTCCCGAAGGGATCGGCTATGCGATGAGCAGCAAGGCCACCGGCCCGTGGGTGCACAAGGGGCCGGTCATGGATCCGACCGCCGCCTCCACCGGCAATCATCCCGGCATCATCGACTATAAGGGCCGATCCTATCTGTTCGGCTTCCACTATGAGCTGAACTTCGCGCTGACACCGATCCATCACGAGCGGCGCTCGATCACCCTGCGGCAATTCACCTATAATGCCGATGGCACCATCCCGCGCCTGCCCTGGTGGGACGATCGCGGCGTAGACCAGATCGAACCGCTCGATCCCTATCGCTGGGTCGAGGCGGAGACGATCGCCTGGACCTCGCGCATCGGGCGCGATCGCGACCGGCCCTATCGCTGGGCCCCCGGCGTGACGACGGCGCAAGGGGATGACGGAAGCGTCCATGTCACCCGCATCGCCGACCGCAGCTATATCAAGGTCGGCGGCGTCGATTTCGGGCGCGGCGCGGCCAGCTTCGCCGCCAGTGTTACCAAGGTGCGGGGCCGCCCGACGATTACCCTGCACCTCGACCGGGTGGACGGCCCGCAGATCGGGACGCTGACGCTCGCCGAGGATACGGGCCCCGACTGGCGGCCCCGGACCGCCGCCGTCACCGGAGCGAACGGCGTGCACGACCTGTATCTGGTCTTCCACGGCGATGGCGACGCGCTGTTCGACTTCGACCGCTGGCAGTTCCGCCGGGCGGAGTGACGCGGCGCTTGGGTCAGTCCGCGAACAGGCTGGCCGTCTCGTCGGCGGTCAGGTCGATGCCGAACATCAGGCTCATCCGCATCCGATAGACGCGCGGATCGCTCAGCGTCGCGCTGGTCTCGTCCTGGCCGACCCGGCGGCGATAATGCCGGTCGGTCAGCGAGGCGAAGCCGTGTGGCAGGATGATGCTGACGATATTGGCCTGGCGGAACCGGCTGTCCTCGGCGGTCGCGGTCCAGTGATTGCCCAGGATCAGATCCGCGTCCCAGACCTGATCGGTGGTGAAGCTGTACTGCGGCTCCCACCCATCGCCCGTCGAGCGGCCATCGGTATGCCCCGGATGACCGTTGCGCAGCAGCATCCAGCCATGCTGGACATCGCGGGCCAGCCGGAAGCGCGCACCGTCGGGCGCGGTCGCCTCCGCCCCGTCGACCAAGGGCATGGGCGGCGAATAGCTGCCCCCGAAGCCCGCATCGGCGATCCAGTCCTGCCCGTCGATATGGACCAGGCTGAACGTATGGGTGGTCGGCGGCACGTCGCTGGCGCGCAGCCAGACGCGGGCGAGCAGCGGGCGCGCGGCAAAGCCGTGCGCGGCCAGCGCGTCGAGGAACAGCCGGTTCTGCTCGAAACAATAGCCGCCGCGCTTGGCGGTCACCAGCTTGGCGAAGACGCTGTCGCTGTCGATCGCGATCGGGCGGCCCAGCCGCACATCGAGATTCTCGAACGGAATGGCCAGCCGGTGCGCCCATTGCAGCCGGGCCAGTCCCTCGGCATCGACGGTGACGCGCGACGGAAGGGCGATGCGGGCGAGATAGGAATCGAGATCGAACATGATCCGCCAGATAGGGTGCCGAATGCCGATTGTCGAAGGGGGACGCGGACCACCCCTTATCGCGGCGGCGGCGAGCTTGTATAGGGCGGCGCGACCATGCGCTTTCCCGACCACGATCCGACCCTGGCCTTCTCCCCGCTCGCGATCCGCGCCGCCGCCGATGTCATTCTGGCGGGCGGGATCGTCGCGGTGCCGACCGAGACCGTCTATGGCCTGGCCGCCGACGCCACCGACGCCGGAGCGGTCGCGCGCATCTATACGGCCAAGGGGCGCCCTTCGTTCAACCCCTTGATCGTGCATGTCGCCGATCTGGCGGCGGCACAGAAGCTGGCGCTGTTCGATACCGATGCGCTGGCGCTGGCCGAGGCGTTCTGGCCCGGGCCGCTGACGCTGGTCCTGCCGGTGCGCGCCGGGTCGGGCATCGCCTCGCTGGTGACGGCTGGGCTGGAGACGGTCGCGATCCGCGTGCCCCGCCACCGGGCGATGCAGGCGCTGCTGGCGGAGAGCGGTCGCCCCCTCGCCGCCCCTTCCGCCAACGCCAGCGGCGGGATCAGCCCGACCCGCGCCGCGCATGTCCGCGCCAGCCTGGGCTCCGCCGTGCCGATCCTGGACGATGGCGCGACCGAGGCGGGGCTGGAATCGACCATCGTCGCCGGCCGCACCATCCTTCGCCCCGGCCCCGTCACCGCGTCGATGCTGTCGGAGGTACTGGGGTCCGTCGAGCAGGGCCCGGACGCGCCCGCCATCGTGACCGCGCCGGGACAGCTCGCCAGTCATTACGCACCGCGCAAGCCCCTGAGGTTGAACGCGACCGAGGCGGCGGCGGATGAGTGGCTGATCGGGTTCGGCGCGGTGGCGGGGCAGGATACGCTGTCCGCCAGCGGCGATCCGGTCGAGGCGGCGGCGAAGCTGTTCGACGCGCTCCACCGCGCCGATGCCGGCGACCGCCCCAGGCTGGCCATCGCGCCGATCCCGGTCGAGGGGATCGGGGAGGCGATCAACGACCGGTTGCGGCGCGCGGCGACGCGATAGGGGTTTCGGCTCCGCCAATCCCTTGGCCTTCGACTGCGCTCAGGCTGAACGGAGGGTGGGTCCGGCCAAAGCCCCGTTCGCGCTGAGCGAAGTCGAAGCGCACGCCCCGGACCTCGCCCGAGGCGAAATTACGCCGTCACCGCCTTCGACCGCGCGGCGAAGCTCTTGCGCAGCTTCTGGAGCTTGGGCGGGATCACCGCCATGCAATAGGGGTTCGACCGGCCCGACGTTTCCCAATAATCCTGATGGTAATCCTCCGCCGGATACCACGGCGCCATCGGCTCGATCGTCGTGACGATCGGCTTGTCGGAACCCGCCTGGGCGCGTTCGGCGGCGGCCTTCATCGCGGCTTCCTGGCGCTCGTCGGCCGGGAACATGGCCGAGCGATACTGGGTCCCGACGTCATTGCCCTGCCGGTTGAGCTGCGTCGGATCATGCGTCGCGAAATAGATGTCCAGCAGGTCGTCCAGCGCCAGCTGCTCGGGATCGAAACCGATGCGGATCGCCTCGGCATGGCCGGTGTCGCCGCCGCAGACCTGCTTGTAGGTCGGGTTGGGGACGGTGCCGCCGATATAGCCGCTTTCGACCGATTCCACGCCGATCACGTCCTTGAACACCGCCTCGGTGCACCAGAAGCAGCCACCCGCCAGTGTCACATACTCAGTCACGCGAAATCTCCTCGTCGTCTTGTATGCTTAGATAGGAAGGCGCTAGGCCACGGCAATCCAAGGGTTCGGGACAAAGTGATGACGACGATCGACGGCAAGGTGATGGTGACGGGTGGCGCGGGCTATATCGGCAGCCATGCCGTGCTGGCCCTTCTGGATGCGGGCCATGAGGTCGTCGTGCTCGACAATCTGGTCACCGGCTTCGACTGGGCGGTCGATCCGCGCGCCGCGCTGGTGGTGGCGAACGTGGCGGACGACGACCAGGTCCGCGCCGCGATCCGCGAGCACCGGGTCCGCGCGATCATGCATTTTGCCGGTTCGGTCGTGGTGCCGGAATCGGTCAGCGATCCGCTCAAATATTACCGCAACAACACCGCCGCCAGCCGCTCGCTGATCGAGAGCGCGGTGGCGGAGGGCGTGCCACACTTCATCTTCTCCTCGACCGCCGCCACCTATGGCACGCCCGAAAAGGTGCCGGTCGCGGAGAATGATCCCAAGGCGCCGATCAACCCCTACGGCATGTCCAAGCTGATGACCGAGATCATGCTGAAGGACGTCGCCGCCGCGCATCCGATCAATTACTGCGCGCTGCGTTACTTCAACGTCGCGGGCGCGGACCCGCAGGGCCGGTCGGGCCAGTCGACGGTCGGCGCGACCCACCTCATCAAGATCGCGGTCGAGGCGGCGATCGGCAAGCGCGAGGCTGTCGGCGTCTATGGCACCGACTTTCCGACCCGCGACGGGACGGGGGTGCGCGACTATATCCATGTCTCCGACCTCGCCGCCGCGCATGTCGCCGCGCTCGACCGGCTGGTCGCGCAGCCGGGCGAGAGCCACACGCTCAATTGCGGCTATGGCCGGGGCTTCTCGGTCCTCGAAGTGCTCGACGCCGTCGACCGCGTGACCAATCACACGATCGAGCGCCGCCTGGAGGGTCGCCGCGCGGGCGATCCGGCGGAGCTGGTCGCGGACAATGGCGCGATCCTGTCCACCCTGGCCTGGCGTCCCGAGCGCGACGATCTGGACGGTATCGTCCGCGACGCGCTCGCCTGGGAGCGCAAGCTGGCCGAGATGGGACGCTAAAACGCCATGCGGCTGCGTTCGCTGCTGTTCGTGCCGGGCGACCGGCCGGACCGGATGGCCAAGGCGATGGGATCGGGCGCCGACGCGCTGATCCTCGACCTGGAGGATGCGGTCGCCCCCGATGCCAAGCCGCACGCGCGCGACGCGGTCGCCCGGTTCCTGACGGAGCCGCGTGACGGTGCGGTGGCGCTGTTCGTGCGGATCAACCCGGTCGACGGGCCGCTGGCGGCGGACGACCTGGCGGCGGTGCTACCCGCCCGGCCCGATGGCATCGTGCTGCCCAAGGCCGAGGGGCTGGTCAGCCTCCATGCGCTGGCGGCGCGCGGGGTGAACCATATCCCGATCCTGCCGATCGCCACCGAGACCCCGACCGCGCTGTTCCGGCTGGGCGACTATGCGGGGTCGAGCCTCCCGCTCGCCGGGCTGACCTGGGGCGCGGAGGATCTGCCCGCCGCGATCGGCGCCGCGACCGCGCGGGAAGCCGATGGCGCCTATACCCCACCCTATCAACTCGCCCGCTCGCTGACCCTGTTCGGGGCGCATGCGGCGGGGGTCGCCGCGATCGAGACGGTCTATCCCGATTTCCGCGATCTCGAAGGACTGGCCGCCTATGCCGCGCGCGGACGGCGCGACGGCTTTACCGGGATGATGGCGATCCACCCGTCCCAGGTGCCGGTCCTCAACGCCGCCTTCACTCCCTCGGCGGACGAACTGGCCCGCGCGCGGGCGATCGTCGATCTGTTCGCCGCCCATCCCGGCGCGGGGGCATTGCAACTGGATGGCCGGATGGTCGATGCGCCGCATCTGAAGGCGGCGCAGGCCCTGCTCGCACGCGCTCAAGCCTAGCGCGGATAGCATCCATTCTCGTGCAAAGACGCGATGAATATGTTCGCGCGGAGGCGCGGAGGACGCGGAGATGGTATGTCTGAGGCGACCGCAGTCCCTTTTGGCCATCCGCGAATTCTCGAGCGGAATGACATCAGTT
>NZ_JALNUR010000033.1 GCF_026540895.1 Sphingomonas sp. GM_Shp_1 | reverse complement strand
ACACCTTACCACCCCGTTCCCAGGGCTTCCAGCGCGCCAGTCTGTCGTAGCTGCATCGGTCAGTCTCGACGACCACCGCTGCGGTGAAACCCCTCTAGGCCGACCCGCGATTCGGGTCAACAGCTTTTTTCACATCACTGCCATTTTTCTTGCACCGCAGCGTCATATCCCTCTGTCAAAGCGTGCGGCTCGGCTCTTCGCCCTCCCTCGCCGCCCTGTCCCCATAATGCCGAGCGAGCATCGCGCAGGCGATCAGCTGGATCTGGTGGAACAGCATGACGGGCAACAGGATCACGCCGACCTGTGCCGCCGGGAACAGCACGCCCGCCATCGGGACGCCGGAGGCCAGGCTCTTCTTCGATCCGCAGAATTGGAGGACGATCGCGTCCTCCGGGGAAAGGCGCATCGTCCGTGCGATCGCATAGGTCGCGGCCAGAACGATGCCCAGCAGCAGCATGCATAGAAGGATCAGTTGTCCCAGGTCGCCCGGCGACACCCGCGTCCACAACCCTTCCACCACCGCCGCGCCGAAGGCCGTATAGACGACCAGCAGGATCGATCCGCGATCGACGATCGTCAGCAAGGACTTGTGGCGACCGACAAAGCCGCCGATCCATGGCCTCAACAGATGCCCTGCGACGAAGGGCGCGAGCAATTGAATCAGGATTCCTTCGATCGAGGCAAGCGACACCCCCGCCCCGCCGTTCACCCGCATCAACAGTGCGACCAGCGCCGGGGTCAGCACGATGCCGAGCAGATTCGAAAAGGATGCACTGCATATCGCCGCCGCCACATTGCCCCGCGCGATGGCGGTGAAGGCGATGGAGGACTGCACCGTCGAGGGGAGCAGCGTCAGAAACAGCAAGCCCGCCGCGAAGGACGAATCGACGCCCGGCAGGTGCGACAGCCCCAGGCCCAGCACCGGAAACAACAGGAAGGTCGACGCCAGCACCGCCAGATGCAGCGGCCAGTTGCGCAGACCGACCCAGATCGCATCGCGGGACAGCTTGGCGCCGTGCAGGAAGAAGAGCAGCACGATCCCGGCATCCGCCAGATAAGAGGCGAAGGTGGCGAACCCACCCCGCGCGGGCAGGACGGTCGCCAGCAGCACCGTTCCCAAAAGGCTCAGTACGAAAGGTTCGAATACGGAAAACAGGCGCTGGATCACGGGCGCTCCTCGGTCGGATGATGCGATGCCGGACCTGGTCAGGCGAACGTATCGCGAAATCGGAGGAATAGACCCCAGGGAGCCGTAATGTCACCTTAGGATGGTCAGGGAGCGCGCGAATCGCGCCGTGGAAGTTGGGGGGAGCAATGCCCGAATCGCTCAACCCCCATCCCGATCGCCCTGCCGATGCCGGTCCTACCGGCGGCTTCCGCTCCTGATTATCGATTCTATTTGTGTGTTTGGCGGGTGATGCCGGAATTCCGTAGGGGAAATTCCGGCCAAAAAAAAGGCCGGTCATGCGACCGGCCGAAAAGTTTTTAGGAGAGGATGCCTGAAAGGCCCGACCCTTGTGCACCGCAGCGATGGTTTACGCAAATGCAACATGAGCAAATTGAGTTGCATAAAATGCAATTGGTATCGGATTGGGCTATCTTCCGGGTAGCGGGATGGCGGTGCTGTGCTTGATCTCCTCCATGGCGAAGGCCGCGCTGACATCGACCAGCCTCACCCGTTCGATCAGCCGCTTATATACGCGGTCATAAGCCTTGATGTCGGCGACGCGGATCTTCAGCAGATAATCGATCTCCCCCGCCATCCGATAGAATTCGACCACCTCAGGCATATCGCTGACCGCGCGCGCGAAGGTGTCCAGCCACTCGGCAGAGTGCTCGGCGGTGCGGATGCTGACGAACACCGCCATGCCGGCCTCCAGCTTTTCGGGATCGAGCAGTGCGACGCGCTTCAGGATATATCCCTCTTCCTCCAGCCGCCGAATGCGCCGCCAGCAGGCATTTTGAGAAAGGTTCACGCGCGTCGCGATCTCCGCGACCGAAAGGCTGGCGTCGGATTGAAGCTGGGTAAGAATGGCAGTGTCAATTTTATCGATCATGGCGCGTTGATCCGCAAATTTCTTACATTCCAACCGCGATTACACCGCAGCTTTGGTATGATTTGGCAGGTGATTCCGCATATTCTTATCGACGAATAAGGAAAAGTCGATGTTGATGACCACCGCGAATCCACCCCATCAGGACACATCCAGCCATGCTTCGGCGGCCGAGCGGCTGGGGATCGTGACGGCCGAGCGCCCGATTGACCGGGATTTTGTCGCCCGTGCGCTGGGCGTGCTCGACCGCGACCGGCGTCGCTGCCCGGAGACGCCGTTGCTGGCGCTTCACCTGCCGGCGGCTCCCTCGATCGATCTCTATATGAAGGACGAGTCGGCGCACCCGACCGGCAGCCTGAAGCACCGGCTGGCGCGTTCGCTCTTCACCAGCGGCGTCGTCGCGGGCGTGATCCGCGAGGGGCGGCCTTTGGTAGAAGCGTCGTCCGGCTCGACCGCGGTATCGGAGGCCTATTTCGCACGGCTGCTCGACCTGCCCTTTCATGCCGTCATGCCCGCCAGCACCGCGCCCGCCAAGATCCGGGCCATCGCCGCTCAGGGGGGGCAGTGCCATCTGGTCGCGCCTCACCGCCTGTATGACGAAGCCCGCGATCTGGCCGATGCGCTGGGTGGGGTCTATCTGGACCAGTTCACCAACGCTGCCCCGGCGACCGACTGGCGCTGCGACAATATCGGTTCGGCGATCCTGACCCAGATGGCGGGCGAGCCGCATGTGGTCCCCGATTGGATCGTCGTCGGTGCGGGCACCGGCGGGACCGCCGCTACCATCGGACGCCATTGCCGCCATCGCGGTCTGCCGACCCGGCTGTGCGTCGCCGATGTCGAACATAGCGCCTTTTTTGCGGGGTATCGCGACGGGGATCCCGCGGCATGCTGCACCCAGCCATCGCGAATCGAGGGGGTCGGGCGTCCGCGAGTCGAGCCGTCCTTCCTGCCCGGTACGATCGACCGGATGATGAAGCTGCCCGATGCCGTGTCGATCGCCGGGATGCGGATCGCCAGCGAACTGCTCGGCCGTCCGGTGGGCCCGTCGACGGGAACGAACTTCGTCGCAACCGCGATGCTGGCGCTGGAAATGACGGCCGCCGAACAGGTCGGTTCGGTCGCCACCCTGATCTGCGACCACGGCGCGCGCTATGCCGATTGCCACCATGATCGACGCTGGCTGGCGCAACAGGGCCTTGCCGAAAGCGTCGACGCTGCCGAGATGAGCCTGCGACATATGTTTCTCAAGGATGCCGAATGACCATGAATCCACTTCTTGCCGATACCGACCTTCCCGATTTCGCCGCGATCCGGCCTGAGCATCTGGTTCCCGCCGTCGACCAGATGATCGCCGAGGCCCGCGCCGCCGCCGACCGGATCGGCGGCTCCAACGCCAGCGATTTCGCCGATGTCGTGCTGGCCAGCGAGCGGGCGGGCTTCGCGATCGCACGCGGCTGGTCGCCGGCAAGCCATCTCCATTCGGTTGCCGACACGCCCGAACTGCGCGCCGCCTTTGCCGAGGCGCAGGCGAAGCTGGCCGAATATGGGCTGGAGGCGGGCCAGGACCCTCGCCTGTTCGCCGCCTTCAACCGGGTCGACCTGGCCCCGCTGACCGAGGCGGAGGCGCGCGCCGTGGTGCTGGCGCGGCGTGACTTCACCCTGTCGGGCGTCGCGCTGGACGATGCGGCCAAGGCGCGGTTCCGCGAGATCGGCGTCGAGCTGAACAAGCTGACCACCGAATTCGGCAATGCCGTGCTCGATTCGAGCGAGGCATGGAGCGAGCATGTCACCGACGAGGCGCTGCTCTCCGGCCTGACGGAGAATGCCAAGGCGATCCTCGCCGCCTATGCCGCCGAGAAGGAGTTGGACGGCTGGCTGGTCACGCTGCGCGAACCCAGCGTGCAGGCGATCCTGAGTCAGGCCGACAATCGCGACCTGCGGGCGCGTGTCGCCAAGGCCTATGCCACCCGCGCCTCGGAACAGGCCGCCGATCCGAGCCATGACAATAGCGCAAGGATCGACCGTATCCTGGCGTTGCGCCATGAAGCGGCCCGGCTGCTCGGCTTCAGCGACGCCGCCGCCCGCTCGGTCGAGACCAAGATGGCGCAGTCGGCCGACGAAGCGCTGGCCTTCCTGTCCGACCTCGCCGCGCGTGCGCGTCCGCTCGCCGAGCGCGAAGTGGCCGAGGCGAGTGCCTATGCCGCCGAAAAGTTCGGCATCGCCAAGCTGGAACCCTGGGACACGGGTTATGTCGCCGAGCACATGCGCCGTGAGCGCTTCGGCGTCGATCGCGAGGCGATCCGCGCCTATTTCCCCCTGCCCCGCGTGATGGAAGGCACCATCGCGCTGATCGAGCGGCTCTATGGCATTCGTCTCGTCGAGCGGCCCGACGTGTCGGTGTGGAATGCCGATGTCCGTTATTATGATGTGCAGGATGCCAGCGGCGAGATCGTCGCGGGGGTCTATTGCGATTTCCATGCGCGTGCCGGCAAGCGCGGTGGCGCCTGGATGGACGTGTGCCGTCCCCGCTTCCGCGACGCCGACCGATTCCACCGGCCGATCGCCTATCTGACCTGCAACTTCCCGCCCGCGACGGGCAACACCCCGGCCCTGCTGGCGCATGGCGATGTCGTCACGCTGCTGCATGAGTTCGGCCATGTGCTGCACCACCTGCTGACCGAGGTCGATCTACCCTCGATCGGCGGAATTTCGGGCGTGGAATGGGACGCGGTCGAGCTGCCCAGCCAGTTCATGGAAAATTTTGCTTGGGACCGCGCGACGCTGACCGAGCTGTCGGCGCATGTCGAGACCGGTGAGCCCCTGCCCGACGATCTGTTCGCCAAGATGCTGGCGGCGCGGCGCTTCCAGGCCGGGCTGTTCCTGCTCCGCCAGATCGAGTTCGCGACCTTCGACCTGCGGTTGCACCGCGATTACGACCCGGCAACGGGCGGCCGGGTCATGGAGGTGCTGACGGCGGTGCGCGACGAAGTGGCGGTGATCCGCCCGCCGGAGTGGAATCGCTTCCCACATAGCTTCAGCCATATCTTCGCGGGCGGCTATGCGGCGGGCTATTACAGCTATCTCTGGGCCGAACTGCTGTCGGCGGACGCCTTCGCGGCCTTTGCCGAGGAAGGCCAGGCGGCGGGCGACCGCTTCCGCCGCGAGGTGCTGGCGCGCGGGGCTAGCCGCCCGGCGGCGGAGAATTTCCGGGCCTTCCGGGGCCGGGCGCCGCAGCCGGATGCGCTGCTGCGTCACCACGGGCTCGCGGCGTAAATACAAAGGCCGGGCTGTCGATCGGCCCGGCCTTTTTTCTATCCCGGACGTGCCGAACCATCATCGCCGCGTGTTCGCGATCAACTTGCGGTTCATGCAAGGCGCTAGGCCGGATCGACATTCGGCTATGCGCTTCTCTTCCCTCGCCCCTCTCTGAGGGGAGAGGGTTGCGCAGACTTGGTCTTTGCGAAAGCAAAGGCTTAGTCGGAGCTGGGTGAGGGGTGCTGCGCTCGCGAGCCGAGCGCGCGAGCCTACGGCTCGCTAACCCCTCACCCAAGCTGCGCTAGCCAGCAGGGCTGGCAAGCTCCGCTACCCCTCTCCCCTGTCCAGGGGAGAGGGAAGAACTAGCAGGAATGTCGATTGGCCCTAGGCGAGCCGCCCGAGTGGTCCGATGCCGAAACGCAAAAAAGACCCCACCGGTCAGGTGACGCCGAATTCAATCTATTAGTAAGATGGTGGAGCCGAGGGGGATCGAACCCCTGACCTCTGCAATGCCATTGCAGCGCTCTCCCAGCTGAGCTACGGCCCCATCGATTTCGGCAGTGACCCGGCGGGAAGCGGGCATGCCTGTCAGCGGATCAGATCGCGCTGAAAGTCCGGCGGAATGGTGGAGCCGAGGGGGATCGAACCCCTGACCTCTGCAATGCCATTGCAGCGCTCTCCCAGCTGAGCTACGGCCCCGTTCCGCTGTGGAGGCAGCCCACTAGCGGGGCCGCCGGGGCTCGGCAAGCACTTTTTTCAAGAGCCGCCGAACCCCGAACCAACTCAGTGTTCGTCGTCCTCGCTGGACGTTTCCACGCCCAGGTCGTCGTCGCCACCCAGATCGACTTCATCGTCGGGCGAGGGCTCTTCGTCCTCCCCGGTGATGTCCAGATCTTCGTCGTCACCGCCCGCCAGATCGCTATCGGCTTCCTTGTTCTCGGGCTTGTTCTGCTCGAAGGGCAGAGGCTGCTTCGACTTCAGGATGGGCTCGGGCTCCCACTGCGTCCCGCAATTGATGCAGGTGACAGGGTCGTCCTTTTCGAGGTCGTAAAAGCGCGTCGCGCATTTCGGGCACGTACGCTTCGTGCCCCATTCCGGCTTGATCATGCCGTTCATCACCTTTCGGATTGGGTTTTCCGCCGGAGCGAAAAGTGGGCGCGCCTTGCCACAGCGCAAGCCCCCTGTCAAAAGCCCGCGCCATCATGCCGCACACCCTTCCCCAGCCTCGCACCGTGCGAGCCGCCGCCGCCCTTCGCGGCACCATCGCCGTTCCGGGCGACAAATCGATCAGCCACCGCTCGCTGATGCTCTCCGCGCTCGCGGTCGGTGAAAGCCGCGTCGAGGGGCTGCTGGAGGGCGAGGACGTGCTCGCCACCGCCGCCGCGATGCGCGCGATGGGCGCCGACATCGTCCGGCAGGATGACGGGGTATGGGTGATCCACGGCGTCGGGGTCGGCGGACTGCTCCAGCCCGAAGGCGCGCTCGACATGGGCAATTCGGGCACCTCGACCCGCCTGTTGATGGGGCTGGTCGCCAGCCATCCGATCACCGCGACCTTCATCGGCGATGCCTCGCTTTCCAAGCGCCCCATGGGCCGGGTGATCGAGCCGCTGTCGCAGATGGGCGCAGAGTTTCAGGACACGCCGGGCGGTCGCCTGCCCCTGATGGTCCGGGGGATCAGCCCGGCGGTGCCGATCCGCTACACTCTCCCCGTCGCCTCGGCCCAAGTGAAGTCGGCGATCCTGCTCGCGGGCCTCAACACGCCCGGCGAAACCACGGTGATCGAACCGATCGCGACCCGCGACCATAGCGAGCGGATGCTGGCGGGCTTCGGCGCGGACCTGACCGTCACCCCCTCCCCCGAAGGCCGGGTCATCACGATTCGTGGGGAAGCGGAGCTGAAGCCGCAGAATATCGTCGTGCCGGGCGATCCCTCCTCGGCGGCCTTCTGGCTGGTCGCGGGCTCGATCGTGCCGGGCGCGGATGTGACCATCACCAATGTCGGCATGAACCCCACCCGCACCGGCATCATCGAGGCGCTCAAGCTGATGGGCGCGGACATCACCGAGCTGGACGCCCGAATCGTCGGCGGCGAGCCGGTCGCCGATCTGCGCGTCCGCCATGCCGCCCTGTCGGCGATCGAGGTGCCGCCCGAACTGACGCCCAGCATGATCGACGAATATCCCGTGCTGTTCGTGGCCGCCGCCTTCGCCACCGGCACGACCATCGCGCGCGGCGCGGAGGAGCTGCGCGTCAAGGAGTCAGACCGCATCACCGCGATGGCCAATGCGCTCGGCGCGTGCGGCGTGCCTTGCGAGGAGTTCGAGGACGGCATGGCGGTGA
Source organism: Sphingomonas sp. GM_Shp_1 (assembly GCF_026540895.1). Taxonomy (GTDB): domain Bacteria; phylum Pseudomonadota; class Alphaproteobacteria; order Sphingomonadales; family Sphingomonadaceae; genus Sphingomonas. The sequence continues at coordinate 26,176 of NZ_JALNUR010000033.1, read as the reverse complement.
CCGGCACCGGCGGCGAGCCGATCCCCGGTGGTGCGACCATCGCGACGCTGCTCGACCACCGGATCGCGATGAGCATGACCATCGCCGCGCTGAACGCTCGCGAGCCCATCACGCTGGACGATGCCGCCCCGGTCGCGACCAGCTATCCCATCTTCTTCGACACGCTGCAAAAGCTCGGAGCGCTGGCATGATCATCGCCGTCGACGGGCCGGCGGCGAGCGGCAAGGGCACCATCGCCCGCGCGCTCGCCCGGCATTACGGACTGCCGCATCTCGACACCGGCCTGCTCTACCGCGCAGTCGCCATGACGGTCAGCGATCTGCACCTCGATCCGACAAAGGAAGCGGATGCGGTCGCCGCCTGCGGTTTCGACGACAGCCTGCTTGCCGATCCCCGACTGCGGGAGGACGAGACGGGCAAGCTCGCCTCGGTCGTGTCGGCGCATCCGCTGGTGCGCGCGGCGTTGCTCCAGCGGCAGAAGCGCTTCGCCAACCAGCCCGGCGGGGCGATCCTAGACGGGCGGGACATCGGCACGGTCATCGCGCCCGATGCCGACGCCAAGCTGTTCGTGAAGGCCAGTTCCCAGGTTCGGGCCCGGCGGCGGCATAACGAACTGGTCAAGAACGGCGCGGACGTCACGTTCGAGCAAGTGCTCGCCGATATCCGGGCGAGAGACGAACGCGACAGCGGCCGGGCGACGGCCCCCCTCACCCAGGCCGCGGACGCGGCGGCGCTCGACACCTCCAGCCTGACGATCGACGCAGCGGTCACCCGCGCGATCCAGTTCGTTGACGCGCAGGTGGCGACGAAGACACGCTCGTAAACTCCTCCCCTGCAAGGGGAGGTGGCAGGCCGTCAGGCCTGACGGAGGGGTGTCGCGCTCTGGATAGGGGGACACCCCTCCACCAGCTCCGCTGGTCCCCCTCCCCTTGCAGGGGAGGAAGATGTATCCACTTCCTTGCGCGAAATCCCCTTTTCGGCTATAGGCGGCGCGCTCGCGGACCCTGTTCCGCGGAGAGGCTGACGCGAGGGCCTGCCCTCAGCGTCCTTTCCGCATTTCTCGCGGACCGCCGCTTTTCCGTGTTTCAGTCACATCTTCGGGCCTGGTGGCGTCGGCATGGGGTCGGCGCGGCCATCGTCGAAGGTCGGACACGATGTCCTGGCCGAAGGCGAAAAACTCTCAGGAACTTAACCCTTTTATGGCAACCAACCCCCAGCCCACGCGCGACGATTTCGCGGCGATGCTCGATGACATGTTCGGCGGTGCCGACAGCTTCGAGGGTCGCGTCGTGCATGGCACCGTCACCGCGATCGAAAACGACATGGCCGTCATCGACGTCGGCCTGAAGTCGGAAGGCCGTGTGCCCCTCCGCGAATTCGCTGCCCCCGGCCAGAAGGCCGACCTGAAGGTCGGTGACGAAGTCGAGGTCTATGTCGATCGCGTCGAGAACATGCACGGCGAAGCGATGCTCAGCCGCGATCGCGCCCGCCGCGAAGCCGCCTGGGACAAGCTGGAACTCGAATTCTCGAAGTCGGCCCGCGTCGAAGGCGTGATCTTCGGCCGCGTGAAGGGTGGCTTCACCGTCGACCTGAACGGCGCCGTGGCGTTCCTGCCCGGCAGCCAGGTCGATATCCGTCCCGTCCGCGACGTCACCCCGCTGATGGACATCCCGCAGCCGTTCCAGATCCTGAAGATGGACCGCAAGCGCGGCAACATCGTCGTGTCGCGTCGCGCGGTCCTGGAAGAGACCCGCGCCGAGCAGCGTTCGGGCCTGATCCAGAGCCTGGCCGAGGGTCAGATCATCGACGGCGTCGTCAAGAACATCACCGATTATGGTGCGTTCGTGGACCTGGGCGGCATCGACGGCCTGCTGCACGTCACCGACCTGTCGTACAAGCGCGTCAATCATCCGTCGGAGATGATCGCGATCGGCGACACCGTGAAGGTGCAGATCATCCGCATCAACAAGGACACGCAGCGCATCTCGCTCGGCATGAAGCAGCTCGAGAGCGATCCGTGGGATGGTGCCGGTGCGAAGTATCCGGTCGGCGCCAAGCTGTCGGGCCGCGTCACGAACATCACCGAGTACGGTGCGTTCGTCGAGCTGGAGCCGGGCATCGAAGGCCTGGTCCACGTCTCGGAAATGTCCTGGACCAAGAAGAACGTCCATCCGGGCAAGATCGTCTCGACCTCTCAGGAAGTCGATGTGGTCGTCCTGGAAGTCGATCAGGAAAAGCGCCGCATCAGCCTCGGCCTCAAGCAGGCTCAGGCCAATCCGTGGGAAGCGTTCGCCGCTGCCCATCCGATCGGCTCGACCGTCGAGGGCGAAGTCAAGAACGCGACCGAGTTCGGCCTGTTCATCGGCCTGGACAACGACGTCGACGGCATGGTCCACATGTCGGACATCGCCTGGGGCGTGTCGGGTGAGGATGCCCTGAACCTGCACCGCAAGGGCGAAGTCGTTCAGGCCGTGGTTCTGGACATCGACCCCGAGAAGGAGCGCATCTCGCTCGGCATGAAGCAGCTCGAGCGCGGCGGCCCCGTCGCCGGCGGCGTGGCTGCGGCTGGCGATCGTCTGAACAAGAACCAGGTCGTCACCGTGACCGTCCTCGAAGTCCGCGATGCGGGCCTCGAAGTCCAGGCGGGCGACGATGGCGCGACCGGCTTCATCAAGCGCACCGATCTGGGTCGCGACCGTGACGAGCAGCGCCCCGAGCGCTTCCAGGTCGGCCAGAAGTTCGACGCGATGGTCACCGGCTTCGATCGTTCGAAGAAGCCGACCTTCTCGGTCAAGGCGATGCAGATCGCCGAAGAGAAGCAGGCGGTGGCTCAGTACGGTTCGTCCGACTCGGGCGCGTCGCTGGGCGATATTCTGGGTGAAGCTCTGAAGGCTCGCACGCAGAAGTAAACTACTGGACCGGGGCATGTTTTTTTAAGCATGTCCCGGTTTCGTGCACATTTGACATAATTAGACATATCCGTTGCTTAATTGTATAATAAAAACACTTTCAGCAGCGAGAAACACAGGTTAGGAACGGCTGGTCTATAGCTTGGGACTAGACGATGATCCGTTCGGAACTGGTGCAGAAAATCGGTCAACACAATCCGGGGCTGAACCCGCGTGAAGTCGAGTTGATCGTGACTATCTTCTTTGACGAAATCACAAAACGTCTTGCGGACAACGGTCGTGTTGAACTGCGCGGCTTCGGCGCCTTTTCGACCCGTTCGCGCGGCGCCCGTACTGGACGCAATCCCCGCACCGGCGAAACCGTCGAGGTTGTCGCCAAGCGCGTCCCCTATTTCAAACCCGGCAAGGAAATGCGCGCTCGCCTGAACGTCGAGGCCGGCTGATCCCTTTTCGCGCGCATCCGGCAGTGCGGCGGGACACAGGCAATACTATCATCGCCTGACGACCGGTCTTTACTTGACCTTTGCGGCGACCTCGTCTCTTCCTGTGCCCGTGCGCGGACGTGGCGAAACCGGTAGACGCTGCCGACTTAAAATCGGCTTCCCCTGGAGTGCGGGTTCGAGTCCCGCCGTCCGCACCATCGCCTTGGCCGCCGCGCTTCTGTCCGTCGGCGGCTGTGACCGCCAGGCCGATACCGGCGCGGTGACCGTCAGTGCGGTTCAGGGGCGAAGCGGCGGCGGATCGGGGTCCGGCCGTTCCGGCTTCGCCGATGGCGATACATCGCATCGCCTGTTGCGGGATTCGCTGGCGCAGGGACTGGTCCGGTTCGACGCCAATGGACAGATCGAGCCGGGACTGGCCGAACGCTGGATCGTCATCGATGACGGCGGCAGCTTCATCTTCCGCCTGCGCGAGGCGAAATGGGATGATGGCAGCCCCGTCACCGCCGAGCAGGTCGTGCCGATCCTCCGCCGCCTCGCCTCTGCGCGTTCCGGCAATCCGCTCGCGCCGTTCCTGACCGCGATCGACGAGATCGTCGTGATGACGCCGCAGGTCATCGAGGTGCGGCTGTCACGGCCCCGCCCCGACCTGCTCAAGCTGTTCGCCCAGCCCGAAATGGCGATCATCGATCGGACACGGCATGGCACGGGGCCGTTCCGGATCATCCGGGCCGGGCCGCCGCCCCTGCTTCGCCCCATTCCCGATCCCCGACGTGTCGAGCCCGACGACGATGCGGCACCAGCGCCCGAGGACGATGTCCGCCTGATCTCCGAAAGCCCCGCCCGCGCGATCCTGCGCTTCGCCCGGGGTGGGTCCGACCTGATGCTGGGCGGGCGGTTCACGGAATGGCCGTTGCTGGACGGTGTGCAGGTCAACCCCGCCGCCGTCCGAATCGATCCCGCCGCCGGGCTGTTCGGACTGTCCATTGCCAACCGCCAAGGCTTTCTGGCCAATCCCGCCAATCGCCAGGCCCTGTCGTCGGCATTCGACCGGGCGACGCTGTTGTCGGCGGTGGCGCCCAATTGGGAGGCGACCGATCGGTTGCTGCCCGATGCGCTGGACTCGGATGCTCCCCCGCAAATCCCCGGCTGGGCGCTGTTGACGCTGGACGAACGGCGCGCGGGCGCACGCGCCCGGGTCGCGGCATGGGGAGAGCCGGTCAAGCTGCGGGTCGCGCTACCCGAGGGGCCTGGCGCAAACCTGCTTTACGGTCAGATCGGCGCGACCCTGCTGCGCATCGGCATCACGCCGGAACGGGTGGCGAGCGACGCACCCGCCGATCTGCGGCTGATCGATGCGGTCGCACCCTTCGACAGCGCCCGCTGGTACATCGCTACCGCCTGCGCGCCCTGTGGCGAGGCGGCTCAGGCGGCGATCGAGCAGGCACGGCTCGCTCCCACGCTGGCGGAAAGGAGCCGAGCCATCGCCCTCGCCGATGCCGCGCTGAATGCCGACACGCCCTTCATTCCACTGGCCCGCCCGTTGCGCTGGTCGCTCGTCGCCAATCGCTTGCGGCAATATCAGGTCAATAGTCGCGCATGGCATCCATTGAACCATCTGCGGGGCACCCCCAACTGATAGCCATGGCCAACGCATCCCGTATCGATCCCGGCGCCTTCGACGCGCTTCCTCTGGACAAGGGGATCGCCGCCAGCCGTCGCCGGATCGAGGCGATGGAGGCATTGCTGGAGCGGGTGGTGGTCCTTCCCGGAATCAACCGCCCGATCGGGCTGGACGTGGTGCTGGGGCTGGTCCCCGTCGTCGGCGATATCGCCGCCGCCGCGCTGGGCAGCTATATCATCTGGGAGGCACGCAATCTGGGCCTGTCGAAATTGCAGATGCTGCGGATGATGGGCAATGTCGGATTCGACGCGGTGCTCGGCTTCGTGCCGCTGATCGGCGATGCGGCGGACGTGATGTTCCGCTCCAACACCCGCAACCTGCGGATTATCCGCAAGCATCTCGACAAGCATCACCCCTCCACCGTGACGGTGGAGGGATAAGCGGGCTCAGCGTGCCCCGCGCCAGATCTTGATCGGCGCGCTGGGCGACAATCCGCCCTGATGGACCGGGCAGCGGGTATAGCGGAACGCCTTGTTCAGGCAGATCCAGATTTCGTCGAGCCAGCCGTCGCGGGTCGCCGTCACGCGCATCATGTCGGCGGTCATGCCCCGGTTCGCCGCCGCCACCGCACTCGCCAGATCGCCCGCCGTCAGCGCGCTACGCCGCGACAGTGCGTTCATGTCGGGAAAGTGCAGGCGGTGGTACAAGCCGTTCGACTGGGTGAAATAGCGCGACGGGCTATAACCCGTCATGCAGGTGCCGTGCTTGGCCCATTCATGCTGCATGAGCTGGGCCGAAGGCGTGGCGCAGATATGGCGACGAACCACCGGCTGGGGCAGGATCGCGGTCGGGCGGCAATATTGCGGCCAGTCCTTGCCCACGCCATCGGGCCAAAGCCCATGCAGGGTGAAGCCGAAGCGGTTGCCCGATCCGCACTGGAAGCGGCTGTCCCCCTTGGGGTCGCGGCAATATTGCGGGCTCCAAGTGATGGCGAGCGTATAGCCGCCGATGGGCAGGACGCGCACCGGCTGGCTGTCGCGGGGCAGGTCGGGGCGAATGCTCTGGGCGCCGGTCGGGGCGGAGCATTGCAGCGTCTGCGCGCCCGCCAGTTGCGGTGCGGCCAGCATCGCCAGCGCGATCAGGGTGGTCTTCATGCCTCGCTCACCTCCGCCATGGTGCGATACCAGGCCATCGCATTGGGCCGCATCAGCATGACGACGGCGACCAGTGACGCCGCCGCCTGCACGCTGGTCAGCACTCCGAACAGCCCCTGCGCCAGCGCGCCTTCGGACACCTGATACAGAAAACCGAGCAGGTTCAGCACGGTCAGGATCGCCAGGAAGACAAGCCCACCCCGGCTCGCCATCCGCGTGACCAGCAGGGTCGCCAACAGGAACAGCCCGATCAGCAGGCCGTTGGCGATCACCGCGATCGCCGCCCCCGCCTGCGCCACCGTGTCGTTCCAGCCGAGCACCGCCAGCACCAGCAGCAACAGCATGGCGAGGAACGACAGCCGCTCGCCCAATATCACCGATTTCGGTCGCACGCCCTTTTCCCCTTCACGAAACGCCGTCGTCAGGCGGCGGCGAAATCCAGTCCGATATCCGCCGCCGGGGCCGACTGGGTCAAGCGGCCCACGCTGATATAGGTCACGCCGGTCTCCGCCAGCGCGCGAATGGTGTCCAGCCGGACGCCGCCCGACGCCTCGGTCGGCACGCGCCCGGCGACCAGGGCGACACCCTCCGCCAATTGCGCCGGGCCCATATTGTCGAGCAGCAGATGCGTCGCCCCCGCCGCCAGCGCGGGCTCGATCTGGTCGAGACGGTCGACCTCGACGATGATCCGGGCGATCCCCGCATCCTTCGCCGCCGTCACCGCCGGGCCGATCCCGCCCGCGACCGCGACGTGATTGTCCTTGATCATCGCCGCATCCCACAGGCCCATGCGATGGTTCTGCGCGCCGCCCATGCGGGTCGCATATTTCTCGATCAGACGAAGGCCGGGAATCGTCTTGCGTGTGTCGAGCAAGGTCGCACCGGTCCCCGCGATCGCGGCGACATAGGCCGCCGTCATAGTCGCGATGCCCGACAGATGCTGGACGGTGTTCAGCGCCGAGCGTTCGGCGGTCAGCATCGCGCGCGCCTTGCCCGACAGGCGGAGCAGCGCGGTTCCGGGGGCGACGCTCGCCCCGTCCTCGACCAGATGTTCGATCACCACATCCGGGTCGAGACGACGAAAGAACGCCTCGGCGATCGGCAGCCCGGCGACGGTGATCGCGTCACGGCTGGCCATGGTGCCGAGGAAGCGCGCGTCGGCGGGGATCACGGCGGCGGAGGTAATGTCCCCGCCCGGCCCCAGATCCTCGGCCAGCGTCGCGGGGACGAAAGCGTCGAGGTCGAAACCCTCGATCACGCGCGCACCGGCCCCAGATCGCCCTTGCCGACCGTACCGCTGGCGAGCGTCAGCATCGCGTCGAGGCTCTTCTTCGCCTGAAGCCGCAACCCTTCCTCGATCTCGACGCGCGGCGTCAGGTCGCGGAGCGCCAGATACAGCTTCTCCATCGTGTTCAGCGCCATATAGGGGCAGATATTGCAGTTGCAGTTGCCGTCCGCCCCCGGCGCGCCGATGAAGGTCTTGCCGGGCATCGCCTTTTGCATCTGATGGATGATGTGCGGCTCGGTCGCGACGATCAGCGTGTCGCCCTGCACCGTCTGCGCAAACTCCAGGATGCCGCGCGTCGATCCGACATAATCGGCGTGGTCGAGGATCACCGCCGGACATTCCGGATGCGCGGCGATGGGCGCATCGGGGTGCTGGGCGCGCAGCTTGAGCAGTTCGGTTTCGCTGAACGCCTCGTGCACGATGCACACGCCGGGCCAGAGCAGCATCTCGCGTCCGGTCTTGCGCGCCAGATAGCCGCCGAGATTGCGGTCCGGGCCGAAGATGATCTTCTGATCGGGGTCGATCTGCGACAGAATCTGCTCGGCGGACGAAGACGTCACGATGATGTCGGACAGCGCCTTCACCTCGGTCGAGCAGTTGATGTACGTCAGCGCGATATGGTCCGGGTGTTGCGCCCGGAACTCGGCGAACTGTTCGGGGGGACAACTATCCTCCAGGCTGCACCCGGCCGCCATGTCGGGCAGCACGACGATCTTGTCGGGCGACAGGATCTTGGCCGTCTCCGCCATGAAGCGCACCCCGCAAAAGGCGATGACGTCCGCATCGGTCGCCTGCGCCTTGCGGCTCAAATCCAGGCTGTCGCCGACGAAATCGGCCAGGTCCTGAATCTCGGGCTTCTGGTAATAATGCGCGAGGATGACGGCGTTGCGTTCCTTGCGGAGGCGGTCGATCTCGGCGCGCAGGTCGAGGCCCGTCAGATTCGTCTGGATGGTCATGACATTTCCCCTAGGCGCACAGGGCTGCGCCGACAATCGGTGACGTTAGCCCGTGTTGCCCAGAACCTCCTGAACCGTGCGGGTGGTGTCCCAATGTTCGTCGCTGGACGGCTCGTCCGAAAAGCGTACCTTCACGGTCGCATCCACCCCGGCGGCGCGGAGCGGCATGGAAAAGCTCCGCTCCACCGCACGGCGCGTCGCATCGCGCGCCAGCTTCATCGGCGACGGCGCACGGGCCTGGCGCATCAACTCGACCTGACCCGCCGTGCGGTTGGCGGCGTCCAGCCGCTGTTCGGCATCGGTGAAGGTGGTCAGCACCCCGCCCGAGCCATATTCGCGGATCGCCGACAGATCGACCTGCGGCCCGTCGATCTCCACCGGCGGCAGCGTGACCGACAGGGTGCGGTTGCCAGCGTCCCAGCGGACATCCTGCTGGCGCAGCTTGCCCAGATCGACCTCGTAGCGGACCATGCCCGGCATGATCAGTGTCCGCTCGGTCGAGAAGCCCAGCTGTGACTGGCGCGAGGTGACGACCGCGACATAGCGTGCGGCGAAGGCGGACAGCCGGTTCTGCTCGCGAAGCCCGTCCAGGCTCGCCCGCGCGATCGTCGTCGGATCGGGGGTCAGCCGGTCGGCGACATAGCGCTGAACGCCCCAGGCGGCGATCAGGCCCGCCAGGACCAGCAGCACCAACACCCCGGCCACCTTGGTCAAGAACAGGCCGACACCGCCGCGCGACCGCGTCACAGGGGTCGGCGATGTCACGCCGCGCTCGTCCATGATGCTCCTTCCTCGCGGACCAGCCCGCGTGTGCGCAGGTCGTAGAGATGCGCCAGGACCGAGCGTTCCGCCGCCGGAAGCAGCTTGGGGTTCAGCCCGACATACATACGCGCGGTCATAGCCGCGATGGTCAGGTCGTCGCCCTGGCCCAGCAGGCGCAGAATCTGCCCCTCGCGCTGCTTGCGATGGCCCAGCATCCCCCGCACCAGCCGCTGCGGATTGTCGACCGCCTCGCCATGCCCGGGATAATAGACGCGGTCGTCGCGCTCCATCAGCTTTTCCAAGCTCGCCATATAATCGGCCATGTCGCCATCGGGGGGCGAGACGATGCTGGTCGACCAGCCCATGACGTGATCGCCGGAAAATAGCGCCCTGGTCTCGGGCAGTGCGAAGGCCAGATGGTTGGAGGTATGGCCCGGCGTCGCCAGCGCGGTCAGCGTCCACCCGTCGCCGGCAACGCCCTCCCCCTCCGCCAGGACATGGTCGGGCGCATAGTCCCGGTCGAACGCCGCGTCGGACCGACCGCCTTCATAATCGACGGCGAAAGGGGCGGCCCCCATGATGGGCGCGCCGGTCGCCTTGGCCAGCGGGCGGCTGGCCGGGCTATGGTCGCGGTGATGATGGGTAATCAGGATCGCCCTCACCGGGCGTCCGTCGATCGCGCTCAGCAGCGCGTCGAGGTGGGCGGGATCGTCAGGGCCCGGATCGATCACCGCAAGGTCGCGGTCGCCGACGATATGGGTCTGCGTCCCCGTATAGGTGAAGGGCGAGGGATTGGGTGCGAGCACGCGGGAAACCAGCGGCTCAAGCAGGATCGGAATGCCGGTCGGGTGCTCAGCCATCACGCCATATGTGGGCAAGTGACGGGCAAGAGGCAACCCCTGTGCCCGACGGGCGAACACAGGGGTCGAGTTGGGGTAACATGGTGAAGGATCAATCCTCGTCGCGGTCCGCCATCTCGGCCTTCAGCTCGGCGGTCGCCTCGTTCAGGCCATTCAGCGCGTCGCGGCGGGCATCCTCGGACAGGTTGCGGTCGCGCATGATCGAGGCGCGGGCATTCTCGATGCTGGCCAGCGCGATCCGCATGTTCACCTGCGCCGTGCGCTGGGCGCTCAAGGCGGACAAGGACGCCTGACGTGCCATCTTCTCGATCCGGTCGGTGCAGATGACGGTCACCTTCTGCTTCGTCCGGCCATTGGTCGTGACATAGCTCGTCCGGGTGTCGCTGCCGGCGGTGCCGCACGCGCCCGACCGGACCAGCGGCATGGGGCCCATCGGGACGCGGCCATCGGTAGTCACGATCTGGAAACGGCGACCATTGCGAGTGGCGACGACATGCGTGCCCTCCGTTTCCGCGACCAACGGCGTTTCCGGGGTTTCCGGGACCATCGGCGTCATGGGGGCCATCGGGTCCAGCGGTGCCGCCGCCACCGCCGGCCTGGCGGGGGCAGCGGGTGCGGCCGGGGCGACAGGCGCGGCGACGCCGGGTTGCGCCACCGTCGACGGCGCGACCGGAGCTTCAGGCGTTTCGGGGAGCTCGGGCAATTCGGCCTGTTCGGGGAGTTCGGGCAAGGCGGGCGTGGTCAGATCGACGCCGATCGTCCGCTCGACCTTCTTGGTCAGCGCCGCCGCCGCCGGGGTGCCCGAAGCGGTCGCCCCCAGCCCGCCCAGCACCAGCAGCGACACCGTCGCTCCGCCCAGCATCAGCTGACGACGCGATTTCGGAGAAGTGGTCAACATCTTCAGCCTCCCTTTCAGATCATCGATGGTATGGAGATGGCACGCTCCCGACAGGGCCCGGCCATGGGCGGCCTTGACGATGGCGCAGGCATAGACATGCCGGTCGGCCCGGCTGCGCCCCTTCAGGACCCGCGCATCATTGGCGAGTTCCTGATCGGCGCGAAACGCATGGAAGGCGCGCCAGGCGATCGGATTGAACCAGTGGAGCGCCAGCACGGCGAGCGCGATCCAGTTGGCGAACAAATCGCCCCGCGCATGATGGCCCAGCTCATGCGCCAGCGCCAGGTCGCGCTCGTCGGCGTCATAGCGTTCGGCGAAGTCGCGCGGGAAGGCGACGTACCGACGCCATATCCCGAAGGCGAGCGGCCCCGGCGCGCCGTCGCTGGCCACCACATGCACGCCGTCCACCGCGTCCAGCGGCTCGGCGGTCGCCAGCAGCCGGCTGCGGAAGCGCCAGTGGCGTAGGAGCTGGAACGCCAGGAACCCGGCGGCCCCGACGATCCAGAACAGCGCGATCCCCTGCCCCAGGCTGGGCCAGACGCTGGACGTGGCGATCGGTGCGGGAAGCTGGGTCGCCATCGGCACGACGACATAGGCGTTCAGCGTCTCGCCGACCGCCGAAAGCGGCGGCGTCGCCTGTTCCGACACCTGATGCGGCATCCGGGGCAGCAACAGCCGGAGCAGCGGCAGCGCCCAGAGCGCATAGGCGACCTGAGGCCCGAACGCCTCGCGAACATGACGCCGGACCAGCAGGACCAGCGCCATGAGCAGGGTAGAGGCGATCATCGCCTCTACCGCCCAGCCCAAAGTCGCGCCGCTCACGCCTTCAGCTCCTTGAGCAGCGCCTCGATCTCGGAAATATCCTGCGCGGTCAGTTCGTCCCGCTCGGCCAGATGCGCGACCAGCGGGGTCAGGCGGCCGCCGAACAGCCGGTCGATCAGGCGGCGGGATTCGCCCACGACATAATCGTCGCGTGCGACCAGCGGGCGATAGAGATAGCGCCGCCCCTGTTCCTCATGTGCGATCGCTTCCTTGGCGAGCAGACGACCGAGCAGCGTCTTGACCGTGTTGGTCGTCCATCCGCGTTCGGGATCGACCCGCTCCGCCACGTCCTGCGCGGTGAGCGGCGCCGCTTCCCAGAGAACCTCCATCACCGCGTGTTCGGCATCGCTGATACGCTCGGCCATCGACTCGCCTTCTCATTGATTACAGATGTAATCCTAGAGCGATTACAGACGTAGTCAATAGGGCACTCGATCCTCCCCGGCACGGGGAGGTGGCAGGGCGTCAGCGATGACCGAGGGGAGTTGCCACGAAGGGCCTTACTTGTGGAACGCCCCCTCCACCACCGCTTCGCGGCGGTCCCCCTCCCCGTTCCGGGGAGGATAAAAAAGGGCCGGATTTTCATCCGGCCCCCTGTCGCTTCACGCGGTCTTTACGTCCTGGACCAATTCGGCCAGTTCGCCGCTTTCGTACATCTCCATCATGATGTCCGATCCGCCGACGAATTCACCCTTCACATAGAGTTGCGGGATGGTCGGCCAGTCCGAATAGGCCTTGATACCCTGGCGGATGCCCTGGTCCTGGAGGACGTCCACGCTCTCGAACGGCACGTCCAGATGGTTCAGGATCGCCACCGCCCGGCTGGAGAAACCGCATTGCGGGAAGAGCGGCGTGCCCTTCATGAACAGCAGGACGGCATTGTCCTTCACCAGCGCGTCGATCCGCGCGTTCGTATCGTCGGTCATATCGGTCTTCCTCAGGAAAGGGGTCAGGCGGCGGGTACCGCGGTGGTCAGTTGCAGGGCGTGGAGTTCACCCCCCATGCGCCCGCCCAGCGCGGCATAGACGGCGCGGGTGCGGGCCACCCGGCTCATCCCCGCGAAACTGGCGGCGGTCACATGCGCGGCATAATGGTCCCCGTCCCCGGCCAGATCGGTGATGTCGACCTGTGCATCGGGAATGGCGGCGCGGATCATCGCGGCGATATCGTCGGCGGCCATTGGCATGTCAGCGGCTCTCCAGCAACTGGCGGCGGGCTTCGACGAGTTGCTCGTCCAAGGCGCGGCGGACCTCGGCCTCGCCCACGTCGATCCCGGCAGCGGTCAGGTCGCCCAGCAGCTTGCGGATGACGTCCTCATCGCCCGCTTCCTCGAAATCGGCCTGCACGACGGCCTTGGCATAGGCGTCGGTTTCGGCGGGAGTCAGCTTCATCCGCTGCGCCGCCCATTGCGCGACCAGCCGGTTGCGCCGCGCCGTGATGCGGAACATCATGTCCTGATCCGCCGCGAACTTCGCCTCGAACCCGCGCCGGCGCTCGTCAAAACTGTCCATCGGTCCGCCATCCCCCTGCCCGCTCCGGGCAAAATATCCATGGGGCGGAGATAGGATGGACCGTCGCCGGGTGCAACCAATGCCCCGCACGGCAAGGACAAAGGGGTTTCCTATCATTGCGGAGGCGCAACAATGGGAACTTCAAACGCCCTTTGATCGTATTGTTATTACAAGCAAAAATGAGACGGAGCGCCTGTCGGCCTTGCCGAAGTCGCCCGATCCGCAGCATAGGAGAGAGCCATGCGCAACACCTTCCCCCTGCCTCATGACGGCGGGCGTGACGGCGGCCCGATGGTCGGCATCGTCAACGGCATCATCGGATCGCTGGCGATCTGGGCCGTGATCGCGGCGGTGGTCATCACCGCGTCCTGAGCCGCCAACGCCTTAATTCCAAGGGCCCCCCGGGCCCCGCTCAGGCGTCCAGCGCGGCTTCCGGCTGAAGCCGCGCCCGGCCTTCGACCCAGGGACGACCGCTCGCCATCCGTCCCTCGAACGCGCCGATCGCCTCGTCACGGGCCAGCGTCAGCCCCACTTCGTCCAGCCCGTTCATCAGGCATTCGCGACGGAACGGATCGAGTTCGAAGGGAAAGCGATCCTGAAACGGCGTGGTGACGCTCATCGTCTCTAGATCGACCGTGATCGGTTGATCCTTCGCCACTTCCAGCAGACGGTCCACCGATTCCTGCGGCAGCACGACCGGCACGATCCCGTTCTTGAAAGCGTTGCCGGAAAAGATATCTGAGAAGCTGGGCGCGATCACCGCCTGGATGCCCATATCGGCCAGTGCCCATGCGGCGTGTTCGCGGCTCGACCCGCAACCGAAATTATCGCCTGCGATCAGGATCGGCGCGCCCGCATAGGCGGGATCGTCGAAGATATTGCCCGGCTGCGCCCGCACCGTCTCGAACGCGCCGCGCCCCATCCCGGCGCGGGTGATGGTCTTCAACCAATGCGCGGGGATGATGACGTCGGTGTCGATATTCTTGGCACCCCAGGGATAGGCGGTGCCGGAAACGGTCGTAACCGGATTCATGCGATTATCCTGTCTTCAAGGCGTCCGCGTCAGCGGCGCTGCTCCGCGGTGGCGGGGCGCGATGCGATGCCTGCGGCATAGGCGGCGGCGCCGCACAGAACCGCGCCGGTGACGAGCATGACCAATACGTGCTTCATGATATGTGTCTCCCCTGCCTTGCCGGTCAGATAGCATCACGATCGAAATCGTGATGCATCAACTCTCTAACATCGGAAAGGCGCCCGGTCACGGCCGCCGCCGCCGCCATGGCGGGGGACAGCAGATGGGTACGCGCCCCCGGCCCCTGCCGACCGACGAAATTGCGGTTGGAGGTCGAGGCGCAACGCTCGCCCGGCGGCACCTTGTCCGGGTTCATGGCGAGGCACATCGAGCAACCCGGCTCGCGCCATTCGAAGCCGGCCTGGACGAAGACCCGGTCCAGCCCCTCGGCCTCGGCCTGGCGCTTGACCAGCCCCGATCCGGGCACGACCAGCGCGCGGACGCCGTCCGCCACGCGGCGGTCACGCGCCACGGCGGCGGCGGCGCGGAGATCCTCGATCCGGCTGTTAGTGCAACTGCCGATGAAGACATGCTGGATCGGCACGTCCCGCATCGCCGTGCCCGGCTCCAGGCCCATATAATCCAGGGACTTGCGTGCGGCCTCGCGCTTCGACGGATCGGCGAAGCTGTCGGGATCGGGGACGATGCCGGTGATCGGCACCACATCCTCGGGGCTGGTGCCCCAGGTCAGGTTCGGGGCGATATCGGCGGCGTCGAGCGTGACGACCTTGTCGTACACCGCGCCCGGATCGCTGGGCAGCGTCCGCCACCAGGCGACCGCCTTGTCCCAATCCGCGCCCTGCGGCGCCATCGGACGGCCCTTCAGATAGGCGAAGGTCGTCTCGTCCGGCGCGATCAGCCCGGCACGCGCACCGCCCTCGATCGACATGTTGGCGATGGTCAGGCGACCCTCGACCGAGAGGTTGCGGATGACGCTGCCGGTGAATTCGATGACATGGCCGGTGCCGCCCGCCGCGCCGATCTTGCCGATGATCGCCAGCACCACGTCCTTGGCCGACACGCCGTAACCCAGCACACCGTCGACCCGGACCTCCATCGTCTTGGAGGGCGAGAGCAGCAGCGTCTGGGTCGCCAGCACATGCTCGACCTCCGACGTGCCGATACCGAAGGCCAGCGCCCCCAGGGCACCGTGTGCCGAGGTATGACTGTCACCGCAAACCAAAGTCGTGCCCGGCAGGGTGAAGCCCTGTTCCGGCCCCACCACATGGACGATGCCCTGCGCCGCCGCCGTCGCGTCGATATAGTCGATGCCGAACTCGGCAGTGTTGCGGCGCAACGCATCCAGTTGCTGCGCGCTTTCCGGGTCGGCGATGGGCAGCAATCGGCCCGCCGCGTCGACGCGCGGCGTCGTCGGCAGATTGTGGTCGGGAACCGCCAGCGTCAGTTCGGGACGACGTACCTTGCGGCCCGCGACGCGTAGCCCTTCAAAGGCCTGCGGGCTCGTCACCTCATGAACGAGGTGACGGTCGATATAGATGAGGCAGGTGCCATCGGGCCGCCGTTCGACAACGTGCGCGGCCCAGATCTTCTCGTACAGAGTCTGGGGTCGTTGGGCCATGATGGGGGCGCTGTTATCCGAAAACATGCGCGAGGCAAAGGCCGGGCGCAATGTTATTTCGCCGTGCGCATGCAAATGTCGGATTTGTCATGGACCTGTCGGCCGGATGCGGCGTTCCGGCGGTCCCATTCCTTGATCCAGGTGTGCAATCCATGGCGACCGCCGCGCTACCCCGGCCTTCCCACGCGCGGCGCGAGCGGCTGCCCGCGCTCGACGCGATGAACTTCTTCCTGGCGGATGTGCGCGACGGGCTGGGGCCCTATCTCGCCATCTATCTCGTCTCGGTGCGCGGCCCGAGCCATGGGTGGAACGAGGCGAGCGCCGGGGTCGTCATGACGATCGCCGGGATCGCCGGGCTGATCGCCAACGCACCCGCAGGGGCCTTGATCGACCGGGTCCATGCCAAGCGCGCCGTGCTGGTCGCCGCCGCCGTCGCAGTGACGCTGGCCTCCGCCTCGCTGCCCTTTGTCGAGGGGTTCTGGGCGGTTGCCGCCGGACAGTCGCTGGCCGCCATCGCCGCGTCGGTCTTCGCGCCGGGCATCGCCGCCATCTCGCTGGGCATCGTCGGACCCAAGGCTTTCACCGCGCGGATCGGCCGGAACGAGGCGTTCAACCATGCCGGAAATGCCGTGTCCGCCGCGCTGGCCGGGCTGCTGGCATGGAAGTTCGGGCCGGTGGTGGTCTTCTGGCTGATGGCCGGGCTGGCGGCGCTCAGCATCGGGGCGACGCTGTCGCTCGATCCGAAGCGGATCGACCATGCCATGGCGCGCGGCTGTTCCGACGACGACGAGGAAGCGGACGACGATTGCGATCCCCCCTCGCTCTGGCAGACGCTGAAGGGCGCGCCGACGCTTGCCTGGTTCGCGGCGGCAGGGTTCCTGTTCCATCTGTCCAACGCGGCGATGCTCCCTTCGGTCGGCCAGATGCTGGCGCGCGAGGTGGGCGGCGACAAGGCGACGTCGTTGACCTCCGCCTGTATCGTCGGGGCGCAACTGGTGATGGTGCCGGTCGCAATGATCGTCGGGCGCAAGGCGGATCACTGGGGCCACCGGCCGATCATGCTGGTGGCCTTTGCCGTGCTGGCGGCGCGCGGGCTGCTCTACACCGTGTCGGATGCGCCGGGCTGGTTGCTGGCGATCCAGTTGCTCGACGGCGTGGGCGCGGGGATATTGGGGGCGCTGGGCCCGGTGATCGTCGCCGCGATCATGCGCGGGTCGGGGCGGTTCAACGTCGCCCAAGGGGCGGTGACGACGATCCAGGGCATCGGCGGCGCGCTCAGCACCTCGCTGGCCGGGGTGATGATCGTCGGGGCGGGTTATCACGCCGCCTTCTGGCTGCTCGCGGCGATCGCGGGGGGTGGCTTGGTGTTGTACCGGCTGGTCATGCCGGAGACGGCGCGGGGCTAGGGTTCTGCTTGGCCTTCGACTTCGCTCAGGCTGAACGGAGGGGGGAGCAGATCCTCTACAACTTCCGTTCAGCCTGAGCGAAGTCGAAGGCTACACCCCACTCTCACCCCTTGGCGCGATAGTCCGCCGTCACACCGCCGCATTCCAGCAGTTCGACCTCATGATCCGGATCGCGCCACGTCTCGGCCAGCGCCTGCGCCTCCCAGTCCTTCACCGCCGGATGCGCCAGCACCGTCTCGACCCAGGCCGCGCCCGCCGCACCGACATCGATGCCATAGGTCCGCACCCGGAACGCCACGGGGGCGTAAAAGGCGTCGACCGCCGAGAAGGTCTCGCCCGCCAGCCAGGGCCCGCCGAAGCGCGACAGCCCTTCACCCCATAGCTCGACCAGCCGCGCGACATCGCGTTCCAGGCGCGGCGAGGCGGGCTTGGGATCGACGCGAACGCCGATATTCATCGTCCGCTCGGCCCGGAGCGCGCCGAAGCCGCCATGCATCTCCGCCACCGCGCACATCGCCCAGGCGCGCGCGCCCTCGTCCTCCGGCCAGACGCCCGGATGCCGCTCGGCCAGATAGAGCGCGATGCCGAGCGAGTCCCACACCACCCGCTCGCCGTCGAGCAGCACCGGCACCTGCCCCGTCGGCGAGAAGGCGCGGAACGCCGCGTAGTTCTCGGCCGCCTCGAACGGCTCGATCCGGTCGGCAAAATCGATCCCCAGCGCCTTCATTAGCAGCCAGGGACGCAGCGACCAGCTCGAATAATTCCGGTTCGCGGTGATGAGGGTATAGGCCATCAGCGTTCGAACCGCGCCGTGGTCTTGGCCGCCACCTCATCCGCCGTCACGCCCGGCGCGCATTCGACCAGGCGGAACGGGCTGTCATGGTCGGGCCGCTGGAACACCGCCAGGTCGGTGACGATCATGTCGACGACATTGCGACCGGTCAGCGGCAGGGTGCATTCGGGGATGAACTTGGGGCTGCCGTCCTTGGCGTTGTGCTCCATGACGACGATGATCTTCTTGACGCCCGCGACCAGGTCCATCGCGCCGCCCATGCCCTTGATCATCTTGCCGGGGATCATCCAGTTGGCGATGTCGCCGCCCTCCGACACCTCCATCGCGCCCAGCACGGTCAGGTCGATATGCCCGCCCCGGATCATCGCGAAGCTGTCGGCGGACGAGAAATAGACCGAATGCGGCAACTCGCTGATCGTCTGCTTGCCCGCATTGATCAGGTCGGGATCGACCTCGTCCTCATAGGGAAAGGGGCCGATGCCCAGCATCCCGTTCTCGGATTGCAGCGTGACCTCGACCCCCTGCGGGATATGGTTCGCCACCAGGGTCGGGATGCCGATGCCGAGATTGACGTAGAAACCGTCCTTCAATTCCTTGGCCGCACGGGCGGCCATTTCGTCGCGGGTCCAGGCCATGGTCACTGCTCTCCTGTCGGATGCCACCGCCGGTCGGCGGGAAAGATGTCGTCGGGGGTGCCCTTCAGCGCCTTGCCGTAGACGGGATTGGGGAAGACGAACCAACCACGCCCCCATAGCGCGGCGACACGTGGAGTGTCGGCTCTAGCCCGACGCTCGCCCACGCTGGCGGAAGCGTTGAATACGTCACTGAAATCGCCGAGTTGATCGCCGCCCATCGCGATCACGCAATAACGCTCCGCGATCTTCCAGCGGCGCGCGTCCTTGTTGTCGCCGGTATCGGTGTCGGTGCGCACGAACAGCGTGTCGCCATGCACCGCCGGGCCCAGCCCCGCCGCGTCGATGGCCCGTGCGGCCCCGGCGGCATCGTCGCGATTGGTGTTGAAGATCACCGTCACGCCCATCGTGCGCAAGTCGGCGATCGCCGCCGCCGCACCGGGGGTGGGCAGCACGGCATGGCCGTCGCTCTGCTCCCAGGCGCTCCAGCGGCCGGGAAAGGCGCGATCGGCGCGGCCAGTCAGATCGTCCTGCTCGAACCCCAGGTTGAGGAGGACGGTTTCATCGACATCGAACACCGCCGCCGGGCGCTTGCCCGCGCAGGAGACGAAGCGGGGGTTGTCGAGGGTCGCGCCCTGTTCCAGCACGACGCTGTCACGTGGTGGGTGGCGGACCTTGTCGGCAGCATAGGTGACCAGCGCATTCCAGGCCTGGCGCGAGATCGCATCGGCCTCGGCCGAGCCGTAGAGATATTGCATCCCTGCGAGTTTGGGGTTCGTGGCAGCGGCAGGTGGGGGTGCGGGGGTGTTGTTGCCGACGGCGACGACGCAGCCGGATAGGGTCAGGGCGACGGCAAGGGCGATGCCAAGCCTCAGGCCGGGGAGCCCTCCCCCAGCCCCTCCCGCTCGCGGGAGGGGGGAAGAAGCGCGACTACCGTCTTGCTGAGCCTTCAAGCATTTCATGAACCACCCCTCCGCCAAACACGCTCCCCCTCCCGCAGGCGGGAGGGGGTCGGGGGGAGGGCCTGCCCCACCCCCACCGTCATCGATCAAACCCGCTCGCGCACCGTGCGAAACTCGATCTTCTTCTCATACGGCGCGCCAACGATCATCCGCTTCACATAGATGCCGGGCAGATGTATCTGGTCGGGGTCGAGGCTCCCCACCGGCACCACCTCTTCCACCTCGGCCACGCAGATGCGGCCCGCCGTCGCCATGGGCTGGTTGAAGTTGCGCGCGGTCTTGCGGAAGATCAGGTTCCCGGCCTCGTCGGCCTTCCACCCCTTGATGATCGACAGGTCGGCGCGGATGCCGCGTTCGAGGATATAGTCCTCGCCGTCGAAGCTCTTCACTTCCTTGCCCTCGGCCACCTTCGTACCGACGCCGGTCTTGGTGTAGAAGCCGGGGATGCCCGCGCCCCCCGCCCGGCACCGCTCGGCCAGCGTTCCCTGGGGGCAGAACTCGACCTCCAGCTCGCCGCTCAGATATTGCCGCTCGAACTCCTTGTTCTCACCGACATAGGAGGAGATCATCTTCCTGACCTGATGCGAGCGGAGCAGCTTGCCCAGCCCCACGCCGTCGATCCCGGCATTGTTGCTGGCGATGGTCAGGTCCTTCACCCCCGCCGCCTCGATCGCGTCGATCAGCCGTTCCGGGATGCCGCACAGGCCGAAGCCGCCCGCGCAGATCGTCATGCCGTCGAACAACAGACCGTCCAGCGCGTGCGCCGCGTCACGATAAAGCTTCTGCATGGGCGTCCTCCCTGTGATGGGGGCCAGCGTTAGGCGGAGCGATGGAGCCCGGTCAACCCGGCGTTTGCGCTGGAACGGCAAGCGGGTTTAGGCTGGATGCGATGACCCAGATCACCGGCGGACGCCTGCTTGTCGATGCGCTTCTCGAACAGGGGTGCGACCGTATCTTCACCGTGCCGGGCGAGAGTTTCCTGGCGGCGCTCGACGCGCTGCACGACACGCCCGCCATCGACCTCGTCACCTGTCGGCAGGAGGGCGGCGTGAGTTTCATGGCCTGCGCCGATGGCAAGCTGACCGGGCGGCCGGGCGTGGCCTTCGTCACGCGCGGCCCCGGCGCGACCAATGCGGCGATCGGCGTGCATGTGGCGCGTCAGGACTCGCAACCGATGATCCTGTTCATCGGCGATGTCGACCGGGGCACCCGCGACCGGGAGGCGTTTCAGGAGGTCGACTTCCAGGCGATGTTCGCCCCGCTCGCCAAATGGGCCGCGCGGATCGATGAAGCCGCGCGCATCCCCGAATATGTCACGCGTGCCTATGCCACGGCGATGAGCGGACGGCCCGGGCCGGTCGTGCTGGCGCTACCCGAGGATATGCTGTGCGATCTGGTGGAGGGCCATCCCCGCCCCCGGATCGAGCGGCCCGTACAGGACGTGTCGATCATCGACGTGCTCGCAGCCCATGACATGATCGGCAAGGCCGAGCGGCCGGTCGCGATCATCGGCGGCGCATATTGGGACGCCGACGCCGTCGCGCTTGTCGAGAAATGGGGCGAAGCGGCGGGCGTTCCGCTGGTCGCGGCGTTCCGGCGGCAGGATGCGGTGTCGGCGACATGCCCCGTCTATGCGGGCAATCTGGGCTATGGCCCCAACCCCGCGCTGGTCGCTCGCGTGCGGGAGGCCGACCTGCTCATCGTCCTCGGCGCGCGCCTGGGCGAAGCGACGACCGATGGCTACACCGTCATCACCCCCGAGCATCCCGGCCAGACGCTGATCCACATCCATCCCGACCCGGAGGAATTGCACAGCGTCTATCGCACCGATCTGGCGCTTTGTGGCGACGTCGCTGAAGCCGTCGCGATGCTGGAGTTGATGGCGACCGAACTGGGCACTCCCCATGCCTCGGGCGTCGAGGCTCATGCCGAATATCTCGCC
This sequence comes from Sphingomonas sp. GM_Shp_1, assembly GCF_026540895.1. GTDB lineage: Bacteria > Pseudomonadota > Alphaproteobacteria > Sphingomonadales > Sphingomonadaceae > Sphingomonas. Next base: position 4,566 of record NZ_JALNUR010000033.1, on the reverse strand, counting down.
TGGTCGGAGCCCGTCCCGCGCGAGGGCGTGACGCTGGACCTGGGGCAATGCGTCGCGGCGATGCGGGAACGGCTTCCCGCCGACTCGATCATCTGCAACGGTGCAGGCAATTATTCCGGCTGGTGGCACCGATACTGGCGCTATGAGCCGGGGAGCCAGTTGGCCCCGACCTGCGGCGCCATGGGATATGGCGTCCCCGCCGCCACCGCCGCCGCGCTTCGCCACCCAGACCGGACGGTGGTGGCGCTGGCTGGGGATGGCTGTTTCCTGATGAACGGGCAGGAACTGGCGACCGCCGTTCAGCATGGCGCGTCGATGCTGGTGATCGTGGTCGACAATGGCGGCTATGGTACGATCCGGATGCATCAGGAGCGGGAATATCCCGGCCGGGTGGCGGCAACGGCGCTTGCCAATCCCGACTTCGCGGCACTGGCGAGGGCCTATGGCGGCTGGAGCGAGACGGTCACGCGGACCGAAGACTTCGCCCCCGCCCTGTCGCGCGCCATGGCCGAGACGGGGGTCCGGCTGCTGCAACTGAAGACCGATATCGAGGTCATCACCCCCGCCACGACCCTGTCGCGAATCGCGGGGCGGTAGCGCCGTGTCCTACCCCGCATAAGCGAACGGCAACGCGTGAGCGCTGCCGGAGGGCTATCCCGCTATCGAGCGTTGTTACCCCGCCACCCGCCTCGCCGACACCCCTCTCCTCGCAAATATCGCATCAGATACCCGCAACATTCTCAAAGTAACGCTATCATAAAAACGATTGCATGATTGGGTCTTGTTCCAACAAAACAAAACCGCCCCGGCGTGAACCGGGGCGGTGAGTTCGTTGCTGATTGCTTCAGTCAGATAACGATTAGCAGGTTCAGATGTTGTCGCCAAGGGCGCCCTTCACCGAACCCTTTACTTCCTGGCCCTTGCCCTTGATCTGCTGGGCCTGACCTTCGGCCTTCAGATCGGCGTCGCGGTTGTGATCGCCGAGCGCTTCCTTGGCATTGCCAACCAGTTCGTTGACGTTGCCCTTGATCTTGTCGGTGAGCTCACCCATCGTGGCCTCCATTTACTGGGGATCGATCGATCCCGTTGAACACTCGGAGACAAAACACTTCGTTACGCGCCAAGTTCCCTGAAATTAATGTCAGATCAGGCCGGCGAGCGGGCTGGACGGGTCCGCATAGCGACGCATTCCCATTCGTCCCGCACGGTAAGCCATGCGCCCCGCCTCGACCCCGGCGCGCATCGCGCGGGCCATCAGCACGGGGTCCTTGGCCTCGGCGATCGCGGTATTCATCAATACCCCGTCGCAGCCCAGCTCCATCGCCACCGCCGCCTCGGACGCGGTGCCGACCCCGGCATCGACCAGTACGGGCACCTTGGCACCCTCGACGATCAGGCGGATCGTCACCTTGTTCTGGATGCCCAGCCCCGACCCGATCGGCGCGCCCAGCGGCATGATCGCCACCGCGCCGACATCCTCCAACCGCTTGGCGGCGATGGGATCGTCGACGCAATAGACCATCGGCTTGAAGCCTTCCTTGGCCAGGATCTCGGTCGCGCGCAGCGTCTCGACCATATCCGGGTAAAGCGTCCGCGCCTCGCCCAGCACCTCCAGCTTGACCAGCTCCCAGCCGCCAGCCTCGCGCGCCAGCCGCAGCGTGCGGATCGCGTCCTCGGCGGTGAAGCAGCCTGCCGTATTGGGCAGATAAGTGATCTTCTTCGGGTCGATATAGTCGGTCAGCATCGGCGCGTTGCGGTCCGACACATTCACCCGGCGCACGGCGACCGTGACGATCTCCGCCCCCGCCGCCTCGACCGCCGCCGCATTCTGGGCGAAATCCTTATACTTGCCGGTGCCGACGATCAGCCGCGAGCGGAAGCGCCGGCCCGCGACTTCCCAGGAATCGTCATCCACCGCGACTGCATGGTCGCCGCCGCCGACGAAGTGGACGATCTCGATCTCGTCGCCGTCCTCGACCTGCACCTGCGCCAGGGTCGAGCGGGGCACGACCTCCAGATTGCGCTCCACCGCGACCTTTTCGGGCACCAGCCCCAGCTGGCTCGCCAGATCGGCGAGCGACAGCCCGGCGGCGACACGCTTATGCTCGCCATTCACGGTGATCGTCACGGTTCCATCGGTGTGCGGCATATGTGTGTCACTTACCATGCAGTCGTTGCCCGCTCGACGGAGAGGTGGGCAAGCGGTTAAGGAAGGCCCTCGATCTAGGCTCGGCCACCCCGAGCCGCAACCATCGGAGTGCGGATGCCCGCGACCATCTATGTCCTGAACGGGCCGAACCTGAACCTGCTGGGTATGCGCGAGCCGCATATCTATGGCCATGATACGCTGGACGATATCGCGGGCATGTTGGAGGACCGGGCGCGCGAACTCGATCTGGAGATCGACATGCGACAGTCCAACCACGAAGGCCATCTGATCGACTGGCTGCACGAGGCCCAGGCCTATGAGGCGAAGGCCGTGCTGCTCAATGCCGGGGGCTTCACCCACACCTCGATCGCGATCCACGACGCGATCAAGTCGGTGAAGACGCCGGTGATCGAAGTTCACCTCTCCAACCCCCATGCGCGGGAGCCATTCCGCCATGAAAGCTATATCGGGCGTGCCGCAAAAGGCACAATCGCGGGTTTTGGCGCGCAATCCTATCTGCTCGCGCTTGAAGCCGCCGCCCGGTTCTGACAGGAGCCCGTTCCATGACCGAAAAGACTGAACAAGCGATGAAGGTCGATGTCGACCTCGTCCGCCAGCTCGCCGAGCTGCTCGACGCCACCGCCCTGACCGAGATCGAGGTCGAGCATGGCGACCGCAAGATCCGCGTCGCGCGCAAGGCGGCGGCCGTCGCCCAGATGGGCTATGCGCCCGCCCCCGTGGCGGCTCCCGCTCCGGCCGCTGCGCCCGTCGCCGCTACCGCGCCCGCAGAGGTCGGCGCCTCGGCCCCGGCCGTGTCGGCCAATGCCGTGAAGTCGCCGATGGTCGGCACCGTCTATCTGTCGGCCGAACCGGGCGCCAAGCCCTTCGCCTCGGTCGGTCAGAAGGTCGCCGCGGGCGACACGCTGCTGATCGTCGAGGCGATGAAGGTGATGAACCCGATCACCGCGACGGCGGCGGGCACCGTCACCGCCGTGCTGGTCGAGAATGGCCAGCCGGTCGAATTCGACCAGCCTCTCGTCGTCGTCGAGTAAGCCGCCTTGGCGCAGATCAAGAAACTCCTGATCGCCAATCGCGGTGAGATCGCGCTTCGCATCCACCGCGCCTGTCACGAGATGGGGATCGAGACCGTCGCCGTGCACTCCACGGCCGACGCCGATGCCATGCATGTGCGCCTCGCCGACCAGGCGGTGTGCATCGGCCCGCCCTCCGCGACCGACAGCTATCTCAACATCCCGAACATCATCTCGGCCGCCGAGATTTCGGGCGCGGATGCGATCCACCCCGGTTACGGCTTCCTGTCGGAGAACGCCAAGTTCGCCGAGATCGTGGAAGCGCACGGCCTGATCTTCGTCGGCCCCAAGCCCGAGCATATCCGGGTGATGGGCGACAAGGTCGAGGCCAAGCGTACGGCGGGCGCGCTCGGCCTGCCGCTGGTTCCCGGTTCGGACGGCGCGATCTCGGACGTCGCGGAAGCCAAGGCGCTCGCGGCCGAGATCGGCTATCCGGTGCTGATCAAGGCCGCATCGGGCGGCGGTGGTCGCGGCATGAAGGTCGTGCCCTCGGAAGACCAGCTCGAGACGCTGATGCAGCAGGCGGGCTCGGAGGCGAAGGCCGCGTTCGGCGACGCCACCGTGTACATGGAAAAATATCTGGGCAACCCCCGGCATATCGAATTCCAGGTGTTCGGCGACGGCAACGGCCAGGCGATCCATCTGGGCGAGCGCGACTGCTCGCTCCAGCGCCGCCACCAGAAGGTGCTGGAGGAAGCCCCCTCGCCGATCATCACGCCTGAGGAGCGTTCGCGCATGGGCGGTGTGGTCGCCAAGGCGATGGCCGATATGGGCTATCGCGGGGCGGGCACGATCGAGTTCCTGTGGGAAAATGGCGAGTTCTATTTCATCGAAATGAACACCCGTCTGCAGGTCGAGCATCCCGTCACCGAGATGATCACCGGCCTGGACCTGGTGCGCGAGCAGATCCGCGTGGCCGAGGGCCATCCGCTGACGCTTCGCCAGCAGGACGTGCAGTTCCGGGGCCATGCCATCGAGTGCCGCATCAACGCGGAAGATCCGCGCACCTTCGCCCCCTCGCCGGGCACGGTGAAGATGTATCACGCGCCGGGCGGCATGCATGTCCGCGTCGATAGCGGGCTGTACCAGGGCTATAAGGTTCCGCCCTATTACGACAGCATGATCGCCAAGCTGATCGTGTACGGCACGACCCGCGAAGGCGCGCTGCGCCGCCTGCGCCGCGCGCTCAACGAGTTCGTGATCGAGGGGATGAAGACCACCATCCCGCTGCATCAGGCGCTGCTGGACGATCCCGAATTCCAGAAGGGCGACTATACGATCAAATGGCTGGAGGAGTGGCTGGCCAAGCAGGGAGCGTAAGCGCCC
>NZ_JALNUR010000032.1 GCF_026540895.1 Sphingomonas sp. GM_Shp_1 | reverse complement strand
CTATCTGATCGGCGAACGTGTCACGCGCGCCTCGTGGATCGGCGTCGTCGCAGCGACGGGTGGCGCGGCTTTGATCGCCGGCAAGCCGGGCGGCGCCGGGACTGCGATCGGCATTGCGCTGTCATTGGTATCGCTACTGATCTTCCTCGCGTGGCTGCTGGCGCTGAAGCGCGTGCCTGCGACGCGATCAGCGATGGCTGTGCCTGCCGTCACATTGGTCGTGGCGACGCTCACCGTGCTGCCGGTCGCTCTGCTGCTCCATGGTGCGCCCCCACTCGCGCTGAGCCCGGTCGCCTGGAGCGGGATCATTGGACAGGGCCTCCTCTCGACCTTCCTTGCCACGGCCGCGTGGCAGTATGGCGCGGCCCGCGTCGATAGCGCCAGTGCAGGCGTGTTCATCAACATCGAGCCGTTGATCGGTGCCGCGCTCGGTATCGGCCTGTTTGGTGATCCCGTGGGATGGCCTGTCCTGCTGGGCGGATTGCTGATCGTGATCGGCAGCATTGTCGTCGTTCGCGGCGAACGCCCCAACGCCAGTCACGCAGCAGACGCTACGCATGGCCTGGCAATGGACTAGGTGTTTGAGCTCGACCTGCGCCGCGGCAGGGGAAGAACTAAAGGCGGTTGTTGGGCTGCCTGCTGCGCCCCCCCCAAGTCCGGACATCGATTCATCAGGCCCAAAGGCCAAACCGCAACCGCAAAAAGTGGGACAAATCCGTCATTCAGTGCGACCTAGCCGAACGGCGGGTTTAACCGAAAGCTGCTGATTACGAGCGTCCCGATTGGGATGGTGCTCTGGAAAGCTGAATCAGTCTGTCTGCATGATCGCCAACTCAAACCCGTTGGGATCAAGGAAGTGAAAGCGTCTGCAACCCCGAAAGGCGAAAACCGACTTGCTGATGGTTCCCCCGGCGTTGACGACAGCGGCTTGCGCCGCGTCGATGTTTTCTACCAGCACTACCGGTAGAGGCGCACTGGAGGCCTCGCTCATATCGCCTTGTAAACCCAAATCGACATTGCCGGTCGTGGTACACGAATAGCTAGGCCCGTAATTGGTCAGTTCCCACCCGAACAGCGCCGAATAGAAGGTTCGAGCTGACCCGATGTCGCCGGCGGGAAGTTCGATAAAATTGATGCGGGCCATGAGCTTATCCGTTTCAATCAAATCGTTCCAGGCGGCGCTACGCGTTGTCGATCAACGCTTTGCACCGACTGCTCCCGTCAACGTCAGTGTTTCGAACCGGGAAAGATTGCCTGTGCTATCCTGACTATTTTCTCAGCTCCAGCCCTCCGATGCGGGATTGGGGGTTGGCATACCGATTGGCACAATAGCATATCTGCAAAAGGTCGCGGGGGGGGGGGAGTAGGAAACGGTGGGGCTGACATTGATGCTCATGCTGGCGACGTCGGCCTATACCGTACCGCCGGGCTTGGCAGGGGTGGGCGGCTTGCAAGGGTGCTGGCGCGTAAGCGGGCAGGTCCAGGGCAAGGACTCGCCGTCGATCGCGCGGGGCGAATGGCATTTGGGCAGGCGCTACTTCACGTTGCATCTGCGCACGACCGGATCGGATTCCTATGAGGCGGCCATCACCTATGTTGCCGGTGAGAAACCCCAAGCCATCGGGTCGGTCTTCTCCGACACCTTTGGCGGGCTGTATGAACCCTCGCTTGGTCTCGGCAAGCTCGAACGGGACGGGTTCGTGCAACGCTATCGCTTTCCGGATGCAACGTATGTCAATCGGTTCAGCCGCTCGGGCACTGGCTGGCGCTGGACCATTACCGAGGAAACCAAGGACAAGCCGCCGTCGGTCTTTGCGGACTATCGCCTGCGCCCGGCGTCATGCCGCGGAATGACGTTCGATTATTGAAGCAATCCGCCCAGCGCCAAACCACAAACGGACCTTCAGCGAGACGCAGCGTCCGGGTCGCTACGCCATATACCGAGGCTATCAGGCCGTTCACTTTGGGGGGGAGACAGCCGCTTGCCCAAATGGCTGGCTTGACTAACCTTCATCATCGGATCCCGCCTGATTCCGTCAGCGGGTGACGTCCTCAAATTTGGAGACAGTCATTTGTCGCGCTTCTTGCTTGTCGTGTCGTCGATCCTCGCACTTGGCCTCGGTGGAACGGCCTATGGCCAGGCGAGCAAGTCCGACGATGCGCCAGCGCGACAGGTTCTGCCGAAAAACGAACGCCCGGGCGTCTGGCAGCCACCTGAGGGCGGTGTTCAGAATCCGCTGTGGCCCGCAACTACACCGCTCGCCAAGCCCGATTCCGGTGATCGTCCGGAGGGACTGGGCAACGGCACTGGCCTCGTGGGCGGGCGGACATGGAATTGGGCGAGTTACGTCACCCGCCCGACGATGACGATCTTCCGGCCCAAAGGGCACAATAGCGGTGCTGCCTTGCTCGTGCTTCCCGGGGGCGGCTTTGAAGTGCTCGCGCTCAACCTCGAGGGAACGGAAATCTGTGACTGGGCGGTGCGGCAAGGAATGACCTGCGCCGTGCTCAAGTACCGCGTGCCGCAGGTATGGCCGAGAGAAAACGACAAGCAAGTGCGCCCAAAGGTCGTTCTGGGTCTGGAGGACGCCCAGCGTGCCATGGGGCTGCTTCGCCAGCAGGCGTCGTCCTACGGGATCGACCCGAACAAGATCGGCGTGATCGGATTTTCAGCCGGCGCCTATCTGGCCGCAGCGATGAGCAATACCGAAGAGCGGACCTATCCGCTCGCGGACGCGGCAGACCGTCAATCACCGCGGCCCAATTTCGCGATCGTAGCCTATACGGCCCGTATGCTGGACGACAGCAAGGGCAGGAATAGTCTCGAACTCAAACCGTGGGTCACCATCAGCCCCAAGGCACCGCCGACGCTGATCCTCCACGCCATGAACGATCCTATGGACAAAATTCGGCAGCCATTGGCCTATGCCTTGGCGCTGAGTGATGCAGGGGTGCCGGTCGACATGCGCATCTATTCCAAAGGCGGCCATGCGTTCGGGATGCGGCCGACAGCCGATCCGATCTCCCGCGAATGGCCTGGACAGGTCAAGCAGTGGCTGCAAAATCTCGGCATTCTGTGACACCCGGGTTCGCCTGAGCGTCCCGACTTTCCGAATGCCGATATGGTCCGAGCATCACTGCTCACGCCGCTGGCAAGCGGGCCGCCTGTTTCGTCAGGATCGGCTGATCCTGTCGAACATGATCCGCGCGACATTCGCAGGTTGGCGCGACCGCGCGATCGCCGCGCTCATGCTGCTGGCAGCGTTGGCGGCTATCCACGCATGGTTCGCCGATCGCCCTTGGCGGATTGCGGCATGGGCAGCTGTCGCTGTCGGAATGTCCGCGGGTATCGGCGCGGGGCGTCTTGTCGGGGCGCGCCTTGCTTTCCAAGCGTTCGACGGACTTCTCGCAGCCGATGCCCTACACCCGCCTACGCGAGGGCGTTACGTGGCAGCCTGGCTTAGCATCGGACTGGCGCTGCTGGTCGTCGTGTTCCTGATCGCCCGTCCTTCCCTCCTCGTCGCCAGCGTGCCCGCCTATCTTGTCGGCGCGCTGGTCGCCGGCCTGACGGATGGCGTCAGGCTACCGAAGCGGATCGCCGGCACGGTGCGACCGGGCTGGACGCTCCGGGCATGGTCGCGCCGACCGATCGCCGGAATGGCGGCTGCGATAGTCCTGCTCATCCTGTTGTTGCCCGCGCGCACGCTGGGCATGAACGCGCTGATGGCTATGATCGGCGTCGGCACGTTGCTGTTCGCGCTGGCGCTGACCACCGTCGATGACGCCATCGTCCGCTTCATGACGATCGCCGGACATGGATCGCGGCGCATTCTCGTTCACCACGCCAAGGGAATGATGGCATTTCTGGTCATCGCCGTGCCGGGATGCTGGGCCTGGTCCGGCCCGGTGGCGGGCGGTGTCGTCTTCGCGATCGGCACGGCCGTCATGCTTCTCATGACGCTGCGCATCCTCGCCTAGCGTGGGAGACACGGAGCACACCAGAGCAAAACGGAGCACAACAAATCGGCATTGTTAGTTACTTACTTGCTTTATACTGCTCTCCAATGCTCATTGAGCGGGTTCGATTCCCGTAGGGGTCACCATTGTCAAGGCAAAAGCGGCAGAAATCTGCGCTTTTTGCGGACATGGTGCGATTAGCGACATCATCTCGTCCCCCAAAATGATCTGGCTGTGATGGTTCGAAATGAGCCGCCCTGGGTCGAAGGTTATCGATTCGGATATGCCATTGCGTCTCGCATCCGAGTGTGGTTCCGGGCGCCATAACGGCCGCTACGCTTCGAGCGTGAGCCGCTTTTTCCGATCGATGAAAGCTCGAAGCGCGCTCGAAAGAAGGCTGATCCTGACCAAGCTATTTCGCTTAGCGCTGCATCCGGGTTAGCATCTCCGTCTCCAGTACAATCTTGATCGATGCTCCTTGCTTCCGCATCTCTTCAGCGCGGCGATACTCGGCATGACCTGCCACAAAGCGGCCAAAGGATTGGTCGTCACTGATGACGAGCATCGTTGTGGTGGTGCCGACCCCTGACATGATCCGCGCCCCGGCTTCCGCCAGACATCGTGCCAATTTTCCATCTCGAGCAGCGCCCAAGAGGGCCACTCGCTCACCTTTCAGGGGACCATCCGCAGCTGCCTTGGGAGCCGGGCCGCGTCGGGCGCGTGCGGGTGCGAGCCATCCGGAAAGGCCCATACCGGTATGCTCGATTGCGCGCACGATCACGATGCCAGCGGCGCGGGCGTCACTGAGTGCATCGTGATGTTTGTGCCGAATGCCCAGGAACTTGCTCAGCACGTTCAGCCGATGGCTGGGCAGTTCGGGCCAGGCACGCTTGGCAACGCGAACGCTATCGAGCCACGTCGTCCCAATTACATCACGCTGATGGATCGCGCAGGCGGCGCCGAGCGCGCCCTTGTCGAAGAAGGAATGCGCAACCGTGATCCTGCCTGCCAGATGAGCATTGATGGTCGAGTGTACATCGCCGAAGGTCGGCGCTCCGGCAACATGATCACTGGTGATCCCGTGGATGCGGGTGTTGAACGATGAGAAATGGTCCAGTGGATCGATCAGTGTTTCATACGCGAATGTCTCGATCCCGTTCTTGAAGCCAACAATGCCTATCTGGCAGATGCTGCTGACGCGTGAGCAAGCCGTCTCTACGTCGACCACAACGAAGTCTGGATCAGCCTCATTCAGCGAAGGCGTGAGCAAAGGCCTCACGGGTGCGCTGCCAGACTGCGGAAGGTAATCGACCAGCGCGGTTGCTCGAGAGCGACGATGCTGTGCTCCCATTCATGACGGGCCGGCCCGCTCAGATGATAGGCCGCGCGCGGCTCCAAGGGCACGGCGGCTCTTTCGAATCCGCCAGCTCGCCGGCGGCGAAACCGCATGGTCGCAGGCTCGCCAAGTGAGAGCCCAAGGACGTGACCATAAATCGGTCGATCACGATGCCATCCGATCCCCGCCCCCGTGTCATAGCGGATCAGCAGCACCTGGATCAGGTCTTCGGGGTCCAACTGCCCGAAAACCGCCACTCGCTCCCGAAATGGACGCAGCCAGTCGGGGATCGGAGGCGCCTCGATTGGACGTCCCACCTCAAAGTCATAACTCCAGCCAAATGACGTCGTCAGACGCTTGCCCGTCCATCCCTGGAAACGGAACGGCGTCAGATCGGCCGCGTCGATGCGCGCGATCAGCATCTGCTCTTCGGCTTGGTCGATCAGGTCAGGCTGCGTGCGAAGCCCGGGCAAGATGGGGGTATCGAACAGATCGAGGGTCATGCTGCCGCCTCTGCAAAGATTGCCAGTTCAGGGGCCGTGGTGGCTTGGGCATCAGCAAAATTCGACACCGTAACGCCGACCAGCCGAACACCCTTCTGGGTCGGTAACACCGATCGGATCAATTCGAGGGCGGCACGGTGCAGCGCATCTCGCGTCGCCACGACCATCGGCTGGCTGCGCCTGCGCGTGATCAGGTGGAAGTCGCCATATTTGACCTTCACCGTCACGGTTCGTCCAAACGCCTGTCGGCTCTCACACCATCGCCAGACGTCATCCGCCATTTGCAAGACGCCCGCTTCGATCTCCGCTGCTTCGACCAGGTCACGGTCGAACGTCGTCTCTGATCCGGATGACTTGCGGACCCGGTTGGGATTGACCGGCCGGTCATCTTCTCCGCGCGCAATCGAATAGTACCAATGAGCCGAGCTGCCGAAATGCGCTTGCAGGAACTCCAGGGGCTTCGCCCTCAGGTCTGCCCCCGTCTCAATGCCAAGACCCTTCATTTTCCTGGCAGTGACCGGCCCAACACCATGGAAGCGATCAACCGGCAGCGTCTCGACCCATGCCGCGCCCATCTCCGGCGTCACCGCGAACTGCCCATTGGGCTTACGGTGATCGGACGCGATTTTGGCCAGGAACTTGTTGTACGAGATGCCAGCCGACGCCGTCAGCCCAGTCTCTGCCAGGATGTCGGCACGGATCGCCTTGGCGGTTCGCCAAGCCGTCTCGAGTCCCTGCTTGTCAGCAGTCACGTCGAGATAGGCCTCGTCGAGCGACAGCGGCTGGATCAGGTCCGTGTAGCGGGCAAAGACCGCGTGAATCTGGCGGGAGACCTCGCGGTAAACCTCGAACCGCGGCCGCACGAAGAGAAGGTCCGGACAACGGCGCAGCGCCGTTACCGACGGCAGGGCCGACCGCACGCCGAACTTGCGCGCTTCATAGCTCGCCGCCGCGACCACGCCCCGCGCCGCGGCCGAGCCGACCGCAACGGGACGCCCACGAAGATTGGGATCATCGCGCTGCTCAACCGACGCGAAGAAGGCGTCCATATCGACGTGAATGATCTTGCGCGTGACCATGCCGCAGAGCCTATCGCATTCGGAACGAATTGGGAACATATGCTGTTCCGACAAACGAGACTGACGCGCAACCGTCTGGCGATGGCTCCGAAATTCCGTCGGCACGTTTAGGGTGCCATGAAGACGATCCGCTTGCCCGACGGCACAACCGTCCCCGCGCTTGGCCAAGGTACCTGGATGATGGCTGAGGATCGAAGAGTCCGATCAGAAGAAATCGCCGCCCTGCGCGGAGGTATCGATCTCGGTCTGACGCTGATCGATACGGCCGAAATGTATGCTGATGGCGAGTCCGAACGGCTCGTCGGAGAGGCGATTCAGGGCAAGCGAGATCAGGTCTTTCTTGTCAGCAAGGCCTATCCGCAAAATGCGTCGCACGATCGCCTGCCCCACGCCTGCGAGGCCAGTCTCGCGCGGCTCGGCACCGACCGGCTAGACCTTTATCTGCTGCATTGGCGAGGTAATGTGCCCTTGGGCGAGACCGTAGAGGCGATGGAGCGACTGGTCGACGCGGGCAAGATTCTCCGTTGGGGCGTCAGCAATCTTGATGCAGATGATATGGAAGAGCTGGTCGCCAGCGGTGGCGAGGCATGCGCAACCGACCAGATCCTCTACAATCTGACCCGGCGCGGTCCCGAGCACGACTTGCTGCCCTGGCTTGCCGAACATGCAATCCCAACGATGGCGTACAGCCCCGTCGAGCAGGGTCGCCTCGTCGGCCATGCCGGGTTATGCTCCCTTGCAGACGAAATCGGTGCGACACCCGCCCAGCTAGCGTTGGCTTGGCTGTTGGCGCGCGACAACGTCATCGCCATTCCGAAGGCTGGCCGAGTTGCGCATGTGCGCGACAATCGGGCTGCGGCTGACCTGACCCTCGACGGAAGCGTCCTTGATCGTCTGGACAAGCTGTTCCCCCGGCCCAAGGGCCGCGTGCCGTTGGAGATGCTCTAGGCGAAGCGGTAAACACCGCCCGCTTCGGCCGCGACGAAGCATTCGGGTGCGATACTCGCAGCACGCAATGCCGTGGCCAATTCCTCAACGGGCTCTTCGCGTGCTTCATCGGTCAGCTGAAATGTGCCCCAGTGAATACCCAGCGCTCGCCCCGCCCCTACATCGTTGAAAATCCTTACGGCGTCGGCCGGGTCGACATGCTGATCGGCCATGAACCACCGCGGCGCATAGGCACCGATCGGGATGAAAGCCAGGTCAGGTGATCCCAGGCGTTCGCGAACCTCGCCGAAGATACGTCCGTCGCCATAGCCCGTGTCGCCGACAAACCAGATCGAGCCCGCCGGGGTTTCCAGATAATGCCCGCTCCACAGCGTCATGCGCGTGTCGCTCGGCCAGCGGTTCGACCAGTGGTTGGCCGGGGTCAGCGTCGTTGCGATACCGCCGCCGAGGTCGAGCCGATCCCACCAGTCGCCGGTCACGCAACGCGCTGCTGGCACCGCCGCCCGGACAACTGCATCATTGCCGAGCGGCATCGCCATCAGCGGATCGTGCGCGGCATGAAGGCGCCGCAGCGTATCGAGGTCGAGATGGTCGTAGTGGGCGTGGCTCAGCAGCACGACATCGATCGGGGGCAGATCCTCGAAAGCGATCCCCGGCACGGTCACCCGCCTTGGCCCGACGCGGCGGAACGGACTGGCGCGCTCCGACCAGACCGGATCGGTGAGGATGTTCACCCCCGCCGCCTGGATCAGCAGCGAGGCATGGCCGACCATCGTCACGCACAGGCCATCGACCCGCGCCTCAGGCCTGGCGGGCGTCACCGGCACCGACTTCGGCCATTTGGCAGCAGCCCCCGCCAGCTTCCAGCGCAGGATGGCGCGCAAGCCTCGATCGGTACTGGGCTGGCCCGGATTGAAGAACCGGGTACCGTCAAAATGATCACTCGGCGGCCCGTCATAATAGCGGTTGCGGGCCATGGTCAGGCGACGCTCATCAGCTGAGACGGATAGGCGGTCAGTAAGCTGAGCGCCTCCTCGACCGGGGCAGTCAGCCAGCGTTCCTGATCTTCGGCCAGGAGGATGACCGGCATCGCCTTGGGATGCTTGGGCGCAACCAGCGGATTGGGCTCGGTCGTGCAGAATGCATAGACCCGGTCATGATCCTGGTCGACCTTCCAAAGCCCGGCGAAACACGGCGCTGGCTGATCCTCGACGGTGAACCACCAGTTGGTGTCGCCGGGCCCCTGGCGATCACCAGCGGCCTTGGGTTCGGCAAAGCGGGTGAACGGCACCAAGCAGCGATGCTCCGCCTTCAGCAGCCACGGCTTCCACATATTGCTCTGCATATTCCGGGCGTTCGTCCACCAGTCGTAGAGAAAGGGCAGTTCCCCCTCGCGCGCCGGGCGCTTGCGCGGTTTGCGGGTTGGGAAGCCCCAGCGCATTGTGCTGAGCACCCGTCGGCCCTCCTCGACACGAACGACATAGCCGGGTTTGCCGGGCGCCGCGTAATCCTTCTCGACCTCCAGCGTGTTGCTCGCATCGTCGACTGCAGCAAGCGCGTCGAAATAGGTCCGCGGATCGACCTTGATGTTGTAAAGATTACACATTCGTTCGTTCGATCACGACCGGTAGCGCGAGACAAGCTTCTTCCACGTCGCGGCATCCGGATAAGGCAGAGCAGCACCGGTGGGCTGGTCCCGCCCGATCACCATATGGGGACGCTGGGTGCGTCCTTCCGCCTGGCATGCCGAGCAGCATAATCGCCGTCCCACCAATCCGAGCGTGCCGTCCCAACCTCGCCGGTAAAACATCCACCAGAGCGCAACCGCGTCGAGGACGCGGACGTGACCGCATTTCGGACAGGTGAGGCGCAGCGTGCGCTTGTGCAGGGCACACTCCTCCAACGTGCGCAGACACCGCCCGATATGATCGTGATCGGCCCCTGCCCCGCCTTCTTGGCTGCCCCTTTTACGGCCCTCATCTGCCACGACCCTGTCCCGTTCCGATTATCGATCCGCTTGCGCAACGCCTTGACCCGCCTGCGGAATCAACGGAACATATAGCGAACATATGAGTCGCAGCAATGATGTCTTCCACCGCCCCACCCATCGAAACACTGGCCCGCCTGCGGAGCGCCATAGGCGCTGTGCGCGGCGGTGATGGCGCGGTTCTCCCGTTCGGCATCGAGGCGGTAGACACGCGATTGACGGGCGGCGGCCTGGCGCTTGGCGGTCTGCACGAGACGTCTTCGGCGACACCGACCCTTACAGATGATGCAGCTGCCACGCTGTTCGCGGTCGGGATTGCCGCGCGCGCAGCGGCGCAAAGCGGCCGCCGGGTGCTCTGGGCGCTCACCCGGTTCGACCTCTATGCGCCGGGTCTCGAACAGGCGGGGCTGAGCCCGGCGGCGCTGTTCTTCGCCGAGGTACGTGAGGACAAGGACGTTCTGGCCGTCATGGAGGATGGTCTGCGCCATGGTGGCCTCGCGGCGGTGGTCGGTGAGGTGAAGCGGGCCGACATGGTGGCGACGCGACGGCTGCAACTGGCGGCGATGACGGGCAACACGCCCGCGCTGCTGTCGCGCCGCTGGCGGCGACAGGGCGTCTGCCCGCTGACCGAGCTGTCGGCGGCGATGACCCGGTGGCGGATCGCCTGCGCGCCCTCTGCACCGATCTCCCCGCACATCGTCGGGCGAGGACGCTGGGTGGTCGAGCTGGCGCGCCAGCGCGGTGGCCCGGGCTTCACAATGGACTTGGAGGCATGCGATGACACGGGTCGCCTCGCTCTACCTGCCGCATCTCGCGATCGAGCGACTGCGACGGTTGGAGCGGCCGCGCGCGCTGCCTGAGCCAAGGCCCGCGCCTATGCTTCCTATCGACGATGACCCTGGTGCCTGCTCGGTGCCACGGGGCGGCGGCTGGCGTCCCGGTGCGCGCTGGGCGCAGCAAGGCGCTACGCGTGGGGCGGTGGAGGAGCAGGTAGCGGCACTGCCGCTGCACCAGCGACCGCCGATGCGCGAGCTGGGTCGTCGGTCGGAGGCGGCGGACCATCCGTTCAAACACCCCAGCCTCCCGGGCCAGCACAGGGCAGTATCAGGGCCAGCACCCGCGTTGAACCTCGTGCCGATGGTATTGGCCGAGCAGATCGGACAGCGACAGGTGATCGCCGCCGCTTGCCCGGTGGCGATGGCGCTCGGACTGACCCCGGGCATGGCGGTGACGCAGGCACGGGCGCTGATCCCGGATCTCGACATCCGCCCCGCCGACCGGGCGGCAGATGCGGCGTTGCTGGCGGATCTGGCGCTGCATGCCGTGCGCCACTGGACGCCGACCGCCGCGGCCAGCGGATCGGACGGGCTTTGGCTGGACCTGAGCGGCGTCGCGCATCTGCATGGCGGCGAGGCACGCTTCTGCCAGCGACTGGTCCGGTTCTGCCGACGTTTCGGCCTGACCGCACGGGTCACGGTCGCCTCCACGCCGGGCGCAGCTCATGCGCTCGCCCGTTTCGGTCGCGATGCCATCCTGCTGGTTCCCGGCGGACAAGAGGCACAGGCGCTGGCTCCCTTACCTCCTGCCGCACTCCGCCTGACCCCGGAAGCAACAGCGGCGGCGAACCGGTTTGGGCTCGACCGGATCGCCGATCTCCTGCCGCTGCCGCGCGGGCCGCTCGCCCGGCGGCTAGGCATGGCGAGTGTCCGCCGCCTCGACGAGGCACTGGGGCGTGTCCCCGAACCGATCGTGCCGGTCGTGCCCGAGGAGACGCCGGTCGCAAAACGCCGGCTGCTCGAGCCGATCGGCACCGCCGAGGCGATCGAGCGGGTGATCGGCGACCTGCTCACCGACATGATGCTGCTGTTGCAGGCGCGCGGGCGCGGTGTGCGCACATTGGTGCTGCTGCTCGACCGGATCGATGGCAGCGAGCAGCGGCTCGCGATCGGCACCGCGCGCGCGACGCGCGATGTCGTGCATCTCGCCCGCCTCTTCCACCTGCGCATCGAGCGGATCGATCCAGGTGAGGGGATCGAGACGATGCGCCTCGCCGCGACGCGGACCGATCCGCTGGGTGCTACCGCGGTAGCGGGCGACCTGACCGGCGAGGCGGCGGTGCCCGACGTCGCGACGCTTGTCGACCAGATCGCCGGCCGGGTGGGCGAGGCGGCGCTGTTCACCGCCGCGCCAGTCGAGAGCGACGTGCCCGAACGCGCGGTACGCCGCGCGCCGCCGCTCGCCGCGCCGACTGGCTGGCCGACCTGGCGCCGGCCGGTACGGCTGCTCAGCCGGCCCGAGCCGCTGACCGGCGTGCTCGCCCTCCTCCCCGACGCACCGCCGCGCCGCTTCACCTGGCGCGGGCAGGTCCATGCGGTGGTGGCCGGAGATGGTCCGGAGCGCATCCATGGCGAATGGTGGCGGCGCGACGGCGAGGTCTGGGCGGTGCGCGACTATTTTCGGGTCGAGGACGACACCGGCGCACGCTTCTGGCTGTTCCGCCGCGGCGACGGGGTCGATGCCGTAACCGGTGATCTCAGCTGGTACCTCCATGGGCTATTCGGCTGATGGCGGCCCCCACCACGACCTATGTCGAGCTTCAGGTGACGAGCCATTTCTCGTTCCTGCGCGGCGCCTCCAGCCCCGACGAACTCTTCGCCGCAGCCGCGCTGCAAGGCCACACCGCGCTCGGAATCGTCGACCGGGGCAGTGTCGCCGGACTGGTGCGTGGGTGGGAGGCGCAGAAGGCCACTGCCGTGCGGATGATCGCAGGCGCGCGCGTCGATCTCGACGATGGGCGGGCCCTGCTGCTCTATCCGACCGACAAGACAGCCTGGTCGCGGCTCACCCGGCTACTGACACTGGGCAAGTCGCGCGCGGGCAAGGGCGGCTGCACGCTCGGTTGGGCGGATGTGGTTGCCTGCAATGAGGGGCTGCTCGCAGTCCTGCTGCCGGGTGAGGCGGACGCAACGACCGCGACGCAGCTCGGCGAGCTGCGCACCACTTTCGGCGCGCGCGGCTATTGCGGTCTCACGTTCCGCCGCCGACCCGACGATGCGCTGCGATTGCACGACCTCGCCGCACTGGCCAGAGGGGCGGGCGTCCGCGCTGTCGCGATCGGCGACATCCTCTACCATGCCCCCGAGGCGCGACTGTTGCAGGACGTCGTCACTGCGATCCGCGAGAAATGCACCGTCGATACACTCGGCTATCGGCGCGAGCGCCATGCCGATCGGCACCTCAAATCCCCGGCCGAGATGGAACGCCGCTTCGCCGCCTTCCCCGATGCGATCGCGGCCACCGCCGCGATTGCGCGCGCCTGCACCTTCGACCTTGGCGAACTGAGCTATCAGTATCCGCAGGAGCGCGTGGTAGAAGGACTGACCGCGCAGGGCGCACTCGAACGGCTGACCGAGACGGCGGCGGCACGGATGTTCCCCGAGGGCCTGCCGCAAGCCTATCGCGACCAGATCGCACACGAGCTCAGGCTGATCGGCGAGCTGGGCTACGCTCCGTACTTCCTAACCGTGAACAGCATCGTCGCGGAGAGCCGGCGGCGCGGCATCCTCTGCCAGGGGCGCGGCTCGGCGGCGAACAGCTGCGTCTGCTTCGTGCTCGGCATCACCAGCATCGACCCCATCAAGCACGAGCTGCTGTTCGAGCGCTTCGTCTCCGGCGAACGGCGCGAACCGCCCGACATCGACGTCGACTTCGAGCATGAACGGCGCGAGGAGATCATCCAGTGGATCTATGACACCTATGGGCGCAACCATGCCGCGCTAACCGCGGTCGTCACCCGCTACCGCGCCCGCGGAGCGGTGCGTGAGGTCGGCAAGGCGCTGGGCCTGCCCGAGGATCTGACCAAGGCGCTTGCCGGCCTCATCTGGGGCTGGAGCCAGGAGGGCGTCGGCGAGAAACAGGTCACTCAGCTCGGCCTCAACATGGATGACCGGCGGCTGCGCTTGGCGCTGGAGCTGTCGCGCCAGTTGATCGGCGTACCGCGCCACCTGTCACAACATCCCGGCGGCTTCGTCCTCACCCATGACCGGCTTGACGATCTCGTACCCATCGAGCCCGCCGCGATGGTCGACCGGCAGGTGATCGAATGGGACAAGGACGATATCGATGCGCTGAAGTTCATGAAAGTCGATGTGCTGGGCTTGGGCATGCTCGGCTGCATGAACCGGGCCTTCAACCTGCTGGAGGAAGCCAAGGGCGTGGCGGTCGGCATGGCCGACCTGCAGGACGACGATCCGCACGTCTATGCGATGATCCAGAAGGCCGACACGCTCGGCACCTTCCAGATCGAGTCCAGAGCGCAGATGAGCATGCTGCCTCGCATGAAGCCCGCGCGTTTCTACGACTTGGTCATTGAGGTCGCGATCGTCCGCCCCGGCCCGATCCAGGGCGACATGGTCCACCCCTATCTGCGCCGCCGCGAGGGGCGTGAGAAGCCCGACTATCCACGCCCCGAATTGCGCGCGGTGCTGGAGAAGACGCTCGGCGTGCCGCTGTTCCAGGAACAGGCGATGAAGGTCGCGATCGTTGGCGCCGGCTTCACCGCGGTCGAGGCCGACCAGCTGCGCCGCGCCATGGCGACGTTCAAGTTCACCGGCGGGCTCAGCCACTTCTACGACAAGCTGGTCGAGGGCATGGTGTCGCGCGGCTACCCCCGCGAATTCGCCGAACGGACCTTCAAGCAGATCGAGGGTTTCGGCTCCTACGGTTTCCCCGAGAGCCACGCCGCCTCTTTCGCCAAGATCGCCTATGCCAGTTGCTGGATGAAGCATCATCATCCCGACGTGTTTTGCGCGGCGCTGCTCAACGCCCAGCCGATGGGCTTCTACGCGCCCGCCCAGGTCGTCCGCGACGCGCGCGAGCACGGCGTCGAGGTGCGCCCCGCCTGCATCAATGTCAGTCGCTGGGACTGTACGCTGGAGCCGACGCGCGGACGCTATCTCGCCGTCCGGCTGGGGCTGCGCCAAGTGCGTGGGCTCGCCAATGCGCACGCTGCGGCGATCGTCGCGGCGCGAGGGGATGCCCCCTTCCAGTCGGTTGAAGAGGTATGGCGGCGTGCGGGCGTGCCCCGTGCCGCGATCGAACGACTGGCCGAAGCGGATGCCTTCCATGCGCTGGGCGAGGATCGCCGTCAGGGGTTATGGAAGGTGAAGGGCTTGGGCGAGGCCCCGCTGCCCCTGTTCGCCGCCGCCGATGCGCGGCACGCGTCGTTCAGCCCGGAGGGGCTGGAGCCGGACGTACCCTTACGCCCGCTGACCGAGGGCCGCGAGGTGGTGGAGGATTACCGCGCGCTGCAATTATCGCTGCGCGCCCACCCCCTTGCCTTTCTGCGGCAGGATCTCACTCGGCGCGGCATCGTCCGCTGCGCCGACCTCGCCCACATCAAGGACGGCCGCCATGTCGAGGTCGCCGGCATCATCCTCGTCCGCCAGAAGCCCGGGAGCGCCAAGGGCGTGCTGTTCATCACGATCGAGGACGAGACTGGGATCGCCAACGGCATTCTCTGGCCCGATCGGTTCGAGGCGCAGCGCCGCACTGTCATGTCGGCTGCGATGATCGGAATGAAGGGCCGGGTCCAGCGCGAGGGGTTGGTGATCCACGTCATCTGCGACCGGATCATCGACTATGGCGGACTGCTCGCCCAGGTCGGGCAGATGGACTTCCCTCATGCGACCGGCCGGGGAGACGGTGCGCGCCATGCCGGGTCGCCCGACCGGGGCGATGCCGGCTGGCGACCGGGCCCGCGCGACAGCTACTGGCCACCGCACGCCAATGGCCAAGACCCCGAACAGGTGGTGCGGATCAAGTCGCGCGACTTTCATTGATCGGCCATGTCGCGCCATCAGCGGATCATCATAGACTTGTCGCTCCACATCCTGCGCGGAGCCGCCGCGCGGTCGGACAAGGGAAAGGTCGACACCATCGAGGTGCGGCTCGCGCTGCGCTGCCTGATCGCGCATTGCCCGGAGCGCTGGCCGCTCGACATGTTCTGGAACTCCGCCGGAACCGATCACGACATTGGACGCGCCCAGGGCTGCACGGCAGCGCTGAATGGTATCATCCGGCAACTGGAGGCAGATCCAAGATAGCCTTGCTGTCGCCGGGCGGGACTTCACCGCAAGGCGAAAAGATCCATATTTGCGTCGCCCCAAGCCTTCAGCGCCGCGATGATCGGCGACAGGGATCGACCACGATCGGACAGGCTGTATTCGACACGCGGCGGCACCTGGGCGAAGACCTCGCGCTCGATCAGACCATCGGCTTCCAACTCGCGCAGCTGGTTGGTCAGCATGCGCGGCGTCACATCACCAGCGCGGCGGCGCAGTTCGTTGAAGCGCGTGGTTCCGTCCTGCAGATGGTAGAGGATCACCGCCTTCCACTTGCCGTCGATCAGGCTCACCGCTGCCTCGACGGCACAACCCGGGGTACAATCGAGGCGGGAGTGACGGGCTTTCGCCATCGGAGCGGTATCCTTTTCGACACTATGAGCGTTTTTTGTGCCTACGACAAAAGCTGACACCGTCTCTATCTCGCGTGCGTCAGCAGAAGGAGCAAGACCCATGCGCGCCATAGCCTATCGCCAGCCGGGGCCAATCGATCGAGCCGATGCCCTGATCGACGTAGAACTGCCACGGCCCATTCCGACCGGGCGCGATATCCTGGTCGCGGTTCGGGCCATCTCGGTGAACCCGGTCGACGCGAAGGTTCGCGCCGGCGCCGCGCCGTTCGACGGACGTGACGAACGCGTCCTTGGTTGGGATGCGGCGGGCGTCGTCGAGGCGGTCGGCCCGGAAGCCACCCGCTTCAAGGTGGGTGACGAGGTCTTCTATGCGGGCGACCTGATGCGCGACGGCAGCAATGCGGAATATCAGCTGGTCGACGAGCGCATCGTCGGCCATCGGCCACGCAGCATCGGCTTCGCCGAGGCGGCAGCGCTGCCGCTGACGGCGATCACGGCCTGGGAAACCCTGTTCGACCGGTTGAAGGTCGACGACCAGCCGGCCAGCGGTGCCCGCGCCATCCTGATCATCGGCGGCGCGGGTGGTGTGGGTTCCGCTACGATCCCGATCGCGCGAGCCCGGACCGACCTGACCGTGATCGCCACCGCCTCGCGCGCCGAGACGGAAAGCTGGGTGCGTGACCTAGGCGCGCATCATGTCATCGATCATTCCCAACCGATGGCACCGCAGATCGCTGCCTTGGGGTTAGGCGCGCCTGCCTTCGTCTTCTCGACCACCCATACCGATCGCCATCTGACCGACATTGCCGAGTTGATCGCGCCGCAGGGGCGCTTCGCGCTGATCGACGATCCCGCCAGCCTCGACATCGTCGACTTCAAGCGCAAGGCGGTGTCGGTCCATTGGGAATTGATGTTCACCCGGTCGCTATTCAATACACCGGACGTCGGCGAGCAGGGGCGACTGTTGGACGCGGTGGCCGAACTGGTGGACGTGGGGCGCGTTCGCACCACGGCGACTGACACGCTTTCGCCAATAAATGCCGCCAACCTTATCGAGGCGCACCGCCGCATCGAGAGTACCACCACGCGCGGCAAGATCGTTCTGGAAGGATGGGAGGCCCAGCATGACTGATCCGATCGTTCACGTCGTCGCCCGCCTCGTCCCGCGGCCCGGAAAGGCCGAGGAACTGGCCACCACGTTACTCGAGATGCTTGACGAGGTGCGCGCGGAACCGGGCTGCCTGCTCTACGATGCGCACGAGAGCCGCGACGCGCCCGGCGTGATCGTGATGGTGGAGGGCTGGGCTGACCAGGCCGCCCTCGACGCCCATGGCCGCGCTCCCGCCCTCACCCGGCTTGCCGCCCGCTTCGACGCGTTGCTTGCTGAGCCGCCGGCGATCGAGCGACTCCGGCGGATCGGCTGATCTTTCCATCGCTTGCGACACAAGAGCCTCCCGTTCGTTGCAGCAGCACACCGGACAAGCGAGATTATCCATGGACTATATCAAACTCGGCAGCACCGGCCTCGACGTCTCGCGACTGTGTCTCGGCTGCATGACCTATGGCGTCCCGGATCGCGGCAATCACACCTGGACGCTCGATGAGGAGACGAGCCGGCCACTGCTGCGCCAAGCGGTGGAGGCCGGCATCAATTTCTTCGACACCGCCAACGTCTATTCGGACGGCACGTCGGAGGAGATCGTCGGCCGCGCGCTGAAGGACTTCACTCGCCGCGATGAGGTGGTGATCGCCACCAAGGTCCATGGCCGGATGCGCCCCGGACCGAACGGCGCGGGGCTCAGCCGCAAGGCGATCATGGCTGAGATCGACGCCAGCCTTACCCGGCTCGGCACCGATTATGTCGACCTCTACCAGATCCACCGCTTCGACCATGAAGTGCCGATCGAGGAGACGCTGGAGGCTCTGCACGACGTCGTGAAGGCGGGCAAGGCGCGCTATATCGGTGCATCTTCGATGTTCGCCTGGCAGTTTGCGACGATGCTCCACGTCGCCGAGGCGAATGGCTGGACGCGCTTCTCCACGATGCAGAATTACGTCAACCTGCTCTACCGCGAGGAGGAGCGCGAGATGCTGCCGCTGTGCGCAGCAGAGGGTATCGGTGTGATCCCGTGGAGCCCGCTTGCCCGCGGCCGGCTGACTCGCGACTGGGACGAGACGACCGAACGCTCGGCCACCGATGAGTTCGGCCACACGCTCTACGCGGCGACGGCAGAGGCGGATCGCAAGGTGGTAGAGGCCGTGGCGGCCGTCGCCAGCGAGCGCGGCGTGCCGCGTGCGCAGGTTGCGCTCGCCTGGGTGCTGGCCAAGCCCGAAGTGTCTGCACCGATCGTCGGCGCGTCCAAGCCGGGGCACCTAGACGACGCCATCGCGGCGCTCGACTTGGAGCTTTCGGACGACGAGATCGCCCGGTTGGAGGCGCCGTACGTGCCGCATGCGGTGGTCGGCTTCTCGTAAACGCCCCGCAGGCCGATCGACCAAAGCTGGTTGCGGGGCTGATCATCCCGCCGGCACCGTGGTTCGCTTCGCAAGGAGCTGCTCCAGCGTCACCGGCCGAAAATCGCACACGTCGACGCCGACGTCGAACTGGCGCGGCATCGATGTCAGGCGGCCGTGGCTGTGGCCATGCAGGTTGAGCGCGCCCTTGTGCTGGCGGTTCCAACTGCGGAAGGCGTAGTGACCCAGGACGAGCGGACGGCCTTCGACCTCGATCTCGGCATAGTCGCCGACGCTCACCCAGCCCGGTGCCGCGCCCGTGGCCTCGGAATCGTTGTTGCCACGAAGCAGGTGCTTGGTTCCGTTGAGCCTGGTGAGCAGCGCCGCGACATCAGCCGGCCGCCGCGCGACATCACCCAGATGCCAGACGACATCCTCTACGCCCACGACGGCGTTCCACCGGTCGATCAGCGCGGCATCCATCTCGGCCACGCTGGCGAAGGGTCGCTTGTGGATGTTGATCGTGCGGTGATCGCCGAAATGCGTGTCGGCGGTGAAGAAGACGGTCATGTCCAATAGAGAATGCGCGCCGCCGGCAGCAGCGCCGCGATCCTCTCCTCGAACAACGTCCGAAGCGATCGCATCGTCGGCGCGTCGTAGACCCGCTTTTCGGTGCCGAACTTGGTCCGCTTCGTCGTCCGGTTGTCCGCGCCCATGTCGAGCGCGGAGCCGGGATACCAGGTTTCCAGCACCGCCTTCGATCCGGGCGTGAAGCGATGCGTGATGAGTTCGATCGTCAGGTCGACACCGGCGATGCCGGCGAGCGCCGCCGCCGCATCGGCGAGCAAGGCGTCATACGCCTCTCGCCAGCCCTCGGCGGCGATGATCGGCGCGATCGTCAGCCCGATCGGATATCCCACGCGCGCCATGTCGGCCAAGGCGGCGAGCCGGACCGTGACGGGCGCCGTACCGCCCTCGAACCGGGCGAACATCGCCGGATTGATCGACGCCCGCATCCGCGTGCGCTTCTGGTGGTCGAGGGCGAGCAGCGGCCCGACGTCGGCGAACTTCGTGGTGAAGCGCAGCTGCGCCGCCGCATCCCAGCGACCGAACCAGGTGATCGCCGCCGACAGCGATCCGGTGATCGCTTCCAGCCCCAGCGGATCGGTGTAGCAGGATGCCTCGAACGTCGTGCCTTCGTGGGCGCGATCCTGGCTGCGCGAAGTGATGCTACCCTGCCCCAGATAGGCTGGCAGCCCGTCCAGTATCTCGTCGAGATTGGCGTAGACGCGGGTGATTGGTTGCCCCTTCAACGATCCTGCCAGATAGCAATAGCTGCAATGCGCCGGACACCCTTCGGCAAGGTCGACCCGCCAGTCGGCGCTGGGGGCGATCGGCTGCAATCGCCGCTTGGAGGGCGGCGCAACCACCACAGCGAGCGTCGATTTCGCCGCCGCATAGGCCCGCCGCGGATCGTCGGGCAAATCCAGCGCCAGTCGATCGCCGGACAGCGCCACGACCTCGACGCCCTGCGCTTCGGCGCGCGCGACGATCGCCCGCCCATGCGCGAAACCCAACGCCGAGCGGGTCACCAGCAACCGCTGCGGGCGCCATCCCGTGACCGGCCGGGCTGATGCCGTCTGTGCTGTCGCTATCGTAGCCATGTCCGGATCAACGAACGACCCGCGGCGACGGTCCGATCGATCGACATGAGCGACCGGATCGTCTTAGGATCGGCGCTCCACCGCGACAGGGGGCCGACCTGCACTTCCTCGATACACGCCGTACGCTGCTCCGCTCGGCGATACTCGCTTCAATGGGGTTGTGGACCGCGGCACAGGCGCGTGCCGCCGGCCTGTCGGCAGATAGCGGCATCGCGCGGGGCATTTCGCTCGACCTCGCACGGCAGCGAGCGAGGCAGATTTCGGGCGTCCATTACGACCTGTCGCTCGACCTGACCGCGACGGACAGTGCGGCCGGCACGGTCGTCATCCGCTTCGATCGCGCGCGCAACAGTGGCGATCTCGTCCTCGACTTTCGCGGCCCCACACTCGCCGATCTGACGGTCAACGGTCGTCCGCTACCGGCCGAGGGGCGGAAAGACGGCCATCTCGTCCTGCCTGCCGCGCTGTTGAAGATCGGCGCCAACGTCGTCGCCGCACGGTTCGCGACGCCGATCGCGGCATCGGGCGCCGCGATCATTCGCTATCATGACGACAAGGACGGCCAGACCTATCTCTACACCCTGCTCGTCCCCTCCGACGCCAATCTCCTGTTTCCCTGTTTCGACCAGCCCGATCTCAAGGCGCCCTTCCGCTGGACGATCACCGCGCCGAGCGGCTGGACGGTGATCGCCAACGGCCCGCTCAACGGGCAACAGCCAGTGACCGGCGGCACGCGCTGGCGCTTTGCCGAAACCGAGCCGATCTCCACCTATCTCGCCGCCTTCGCCGCCGGTCCCTGGACGCGCTGGACGTCGGCGCCCGCGGGGGAGCGCCCGATCAGCCTTTACGCGCGCGCCTCGCGCCGCGCCGAGGTCGATGCCGAGGCGCAGATCGCGACCAACCGGGCTGCGGTGCGCTGGCTCAGCGACTGGTTCGGCATCCCCTTCCCCTTCGCCAAGCTCGACCTAGTGCTTGCGCCCGCCTTTCCCTTCGGCGGCATGGAGCATGTCGGCGCGGTCTTCTACAACGAGGACCGCTTCATCTTCCGCGAGCCGCCAACGCTGCCGCAGCGCGTCGGTCGCGACGCCACCATCTATCACGAGATCAGCCATCAATGGTTTGGCGACGACGTCACCATGCGCTGGTTCGACGACCTGTGGCTGAAGGAAGGCTTCTCGACCTATATGGCCGCGCGCCTCCAGGCGGAGCTACAGCCCGACAGCAACGCCTGGACCACCTTCCTGTTGTCGACCAAAACGCTCGCCTATCGCGCCGATGCGACCAGCGGCACGCAAGCGCTGTGGCAGCCGCTCGCCAATCTCGATGCCGCCAAGAGCAATTACGGCCCGATCGTCTACAACAAGGCGCCGGCCGTCATCAAACAGCTCGCCTTCCTGGTCGGCGAGGAGGGGTTCCGCCGTGGCCTCCACCGCTTCCTCATCGATCATGCCTATGGCAACGCAACCTGGCAGGACCTGCTCGGCGCAGTCGGTGCGGCATCCGGCGTCGACCTGACCGCATTCGGCCGCCAGTACATGCTACGCGCCGGCCTCCCCCGCGTCGACGCGCAGCTCCGCGTCGCGGGCGGCCGGATCGGGTCGCTGACGCTCGTCCAGCGGCCGGCGCGGTCGCTGCCCGGCGACCGCAGCGGCGCATGGCCGATGAAGGTCCGGGTACGGCTGGGCTATAAGACCCGGCCCGATGTCATCCTCGACGCCGCCTTCTCCAGCACGACCGCGATCGTCGCCGGGGCGGCGGGGCTGCCGGTGCCCGACTATGTCTGGCCGAACGACGACGACCAGGGATACGGCCTGTTCCTGCCCGACGACCGCACCCTCGCCTGGATCGTGGCGAACGCCGGCACGGTCGAGGACCCGCTGCTCCGCGCGATGCTGTGGAGCGCGGTGTGGGACACCGTCCGCGACGTCCGCTTCTCACCGGCGCGCTACATCACGATGCTGCTCGACCACCTGCCCGGCGAAACCGACGAACAGATTTCGCGCACCATCCTGTCGCGCGGCGCCGCCGCACTCGACGCCTACCTGCCGGACGATGCGTCCGCGCCGCTGCGGCCCCGCTGGGAACAGGCGCTGCTCGCCCGCATCGACAATGCGAACCTGGGATACGGTCTGCGCAAGGACGCGCTCGATCGCCTGATCACGACCGCGCGGACGCCGCTCGCACTTGCCCGCTTGCGCGACCTCCTGGCGGGCCGCGCGACTTTGGTCGGCACCGCAATCCGCCAGCCGACACGCTGGGCGATCGTCCGTCGCCTGATTGCGGTCGCAGCGCCCGATGCCGCCGCGCTCTACGCGACCGAGCAACGGCTCGACCAAACGAGCGAAGCGTTGAAGGACGCGTTCGTCGCCCGGGCGGCGACACCCGACCGCGCGGTCAAGGCGGCCTACTTCACCCGCTATTTCGATGATGCCGCGCTCAACGAAGCCTGGGCGAGCGAAAGCCTCGGCGCGTTCAATACGATCGAGCAGACCGAACTCACTTTGCCCTTCCTTCGTCCGGCGCTCGACCGACTTGAATGGATTCGCCAGAACCGGCGCATCTTCTTCCTGCCCGCCTGGATCGACGCCTTTATCGGCGGCCAGCGCGATGCGGCGGCGCTCGATGTCGTCGATCGGTTCCTGGAGGCGCACCCCGGCCTTCCCCTCGATGTACGTCGCAAGGTTTTGACCGCACGCGACGAACTGGCTTTAACCGTGCGTATCAGGGCCGCGACATTTCCAACGTCAACGAAGGTCTGATGAAAG
Source organism: Sphingomonas sp. GM_Shp_1 (assembly GCF_026540895.1). GTDB lineage: Bacteria > Pseudomonadota > Alphaproteobacteria > Sphingomonadales > Sphingomonadaceae > Sphingomonas. The sequence continues at coordinate 10,915 of NZ_JALNUR010000032.1, read as the reverse complement.
ACCCGGCAACCGGACAGCCAGCCCGTCTTGCATGCGGCAACCGAGCCAAACCTTTGAAATGATGGACGTACAGCGCCGAGCGACTTTCGCCAGATGCCCCGGGGTGCTTTAATGCGGCAATGAAGCATTTTCGTCAGGGGGCCGTGCTGGCCCTGCTCGCCGGTCTTGCCGCGATGCCGCTGTCCGCGCAATCGACCTATGATCGGGTCTACCCGATGATCGGCACGGGAGGAGAAGGTCACACCTTTCCTGGGGCGGTCGCGCCCTTTGGCATGGTGCAATTTTCGCCCGATACCGACACAACTTGCGTCATTCGGGAATGCTACAGCCATGCGGCGGGCTATCGTTATGAAGATCCGACCATCCAAGGTTTTTCGCTGACGCACTTCTCCGGTGCCGGGCATTCGGATCTCGGCGATTTCCTCATGATGCCAGTCGGCGGGGATAGCGTGCCACTGGAACCCGGCAACCCAGGCAAGCCGGGGTCGGGTTATCGCTCGCGCTACGATCACGCGACAGAGGTCGCGCGGCCAGGCTATTACGCCGTCAAGCTGGAGGATCGAGGCGTCCAGGCGGAACTGACCGCGGGGACACGGATCGGCATTGCCCGCTATCGTACCACGTCCGGCGCGCCGTCCATGCATCTGGTGCTCGATCTGCGCAGCTCGCTTTACAACTATCCTGGCAAGGTCCTGTGGTCCTCGATCAGGCTGCGTCCCGACGGCATCGTGACCGGCTGCCGACAGACGCGCGGCTGGGCGCCCGACCGAAACCTGTGCTTTGCGATCCGTTTTTCCGCGCCGCTGAAGGGGCATGCGTTCGTCTCGACCGAGACGGACGTCGCGTATAAAGGCTTCCGAGGGCCGGGACGCGGCAGTGACGCGGTTGCGGAGCGCGCCGGACGCGCCCTGGTCGCCCGCTTCGATTTCGGCCCCCTCGACCGACCGCTTGAAGTGACCAGCGCGATCTCATCGGTCGATGAGGCAGGCGCGATCGCAAACCTGGCGAGTGAAGTCGGGGATTTCGACGCGATCCGGGCAAAGACGACCCGGGCGTGGCGCGCCGCCCTCGACGCGGTGAAGATCGATGCGCCTGCCCCGATCGCGAAGTCCGTGGCGACTGCGCTGTATCACAGCTTGCTGGCACCCGCCGTCGCTAGCGATGCGGACGGTCGTTATCGCGGGCCCGACAATCAGGTGCATCGTGCGGAAGGCTACACATTCCGTTCGACCTTCTCGCTTTGGGATACGTTCCGCGCCGAGCATCCGCTGCTGACGCTCGTCCAGCCGGCCAGCCTGTCGAGCGAGATCGTCCAGTCACTCGTGGCCAGCCGCAGGGATAGCCCTGACGGCATCCTTCCCGTCTGGCAGTTTCAGGGGCGTGAGACGTGGACGATGATCGGCTATCACGCCGCACCCGTGATCGCCGACGCCTATCTGAAGGGAATCAGAGGTTTCGATGCGGACGCGGCGCTTGCTGCCATGGTCGCGAGCGCGACCTATGCGCCCTATGGCGGCTTGGGCGAATATATGAAGCGCGGTTATGTGCCGATCGATCATGAGCCGGAGGCGGCCTCCAAGACCGTAGAATATGCCTATGACGACTGGACGATCGCACGGATGGCGCGCGCCATGGGCCGTACCGATATCGCTGCGACATTCGAAAGACGTGCAGGCAACTGGCGGAATAGCTTCGATGCCCGGACCGGCTTCATCCGTGCGCGCAAGAGCGACGGATCGTTCCGCACGCCGTTCGATCCCACGGCGATTAACTACGGATCGGATTATACCGAGGGCAATGCCTGGCAATATAGCTGGTTCGTGCCGCAGGATCAGGCTTCACTCGTCGGCGCGCTCGGCGGCGATGCGGCCGCCATCGCCAAGCTGGATGCGATGTTCGAATTCGACAATTCGAAACTCGACTATAGCCATGCCGAAGATATTGCCGGGCTGATCGGCCAATATATTCACGGCAACGAACCCAGCCACCATGTCGCCTATCTGTACAGCTATGCGGGGGCACCGTGGCGGACACAGGCCCGGCTGAAGCAAATCGTCGAGACCCAGTATCGCCCGACGCCCGACGGACTGTCCGGCAATGACGATCTCGGGCAAATGTCCGCCTGGCTCGTTTTTACCGCGCTGGGCTTTTACCCGGTGACGCCCGGCAGCCTGGAATATGTGATCGGTCGTCCTTTCCTAAATAGAGCCGTGCTTTCCCTGCCCAACGGGCGGCAGCTGACCGTGATCGCCGATCGGCTGGACGACCGGCATCCCTATGTCGGGAAGGTGATGCTGAACGGGATACCCGTAACGCGCGCCTATCTGCGGCACGACGAGATCATGGCTGGTGGCGAGTTGCGTTTCACGATGCAGGCGACGCCGAACACCGCCTGGGCGACGCACTCCAAGGATCGACCCTATTCTGCCAGCACGACGCGGTGACAAGGACCCAATCGTCGCCACTCGCGGGCTCCTTCCGCCTTCCCAACTTCGGTCGTTGGTTCATGTCGACTGGCGCGAGTCAAAAAAGCCTTGATTGGGGACATTTTGCCGTTCCCAAGAGACGTATCGAACGGCGATTTTGCCCAATAGTCGACATCCCGGGCCTGCGCGAGGCAGTCGCCGGCAGGAACCACTAAGACTTAGGTCGATCCGCGAGACCGATGCCACCCGGTCAGCGGCGGCAACCGGGCGACGGGCTGATGCGGGAGAATGTGGTGACTATACCGGATGATGGAGCTGCGTTACGAGATGCTGACTGCCACCAGCGAGGGCGAAGAGCTCTAGGAGGTCGTGGATCAGGAGGACGAACTCGCGACAATGGCAATGCAGCCGATCCAGCGATGGCAGTATCGGGTGACGTTCGACCTCAGGGTCCGGAACGCCTACGGCGTCGCGTTCCAAGATTTCTTCTCTGCGATCTTGGAAGCCCGATACGGCAGCGACTTCATCAGGGTCAGGCCCTTCGGCTCGCTCGGAGACAAGGGCTGCGACGGCTACAGAGGAACCGGTGGCCAGGTTTTCCAGTGCTACGGGAAGCTGGAGGACGCCGCCCCGAAGGTAGCGACGATCGTTAAGAAGATCGGCGACGACTACCAGCTTTCGGGCGGCCATCTCGGGACGATCATGAAGGAGTGGCACTTCGCCCACAACCTCGTCAGTGGGTTGCCCATCGAGGCAGTCCAGAAGATCGAGGAGCTCAAGCAGGCCGGCGCTCACGTAGTTGGCGTCTTCGGGCCGGCGAGCCTCTGGACGATTGTCGAGGCGCTCAGTGAGACTGAACTCTTCAACCTCCTCGGACCCGCCGCGACGGCTGAGGATAGCCAGAACCTAAAGCTCGAGGAGGTCAGGCTTCTGACGGACTCGCTGATGGCTTCGATATCTTCCGGGACCGTCCTGAACGGCTCCATCAAGCCAGTGCCGTCGGATAAGCTCGCCTTCAATCAGCTTCCAGGCCACTGGGTCCAGTTGCTCACCTTGGCATCGACCAACGGGCCATACGTCCAGCAATATTTCGAGCAGAACTCGGACGTCGAGTTGGGCGCCCGGATCGCACAGGCGTTCTCCAGCCGATATCTGGCGCTCAAGCAGGAGGCGCTCACACCTGGACAGATCATGGATGCCCTTTACGAGCAGACGACCGGAATGGGCTCGGTGACCACCGTCAGGCAGGTCGCCGCGCAGGCACTGTTGGCCTATCTCTTCGACGCTTGCGAGATCTTCGAGGATCACGCGGACAAGGTCGGGGCATGATCCTTCCCTCGAAGCACATACCTGAGAGCCGCTCCCTCACTGCGATCGGGGGTGAAATACTTGCCCAGCTTGAGGAACCGCGCGCGGTATCGGAGATCTGGGAGCGGGTCTTAGCTGCACGCCGCGCGACCGGACAAGGCGCCCCGCTGCCATACGACTGGTTCGTCCTAGCGCTGACGTTCCTTTATTCGATCTTCGCGGTCGAGCTGTCTCAGGGATTGGTAGAGCGGACCGGGGACCGCCGGTGATCGTCTCGATTGAAAGCGACCTGCCTAGCTTCAAGCCAGTCCGGCTCAAGGCCGGGCTGAACGTCCTACTGGCCGACAAGTCGCCCTCTTCGGGCGAGAAGCAGACGCGAAACAGCGCCGGCAAGTCTAGTCTGGTGGATGTCATCAATTTCCTACTGGGAGGAAAGGCCTCCAGCGCGGTCGCCTGTCATGACGCACTCAAGGCCTACACGTTCTTCGGAGTCTTCGAGTTCGACGGTGTCCAGATCAGGGTTGGGCGATCCGGAGAGGAGCCGTCGAAGATACTGGTCGATGAGGATAAGGCGGCGTCTTTCGGGTTGACGCCCAGACTGGACAAGAAAACCAGCCGTCATTTCGTGTCGAACGAGGTTTGGAAGGAGTTCCTCGGCCACCGGCTTTTCGCGCTTCCGTTTCCGACGAAGGGGACGTCGTTTGAGCAATCCTACACGCCCACCTATCGGTCGATGATCGCCTACTTCGTCCGCCGCCGCGGCGGCTTCATGCGTCCGGACAAGCACGCCGAGAAGCAAGCCACGTGGGACAGCCAGGTGAATCTCTCGTATCTCCTCGGCCTCGATTGGACGATCCCGTTCGAGATCGAGAAGGTGCGGCAGCGCGAGAATCAACTCAAGGAACTGAAGAAGGCAGCCGAAGGCGGAGTCGTCGGAGACATCATTGGCACCGTCGCGGAACTCCGTCCGAGGGTTGTCCTGGCGGAAGCAAACGTCGAGAAGCTACGAGCGGACCTTGCGGCATTCCGGGTTGTCGACACTTACCGGGAGATGTCGGATCGTGCGTCCGCGATCCGTGGGGAAATGCTCGCGATCGAGCGTAACGCCGTGATCCTCAAGCAGACGCTGGATCACCTCGAAGCCAACTATAGGGATGAGCAGCCACCCGCGACTACGGATGTCGATCGGCTATACAGGGCCGTCGGCATCGAACTTCCAACCGTGGCGGTACGGCGCTTCGAAGAGGTGAAAGCGTTCCACGAGTCAGTGGTGGCGAACCGACGGAAGCGTCTCGAGGAGCAGATCGACAGCACGAGGTCGCAACTGTCCAACGGCGAAGCGCGCTCGGTGGTGCTTGACGGTGAACGAAGTGAGATTCTCCGGTTTTTGGAAGGCAGCGGCGCGTTCGAGGACTTCACCGCACTGCAGGAACAGCTCGCGAAACTGGCGGTCGAGGCGTCGGCGTTACGAGAACGCTTCAAGGCGGCCGAGGTTCTTGAGGGCGAGAAGACGGAGTTGGAAGGCGATCGCATCAATCTGAAGCGGCGTCTGCAGGACGACCATCAGGCCCGCCAGGCGCAGTTGGACAAGGCGATCCTCTTCATCGGCGGTGCGATCGAACAGCTATACAGCGATCGGACTGGCGGATTCGTCGTTGCCGCGGAAGATACTGGTCCCGAGTTCGAAATCTCGATCCAGGGAGACCGAGGCGGAGGAATTTCTCAGATCGAGATCTTCTGCCTGGACCTCGCGCTGCTGTCGCTCACTGCCGACACCAAGCGGGGTCCGCACTTCCTGATCCACGACAGCCATCTCTTTGACGGCGTTGACGAGCGTCAGGTGTCGAAGGCGCTGCAACTCGGAAAGGCGACCGCTGATCGGATCGGCGGCCAGTACCTGGTCACGATAAACTCGGACATCTTCGATCGCCTGCCGCTGCCCGCCGGGCTCAACAAGCAAGCGCATGTGCTGTCCACGCGTTTATCGGACGATGGCGAGAAAGGCGGATTGTTCGGCTTCAGATTCGACTAGGGCTGGCCCATGAAGAGCATGGGCGTGGAAGGCACGTCCGGCGCGAACCGCGGACCCCAACCGGCGTATGGCTTGGGTGGAGCCATACGCCGAATGGCTTGTCGCGGCATTCGCGAAGATTGAGAGTTGCGTCAAATTCGCCTCGCAGCGCTGAGACGCTGTCACTAGGAAGGCATGATGACGGAACAAGATGAAGCGGCCTGCCACTTCTAAGACGCGCGATATTATCTAGTGTTTTAGGTGGCAATGCGGTTCGAGAGTGGCACGCGCTTGAAGCCGAATGCCGGTGGATTGGACGCGGCCGGAGAGGTTACGAGAATGAAAGTTTTCTGGTCATGGCAGGCCGATCTCGATCCGCGGCTCCACCAATACTTGGTGCGCGATGCGCTGCGCGACGCCTGTGATCACATCGCTCAAGCTGACGAGGTTGACGAGTCAGACCGTCCGCAGGTCGACCATGATACGGCAGGCTTAATCGGAACCCCCGACATCATCGCCTCGATCTTGGCTAAGATCGCGGAGGCGGCGGTGTTCGTCGCCGACGTCACACCCGTCGGTAGAACGGTGCCCGCGGAGAATCGTCCTGGGCGGGCGGCCGAGGAACTGCCATCCGTCAAGTTTCTGCAGAATCCCAATGTCATGTCGGAGCTCGGTTATGCCGATCGGGCGATCGGGCAGAGCCGGATTATCCTAGTCGCGAACAGCACGCGCTATCCCGGACCCGAAGCACTGCCATTCGACTGGCGCCACCGGAGGGGACCCGTCCTCTACAATCTTCCGGACGGTGCGACGGGTTCACAACGTCAGGCTGTCAGGGCCGAACTCGCCGGTCGATTGGCGGAATTCATCCGACCGATCTTATTGCAGGTGGCAAGCGAGTCCCCCCCGCGGCCTTCCGCGCTTGCTCGCGAGGGCAGTGCCACTGATCCGGCGGTGTGGGTTGGCGCGGACAGCGGCGTCGTCTTTAACGAGTCTCTGATCCACGACGAGCGCAAGATCGCGATCCTGCCGCCTGGACCCCGCCTGTACGTCCGACTCGCGCCGGAGCGATGGACGCCGCCGTCGAAGCAGGAACTGGACGAGCGGATGGGCCGCCATAACGTGCGGCTCGCGATGCATGGCACCTACGGAAGTTCGGGGGTCGATGGCGAAGGTGCCTTCGCCGCCAGCGGTATCAGAACGCTCGATGACGGCAGGTATCTTGCTGGCGGGATAACCCAGTGGTTCGCCGACAATGGCGAGATCTGGGGTGTCGACACGACGAGTTTCGGCGGTGACGATGACGCCGGCCGCTATTTCGCTTCGCAGGTGCCATTCCCCTACCTGGCGCTGTTTTTCAGGTCAGCCTTGGCCGCAATCCGCTCATATTCCCGCGATGGCGCTATCGAGGTGGAGCTTGGTGCGACGGGACTGCTTTCTGCGGGCTTCCCGAGACGTGACTATCGTGGGCGCACGCCAGCACTTTCGGATCGAGTATCAGTGCGAGGCAAAGCGACGGATTGGACGGCGGCGCGGCGCAATGACTTACTGCACAGGTTTTGGAACGCGCTGGTGGACGCTTACGGTCTGCCCATCGCCGCGAACATGGAGGATTTCGAACGTGCCGCCGCCGTGACGTTGTCCCGCACCGACGAAGGTTGAACGATGTGTAGTGACGTCGACCATTCGCTTCCATTCGTCCGGCTTCAGCACAGTGAGTGGCGAGAGCGGCATCACACCCGCATTGTTGACTAGCACGCCGGCACGTCCACGAACGCGTCAAAATCGGCGCCGTCATTGACGCCTAGTTCGCACCAGGCAACGGTCTCGCCCAGTTCCTCCGCCAGTACCTTCTGGCGTTGTCCGCGACGCGCGCCGTTGAACAGCCGGGCGCCGGTCGCAGCCAGTTCGCGCGCAGTTGCTTCGCCGATCCCGCTGGACGCGCCGGTGATAAGTACGACCTGGTCGATATATTCTGCCATGATGGCCTTTCAGGGTAGATGAGCGCATTGGCGCTCCGGCGCACAGACCCCCACATGGTGGAAATGGCTGACCTGCCCCATCAATTTTCTGACGATGCACCCAAGGCGGACCCCTGGCACGACGACACTCTGGGTTTCGCCAGCTTCGCGCACAGGGTCGCGAAGGCCCTTGTCGAGCAACGAGCACCGTCCGGCTACGTCCTTGGGCTCCACGGTGAATGGGGTTCAGGCAAGTCCACCGTCCTCAATTTCGTTCGCGCCTATCTGGAGCGATGGCGGGATGAAGAGCAGGACGATGTCGCGAACCTGCAATGGCTCGCCTTCGATCCTTGGATCGTCTCGGGGCATCAGGACCTTGCCGCAGCCTATTTCAAGGTCCTGTCCGAGAAGATCGGCGATGCCGCCGACAAACGTGCCGCGATCCGCCGCATGGCCAAAGGGGCCATCGACGCGGGTGCGGACAAGATCGCCGATGCGGCAGCCAGTGTCGGCTGGATCATCGACCATACTGGCGGCGCCGCGTCCAAGGCAGGCGCGGCAGTCGGCAAGGTGGCGCTGAAGAAAGCCGCAGAAAAATGGCTGTCCGAGCCCTCGCTCCAGAAAACGTACTGGCAACTCGTAGAGCGACTGAAGGTCGCGGACCGACGCTTCATCGTCTTCATCGACGATATCGATCGGCTGACCAACGAGGAGATCCGTTCGCTGATGCAGATGGTCAAGACGGTCGGTCGCCTGCCCAACGTGACCTATCTCCTTTCCTACGACCGGCAGATCGTTTGGTCAGCGCTCGGCTCGTTCGCGCCCTCCGACGGTGCACGGTCTGGTTACGCCGAGAAGATCGTCCAGCACGAGATCGAAGTGCCGGTGCCGAGCCGGAGCGGGCTGATGCGGATGCTCGAGCGCGGTCTGCCCGACCTCCCGTCTCCGACGCCCACGGGCATCCGATGGATGGAGATCATGCAGGCGGGCCTGCAGCGCTGGCTGCGCCACCCCCGCGACGTGGTCCGGCTGTGCAACGCGATGCATTTTGCCTGGGCGGCGCTGAAGGACGAGATTGACCCTTATGACGTGCTGTGCATGGAGGCGCTGCGACTGTTCGATCGAACGGTCTTCGATTGGGTGCGGGACAACCGCGAGGCGTTGCTCGGCGAGGGCTTGAGCTACGGCCTCGTCACCGACGAGAAGGCCGCTTCGGCTGCCGCCGACGTGCTCGGCGACACGCTGAGCGCTGGTGCTAAGGCGAACATCGTCCCCATCCTTCGCATCCTTTTTCCCAATCGGGTGAAGATGTTCGGCGGGCGGCGCGGCTATTCCACGGAGACTTGGTCGTCGGTCGTCGCGCGCCGCGGCATCGCGTCGCCTGCCGGCTACACAGCCTATTTCAGTCTATCGCCGTCCCCCTTTGCCGTGCCGAAGGCGTGGCTAGATGAGGCCTCTCGCCCGGAAACGACACGGGAGCGCCATGCCAGGTTGATCGACCAGGCGCTTGCGCTGCGCGACGAAGCCGGCGCGAGCCAAGCGGGCGAGTATCTTCAAGAGCTCGATCACCGGATATCCGCGTTCGGTCCGATCGCGCTCGTCGCGTTGCTCGAGGCCTTGGCCGATCGCACGGTCGCGGTGATGCGCGCGAATGACGATGCCGGTGTCTTTGGACCTTCGTCGGCGCATCACATTTTGATCGGCGACGTGCTCGAGCGTCTGGGTCCCGAGCGGGCCTCCGCAGCGCTGGAGGCGATCTTCACGACGTCCGAAGACGTGGGAGCGCTCGCCGCGCTCTTTATGGATCTGGCTCGCTCGATTGGCGTCATTCCCTCCGAGGGATCGAACCTCCGCCATTACATCCCCGCCGAGATGCTGTCGCGATTAGGAGCTCTGCTATTACCCAAAATCGTGGCTGCGCACGTCGCCGACCAACTCTCCACGCTTCCCGCTTATTATGACGTCGCGCGTACTTGGATACATCTCGGCGGTAGGATGGAGGCAAGAGCCTGGCTCGCCGACGAAGCAAGGCGCAATGGCCATACGCTCGCCACGCTGTCGCGAGGCCTTCTCGGGACGTCCACCGATGAGAACGGCACGCGATTTGGTGTCTATCGCGACCCTGACACCGACTTCTACGATATCGACGCCATCGAGGAGGGATGCATTCGCTTTGGCAACGAGGCGGACTTAAACGACAGCGAACGAGCCCGCATTAAGGCGTTGCACGAGGGAATAGGGCTTCTCCGCCGGAAAGCCTCCCTAAACGCCGCATCGGACGGTCGTTCCGAATGATCAGGGCGCAGCTGACGCCGCCACAGTGCAACGGGCCGGGATGTAGCTCCGAGGCGCTGATCAAAGCGCACATTATGCCGGCGGGCTTCGCTCGGGGGATGCATCGCCCGGGCGGCTATAACGTCGGGCTTTCGAACGATGGCGCGCATCGCGCCCGTTACCAGCTCGGAAAATTCGACAAGACCATCCTTTGCGGCGACTGCGATCGGATCCTGGGCAAGCTCGATGATTTTGCCCTCTCTTTCTCGCGGTCGGTGCTGCCACCGGCGGCCATCGGTCAGGTCGGATCAATACCAGGGGTCGATTGCGACAAGCTCGTCGCATTCGCCACGTCGGTGATCTGGCGTGCCTCGTTGTCGACCGATCCCTCTTTCGCGGAAATTTCGCTCGGCCCATTGTCAGATCGCGCACGCGACATTTCGTTCGGGGCGGCCGCGGAGGCCTTCCCCGTCATTGTAAATCGGCTCGCAAGCCCCGATTACGATGTCGGCGCGTTCTATGTCGAGCCGATCAGACGGAAACTAGGCGATAACAACACCTATACGTTCAACATTGGCGGATTTCAGTGGTTCGTATTGGCCGATAGCCGACCTGTTCCGCTTAAATTGCGGCAGCTTGTGGTCAATGGCTCTACCGAGCTGAGGTCGCTCGCTGTTCCTTTGGAACGAACGACTGAATTTGTCGGCATGCGACAGATCGCCGATCGTGTGCGGCGCGTCCAAGCGACCGACCGGACAACCCATCGAGAATAGGTCGACGTGCCGGATCGGTCTTCGCCGCCCCTAGAGTTCAAACGCCCTCCCAATCCGCCGGTACCTGAATAGACGTCCGCTTACGTGCACCCCCGGCGAAGAGCGGCCGGGCCGTAATCCAACCAGTTTTACGTCGAAATGCCTGATGGAGCGCTGGCCATC
>NZ_JALNUR010000031.1 GCF_026540895.1 Sphingomonas sp. GM_Shp_1 | reverse complement strand
ATCGCCGAGCTGATCGCGCGGAGCACGACCCAATACATGATCTGGCGATAGACCAGCCGCTGCGCGACCAGCAGATGCGCCGGATAGCGCACTCGGTTGCCGTCCAACTGATAGGCGATCCAGCCGCACAGCACGTCGACCGAGGTGAAGACCAGCCAATAGGCCCCCATCTGAAACACATCGGTATGCGTCTGCGCCCAGCCATGCTGCGCCACACGGACCGAGGTGCCGATGATCGACAGGATCAGCGACAGGTCGATCAGCGGCGAGATGGCGGCGAACAGGATCTGGAACAGCCACGCCTGCGGCAAACCGACCCGCGCCAGCCCCTTGGGTCGCCCGGTGCGCAGCACGGCGCGGTGCTTCCACAGGCATTGCAGCGTCCCGAACGCCCAGCGATAGCGCTGCTTGGCGAGCGCGCGGAAGCTCTCGGGCGCTTCGGTCCAGGCGACGGCGCGCGGGTCGTAGGTGACGCGCCAGCCCGCCCGCTGGATCGCGATCGTCAGGTCCTGATCCTCGGCCAGCGTATCTTCAGGATAGCCGCCGACCGCGTCCAGCGCGGCGCGACGCCATGCACCGACCGCGCCCGGCACCACCGTCATCGCGTCGAAACCGGCCAGCGCGCGCCGCTCCAGATTCTGGGCGGTGATATATTCGACCGCCTGCCAGCGGGTGACCAGATTGACCCGGTTGCCCACCCGCGCATCGCCCGCCACCGCGCCCAGCTTCGGATCGGCGAACCAGCGGGCGAGCTTGGCGATCGTCTCCGGCTCGAACTGGGTATCGGCGTCGAGCGCGATCACCACCTCGCCGGTCGCGTCGCGCAGCGCGCGGTTCAACGCCGCCGCCTTGCCGCCATTGGTCAGGGTCAGCAGGCGGACGCGCGGTTCTTCGCCAAAGGCATCGCGCACCACCGCGCTCGTCGCATCCCTCGACCCGTCATCGACCACGATCACCTGAAGCCCCGGATAGTCGCTGGCCAGCACCCGCGCGACCGACTGGGCGATCACCCGCTCCTCGTTATAGGCGGGGATGATGACCGAGACGCTGGGCGTATATTCGGGCGGCACCGGCTTGGACCGGCGGCCCTGGAACCAGGCGAGCCCCGCCATCACCACCGCCCGCGCGATACCCAGCGCGATGGCGAGGTAGAAGAGCCAGGCGAGCCCCGCCGACAGCGTCGCCAAGACGACGAAGATCGCCACGTCGGTCCGCACCGCCAGCAGGTCCTTGCCCTCGACCAGCGGCATCGCCTGATCGCGGCTGACCCCGACCAGTTGCGAGGCGGGGACGAAGCGATAGCCCTCGGCGCGCAGCGTATCGATGATGCGCGGGAGCGCCTCCACCGTCTGTTCGCGATTGCCGCCGCCATCGTGCAGCAGGACGACATTGGCCGAATTGTCGGGCGTCGCGCCGTGCACCTGCTCGATCACCTGATGGACGATCTTGTCGGTGCCCGGCGTCTGCCAGTCATTGGGATCGACGTGCAGCCCGACCACCGTATAGCCCAGATTCTGCGCGATCAGCGCCGGGCCGATCTCGTCCGCCGTCGTCGGCTCCGCGTCACCGAAATAGGGCGCGCGGAACAGCGTGGTCGAACGCCCGGTATAGGCCTGGATCAGCCGCTTGGTCGCGTTCAGCTCCAGCTTGATCGCCCGCTCGCCCGTCGTCGCCATATTGGGGTGGGTGTAGCTGTGGTTGCCGATCTCGCTGCCGTCCGCGACGATCCGGCGCAGCAGTTGCGGATGCTGAAGCGCATTCTCGCCGATGACGAAGAAGGTCGCAGGGACGTGCTCGCGCTCCAGCACGTCGAGGATCCTGGGCGTCCATTCGGCATCGGGCCCGTCGTCGAAGGTCAGCGCGATCGTCTTGTCCAGCGCGCCCGCCCGCTGCACCACATAGGGCGTCGGATAGGTCCGATAGACCTCACCTCGGATGATCCCGTCCTTGTCATATTGCAGGGCGCGCGCGCCCTCGGTCGGCTGGGCGGTGATGCGCAGGATTTCGCCCGGCCCCTCGACATCGACGTTCAATGGCGAGGCGATCGCGGTCAGCCGCGGGATGACGCCGCGCGCGGTGCTGCGGAACGCGGCGAAGTCCGCCCACAGGCCGGGGTCCTCGGTGCCGATCTGCCAGAAGGCGACATCGTCGATGCCCAGATGCTTCAGCGCCTGGAGCTGGTTCCAGCTGGTTGCGGCGTCGAGCATCCAGACGGTATGATGATCGCCATCCTCGTCATAGGCGAAGCCCGCATTGCCGCTGGCCGGGTCGAACGTCACCTGCGCCTGGCTGTCATGCGCCATCAGCCAGGCCTCCTCGATCGACCTGGCATCCGCCGGGCCCTTGGCGGGCCAGTCATAGGCATAGCTGCCGAGCGCGACGATCAGCTTGTCGCGGCCCACCTCGCGCAGCGCCTTCTGGCTCGCCTGGAGGAACCAGGGCTGCGATGCGATCGGGCCCGGCGTGCCGGTCTGCCAATGCTCGTCATAGGCCATCAGGATGACGCGATCGACGACCTTGGTGATCGGCCTCAACTGCCACGCCTCGTCGTCCGCCGGCACGGTGACGGCCAGCACCGCGCCCTTGGGCAGATGCGCCTTGATCCGTTGCAGCAGGCGCGGATAGCGCGCCATGGCGCTCGCGGGCAGATTCTCGAAGTCGATGACCAGCCCCGACTGGCGGTTGGCCGTCACCGAGTCCCCAAGTTGGGTCGCCAGCTTCTCGGAAGCGGCCGGACTGGCGATGATCCGCGCGATCGCCTGCCCGTCCCATTCGTCGGCGCCCAGATTCTGCACCATCGGCAACAGGCGCGGCGGCTTGGCCGCGTGTGACAACAGGCTGGCGAGCTTGGGGTCGTTGCTGATCTGCAATTCCGCCTTGGGCCCCGCGACGTTCATCAGCGAGGGGACCAGCCAGTCGATCTGCCCCATATGCGCATGCACCGAGGCGAGCGCGGAGTCGTTGCCCGGCGTATAGAAGGCGATGGTCAGCGGGGTATGGCCCGGCGCCGCCGCCTTGCGCGGCAGCCATTCGCCGCGCCGCCCCTTCAACTGCGCGGTCGGCTCCAGCGTCATCGCCTGGCGCCGTGCGAAGGGCAAGGGCAGCACGCCCGAATTGGGCACCGCGACCAGCGTCGTGGCAAAGGCGATCGCCGCGATCACCACCGCCAGGATCAGCACCCCGACGCTGCGCCGCGCCCACGCGCCCCGGCGACCGGTCGGGTCAAAGAAGATCGGGTTGGTCACGGACGGTATTCCTTACGCCTGGTCATCGACACGGACGACGGCCACCGGCCATCCCCTGTCTGCACCCTGTCGCCGATGGCAGATCGCGCGCATAGAGCGCGTGATCGTGACATTACAGATTTTTCATGACCGTTCTTATCGGCGCTTCAATCGGTTCGTGACAGCGGCCGGGCCGCGGGATTAGGGCCGATCGACATTCGTCCCGGCTTTTCCTTCCCTCTCCCCTGGACAGGGGAGAGGGTTAGCGGAGCTTGCCAGCGTGCTGGCTAGCGCAGCTTGGGTGAGGGGTTGAGCGAGCCGCAGGCTCGCGCGCGCGTTGCGCGCTCCACCCCTCACCCAGCTCCGACTAAAGCAGGATGACATGGAGTCGACCCAAGACGAGCCCCTCCCCTTCAGGAGCATCAGGTAAACCGCGTCCCACGCGGTTTAGATCAGGCTGGGAGCCTGATCGACCTGATGCTGGGTTGGGGTGGGGCATCACCCCCAGGGCCCTGCGTTTGTGGAAGCGCCCCACCCCCGGCCCCTCCCCTGAAGGGGAGGGGTGGATCAACCTGATGTCATCCCGCTCTAAGCCTTTGCTTTCGCAAAGACCAAGTCTGCGCAACCCTCTCCCCTCTATGAGGGGAGAGGGAAGGAAAAATGGCATTGCTTGTCGTTCCGTCATAGGACGGGGCATGTCCGTTCGCCTGGCCCATCTTCGCCGCTATTATCGCCGTTATCTCGCCGCGATCCTGTTCATCGTCGTGGCCGGCGTTTCCATCCTGCTCTATTCGGGCAGTTATTTCGACCGCGACCCGTTCACCCGCTATCCGGCGGCGGGGCGGGTGCAGCCGGTGTTCGTCCTGTCGCTGTCGGGGGATATGGGCCTGCGCTATGGCATGAGCGGGGTCGTCGCGCGGAACCTGAGCGCCCGGGGAATCGCCGTGCTGGGCGTCAATTCCCCCGTCCTGTTCCGCGAGCGCCGGACGCGCGAGCAGGTCGATGCGCTGATCGCCGATCTGGTCCGCCGTGCCGCGCGGGAAGCGGGCGAGCGGCGGCTGGTGCTGCTCGGCCAGTCCTATGGCGCGGACATGTTGCAGACCGGGCTGGCGAGACTGCCCGCTGATCTGCGCGCGCGGGTGTCGGCGCTGGTCCTCGTGGTGCCGGGCGAGACGGCCTATTTCCGCTCCGACCCGTCGGGCATCGCCTATATGGGACGACCCGACAGCATGGCGATCACCACCGCCCGCACGCTCGACTGGCTGCCCGTCACCTGCATCTATGGCGTCGAGGAACCGGACAGCCTGTGCCCGCTGCTCAAGCTGCCCGATGCGCATGTCGTCGCCATGCCGGGCGGCCATTATCTGAACCATGACGATGCCGCGCTGAACGCCCATGTGCTGGCGGCGGTACATGGCCAGCCTTTCCCCGCCAAGCCCAACTGACAGGGAAAGGCCGGTACCGGGTCAGGCGGTCACGCTTTCGATCGGTGCCGCCCCGCCCGCGCGCGTCCGCCAAGTCGCGACACAGGCCTCCGCATAGGGCTTGGCCATGACGGTCGAGACGGTCATGAACCGCGCGGTCGCGGTGTCGCGGGTCAGGGTCAGGTGGAGATAGCCCTTGGCATCCTGATCGCAGAAGCGGACGCTACGCGGATTGGCCTCGGCGATCTGGCGGCCGATACCGGGGAACAGCGCCCCCCAGGACGGGCTGGTGATCGCCGTAGCGCCGAACTCGGCGGCGACCAGCGCGCCCTGGTCGTCATACAGGTCGTTGGCCCAGGCGGCATGGCTGTCGCCCGAGAGGACCACCGGATGGCTCCCCGCCCGCCGGAAGGCCGCGTAAAGCCGCTCGCGCGCGGCGGGATAGCCGTCCCAGCTATCGAAATTCATCGGCAGGCCTGCGCGATAAGAGGCCTGCGCCGCCGCCAGTTGCGCGCGGATCGCCGGAGACAGCGGCGCGATCAGCGACGCATAACCCTCCGCCCCCATCTGCTTTTCCAGATCGGGGCCGTCGACCCGCGCCATCACCACCTGGTTGCCGATCACCTGCCACGGCCGCCCCGCCCCGACCGAGGCGGCCAGTGTCCGCTCGATCCAGTCGAGTTGCCCCGCGCCCAGCAATTCGCGCTCGGGCCGCGCACGCTCGGCCATCATCGCGGCATATTCGGTCGGCTCGGGCACATCGCCCTTGGCCGTCACCTGCTTCGACCGGGCGAGCAGCCGCGTCTCGACCATCACCAGCGTCGCCAGGTCGCCGAAGTCGAAGCTGCGGTTGATCGCGGCCCAGGGCTGGCCGGGGCGCGGGTCGCGGATCGGCATCCATTCGAAATAGGCCTGCATCGCCGCCGCCTTGCGCTTGGCCCAGTCCCCCTCGGTCTTGGGATCATGGTTCTCCGCGCCGCCGATCCAGTCGTCATTGGCGACCTCATGATCGTCCCACACGCAGATGAAGGCGGCGCGGGCGTGCGCGGCCTGCATGTCGGGGTCGCGCTTCACCTGGGCATGACGCGCGCGGTAATCGGCGAGCGACAGGATCTCATGCGCCGGTTCGGGCAGACGGTTCAGCTTGCGCCCGATCTCCGCGCCATAGCCCTCCGCGCCATATTCATAGATATAGTCGCCCAGATGCAGCACCGCGTCGAGCCGCTCGGACCGCGCGATCGCGTCATAGGCGTTGTACAGCCCGCCGGGATAAAGCTGGCACGAGACGACGGCCAGCACCACGTCCTCGATCCGCCCGCGCGGCAAGGTGCGGAAGCGCCCCTCGGGCGAACGCTCTCCCTTCGCCGTCTCGAACCAATAGCGATAGTCGCGACCGGGGCGCAGCCCCGTCACCTCGACCTTGGCGGTGAAGTCGCGAGCGGCGCGGGCCGTGACGCGACCGGTGCGCAGGCCGACCGCCTCGCCCGGCTCGATCGGCGCGACGTGCCAGGTCAGCGGGACGTCGCCCCCCTGCCCCTCCGCCGGGGTCGCGCGGGTCCACAGGATCGCGCCGTCGGGGGCCGGATCGCCGCTGGCGACGCCATGGTCGAAACGGGCCGAGGGCTCGGCCGCCTCGGCGATCGTCGCGGGCAAGCTGAGCGTCGCGCCGCTTCCCATCAGGGCGATCGCGCGGCGTCGGTTCATCATCGTCATCATCGGGTCCTTTCGCCCGGACGGCTAGAAGCTCCGCACGACAGCGCGATGGCGAATGGATGACGGTTCGACGACACGGGCGCCAACCGTCACAAATTCGCAGCGCGTTGGACACCAACCGGTAATCCCTTTCGCTTAAGCGGCTGGCAAACAGGGTAATAGCCGGGGATGAATATGACTTCGACCATGCGCCGCATGACGCTGGCCGCGCTTTTGACGAGCCTTTCGCCGATCGCTTTCGCACAGGCGGCCTGGGCACAGGCGATGATCCAGCCACAGGACGACACGCGCGACGACGAGGTGATCGTCACCGCCCAGAAGCGCGAGCAGCGGATCGAGGACGTGCCGGTCACCGTCAGCGCCGTGTCGGGCGAGCGCATGGCCAATCTGGGCGTCAACTCGCTGGCCGAGGTCGCGCAATACATCCCCGGCCTGCAGATCCAGGAGCAGAGCGCGAACAATCCGGGCTTCGTCATTCGCGGCATCACCTCGGATTCCGGCTCGGCGCAGCAGGGCGCGCGGGTGACGCTCTATTATAACGGCATCGACATCAGCCGGACGCGCGGCGCCTATCAGGACCTGTATGATATCGAGCGGATCGAGGTGGTGAAGGGCCCGCAGGCGACCCTGTTCGGCACCGCCGCCGCGGTCGGCGCGATCAGCATCGTCTCCGCGCATCCCAAGGCCGGCACCGAGGGCGGCCTCATCGCCTCCTACGGCAATTTCAACCGGACGCAGGTGTCGGGCTATCTGAATGCGGGCAACGAGACGCTCGCCGGCCGTATCGCCTTCGCCTATAAATATCGCGACGGCTATGTCCGCAATATCGCAGGCGATCCCGATGTGCCCAACCAGAATCAGGGGCGCGTCGACCAGGACGATCTGAACGGGCAGGACCAGCGCGGCGTGCGCGGATCGCTGCGCTGGCGGCCCAATGGCTCGGTCACCGCCGACCTCGTCCTGACCTATGACGGACAGCGCAATCCCGGTACCGCGTTCAAGAGCCGCGTCTTCGCCCCCACCGGCGGGCAGACCGGCGATTATGGCTATGCCGAACTATCGGGCTCGCCCTTCTCCGCCGAGGTGCTAGGGCGGCGCAAGCTGGGACTGACCCGCAACGTCTATGACGCGAACCTGACGGTCGCGGTCGATGTCGCGCCGGGCATCACCTTCACCACGGTCAACGGCTATCGCCGGTTCGACGCGCTGGAAATCTTCGACGCCGATGGCGGCCCCGCCTGGTATCTGGAGTTCGGCGAGGACGCCAAGGGCGACCAGTGGAGCCATGAAAGCCGCTTCGCCTTCGACGGCGCGCATTACCGCGCCTCGATCGGGTGGAATGCCTTTTTCGAGAATGGGCAGCAGCGGGTGCCCTTCTCGACCGAGGAAGGCACCTATCTCGCCTGCTCGACCGCGGCCGACTTCGCGCCGGTGCGGCAGTTGCTGGGCGCGGCGGGCCTGCCGACCGGCACCGCCTGCGTCGCGCCCGACGGCACCATCCCCGGCACCCGCGCCACCGCGATCCTGTCGCGCGGCACGGCGACCATGGTGCCCTATAGCGCCAGCTTCACCAATTTCGGTCGCAACAATACCTATTCGATGTTCGCCGACGCGACCTGGATTCCCGTCCCCGCACTGGAACTGACCGCGGGCGCGCGGGTGCTGATCGAGGATCGCCGCTCGGGCTATAGCAATGTCATGCCGGACAGCCGCCTGCTGGCGGCGGCGGGGCTGTTCACCAGCCTGCTGGGCGCGGCCAATACCAAGGGGCAGGTCTTCGAGGCGCAACGCAGCTATGCCGCGATCCTGCCGCGCTTCAACGCGCTCTATCGGCTGGGCGGCGACGTGAACGTCTACGCGACGGTCAGCAAGGGCCGCCGCTCGCCCGTGGTCCAGCTCGACGCCCAGCGGATCGTGCCGCTGACCGTCGCCAATTCGGGCGCGATCCCCCGGCTTCAGATCGTGCCGCAGGAAGACGTGTGGAATTACGAAGGCGGCATCAAGGGGCGGATCGGCGCGTTCAGCGGCGCGGCCTCGGTCTTCTATCAGCAATATAAGGGCTTCCAGGTCACCGTCTTCGAGGGCGGACGGACCGTGACGCGCAGCGCGGGCTCGGCGAACAATGTGGGTGTCGAGCTGGAGGCGAACTGGGCGGTGCATCGCTGGCTCAGCCTGTTCGGCAGCTTCGCCTATATCGATGGCGGCATCGCCGACGATCCCGCCAATGGCGTGTTCGCGGGCAACCGTTTCCGCCTGCAACCCGACACGACCGCCTCGGGCGGCGCGACGCTGCGCGTGCCGGTGGGGTCCTCCGCGACCTTCTATGCGACGCCCAGCGCCACCTATCGGTCCAAGGTCTATTTCGAGCTCCCCAATAGCGAGGCGATCTCGCAGGGCGGCTATACGCTGGTCAATCTACGCGCCGGCGTCGAGTTCGGGGCGGACGGACGTTTCCATGTCGGCGGCTTCGCGCGCAACCTGACCAACAAGCGCTATCTGATCGATGCGGGCAACACCGGCGGCACCTTCAGCGCGCCGACCTATATCGCGGGCGAGCCGCGTTTCTACGGCGTGGAATTGGGCGCGCGGTTTTAAGTTTCTCCTCTCTCCCCTCATTGAGGGGAGAGGGTTGCGCAGACTTAGGCTTTGCGAAGCAAAGGCCTAGTCGGAGCTGGGTGAGGGGAGAGCGCTCGAAGAGCGCGCGAGCCCTTTGGGCTCGCTCGACCCCTCACCCAAGCTGCGCTAGCCAGCAAGCTGGCAAGCTTCGCTAACCCTCTCCCCTGTCCAGGGGAGAGGGAGGACATCATGTCGATCCCGCCCAAGTTCCGCGACTTAACCGCTTCCTAACCCCCTACCCCGTAAAAGCGCCGTCATGAGGCAACGGGCTGGGATCAGGAGTGACGTGCTGCGTTGGTTGATGGTGGTGGCGACGCTGGCGATCGCGACGTCGTGCACCCCGGCGCGGCATCCGCCCGCACGGCTGACGCTGGACGTGCCGCCGCCGACCGCGCGGACCCTGCTGCGTCAGCTCGCGCTCGACGTGCCCGACGCCGATCTGCCCGAAACGCTGAACGGCACCACGCCGATCGAGATGGCCGCCGCCCCCGCCTTTTCCGGCATCGCCCGCTCGCCGCAGGACGCCGCCCGCGCCGCCGAATGCCTGACCGCGGCCATCTATTACGAAGCCCGCTCCGAACCGATCGACGGCCAGCGCGCGGTGGCGCAGGTCGTCCTCAACCGCGTGCGCGACCGCGCCTTTCCCAAGAGCATCTGCGGCGTCGTCTATCAGGGATCGGAGCGTTCGACGGGTTGCCAGTTCAGCTTCACCTGCGACGGATCGATGCTCCACCCGCGCGAGCCCGCCGCCTGGGCCCGCGCCGCCGCCGTGGCGCAGGCCGCACTGGCGGGCATGGTCTATGCGCCGGTGGGGGCCGCGACCTTCTATCACGCCAATTATGTGCTGCCCTGGTGGGCACCCAGCCTGAACCGGATCGGCGCAATCGGCAGCCATATCTTCTATCGCTGGAAGGGCGCGCTGGAGCGCGACCTTTCCTTCCGCCAGGATTATGCCGGGGTGGAGCCGAGCATCCCCGTCCCCGCCCCCGCCATGCTGGCGGCCGCCCCGGTGGCGGGCGTCGAGACGATGGGGGGCGTGACCATCCATCGCGGCGAACAGGCGGTCGCCGAAGGCGTCGCCCCCACCGCCCCCGTCGCGGCGGTGGCGGCCAGCGTCCCGGTCACCACGGCGGGCGTGCGCATCCATCGCAACGGCTTCTCCCACGACGGACCCGAAGTGGCGCGCGGTGTCGTCGTCGGCGAAGAACACGACCCCAGCTAGGATCGCCCGGACCAGGCGCCCCCCTCACCCGATCGCGTCGATCCAGTCCGGCAAGTCCCCCAGCCGTTCCAACTGGCGAAAGCGTGGATGGTCGGTCGGCGTCCGCCCCGCCTCATGGCTCCAGGCCAGCGGCTGCGGGATATAGGCCGCCCAGGCTCCCGCCTCCAGCGCGGGTAAAATGTCCGAGCGCATCGAATCCCCCGCCATCACCGCCCGCTCCGGCGCGACATGGTGGCGGGCGAAGATCCGGCGGAAGGTGTCGGGCGTTTTGTCGCTGACGATCGCGACATCGGCGAAATGCTCGCCCAGGCCCGATGCGGCCAGCTTCGCCTCCTGATGCAGCAGGTCGCCCTTGGTCACCAGCACCAGCCGCCCGCGCTCCGCCAGCGCGGCCATGGTGTCGGCGATCCCGTCGAGCAGTTCGACCGGATGCGCCAGCAACTGCCGCCCCGCCTCCAGCAGCCGCGCGACCAGCTCGGTCGGCAGGGTCGGCCCCGCCAGTTCCACCGCCGTCTCGATCATCGACAAGGTGAAGCCCTTGGCGCCGTAACCGTAGAGCCGCAGGTTGCGCGCCTCGCAGGATTCCAGTGTGGCCCGCGCCACCCGCGCCTCGGCAAAGGGGGCGAGCAGACCGACCAGCGCTTCCTCCGTCTCCGCGAAATGGCGCATATTGTGCCAGAGCGTGTCGTCGGCATCCAGGCAGATCAGTTCGACGGCCATATCCTATCTCCCATGGGGTGACGGCTCTCCCATCACAGTTCGCGGATGATTCGCAATCCCAGCCGCGGCCGGAACCGCTCGCCGCGCGCCTTCTCCGCCCCGACGCCGCCCTGCACGCCCAGCTTGCCGAGCGCATGATGGACCTGCGGCATCAACAGCCAATAGGCGCCTTCGCCATTCTGCCGGTTGACCTCCAGCCCCAGCACCGTGTCGCGGTTCAGATCGTAGAAGGTGGAGTGGTTGACGATCATCCCCGTCTCGTTCCCCTCGCGCAGGGTCACGTCGCCGATGCCGATCATCGTCATGGTGCTCCACCGCTCGCCGAAGCGGTTGCCGAGCAGCCAGAGGAGCGTGGAGGTCCATCCACCCGCCTCGCGGTCGTGCAGCCCCAGATATTGGACACCGTGCACCCCGCGCCCGCCCCGAATCGTGCCCAGCTTGCCCTGAAGCCCCATCTTGTACTGGACGACGCGCGTGTCGATCAGCGGCAGCTCCAGTTCGACCGCCAGGCCATCGGCCACCGCCCATTCGACCTCGGGCGCCCATTCTAGCTCGCCGCGCGGGCCCGTCAGGTCGCGCTGCGCCAGCGCATTGACCTCGAGCTCGCCCGCTTTTGCGGTCAGCGGGCGGATCATGTCGAACACCATCGGCTCGGGAATATCCGGCCCGTCCTGCGCATGGGCCGGGGCGGCGGCGAACAGGCTCATGCCCATAAGGGACAGGGCCAGGCGGCTGGTCTTCATCGTCTCGAAACTCCCGGTCGTCATCGTCATGCGGTGCCGCACGCGATCCGGACCGGGACCGCGACGGGATCAGGGGGCGTGGGGTTCGTACCGCCGCGCGGCCGCACCCATCGCGGCCTGTATCCCCGTGACCAGCGCGTCCACGGTGAACGGCTTGGTCAGCAACTGCATGCCCGGCGACAAATGGCCGCTGTTCAGCGCCGCGCCCTCCGCATAGCCCGTGATAAACATGACATTCAATTCATGTCGCAATTCCTGGGCCGCTTCCGCCAGTTGACGCCCGTTCATCCCGCCGGGCAGGCCGACATCCGTGACGAGCAGATCGATCCGCACCGACGATCGCAGGATCGCCAGCCCTTCCGCGCTGTCCGCCGCCTCGATCACCTGATAGCCCATGTCACGCAGCACATCGACGATCATCAGGCGAACGGTCGCCTCGTCATCGACGACCAGCACCGTCTCGCCCGACCCGGCGGGACCGTCGAGCGCGGTGGTCGTGCCCATGTCCTCCTGCTCCGCCGGTCCGTCGTGGCGGGGCAGATAGAGGAACACGGTCGTCCCCATGCCCGGCGTCGAATGAATGCGGACCTGCCCGCCCGACTGTTTGGCGAAGCCATAGATCATGCTCAGCCCCAGCCCGGTCCCCTGCCCCAGGGGCTTGGTGGTGAAGAAGGGGTCGAACGCCTTCTCGATCACGTCCGGGGTCATGCCGATGCCGGTATCGGTCACGCACAGCGCCAGATATTCGCCGTCCGGTATATCGCCGAACCGCGCATTGTCGCCGATCAGCCGGCGGTTCACCATCTCGATCGTGATGCGTCCGCCGTCCGGCATCGCGTCGCGCGCGTTGATGCACAGGTTGAGCAGCGCATTCTCCAGCTGCGGCGCGTCGACCAGCACGGTCCACAGATCGTCCGCGCCCTTCGTCTCCAGTGCGATGCCCGGCCCCACGGTGCGGCGGATCAGGTCGGTCATGCCCGCGACCAGCGCGCCGATATCGGTCGCGCGCGGGGCCAGCGTCTGCCGCCGCGAAAAGGCCAGCAGCCGGTGGGTCAGCGCCGCTGCCCTCCGCGTCGCCCCCTGCGCCGCATCCATATAGCGGTCGACCTCACCCACCCGCCCCTGCGACAGGCGCAGCGCCATGAGTTCGAGCGAGCCGGAAATACCCGCCAGCAAATTGTTGAAATCATGCGCCAAGCCACCGGTCAGCTGGCCCACCGCCTCCATCTTCTGACTTTGCCGCAGCGCTTCCTCGGCGCGCATCAGCTCGGCGGTGCGGTCGGCGACGCGCTGCTCCAACTGGTCGGTCAGCGCGCGGAGTTCGGCGATGGCATGGTCGCGCTCGGCCTCCAGCGCGCGGCGGGCGCCGACATCGATCAGCACGCCGGGAAAGTGCAGCGGCGTGCCGTCGGGGGCGTGATCGACCCGGCCATTGGCCTCCAGCCAGTGATAGCGTCCGTCATGACGCCGCGTGCGATACTGATGGGCATAGGGACCGCCGCGCGCGATCGCCTCGGCAATTGCCTCGGCCAGCCCGGCCTGATCGTCGGGATGGACGGTCGCCACCACCTGCGCCAGGCTCAACCCCTCATGCCCCAAAGCGGGGTCCAGCCCGAAATGCCGGGCGAAGGGTTCGTCCACCGTGAAGCGATCGGTCGGCAGGTCCCATAGCCAGGTGCCGATGATCGCCCCCGCCTCCAACGCGACCTGCACCCGTTCGGCATTCAGGCGGGCGCGCGCCTCGCTCTCGCGCAACTGAAGCTCGACGCAGACCCGGTCGGTGATATCGAAGCTGACGCCGGGGAAACGCACGCAGCGCCCCGTCTCGTCGACCATGCAGCGTCCTCGCGCGGATACCCAGTGGACCGAGCCATCGGACTGGACCAGCCGATATTCGGAAACGAAGCGCCCCGCTCCCTCGCTCCCATCGGCCGCCCCCGCGAGGACGGCCTCGATCTCCGCCTCGACGCGGGCGCGGTCCTCGGGATGGATACCCCGGAAGAATTCGGCGATCGGCATGCCCGTCTCGGCGGCGACCGGATCGACGCCGTACATCGCCGCGAAGCGCCCGTCGGAGCGCACCGAGTCGTTGACCACGTCCCAGTCCCACAGGCCGACATGCGCGCCCGAACTGAGCGCCAGTTCGAGCCGCTCGTCCGCCTCCTGCTGGCGTCGTTCGGCCAGCACGCGCGCGGTCGTCTCGCCGGTGACGCAGATCATGCCGGCGATGGCACCGCGATCGTCGAAGACCGGCGAGTAGGAGAAGGTCCAGTAGCTTTCCTCGGGCTTCCCCTCGCGCGCCAGGTCCAGCCGCATGTCCGTGACCCGCGCGACGCCGCCCGACAGCGCCTGATCGACCAGCGGTGCGATCTCGTCCCAGATGCTGCCCCACAGGATGCGGAACGGCATGCCCATCGCGGTCGCCGCGCGATAGCCCAGGATCGGGCGATAGGCATCGTTGTAGAAGGATATCAGCTCCGGTCCCCAGACCAGATACATGGGCGCAGGACAGGCGAGCATCGTCGCGAGCTGGCACCGCAGCGCGACCGGCCACTGCCCCGGCGCGCCCAGCGAGGTCGCCGCCCAGTCGAACGCGATGATCTCGTCGACGACCTGCCCCGAAACGCCCTTCAGGAAATCAAATGCGGAGGAGTCCACTATCGTCCATTTCTGCAACACGGCGCGGCCACGCGCCAGCGGTCGCTATCCTCCCGCAAAAGTACGGATAACAGGTAAATCGGCCGGACGGCCTTGATCCAGGATAGCCGATCCACGCGGCGAAGCCGACGCATGCGGATGACATGCCCCGGCGGGCGGTCTGCCCATTCCACTTCGTTCTTGGATCATGCGGGGCGCGGGTGTCGCTTATGGCAGCGGTCGACCGATTGATGGCGATGTCGACAAATCGCACCGCCGCTGAACAGGGACGGAGCCGAACCGTTATCCCCCTCGCAATCGAGAGGGTTCGCGATGAACGGCAAGACGAAGACGGGGCTGTCGCCATGGATGGCGGGCGGCGTGGCGGCGGCGGTGCTGGGGTTGAGCGCGCTGGTCGGGCGGCGCAATGCGCCCGATCCGTCTCACCCGCGCATCCGGCATTGGTACAGGCGGCTCGACAAGCCCGGCTTCACCCCGCCCGACAAGGTGTTCGGCGCAGTCTGGCCGGTGCTCGAAAGCCTGGCGGCGGTCGGCGGCTACCGCCTGCTCCGCCAACCCTCCTCGCCCCGGCGCGATACGGCGGTCGCGCTATGGCTCGGCAACAGTGCGATGATCGGCGGCTGGACCGAGTTGTTCTTCCGGGAACGGCGGATCGGCACCAGCACCGCCGCCGCCGGGACCATGGCGGTCGGTACCGCCGCGCTGGCGGCCACCGCCTGGAAGATCGATCGTCCCGCCGCCGCCAGCGTCATGCCGCTTGCCGCCTGGCTGGGCTTCGCCACGGTGCTCGCGGGTGAGGTGTGGCGGCGCAATCCGCCAACGTGACATTTTGTTTCGGACATGAATTTCCGATGAAGGAAACATGAACCATTCCACCATGGCAACGTTTGTTGGCCATGCGGGGGATCAGCACAGTCATCGTCGTCGGGACGGCCGCCTTGTTGGCGGGATGCAACACGCATCAATCGACCCTGGCTCCGTTCGGGGCGGATGCGGCGGATATTCGCCACCTTTTCATCATCATGCTGGTCGGCGCGGTGGTGATCGCGGGGGCGGTCGCGCTGCTGATGCGCCATGCCGTCCGTGCGCCCGAAGGGGCGATCGGGCATGAGAAGGGCATGCGCCTGGTCCTGTGGCTGGGCGGGGTCATACCGACGATCGTGCTGCTGGGCCTGCTCACCTATTCGCTGCCCTATATGCGCCCCCGGCCCGTCGCGCGCGCCGACCTGAAGATCGCGATCGATGGCGAGCAATTCTGGTGGCGCGTCGCCTATCAGGCGCCGGGTCGCCCCCCCGTCCTGGGTGCGAACGAGATCCGTATCCCGACCGGTCGTACCGTCGCCTTTCGCCTGAGTGCGGGCGATGTGGTGCACAGCTTCTGGATACCGGGGCTGGCGGGGAAGATGGACATGATCCCCGGCCGCATCAACAGCCTGGTCGTCCGCGCCGACAAGCCCGGCCGCTATCGCGGGCAATGCGCCGAGTTCTGCGGATTGTCCCACGCGCTGATGGCGTTCGACGTCATCGCCATGCCCCCCGCCGCCTTCGACGCGTGGCTGGCCGAGCAGGCGCGTCCTGCCCGGGCCGTCGACAGTGCCGGAGCTCGGCTGTTCGCGACCAATGGCTGTTCCGGGTGCCATGCCATCGCCGGGGTCACGCCGCCGACCCGGATCGGCCCCGACCTCACCCATTTCGGATCGCGACGGACGCTGGCGGCGGGCATCCTGCCGATGACGCAGGCGAATGTCGCGAACTTCATCCGCCATCCCGAAAAGACCAAGCCGGGCGTGCGCATGCCCTCCTTCCCCCAATTGTCGGATGACGAGGGCGTCGCCCTCGCCCGCTATCTTCAGGGTCTGAAATGAGCCTCCACGCCCAGGACGACCCTGCCCTTCGCGCCGCCCAGGAAGAGCGGCTGCGCGAAGTCTGGAAACCACCCAGCGGGCTGTTCCTGCGCTGGACGGATACCAACAACAACCGGGTCGGCGTCTGGTACACGCTGACCGCGTTCGGCTTCATGCTGTTCGCCGGCGTGCTGGCGCTGATCATGCGGACCCAGCTGGCGGTGCCCGACAACGACCTGGTGTCCGCGAACACCTTCAACCAGCTGTTCACGCTGCACGGCTCGATGATGATGTTCCTGTTCGCCGTCCCGATGTTCGAGGCGGTGTCGATCATCCTCCTGCCCCAGCTTCTCGGCGCGCGCGACCTGCCCTTTCCGCGCCTGTCGGCCTTCGGTTATTGGAGCTTCCTGATCGGCGGTGTCTTCGTCGGCGGATCGATCTTCTTCAATGCCGCGCCCGATGGCGGCTGGTTCATGTATCCGCCGCTGACCACCCGCACCGATTTGTCGGGCTTGGGCGCGGACATCTGGATGCTGGGGCTTTCCTTTATCGAGGTGTCGTCGGTCGCCGCCGCGGTCGAGCTGATTGTCGGCGTGCTGAAATGCCGTCCGCCGGGGATGCGACTGAACCTGATGCCGCTCTATGCCTGGTATATCCTGGTCGTGGCGGTAATGATCCTGTTCGCCTTCCCGCCGCTGATCGCGGGCGACCTGTTGTTCGAGATGGAGCGGTTGCTCAACTGGCCCTTCTTCGACGCCGCGCGCGGCGGCGATCCGCTGCTGTGGCAGCACCTGTTCTGGATCTTCGGCCACCCGGAAGTCTATATCGTCTTCCTGCCCTCGATCGCCCTGTTCGCGATGATGATCCCGACCTTCGCGCAGCGCCACCTACTCGGCTATCCGTGGATCGTGCTGGCGGCGGTCGGCACCGCCTTCCTGTCGTTCGGCCTGTGGGTCCACCACATGTTCGCGACCGGCCTGCCCAAGATCAGCCTGGCCTTCTTCTCCGCCGCCTCGGAAGCCGTAGCCATCCCTACGGGCGTGCAAATCTTCGCCTTCATCGCCACCCTCTGGGCGGGCAAGGTGAAGTGGTCGACGCCGCTGCTCTATGCGTCGGGCAGCCTCGCCATTTTCGTCATCGGCGGGCTGACCGGCGTGATGGTCGCGGTCGCGCCCTTCGACTGGCAGGCGCACGATACCTATTTCATCGTCGCGCACCTCCATTATGTGCTGATCGGCGGCACGCTGCTGCCGCTGTTCGGCGGGCTCTATTATTACTGGCCGCTGATCACCGGCAAGAAGCTGTCCGACCGAATGGGGCGAACCGCCTTCTGGATCATGTTCGTCGGCGTCAACCTGACCTTCTTCCCGATGCACCTTTCGGGGCTGGAGGGGATGCCGCGCCGCGTCTTCACCTATCCCGCCGAGTTGAACATCGGCTGGTTGAACCTCGCCTCCACGCTCGGCTCCTATATGTTCGCGGCGGGCGTGCTGGTACTGGTCGTCGACCTCGCCCTGTCCCCCACCCGACCCAAGTCGCCACGCAACCCGTGGAATGCGGGCACGCTGGAATGGCTGGCCCATCCGGATGACGAGGATTGGGGCATCCGCTCGGTTCCGCTGGTCGAGAGCCGCTATCCGATCTGGGACCAGAAGGACTTCGTCGCCAAGGTCGATGAGGGGCGCTTCTTCCTGCCCGATGCCGAGGAGGGTCGGCGCGAGACGATCATCACCTCGGTCCTCGACGCCAAGCCCGTCTCGGTGATCCGGCTGGGCACCCCCAGCGTCAAGCCTATGCTGACCGCCGTCGCGCTGGGCAGCGTGTTCATCCTGACCACCTATCACCTCTATCTGATCGCCGCCCTTGGCGGCGTGGTGACCCTGGCCTGTATCCTCTGGTGGCTGTGGGATACGGCGGAAATCCCCGAGAAACCCGAAAAACCGATCGGTCACGGCATACGCCTGCCACTCTACATCTCCGGGCCCGCCGCGCCGGGTTGGTGGGCGATGTTCATCACGATGATGGCGGACGCGACGGCCTTTTCCGGCCTCGTCTTCGGCTATTATTTCTACTGGACGATCCATCCCGATTTCGGCGCCGGGTTCGACGGGCCGGGCAGCGGCGGTCCGCTCCTCGCCTTGGCCCTGTCGCTGGCGAGTTGGGCCGCGACACTGGCGGCGCGCGAGGTCCATCGTCGCGGTGGGATCATCGCGGCGCGCGCGCTGCTGCTCGTCGGGGCGGGGCTGGCGATCGCCAGCCTGTTCGCCGGGCTCGCCTGCCTGGAGGGGCTCGATCCGGAGGCCAATGTCTATCCGGCGATCGTCTGGGTGCTGGTCGTCTGGACCGTGGTCCATGCCGCCGTCGCCGCGATCATGCAGCTCTACACGCTGGCGCGCAGCATCGCGGGACGGATGACGCCAAGCCATGACGCCGACATACGCAACATCACCGTCTATGCGCATTTCTTCGCGCTGACCGCCATCGTCACCTATCTGACGATCGGCCTTTTTCCGGAGACGGGGCTGTGAGGCGCTGGTTGAAACGCGCGCATCGCCTGCGCGTCACGCTCTGGACGCTCATCATGCCGCCGACGACCTGGGCGGTGCATTTCCTCTTCTCCTATCTCTGGGCCGCGATCAGTTGCGAGAAGATCGGCGAGTGGGCCCTCTTCCCCACCGCCTTCGCCATCGGGACGGTCGTCGCGCTGCTGGTGATCGCCGCTTCGGGCGTGATCGCGTGGCAGCAGTCGCGCACCCCCGGCGATCCGCCGCCGCATAACGAGGGCACCGATATCGATCGGCTGCGCTTCCTCGCCTATTCGACGCTGCTGCTCGCGGGATTGAGCTTCGTCGCGGTGGTGTTCACCGCGATGCCCGTGCTGATGCTGGGCGATTGCCGGTGAAGCGGGGCACCCTCATCGCCGGTATCGCCCTGCTCATCCTCGGCTGGACGCTGAGTGGTCGCGGAATGACCGGCCATATGGTCGCGCACATGATCGCGGTGGCGGTGGCTGCGCCGCTGCTCGCGCTGGCGATCCAGGACAGCCGCCTCGACCCCGCCCGTCGCTGGCCGCGCCTCGCCACGCCGATGGTCGCCGCTTTGATGGAGGCGGTGATCGTCTGGGGCTGGCACGTCCCCGCGCTGCGGCGGCTGGCCGATCATGCGCCGCTCTGGCTGGTCGTCGAGCAGGCCAGCTTCCTCGCCGCCGGGCTGTTGCTCTGGTCGGCGGTACTTGCGCCGCAACACCGTGCGGCGGGGGTGGCGGCGCTGCTGGTCACCTCGATGCATATGACCCTGCTCGGCGCGCTGATCGGCCTCGCCCCGCGCCCGCTCTACAGCCATCACGGCGCGGGGGCTTTGCAGGACCAGCAGATCGCGGGCGTGGTCATGCTGCTGGTCGGCGGCATCGCCTATCTGTGCGGCGGCTTGGCGATGCTCGGCCGCCTGCTCCAAACCCGACCGGAGGCGCGCGCATGACCATTCGCATCACCTGGAAGCGCGTGATCGCCACCATCCTGGGCCTGGCCGCGCTGGGCATGGCGGTGGCCTGGTCGGGCGTGATCAGCCTTGCCGCGTCGAGCGGGCATTGGGCGATCACCGACTGGTTCCTGCACTGGGCGATGCGCAATTCGGTGCGGACCCATGCCGCCTTGACCGCGCCCGACGACCCCGCCGATCGCAGCGGCCTGGTCAGCGCGGCGGGCCATTTCGCCAATGCCTGCGCCGTCTGCCACGGCGCGCCCGGCCAGAAGCCCGCGCCGGTGATGCAGGCCGCGACCCCGCCCGCGCCCGATCTGGCGATCAACGCGCGCGAATGGACCGACAAGCAGTTGTTCTGGATCCTCCAGCACGGCGTCAAATATACCGGCATGCCCGCCTGGGCCGTGCAGGACCGCCCCGACGAAGTGCGCCGCATGGTCGCCTTCGTCCGTCGCCTGCCCGGCATGACCCCGGCGCAGTACCGCGCGCTGGTCGCCGAAGCCTCGCCCGCGGTCGATCCGGACAATTGCACCGGATGCCATGGCACCGACGGACGGGGTCGCGGCGCGCCCGACATTCCGATCCTGGGCGGGCAGAGCCCCGAATATCTGGTGGCGGCGCTGCGTGGCTATGCCGATGGCCGCCGGTCGAGCGCGGTGATGCAGCAGGTGGCGATGCGGATGGAGCCGGCACAGATGGAGGCCGCCGCACGCCGCTTCGCCGCGATGCCGGGCCTGGGAGGTGCGCCATCGGGCGACCCGGCGGCGGCACGGATCGTGGAGCGGGGCCTGCCGGACAAGCAACTGCCCGCCTGTGTCAGCTGTCACACGCCCGGCAAGCCCTATCCCGTCCTGGCCGGTCAGCGCGCGGATTATATCGCCGCGCGGCTACGCCACTGGCAGGGCGACAAGAATGTCGTGGATGCGCGCAAGAGCCACGCGACCATGCCCGTCATCGCCCGCCGCATACCGAAGGACATGATCGACCCGATCGCGCGCTATCTGGCGGGGGATACCGACGCCAGGATGTGAGCGCGGTTTTTTGCGGGGAGCCGATCGCGGACGTGCGTCAAGGCTGAACAGGATGACATCAGGGTGATCCACCTCTCCCCTTCAGGCGAGGGGCCGGGGGTGGTGCGCTTCCACAAACACGTTGCCCGTGGTGGTGCCCCACCCCAACCCCTCCCCTGAAGGGGAGGGGCTCGGCTCGGGTCGACTCCATGCCATCCTGCTTTAGCGGTTCAAGCGAAGACGCCGGCCCTCTTCTTCTGTGCGCAGAGGCGCGGAGGACGCAGAGGGGTTGCGCCTGAGGCGACAGCGGTTCGTTTTCTGCTATCCAAGGGTCGATGAGACGCGCTGCCGCTCGAGCAACATCTCTCTGCGTTCTCTGCGCCTCTACGCGAAAACGAACATCGATCCGCTCTCCCCCTTGTCTGACAGGGGACGGCATGGACGGTATCAGGTCAACGTTGCCCTGCCCATACACCGCAGATATCGATGAAAAACGGCCTGATCACCATCCTCGTGCCATCGCCCGATCGGCGAGAAAGGATGGTGGGCGCGACAGGGATTGAACCTGTGACCCCACCCGTGTGAAGGGTGTGCTCTACCGCTGAGCTACGCGCCCGGTAACCGGAGGACGGGCCTTTAGGCGGCGTGTCGCCGCCTGTCCAGCCCAAAAAATCGGTTTTAGTTGACCGAGTCCTTCAACAGCTTGCCCGGCTTGAACTTGGGCTGCGACGACGCCTTGATGGTCATCGGTTCGCCGGTCCGGGGATTGCGGCCGGTCGAGGCCTTGCGCTGCGAGACCGAGAAGGTGCCGAAGCCGACCAGGCGAACCTCGTCGCCCTTCTTGAGCGCGGCGGTGATCGACTCGAACACGGCCTCCACAGCCTTGATCGCATCCCCACGCGCGAGGCCCGAAGAATCGGCGACGGTAGCGATCAGCTCCTGCTTGTTCATTCCATAACCCCCTGTGAACCCAAAGATTAGTCAGACGGACTCGGTGCCGGTCAAACCTTAAAGGATCGATAATGCCGTTGTGGCGTCCGCTGTCAAACTGTTGTCGTGTCCGGCACGAAACACCCACTAAGCGCCCGCCCGCGACAATCGTGTGACAATCGTCGACAGGGCCATCCGCCTTTTCGCCGGATGGCCCTGTCTTGGCGATGATCAATGGTGGCGTTCGGCCCCCGCGACCGCCGGGATGGCGGCGGGCGGCAGCGCCGCCAGTTCGTCGGCGTCGGTCCAGTCGATCGCCTCCAGCGGGCCGACCAGGGCCAGACGAAGCACCTCGTCGACATGCGACACGGGCACGATCTTCAACCCCTCGCGGATATTGGCGGGAATGTCCGCCAGATCCTTCTCATTCTCCTGCGGAATGAGGACGGTGGTGATCCCGCCACGAAGCGCGGCGAGCAGCTTTTCCTTCAGCCCGCCGATCGGCAGTACGCGCCCGCGCAGCGTGACCTCACCGGTCATCGCCACGTCCTTGCGCACCGCGATCCCCGTCAGCGTCGAGACGATCGAGGTGACCAGGCCGATGCCCGCCGACGGACCATCCTTGGGCACCGCGCCCTCGGGCAGGTGGATATGGATGTCCTTGCGGTGGAACAGCGACGGCTTGATCCCGAAGCTGGGGCTGCGCGCCTGGACGAAGCTGAAGGCGGCCTGCACCGATTCCTTCATCACATCGCCCAGCTTGCCGGTGGTCTTCACCTGGCCTTTGCCCGGCACCGTCACCGACTCGATGGTCAGCAGTTCGCCGCCAACCTCGGTCCAGGCGAGGCCGGTGACCGCGCCGATCTGGTCCTCCTGCTCGGACAGGCCGTGGCGGAACTTCTGGACGCCCGCGAACTCGTGCAGATTGTCCGGCGTGATCGTCACCGACGTCGCCTTGCCCTCCAGGATCTGGCGCAGCGCCTTGCGCGCCAGACGCGCAATCTCACGCTCCAGGGTACGCACGCCCGCCTCGCGGGTGTAGCGCTGGATCAGGGCGCGCAGGCCACCTTGCGTCAGCGTGAACTCGCCGTCCTTCAGGCCATGGGTCTCGACCTGCTTGGCGATCAGGTGGCGCTCGGCAATCTCGACCTTTTCGTCCTCGGTATAGCCCTCCAGACGGATGATCTCCATGCGGTCGAGCAAAGGCTGCGGCAGGTTCAGCGTGTTCGCGGTGCACACGAACATCACGTCCGACAGGTCGATGTCGATCTCCAGATAGTGATCGTTGAACTTGGCATTCTGTTCGGGGTCGAGCACCTCCAAGAGCGCCGAGGCCGGGTCGCCGCGGAAATCCTGGCCCAGCTTGTCGATCTCATCGAGCAGGAACAGCGGGTTGGACGTGCCGGCCTTTTTCAGGTTGGTCACGATCTTGCCCGGCAGCGAGCCGATATAGGTGCGGCGGTGGCCGCGAATCTCGGCCTCGTCGCGCACGCCGCCCAGCGACTGGCGGATGAACTCGCGCCCGCACGCCTTGGCGATCGACTGACCCAGCGAGGTCTTGCCGACGCCGGGCGGGCCGACCAAGCACAAGATCGGGCCCTTCAGCTTGTTGGTGCGCGCCTGGACGCCCAGATATTCGACGATCCGGTCCTTCACCTTTTCCAGCGCATAATGATCCTGGTCCAGGATCGCCTGCGCGGCGGCGATGTCCTTCTTCACCTTGGACTTCTTGCCCCAGGGAAGGCCCAGCAGCACGTCCAGGTAATTGCGCACGACCGTGGCCTCGGCGCTCATCGGCGCCATGGTCTTCAGCTTCTTCAGCTCGGCGGTCGCCTTGGTACGGGCTTCCTTCGACAGCTTGAGCGTCGCGATCTTCTGGGTCAGCTCGGCGATCTCGTCGCCATCGCCGTCCTCGCTCTCGTTGCCCAGCTCGCGCTGGATCGCCTTGAGCTGTTCGTTGAGATAATATTCGCGCTGCGTCTTCTCCATCTGGCGCTTGACGCGGCTCTTGATCTTCTTTTCGACCTGCAGGACGCCGAGTTCGCCCTCCATCAGCGCATAAGCCATCTCCAGCCGCTTGGCTGGGTCGGTTTCGACCAGCAGCGCCTGCTTGTCGGCGACCTTCACCGAGATATTGGCGGCGACCGCATCAGCGAGTTGCGAGGCATCCTCGATCTCGGCCAGTTGCACCGCGGTTTCGGCGGGCAGCTTGCGGTTGAGCTTGGCGTAATTCTCGAACTGGTCGACGACCGAGCGCATCAGGGCGGCGATCTGCGCCTTGACGTCATGGTCCTGCTCTTCGAGCGCGGCGTCGTCTTCGAGCACCGGCGTCGCGTCGATCGTGGCGGTCAGGAACGCACCCGATTCGTCGAGCTGGTCCAGCCGCCCACGCGTCTTGCCCTCGACCAGCACCCGGACGGTGCCGTCGGGCAGCTTGAGCAATTGCAGGACGGTGGCGGTCACGCCGATTTCGTACAGATCCTCGCGCGAGGGGTCGTCCTCGGCCGGATCGAGCTGGGCGACCAGGAAAATTTCCTTGTCCGCCGCCATCGCCGCTTCCAGCGCCGCGACCGATTTGTCGCGGCCGACGAACAAGGGCACGATCATGTGCGGGAAGACGACGATGTCACGCAGCGGAAGGACGGGATAGGACTGGTTCATGCAAACTCCGGTCGGCCCTGATCGGGGCCTCTTCACCCCCACTATATGGGGAGGGTTGCCCATCCATCAATCGTCCCTGCGACCAATGGCGTTCGCAGCCGCTTGCCAAGCCGCCAGGGTTGCGCGACACCATGCTTCATGAATCGTATACGGAATGCCGCCGCCGCGCTGCTCGCCTCCGCCCTGCTCTGCGCCGTCGCCCCGGCGAATGCGCAGAGTGCCAAGGCCTTACCCGGCAAGGGCGAACCGCCGCTGACCGCGCAGACCATGGTGTCGGGGGGCGTGCGTCCGCCCGAACAGCTCGCCATGCGCTTCGACAGCGCCGACCTGTCGTTCGAGGTCCTGCCCGATACGCAGGAGTTGAACGGCGTCGCGATCCTGGGCTTCACCGCCAAGGCCCCGCTGGCACGACTCGTCATCGATCTCGACAAGAATTTGCCGGTCAAGGCGATCACCATCGACGGCAAGGCCCTGACGCCAGCGCAATGGAGCAATCCCGAAGGTCAGTTGGTCGTCGCCCTGCCCCGTCCGCTTCGTGCCGGGCAGACGGTGCGCGCGAAGATCAGCTATGGCGGCACGCCCCATGTCGCGGTCCGCGCACCATGGGATACGGGCGTCGTCTGGGCCAAGACGCCCGATGGTCGCCCCTGGTTCGCCACCACGGCGCAGGGCTATGGCTGCGACCTGTTCTGGCCCTGTCTCGACTATCCGATGGGCGAGCCGGGCATGGTCACGCTGCACATCACCGTGCCCAAAGGGTTGAAGGCGCCGTCCAATGGCGTGCTGCTGGGCGTCGATACGCTCGGCGATGGGCGGACACGCTGGAACTGGCGGACCAAGCACCCCAACACCTATGCCATCGCCCTGAATGTCGGGCCGTATGAGGTGGTCGAGGGGACGTACAAGAGCCGCTTCGGCAACGCGATCCCGATGTTCTACTGGTATCTACCGGGGGAGAAGGCGAAGGCCGAGGCGCTGTTCGCCGAATTCGCGCCGACGCTGGACTTTTTCGAATCGACCATCGGCCCCTTCCCCTTCGGCGACGAGAAGCTGGGCGTGGTGGAAACCCCGCACAAGGGCATGGAGCATCAGACGATCAACGCTTACGGCAACGAATATGCCAAGGCGCCCGAGGGGTTCGACTGGCTGTTCCAGCATGAGTTCAGCCATGAATGGTTCGGCAACCAGTTGACCAATGTCGACTGGGACGATTTTTGGCTGCACGAGGGCTATGGCAGCTATATGCAGCCCAGCTACGGCCGCTGGCGCGAGGGCGAGGCGCGCTATGCGGTGATGATGGACGCGCAGCGCGGGCAAATCGCGAACAAGTCGCCCATCGTCCATGACCGCAGCATGACCGAACAGGATGTCTATGAACCGGCCAAGGGTGGTCCGGGTCTCGACATCTATATGAAGGGGTCGTGGATGCTGCACACGCTCCACGATCTGATCGGGGACAAGGCATTCTGGGACGTCACCCGCCTCGCCGTCTATGGCCGCACCGATCCCAAGCCTGGGAATTTCAGCCCACGCTATGGCTCCACCAAGGAATATGAGGGGTTCGTCCGGCAGGTCACGGGCAAGGATTATGGCTGGTTCTTCGACGTGTATCTCCGCCAGGCGGCGCTGCCTGAGATCGTGGAGACGCAGGTCGGCGACCAGTTGACCCTGACCTGGAAGGTGCCCGGCGGAGGCCCCTTCCCCCTGCCGGTCGAGGTGAAGGTCGGTGACCGCATCGAGACGGTGCCGATGACCGGCGGCACGGGCACGCTGACGGTGCCCGAGGGCGCGCATGTCGTGGTCGATCCGTGGTCGAAGATCCTGAAGCGCTCGGTCGCGATCGAGGAGTTCCAGGCCTGGAAGGCGGAACAGGCGGCGAAGAAGAAGGCGAACTGAGGCGCGGGCATCCCGTGCGCTTCGACTTCGCTCAGCGCGAACGGAGGTTGGGATATGGCCCCCAACCCCGTTCAGCCTGAGCGAAGTCGAAGGCCAAGGGAATCCCTTCGCAAAAGGGCCCGATGGCAACCGATGCTCAGGCCGAACGGAGCGGGGAAATCACGGCACCACCGTCACGAACAGATAGGCCGCGAAGATCACAAGATGCACCGCCCCGCCCAGCACGGTGGTCCGGCCA
Organism: Sphingomonas sp. GM_Shp_1; assembly: GCF_026540895.1. GTDB lineage: Bacteria > Pseudomonadota > Alphaproteobacteria > Sphingomonadales > Sphingomonadaceae > Sphingomonas. The sequence continues at coordinate 9,404 of NZ_JALNUR010000031.1, read as the reverse complement.
TTGCCCAAGGTCAGCGTGATCGTGAACAGCGACAGGACCAGCAGGATCATCTGCTTGGCCCCGATCCCCAGCGCCAGCGGCAGGCCCAGAGTCAGCGACACGATCGCCACCGCCGGAATGGTCAGCCCGATGGTCGCCAGCGCCGATCCCAAGGCCAGGTTCAGGCTGGTCTGCAACCGGTTCCGCTTCGCCGCGCGATAGGCCGCCAGGCTCTCCGGCGCCAGCACCAGCGCCGCGATCACCACGCCGACGATGGCGAGCGGCAGCCCGGCGTTCAAAATCGCCGCCTCGACGATCCCCGACAGCCCCTTGGCGAGCAGCACCACCCCGACCAGCGCGACCAGCAACATGCCCAGCGCCGCCCAGGCCGCCGCATTGGTCGGCGGCTCGGCATGGGCGTCGGCAGGCAGGTCCTCATCGGCGGGCAGGAAATATTCGCGGTGCCGCACCGTCTGCACCATCACGAAGGTGCCGTAGAGAATGACGCTGACGATCGCGACGAAGATCAACTGCGACGGCGCATAGGTCGGCCCCGGTGCGGACGAGACGTAATTGGGCAGCACCAGCGACAGCACCACCATCGCGGTCAGCACGTTGAGCGACGCGCTCGCGCCCCGGAGCGAGAATCGCTGCTCGCCATGCTGCACCCCGCCCGCCAGCAGGCACAGGCCGACGATCCCGTTGAGGATGATCATGATCGCCGCGAACACCGTGTCGCGCGCCAGGCTGGAGGCGTCGCCCGCATCGGACAGCATCAGGCTGACGATCAGCGACACCTCGATCACCGTCACCGCGACCGCGAGCACCAGGGTTCCGAACGGCTCCCCCACACGGTGGGCGACGACCTCGGCCTGATGGACCGCCGACAGCACGCATCCGAACAGGATGAACGCCGCGACGACGACGCCGACCGTCCCCATCTTGTACAGCGACACCGCGATGGCGAGCAGTCCCAGCACTGGAAACACCAGGGTCCACCAGGGCAGCAACAGGCGCTGCAAAAGCGCGCGCTTCTGTCCGGGGGTTACGATGGCGTCGACATCGCTCATTGCTGGTCTGGTCTCCACGTCAGGGGATGGAAAATGATGACAGTCCTGTCATGCCAATGCTCCAACCGCCTGAATGGGTCCCATCCTGAGCGAGATTCGTTGCGAATACGCAACCAAAGGCCGGTTTCACTCGGTCTCGTTCGCGACCCGATAGCGTAGCCAGACCTCGCCGCCTGGCAACACCTCATGATGGATCAACGTCAGCCCCTTCAGCGGCGCCGGAGTGTCGGCCTCGTCCTCGCCCGAATGGAACAGGCTCGGCGCGCCCGCCGCGCCGTCGATCGCGGGGCAGAGCGCCATGCTGATCTCATCGATCAATCCGGCGCGCAGGAATTCCCCGTTGGCGGTCCCCCCGCCCTCGACCAGCAGGGTCTTCACGCCCAGTTCGTCCGCCAGGATATCGGGCACCGCGCGAAGGTCGATTTCGTCACGCCCCGCAAAGATGTAGGACACGCCGTCCGCGCGAAGCCCCGCCAGATGAGCATCGGACACCGCCTCGGTCAGCACGACCACGATGGGATCGCCGCCGATATCGCTCCGGCCCCAGACGATCTTGGCCTGCGCATCCAGCACCACGCCGAACGCCTCCGCCTCGCGGGCCGCGAACCAGTTTTCGCGGGGGAAGGTGTCGGTCGTCTCGGGGTAGATGTCGCCCTTCGCGAATTCCTGTCCGGTCACGCGCCCCACGATCCAGGCATCGCCACCGATCCGGTCGTGAAGGTCTTCGAACAGATCGCCGGGCTTGTAGCTGTCCGGTCGCCACCGGCTTTGCAGGATGCGGCCATCGAGGCTGCAGATCATGTGGCAGATCATATGGGGCTTCATCGGCGCATCTCCTGTTCGAGATGCGGGAACGCGCGGAACGGCAACGCATATCCTCCCCGGTACGGGGAGGTGGCAGGGCGCAGCCCTGACGGAGGGGGGCTTCCTCATAGTGCTGCCCTAGCCGCACGCCCCCTCCACCATGCTGCGCATGGTCCCCCTCCCCGTGCCGGGGAGGATCAGCCGCCGACCGGCCGGATCATCGACCAGAAGCGCGGCCCGCCTTTCGGCACCGACCATTCCCGGATCAGTTCAAAACCCAATCGGCCGTAAAGAGCGACATTGCTCCCCGTCGCCGTCTCCAGATAGGCGGGCACGCCATCCGCATCGCACCGGGCCAATCCGGCGCGGATCGATGCACCGCCCAGCCCCTGCCCCTGACGCGCCGGATCGACCCCGGCGATGTGGAGATACCAAAAGGGCTCGCTCGGAAAATGCGCCTCGATCGCATGGGCGAGCCGAAGCGCGCGCGGCAACGCCGTGCCCAGCGTGGCGAGCAGCGGGATCGCCTGGCGCAGCATCGCGGTCATCGGCACCTCCGCCTCGCCCGGCGGGCGCCAGAAGGTCCCCGCTTCCGCCGCCGCGCTGACCAACCGCATTCCCACCGCGTCGCTGTCGAACAGCAGTGCGAACAGGCGCGGCAGGCGTTCCGCGCGGGTCAGCGGGTCGGGAAAGATATAGGACATGGCCGGATCATTGGCGAAAGCACGGCCCAGCATCGCCGCTACCGCCGCCCGGTCATCGCTCACCGCATCGCGGATCGTCACCATGCGCGCCTCCTCCACGAAAAACGGGCGCTCCCCATGGGGAACGCCCGTCCTGCAACCGTCGGATCATGGCGGCGATCAGGCCGCCGCGTCGTCCTTCTTCTTCGCCTTTTCGGCATAGACGCGGATTGGTTCCTTGCGGCCCTCGACCACGTCCTTGTCGACCATCACCTCGTCGACGCCGTCCATGCCGGGCAGGTCGAACATCGTGTCGAGCAAAATGCCCTCCAGGATCGAACGAAGCCCGCGTGCGCCGGTCTTGCGCTCGATCGCCTTCTTGGCGACCGTGGTCAGCGCATCGTCGGTGAAGTCGAGTTCGACATTCTCCATCTCGAACAGCTTCTGATACTGCTTGACCAGCGCGTTCTTCGGCTCGGACAGGATCTTGACCAAGGCCGCGATGTCGAGGTCTTCGAGCGTCGCAATGACCGGCAGACGGCCGACGAATTCGGGGATCAGGCCGAACTTGAGCAGATCCTCCGGCTCGGTCTGGCGCAGATACTCGCCGGTCCGCTTTTCCTCCGGTGCCGCGACATAGGCGCCGAAGCCGATCGACTTGCCCTGCAAACGGTCGCCGATGATCTTCTCGAGCCCGGCGAACGCGCCGCCGCAGATGAACAGGATGTTCGTCGTATCGACCTGCAGGAATTCCTGCTGCGGATGCTTGCGGCCGCCCTGCGGCGGAACGCTGGCGGTCGTGCCTTCCATCAGCTTGAGCAGCGCCTGCTGAACGCCCTCGCCCGACACGTCGCGGGTGATCGAGGGATTCTCGGCCTTGCGGCTGATCTTGTCGATCTCGTCGATATAGACGATGCCGCGCTGCGCCCGCTCGACATTGTAATCGGACGCCTGGAGCAGCTTCAGGATGATGTTCTCGACATCCTCGCCGACATAACCGGCCTCGGTCAGCGTCGTCGCGTCCGCCATGGTGAAGGGCACGTCGAGGATGCGGGCCAGCGTCTGCGCGAGCAGCGTCTTGCCGCACCCGGTCGGGCCGACGAGCAGGATGTTCGACTTGGCGAGTTCGACGTCCGCACCCTTCGCGCCATGGTTCAGGCGCTTATAGTGGTTGTGCACCGCGACCGACAGGACACGCTTGGCCTGCTTCTGCCCGATGACATAGTCGTCGAGCACGTTGCAGATTTCCTGCGGCGTCGGCACCCCACCATCCTTCTTGGAGACCAGCGCGGACTTGGTCTCCTCACGGATGATATCGTTGCACAGCTCCACGCACTCGTCGCAAATGAAGACGGTCGGCCCCGCGATCAGCTTGCGCACCTCGTGCTGCGACTTGCCGCAGAACGAGCAATAGAGGGTGCTTTTCGAGTTGCCACCGCTCACCTTGTCCATCAATCACCTCTCGCACCCGATACCGGTGCGCTACCGTTGCCGGGGTGCGCATCGTACCGCACCCCGATAAAGTCACAATCGAAATAAACCGTTCATCGCGAACGGCCCGCCTTATGCAGCGGCCGCCACGTCGTCGGCCGGGGCCGGACGCTTGTCGAACACCTGGTCGATCAGGCCGAATTCCTTGGCCTCCTCGGCGCTCATGAACTTGTCGCGGTCCATCGCACGCTCAATCTCTTCCAGCGGCTTGCCGGTGTATTTGGCGTACAGCGAGTTCAGGAAATGCCGCATGCGCAGGATCTCGCGCGCCTGGATCTCGATATCCGCCGCCATGCCCTGTGCCCCGCCCGAGGGCTGGTGGATCATGATGCGGCTGTTCGTGGTGGCGACGCGCATCCCTGGCTCACCCGCCGACAGCAGGAAGCTGCCCATCGAGGCGGCCTGGCCGATGCACAGCGTGCCGACGCGCGGCCGGATATACTGCATCGTGTCATGGATCGCCATGCCCGCCGTGACGACACCGCCCGGCGAGTTGATGTACATATAGATGTCCTTCTTCGGGTTTTCCGACTCAAGGAACAGCAGCTGCGCACAGATCAGCGAGGCCATGCCGTCCTCGACACCGCCGGTGACGAAGATGATGCGCTCGCGAAGCAGGCGGCTGAAAATATCGAACGACCGTTCGCCGCGGTTCGACTGTTCGATGACGATCGGAACCAGCCCGGCCTGCGTCTGCCGCAGCCCGACGCCGGCCTGTGCCAGCGGGCTCGCGAAATCGCCGGTCTCGAACGGATTGTGCATGGAAATCTCTCTTATGCCCAGAAGAGCCCCTATGTCGCGTGATGGCCGCGCATATTCAAGCCCCGGCGACACCCAAGGATGTTGCCGTGCAGCGAATATGGCGTTCAGCCGCGAAAATCCGATCAGCGGCGGTTGCCCGGCGCGGGCAATGCGAGATAGGCCAGCCGCCGCACCTCCTGCCGTCCCCGCACCACCGTATCGAGGATCAGGCCGGTGAAAAGATTGAGCCCGGCCAGCAACATCAGCCCGGTCGACAGGATCGCGGTCGGGAAACGCGGCACCTGGTGCGTATCCAGATAGGTCAGGATCAACGGCACCGACAGCAGCACCGACAGCGCGGCGAACAGCACGGCGATCGCGCCGAAGAACCACATCGGCCGCTCGATCCGGTAGAGTTTCAGGATGGTACGCAGGATGCGCCAGCCGTCCGAATAGGTGCTGAGCTTCGACGCCGACCCCTCGGGCCGCGCATAATAGGGCGTGGCGATCTCGGCGCAGGGCATTTTCAGTTCCAGCGCATGGACGCTGATCTCGGTCTCGATCTCGAAGCCGACCGACAGGACAGGGAAGCTCTTCACGAAGCGGCGCGAGAAGACGCGGTAGCCCGACAGGATATCGGTGAAGCTGCGCCCGAACAGCTTGGCGAGCATCCCGGTCAGCATCGCATTGCCGAAACGGTGGCCACGGCGATAGGCCAGTTCGGCCTCGCTGATCCGCTGGCCCACCACCATGTCGAGCTGCTCCTCGATCACCCGGCGGACGAGATCGGGGGCGGAGGCGGCGTCATAGGTCGCGTCGCCATCCGCCATCACATAGATGTCGGCATCGATATCGGCGAACATGCGACGGACCACCGCGCCCTTGCCCTGGATACGCTCCGACCGGACGACCGCACCCGCGCTCCGGGCGACTTCGATCGTGCGGTCCTTGCTGTTATTGTCGTAGACATAGATGGTCGCGGTCGGCAGCGCCTCGCGGAAGCCCGCAATCGTCTGGGCGATCGCCGCTTCCTCGTTATAGCACGGCAACAGCACCGCGATGCTTGGCGCGCCCCCCTGATAATCCATCATTCTTCCCTCACGCGGCTGTTCCGCCAGCCGATGCGACGCCCTTTATGGAGGATCGCGATCCAAAGCGAGACGTCGCGCTTCGCCGTCATGCGATGACGTCGCCCAACGACCTTGCCCCCGCAACGGCCATATCCCTAAGCTGCGCCATGGACGAGTCAAAGCCGCAGCGGCGGAGCCCCGAAATGGCATGGCCGCTGGTCGCCGCGATCCTGCTGGGGGCGGCCTTGCTGTCCTGGGTCGCGCTGGCCAACGGCTTCCCCCTGGTCTTCGCCGATTCGGGAACCTATCTGCGGATACCGCTCGAACTCCATTATCCGACCGATCGGCCGCCGGTTTACGGGCTCGCCATCGGGCTGCCGCTCTGGTTGACGGGTGTCTGGGGGATCGTCGCCGTCCAGGCGATCGGCAGTGCGCTGATGATCGCGATGACGCTGGCCGTCGCCGGAAGCCGCCTGCGCGCCAGGGACCTGATCGCGACATGCACTCTTCTGGCACTGGGCAGCAGCCTGCCCTGGTTCGTCGGACAGATCATGCCCGACATCGCCACCGGCTTCGTGCCGCTGATCCTGTTCGCCTTGCTCGCCCGGCCCGCCGATACGCCGCTCTGGCAACGTGCCGGACTCGCCGCCTTGCTGGCGCTGCTGATCGCGGTGCATCTCAGCCATGTCCTGTTGACGGCGGGGCTGCTGGTTGTCGCCTGCCTCGCGATGCTGCTGACCGGCATGGGGCAGCGCGAGACGATCCGCCGGTCGCTGCCCGCCGCGCTGGCCATTGCCCTGGCGTTGCTCGGTCTGAGCGGCCTGAACCGGATGGCGGGCTATGAGTTCCGACCGGCCCTGTCGTCGGACACCTTCCTGCTCGCGCGGCTGTTCGACGGGCATCTCGCCCAGCCGACGCTGGCGCGGCTCTGTCGCGAACCGGCGCTGGCCCATTGCGCGGTGCGACCGCTGGTCGACGATCCCGCCATCGCCAAGCCGGGCCAGGCCTATCTCTGGGATCGACGCTCGCCGATCGGCACGATGCTCGACCGCGACCGGTTGGGCGTCATCGCCGAACAGCGGCTCATCATCCGCACGGTGCTGCATGACGACCCTGCCGGTGTCGCCGCGCTGGCGTGGCAGGGTTTCGCCGAGCAGTTGCGGACCGTCCGCAAGGGCATGCTGCCGCCCTATGCCGCCGACATGCAGATTTCGCGTATCCTGAAGGCGCGGTTGCCGGATGATTTCCAGGCCTTCTCCCGGTCGCGGCAACAGCGCGGCATGCTCGATCCCCTCAAATTCGCGCCGGATGCCGGGGTCGCGGTGGCGGTCGTCCTGCTGCTGCCCGTCATGCTGGTGTGGGCGATCCGCGCGCGGCGGGCAAAGCTGCTGGGACTGGCGGGGCTGGTCGTCGCGACGATCCTGCTCAACGCGGCGATCACCGGCGATCTGTCCGGGCCGGACGACCGTTACCAGAGCCGCATCCTGTGGCTGCTCCCCCTGCTCGCCGCCTGTTTCGCGTTCGACGCTCTCCGTCGTAGCGCCCCGCGAAACCAACCGGCCTGAACGACAAAAGGGGCGACCGCTGCCGCGGCCGCCCCTTTTTTGCCAGTTGGCGGACCGAAGCCCGCCCGGCACCGTCCTTACTCGGTCGGCGCGGCCTTCTTGGCGCGCGGCTTCTTGGCAGGGGCTTCGGCCGTCTCGGCTTCACCTTCCGCCGGAGCAGCGGCCTTCTTGGCACGCGGCTTCTTCGCCGGAGCGGCCTCTTCGGTCGCTTCGACGGGTGCTTCCACCTCGGCCGGAGCCGCCTTCTTGGCGCGGGTCGCCTTCTTCGGCGCTTCCTCGGCAGCGGCGTCGCCAGCCGCTTCCTCGGTCACGTCGGCCTTCTTGGCCTTCGCCTTGGCGGGCTTCTTCGCGCCGTGGTCATGATCATGGTCATGATCATGATTGTGGACGTGCGTGCCGGTCGCGAAGCCGTCCTCGCTCTCGATCGCGGCTTCCAGCTCCTCACGGGTGGTCTCGCGGTCGGTGATCTCGGCCTTGCCGAACAGGAAGTCGACGACCTTGTCCTCATAGAGCGGGGCGCGCAGCTGGGCGGCGGCCATCGGCTCCTGCTGGACATATTGGATGAAGCGCTGGCGATCTTCCGGGCCGTACTGCTGCGCGGCCTGCGCGATCAGGCGGTTCATTTCCTGCGCGGTCACTTCGACGCCGTTGGCCTGCCCGATCTCCGAGAGGAGCAGGCCCAGACGGACGCGGCGCTCGGCGATCTTCTTATAATCGTCGCGCTCCTTCTCCATCTCGGCCATGGCGGCCTCGGGGTCTTCCTCATGGGTCGCTTCATGCTCGAGCTGCGCCCAAATCTGCGAGAACTCGGCCTCGACCATCGACGGCGGCACTTCGAAGTCGTGGCCGTCGGCCAGCTGGTCGAGCAGCTTGCGCTTCATATAGGTGCGGGTCAGGCCGTTATGCTCCTGCTCGATCTGCCCCTTCAGCAGGCCGCGCAGCTGCTCCAGGCTTTCCAGGCCCAGATTCTTCGCCATTTCGTCGTCGATCTTGGCTTCGCCGGCGGTCTTCACCGACTTGATCGTCAGGTCGAAGGTCGCGGGCTGACCGGCCAGTTCCTTGGCGGGATAGTCCTCCGGGAAGGTGACCGAGATCTGCTTCTCTTCACCGGCCTTCACGCCGATCAGCTGCTCCTCGAAACCGGGGATCAGGCGACCGCCGCCGATCTCGACCGCCATGTCCTCGCCCGAGCCGCCCTCGAAGGCGACGCCGTCGGCGGTCTTGCCGACGAAGTCGACGGTGACCTGGTCGCCCTGCTCGGCGGCCTTGTCGCCCGCATCGTCCCAGCGCTTCTGCTGATCGGCGAACTTCTGGAGCTGCTCGTCCACCGCCTCGTCGGCGACCGGAACGGTCAGGCGGTCGAGCTTCAGCGCGTCGATCGCGGGGGTCGGCACCGTCGGCAGCACTTCGAGCGTGACGGTCAGGGTCGCGTCCTGGCCCAGTTCATAGCCATCGGCCAGTTCGACCTGCGGCTGCATCGCGGGGCGCAGGCCCTTGTCGGCGATCAGCGACTGCACGCCTTCCTGCACCGCGGCGTTCAGCGCGTCCTGCTGGAGGGCCGGGCCATGCATCTTGCGAACGAGATTCGCGGGCACCTTGCCGGGGCGGAAGCCGGGCATCTTCATCTGCGGAGCGATCCGCTTCAGCTCGGCATCGACCTTGGTCTCGATGTCCTGGGCAGTGATGGTGAGCGTGTAGGCGCGCTTCAGCCCCTCGTTCAGCGTCTCGACAGTCTGCATCTAAAGGCCTTCAATCTGGAGAAATTCCGTGTGGCTGTCGCCCCGTTGTGACCGGGGACTGGTGCGGGCGAAGGGACTCGAACCCCCACATCTTACGATACTGGAACCTAAATCCAGCGCGTCTACCAGTTCCGCCACGCCCGCACGAGGACACCGCCGATGGGCGCGCGTCTATATCACCATGGGCGGCTTCGGCAAGGGACAACAGGCAACATCGCCCGCGCCCATGCGTTTATCCCCTCCCCAGCATCATTTGGAGAGC
>NZ_JALNUR010000030.1 GCF_026540895.1 Sphingomonas sp. GM_Shp_1 | reverse complement strand
TTCCATGTTATCCTGCTCTATGAGGCGCCCTGCCCCAAAAGCATGATTTCTCTGCGCCCTCCGCGCGTCCGCGCGCAAAAAACGGTTTGCGGCTTCGCTCCGACTTGGCGAGCGGGAGCCTCAAGCCCCTATTCGCGCATATTGGGCCAGGACGCACGGATCGCCGCCGTGGCCCACCACCAGCCGAGCGCCCAGAGCGTGCCGAAGCACCACCCCGCCGCCACGTCGGACGGCCAGTGGACGCCCAGATAGACGCGGCTGACCCCGATCGCCCCGACCAGCAGCACCGACATAGCCACGATCGCATGACGCACCCGGCGATGCCGCGTCACCTGGGTCGCCAGCGCGGCGAGGGTCAGATAGACCATCGCGCTGCCCGCCGCATGGCCGCTGGGGAAGCTGGCGTTGGACACATCGACCCAGTGCGGCACCAGGTCGGGCCTGGCGCGCGATACGCCTTGCTTGACCAGCGTCACCACCGCGCCACCGCTGATCCCCGAGGCCACCGTCACGCCCGCCATCAGCCACCAGCCCCGCGCCGCCAGCAGCAGCGCCGCCGCGCCGACCATCAGCACCAGCACCGGCACGCTCCCCAGTGCGGTGATATCGACCGCCGCATGCATCAGCCCGGGCGACTGGGCATGGGCGCGAAGCCCGGTGAGAATCGCCCGGTCCCAATCGAACGGCCAGCGATCGACCAGCAGCCCCGCCAACAGGAGAATCGCCAGCGCCGCCGCGCCCGCCGCTGCCCCCCGTAAGGCTCGAGGCATGGCGGACAGGCGTTCAGGAGGTTGGTCTGTCAAAAAAATTCACCTGATTCGCCATCGTCCTGCCGATGATCCCGAACGGATCACCGATCATCCAAGCTTTTGACAAAATGGGAGGATTTGAGCAATCGCAACCGATTGCAGGCGTCCTGTGACGTTACCCAGCCGCACAGACACGGCTCTGGTGAACAATATCGATCACCATAATTCGAAAAACGGGTTTGCGTCTTCCGTCATTTTATCGCAGATTTGCCCCATCCCGGCACACAGACCGGTTGGAGAGGACTGCACGACCATGGACCAACACGTCATTTCGCCGCTCGACCGTCTGCTCATCCTGACTTTCGGTGCGATGGCTAGCTGGGTCGCCGTGGGCGGTGTGGCCATTGGCGCGTCTAAGCTGGTCGAACATCTCTTCTGACGGATATCCATCGGCCTGCGGCATCGCGGGCCGATGATCTTATGCGCGGCCAACACTTCGATAGGGCTGTCTTCAAGCTGTCATTCGAAGATCGGGTTTGGCGACGATCAGCCTTGATCGCTCGAAGACGCATTCATCGCTCTCCGGTTTTTCCTCAGGCGACGCGCCAGCCCGATCATCCGCCACCCCAGCAGATCCTCCACCCCGGCATAGCCCAGCCCCATATGCGGGGGCCGTGAGGCGAACACATCGCCCAGCGTCACGCGACCGGACCGAAGCGCCGCCCGCGCCAATTGCCGCCAACGCCGCGCGGTTTCCCAGCGGATCAGCTTCACACTTTCGATATCGGGGGCGACCTGCGCCAGATAGGCGCCTTGCAGCGTCGCGATCGCCTGTCCCAGCCGCCGAAGCGTCGTGCCATCGGGAATCGGCACCCCGCCCATATTGTGACGGGCGAGCAGATGGGCGACCTCCGACGCGGCATCGCCCAGCAGCGGCGCATGCGCCTCCGCCAGCACCCGCGTCGCACTGGCCCGCATCTTCTCGACAAATTGCTTCGACACGCCGCCCGCATGCTGGCGATAGAGGAGCAGGGGCTCATCCAGCCGGGCGATCCGGCCAAAGGCGGCGATACGGTGATAGAGGTCGAAATCCTCCGCATAGAGAAGCTCGGGCCGAGTGAACGGATCGAGCCGGTGCGCCACATCGGCGCGCACCATGACCGTCGACCAGGCCAGCGGATTTTCGATCCAGCTCAGCCAGCGGATCAGGTCGGGCGTGCTGTGCGCCGCATAGTTCATGGGCAGCACCCGTCCCTCGACCAACTGCTCGGTCTGCGCGCCCACCAGCACGACATCGGGGTTCGCCTCCAGATAGGCGACCTGTCGCGCGAGCCTTTCGGGGCGGCAGAGATCGTCCTGGTCGAGCCCCGCCAGATACCGCCCCCGCGCCTCGGCAAAGCCGCGATTGCGCGTCACCACCGGGCCGCCATTGACCGCATTCTCGATCAGGCGGACGCGGGGGTCGGGGCAGTTCCGCACCAGCTCGCGCGTATGGTCGGACGAACAATCGTCGACCACCAGCGCCTCCCACTCGGTCAGCGTCTGGTCGCCCAGGCTCGCCAGCGTCTCGCCGATCAGCGCGGCGCCGTTATAGGCCGGGATGACGACGCTGACGACAGGGCTGGCGACAGGATCACTCATGCCGCCGCGCTGTCGCATTCGGGTATCGCCTGACCCAGCAACTGGTCGACGATCATCTGCCCGACATTGTTCTGCCACAGCCACAGCCCGTTGGCCTGACCGCGAAAGCTCTTCTCTCCGCCCAGCGCGCCCCAGGGCACGAAACCGGCGGACAGGCCGATGCCATAGGCGTCCGGCACCGGGCGATCCTGGGCATCGAGGATGCGGCAATGGCGATCGACCATCGGCCGCCCCGCCTCATGCGCCAGCGCGATCGGCGCGCCCTCCGCATCGAACAGCGGCAGCGACCGGGGACGATAGCCGAGCGCGCCGACGACCATATCGGCCTTGGCGATGAGCGCCCGCGCCTCGGGATCGTCTTCTCCCGCGATCCGATAGCTGGTCAGGCGCGGATCGGGCTCCCGCCCGCCCAGCGACAGCATCCGCATCACCAGTTCGCGCGACTCCAGCCGAAGCCCCGCGAGCCGCAGGACAAAGCCGCTGACCGGGCAGACATCGTCGGCGGTGAAATCGGTGAAGCCCTCCTGACGGGCGGCGTCGACCGTCGGGAAGAACGGTTTGGGCGGGGTGCGCACCATCAGCGTGATCGCCCCCGCGCCCAACGGCAGATCATGGCATTTGAGCAACTGCACGGCGCAGGCCAGCGCACTGGTGGATGCTCCGACGATCACGACGCGCGGCGCCCGGACCGACGCCAGCCGCTCGACCACCTGTGCCATCCCCCCCTGGCGGAGCAGCGCGTCCGATCGCATCAGCCGATCCCCCGCCATCTGCCCGAGCGGCGCGCCCGCCACGATCCTGGCCGCGACCTCCGCGTCACTCTGATAGCCGCCCGTCGCGACGACGATGCTGTGCGAGGTGAGCCTGTGCTCGCCATCCGGGCTCGACAGGGTCGTCCGCCAATAACCGTCCGTGGTCCGCTGCGCACCGATCGCCTCGACGCCGGTCAGCACCTGCCCGCCATGCGCCGTGACGATCGTCCGCAACCGCTCCGCCGTCGCCGCCAGCAACGGCGCGGTGTCGCGCAACGGAGCCCCCAGCGCGCCGCAATAGCGCGCCATCAACCGCCCCGCCGGATGCGCCTCCAGCTCGGCGAGTTCGGGATGCGGATTGTCCTTCACCGCCGACAAAAAGGTTTCGGCGGTCGTATCCGAACGGATGGCATAGCTGCCCAGCGCGCCCGGCCCAATATGCTGCGACCGCTCGACCAGGGTCAGGCCGCCTTGTGCGAGCGCCTCCAGCGTGCCGTTCTTGCTCGCCGCCGTCAGCATCGCGGTTCCGGCGGGCCCTCCGCCGATCACCACGGCGTTGATCGGACCCGGTGCCTTTTCGACGCTCGCATCGGCGGACATCCGCGCAACGGCGCTCGTCAGTCGCCCGGCGACGATCCGCGCATCGCCGGGCTTCATCGCGTCGGTGATCGGCAGGCTCAACATGCGGGCCGAGACGGCATCGGCGACCGGCGTCGGTTCGATCAGCGCGGTTTCGCGGAACAGCGCCTGCTCCCCCAGATGCGGGCTGAAATACTGGCCCGCACCCACCCCGTCGCCGGCAAGGGCCGCGATGACCTCGCCCCGCCGCCCGGCCAGTTCGGGCGGCAACAGCACCGGCATGAACTGGGTAGCCTGCCGCCTGACCGTCTGACGCTGAAAGGACCATCCGGGCAGCGCGTCGCGATATTCGTGGTCCAGCGCCGCGCGGGCGTCGCAAATCGCATCGATCTCGGTCAGCTTGCACCGCGCCATCAGGGCCAGCACCTCGGGCATCTTGCCGTTGACACCGGGCAGCGTCGCATGGCGGCCGGACTCGAAACCGAAATTCACCATCGCGCGCAACTGGTCGATACGGTCGGCGTCGCCGCTATAGATCAACCCGCCCTCGCCCACCGAGAAGGTCTTGGTCGCGTGCATCGAATAGACCAGGGTGAACGGAGCCCCCGCGCCGAAGCCGCGCCCGGCGGCATCCAGCGTCCCCAGCGACGCGGCGGCATCGACGACGATCCCCACCCCATGACGCCGCGCGAGCCAGGCATAGCGATCGAGGTCCAGATCGGTGCCGAAGGTCGCATAGGGCACGATCACCCTGATCCGGTCGCCATGGCGCGCCAGCATCCGTTCCTCTTCGGCGGGATCGGCGGTCCAGTCCTGCGCGTCGATATCGATGACCAGCGGGGTCAGCCCCGCCCAGATCGCGGCCTGCCCCGTCGCGGCGAAGGTCATGGCGGGCATCATCGCCAGATCGCCGGGGCGGGGATGCATTCCCGCCGCCTGCCGGATCGCGATCATCAGGCCCAGCGTCGCATTGCCCACCGCCAGCGCCGCCCCCCGGCCGTCGAACAGCCGCGCCACCATCTCCGCTTCCAGCGCACGCACCTCCGGCCCGCCATTGCTGAACTGGCCGGATCGCTCGATCCGCTTCAGGCCGTCGATCTGCTCGGACAGCCTCGGCGGTCGCGGGGCGATGAGCGGAAAATCCATGGGGCGCTTTTCCTGGGACACGTTCGTGCCTGTCCCATATTCGCCTTTAAGAACGGGTTAGCACAAGGGGAATGCGCGGATCGCCCAGTCGTGCCGCTATCCTGCGAACTATTCCGCGCGCGTCCCGATCAGCCCCTGAGCGCCAACATCGCTTCGATCGACCAGGCCCGGACCGCCGATATGGCGGCCGGCCGCAGATGGATGAAACGCTGCCGACGATCGCGCGGATCAGCGACCCGCCTCACCAGTCCTTCGGCTTCCAGCGTGTTGAGCCAGCGTAGGCCGGTCGTCGATGCGACACCGGCGCCGATACAGGCCGACGAGGTCGAGATCGCTTGCCCCTCCACATGCGCGACGAACAGGTCGAGCAGCATGTCCCATGCGGGGTCGGAGAACAGCCGCTGACTGAAATGGCGCGCCCGCGCGCGACGCTGACGCAGATAGGTCTTCAACCAGTCGGAAATCTCGCGATCGCCCGGCGATCCAACGCGACTCCCACCACCATGCTCAGCAGGCAGGGAATCGACCACAGCGTGGCCAGCGCGGTGTAGATTTGTTGATTGTACGGCCCCGCCAGCGCGGCGGCGGCGTGGCACAGCACGGTCAGAAGCTGCGCCGCCGTCATCCAGATCGGCCAGAAGGACCGGCTGATCAGCATGAGGTGGCCCAGACCGATCAGCAGGCAGAAATCCACCGTCGCGACCGTCAGATGCACCGAGCCCCAATTCCGATTCAGCTCTTCCGCGACGCCGGTCGCTATGACAGCCGCAAGCACCAAGGCTGCCGCCCATCGCGCGTCCCTCCCTCCAAAACATGCCGCGAAGATCAGGCTGGATACGGTGAGCAAGAGGAACATCGCTGGAACCATCGCTTGGACCAACACACCTACCCGCCCACCGTCAATGCCGGATCGGTTCGATCAGGCCACAGCCCGCACGGGCTCGGCCAGCTTCGCATAATCCAGCGGCGTCGGCCCCGGACAGCCGAAGCTGGTTTCCGCGATGTTGCTGCGCCGCTGAACGCTGGTCATCAGCGAAACGGCCGATGCCATGGTGCCACGCGCGGAGACCAGATCGGACTGGCTCTGGTGAACGGCGGCCAGGATCTTCTGCGTCTCGTTCACCGGAATATTGGTGTTGGTGCTCGCCTCGATGAAGGACAGCGTCAGGCGCGCCGCACTGCTCAGCGCCTCGTCATATTGGCGGATCGCGTTCCGAGTCGTCTCGGCCACCCGGGCGGCGTTATTCGGTTCGATGTTGAGCATGTTACCTCCGGCCGGGACTCAGCTCAACGCGTGCAGAGCCCCCACGAATAGAAGAATGAAACCGGCGGAAAACCCCGTCATGACACAGGCCACCCGCAGCATCGCGAGCAGGCGCTCCTTTGACGACAGGCGATTGGGATGTCCGCCGATTGGCGGAAGCTTCAGGGTTTCCCTCCAGAACCCCTGCGGCTCCCGCTGCACCTCGTCTGCCTCAGCCTCGACGGGGGATGGAAGCTGTTCCGGTGGTGATCCCAATCGTTGGGATAGCTCGAATTCCGACAGGATACGGGCCGCGACGCGGCGATCGCTGACCCCCAGCCTGGCGACCGCGGCCTTGATGTACGTATCGACGGAACCGGGCGCGAGGCCCAGAATCGGGCCGATCTCCTTGGATCGCAAACCCTGCCCGACCAGGCGCAAGCATTCCTTCTGCCGCTCAGACAGCAGCTTCGCCGCGTGCTCCAAGTTGCCCCCGTTAACCATCGTGCAAGATTATGACCCCAGGAACGCTGGAAAGACAGGACATTCAGTCCATCACCCGCGCCGGATCGCCCCCTGCACCGCAATTTGATCGGCGAGCCCAAATGGTTGCGACAACACGAATCATGCCCTGCGATTATCCTCGATCAACCCCACCGCAGATAGGAGCGGTTTGGGTGTCAGACCAGTCCATTCCGGTTGGAAATCCCGCAGGCTGATCGGGCGACCGGGCCATGCCACGGCGGCGCGCGCGATCAGTGCACAGGGGGATCGGATATCCCGCGCCCACGCCGACGATCGATCCTGTGCGATTTGGGCAAGGGCGTGCGTCGCCCTGAAACACCCCCGTGGTGGGTCCGCCGGGACTCGAACCCGGGACCTCTCGATTAAAAGTCGCTTGCTCTACCAACTGAGCTACGGACCCTCCATCGGGGTGAACGGGACCTAGGGGCGTGGACGCCTGCGGTCAACACCATGTCGCAATTGGCGGATGCGGCGGCCGTTCCACGGATCGCGCCACGCCCCCGCGATCGCCGCCAGCGGGTGGAGGACGAAGGCGCGCTGCGCATAGGCGATGTGGGGCACGGTCAATCCCGCCGAACGCCACCGCCCGCCCGACCACAGCACGATGTCCAGATCGATCACCCGCGCCCCCCAGCGCCGGCCGCGCCGTCGCCCGAAGTCGCGTTCGATGGCCTTCAACCGCGCCAGCATCTCGGGCGGGGTCAGCGGACTGCGGACCAGCGCGGCGGCATTGGCGAAGGCGCGGATCGACGGGCCGAGCGGCGCGGT
Source organism: Sphingomonas sp. GM_Shp_1 (assembly GCF_026540895.1). GTDB lineage: Bacteria > Pseudomonadota > Alphaproteobacteria > Sphingomonadales > Sphingomonadaceae > Sphingomonas. Next base: position 29,401 of record NZ_JALNUR010000030.1, on the reverse strand, counting down.
GGTGAGGATCGGCGACACCGCATAGACACCGTCCAGCGCCGCCAAGGCCGCGCGAACCTCGTCGCGCGGGCCGCCATGCCGCCCGGGACGGTTGGAACCCAGCGCAATGGCATAGCTTGTCGTCGTCATGTCACCCGACTACCCGAGCGCGATGCCCGATGCATCCTTTCCCGCCACACCCGCGCCCCTGATCCCCCTCCAGCCGCCGCGCGACTGCCCGCTCTGCCCGCGTTTGGCAGCAGTGCGCGAGGCGGTCGCCGCCGAATATCCCGGCTGGTGGAACGCACCCGTCCCGCCCTTCGGCGATGCCGATCCCTGGCTGGCGGTCGTCGGCCTCGCCCCCGGCAAGCATGGCGCGCACCGGACGGGCCGCCCCTTCACCGGCGATGGCGCGGGGCCGCTGCTCTATGGCACGCTCGCCCGGTTCGGACTGGCCGAGGGGCATTTCGAGGCGCGGGTCGATGACGGCCTGACGCTGACCGGCGCGGTCATCCTGAACGCGGTCAAATGCCTGCCGCCCGAGAATAAGCCGACGCCCGACGAAATCCGCACCTGCCGCCCCTTTCTGGAACAGGAGCTGGCCGCGCTTCGGGGTCTGAAGGTCGTCATCGCCCTGGGCCAGATCGCGCACCAGTCGGTGGTCAAGGCGCTGGGCGGCAAGCTGCCCAAGGCCCGCTTCGCGCATCTGGCCGAACACCGGATGCCGGGCGGCGGACCAGTGGTGCTCGATAGCTATCACTGCTCGCGCTACAACCAGAATACGGGTCGTCTGACGCCCGAGATGTTCGAGGCGGTCTTCGCGCGGGCGGTGGAATTGCGGGGATAATCCATTCCTCCCCTTCCAGGGGAGGAATAGGTTCAGATATCCTGCACCAGCCGCCCGTACAGTTCGGGCCGCCGGTCGCGGAAGAAGCCAAAGGCCGCGCGGTGGCGCTTCACCCGGTCGATATCGAGGGTCGCGACGATCACGCCCTCTTCCTCGCGACCCAGTTCGGCCAGGATGTCGCCGCGTTCGTCGCAGATGAAGCTGGTGCCATAGAAGGTCTGGCCATGTTCGCAGCCGACCCGGTTGGCCGCGACGATGGGGACCACGTTGGACACCGCATGGCCGACCATCGCCCGCCGCCACAACCGCGCGGTGTCGAGGCTGTCGTCATGCGGCTCGCTGCCGATGGCGGTCGGGTAGAACAGGATTTCCGCGCCCATCAGCATCATCGCGCGCGCCGTCTCGGGATACCATTGGTCCCAGCAGATGCCGACGCCCAGCTTGGTCGCGGGGCCGTCCCACACCTTGAACCCGGTATTGCCGGGGCGGAAATAGAATTTCTCCTCATAGCCCGGACCGTCCGGGATATGGCTCTTGCGATAGACGCCCGCGACCTGGCCGTCCGGGTTGATCATCGCCAGCGAGTTGTAATGATGCGGCCCGTCCGCCTCGAAGAAGCTCGTCGGGATATGGACCTTCAGCTCCGCCGCCAGCTCCTGCATGGCGCGGACCGCCTTGTGCTCGGCAGTCGGCTTGGCGTTGCTGAACAGCCCCTCGTCCTCGACGCGGCAGAAATACTCGCCCTCGAACAACTCGGGCGGCAGGATCACCTGCGCGCCTTTGGCCGCCGCCTCGCGAACGAGACGCGAGATCTCGGCGATGTTGCGGTCGATATCGGCGGTGAAGGCCAGTTGCAGCGCGGCGACGGTGATCTGGGTCATGGCCACGCCCTTTAATGGCTCAAATTTCCCCCGTCACCCGTGGAGTGTCGAGTCGCACCCGCAATTCGTCGAGGAAGCGCCCGGGTTCGTCCAGGCGCAACACGATCGCGCGCACCGGCTCGCCCCGCCAGCGCGAGCGTGGCGGCAGGGCGGGATCGAGATGCAGGATCAGGTTCGGCCAGGCCAGCAACGCCACGTTCCAGCTATCGGCCGCGCGCACCGTCCCGCCATCGGGGTCCGCCGCCACTCCGGCGATATCGGCGTAGGGAATCGTCCGGTCGACCAATATCCCCGCGCGAATCCGCACCCCCGTCTCGGTCAGCAACACGGGGGCGAGGCGCAACGACTTGATCAGGCCGATCAGATAGACCAGCGACACATCGCTGATCGCGAACAGGATCAGCGCCAGCGTCCGGTTCCAATGCGCGACCAGCAGATGCGTCACGCCGATCTCGATACAGGATAGCAGGAGGAGCGCGATCATCATCGGCTGGAGATGCCGGTGATAGGCGAAGGCCTTCGCCCCCGACGGCACATCCGGTGCGGCGTTCCAGCGGAACAGCGCGAGATGTAGGAGCCGCGCCTCCGCCACCGCGAACCGGCCGAGCAGGCGCGGCAGGATTTCGGCGAGCAGATCGGGCCAGCGATCGGGATCGCGGCGATCCCAGTGCCGGACACGCTCGACCACGCGCCACAGCCCCCAGCCGCCATGCAGCGCGATGGCACAGACTGGCACCGCCAGCGCCCAGGGCATGGTGAGCAGCGCCGCACGGATCGGGGGTGGCGACAGGCTGAACACCGCCATTCCCGCCGCCGCCAATGCCGCGACCCCCGCGCGCCAGCCCGGACGACGGTGGCGTGCGATCAGGCCCAGCATCATCGCATCCGATGCGATCCACAGGAACAGCAGCGCCGCGATACGGGGATAGGCCAGGGCGACGGGCAGGCGGAGCAACGCCGCCGCGCCCGCGATCACGATGGGAGGAACGATCGCCGACGGGCTGAAGCGACGGGGCGTGTCGGTCGAGCGGGCGATCATCATGGCGCGTTCCCTCCGTTGACCATAAGGTATCGGACCAGACGCCACGGGTCACGGGCTTCTTCCTCCTCTCCGTTCAGCCTGAGCGTAGTCGAAGGCCACGGGATTTGCTCGCGGAAAGGCCGGTCCCTTGGCCTTCGACTACGCTCAGGCTGAACGGGGGTTGGGGGTGTGCCCCGCAAATAAAAGGCCCACGCTCTCATCCGAAAGCGCGGGCCCTCATACCCCGAACGGGATCAGCGCATCATCGCGCCGGAATCTGCTGCGAGATACAGTGGAAGCTGCCGCCGCCGGTCAGGATCGCATCGGCTCGCAGGCCCACCACTTCGCGATCCGGGAAGATCGCCTGAATCGCCGCGACGCCCGCCGCGTCATTCTCGCTGCCATAGATGGGCACGACGACCGCCGCATTGCCGATATAGAAGTTCATATAGCTGGCAGGCACGATCTCTTCGTCGCGCAGCACCCTGCCGGGCGAAGGGATGGTCACGACCTCCAGCCCGGCGGCGACCGCTTCGCGCTTGGCGGCCATATAGACCTGCCAGTTGGGATCATTCTCCGCCGCTTCCGGCAACGCGATCCGGTTCGGCCCGACGAAGCGCGCCAGATTGTCGACATGCCCGTCGGTATGGTCGTTGAGCAATCCGTCGCCCAGCCACACGATCCGGGTCAGCCCCAGGTCGCGCGCCAGCCGCTCGGCGATCGCTTCCTCGGTCAGGTCGGGATTGCGGTTGGGGTTGAGCAGGCACTGGCGCGTGGTGACGACCAGTCCGGTGCCGTCCCCGTCGATCGCGCCGCCCTCCAGCACCCAGTCGCAGGGCGTCGCGGCGATCCCGCGATCTTCGGCCAGCCGTCCGCCGACCGTGTCGTCGCCGGGCAGGTCATACTTCCCGCCCCAGCCGTTGAAGCGGAACAGCCGCGCCGTGCCGTCGCCGGTGACGATCGGGCCGGTATCGCGCAGCCAGATGTCGCCGAACGGCTGCACCACCACATCGGCGGCATCCCCCGCCATGGCGCGCGCCGCGTCGGCGGCCTCGCCATCGGCGGCGACCAGGATCACCCGCTCGCCCCGGCCATCGGCATGGACCGCGCGGGCGAAGGCCAGAACCTCCTCGCGCGCGGGCTCCAGATCCTCTTCCCATAATTCCGGGTGGCTGGGGAAACCGATCCATACGGCCTCATGCCGGGCCCATTCGGGCGGTGGAGGCGTGGTCACCGATGACGTCGTCACTGGGCATTCTTCCTGCTTTGATCGCGGATCCCGCGAAATTCGGCGGTGGGATACCAGTTGGGCCACAGGCCCGGCCGGTCGGCCAGCGTCCTGCCCAATTGATAATAGACCGTCAAATCCTCGACTGCGCCCGACCAATCCCAGTTGGGATCATATTGATCGGCGGGCTTGTGATAGCGGTGGGCGACATAGTCCTCCGCCGCCGCCTTGCCCGCCGCGACGCCGCCCATCACCTTGTCCTGCCCCGATCCGCCGTCGAGCATCGGTACGCCCAGCTTGGCGAAGGAGAAATGGTCGGACCGGTAATAGCTGCCCCGCTCCGGATTGGCTTCCTCGCCGATATAGCGGCCTTGCGCGCCGACCAGCCCCTTGGCGAGATCCTCGATCTCCGACTTGCCCTTGCCGACCAGCACGAAATCCTTCGACCGGCCGGTGACGTTCAGCCCGTCCATGTTCACGCCCCCCACCGTGCGGGCGAGCGGGAAGACCGGATGCTGCGCATAATAGCCCGAACCGAGCAGCCCGCTTTCCTCCGCCGTCACCGCCAGAAAGGCGATCGAGCGCTTGGCCGGGCCCGCCTTGGCCTGCGCCTCGGCCAGCGCGACCAGGCCCGCCACGCCGGTCGCATTGTCGAGCGCACCGTTACAGATATCGTCGCCGTCCACCGCGTCGCAGCGGCCAAGATGGTCCCAATGCGCGGAATAGAGGACATAATCACCGGGCTCGGTCGTGCCGGGCAGCACGCCGATCACGTTCTTCGACGCCTGCCGCCGGATGGTGTTGGCGAAACCGCCCGACAGGGTCAGGCCCAGCGGCACCGCCCGGAATCCCTTGGTCTGCGCCGCCTTGGTCAGCGTGGCGAGGTCCTTGCCCGCCGCCTTCAGGATGCGCTCGGCCACCGGTTGCTGCAGCCAGCCGATGACCTGGCTCTGGTCCATATGATCGCCCGCCTCGTCCAGTTCGAGCTGCGGCCCGGTCCAGGACGACTGCACCACCGCCCAGGGATAGGCCGCCGGTTCGGTCTGATGGACGATCAGCGCGGCGGCGGCACCGTGCTTGGCGGCATTCTCGAACTTGTACGGCCAGCGGCCATACCAGGTCATCGCCCGCCCCTCGAACGGCCCGTCGCGCCCCATGGTCTGCCAGTCGGCGTCGTTGATCAGGATGACCACCGTCTTGCCGCGCACATCGACCCCAGCATAATCGTCCCAGCCCTTTTCAGGCGCGGTGATGCCGTATCCGACGAAGACCATCTCGCTGTTCGCCACATCGATCTTCGGGGTCACGCGATAGGTGCCGACGACCATATCGGTGCGATAGGCGAGCGGGATCGGCGCGCCCTTGCCCTTGACGGTGAAGGGCTGGACATCGGTGGCGGTGATCTCGACCATCGGCACATCCTGGGTCCATCCGCCCTTGTTGCCGGGCTTCAGTCCCGCCTTCTGGAAGCGGTCGATGATGTAGGCGACCGTCTTGTCCTCCGCCGGGGTGGTCGGCGCGCGGCCCTCATATTCGTCCGACGACAGCGTCTGGGTGACCGTCTTCAGCGTATCGACGGAAATAGCGGGCCGCTCCTGCGCGATGGCGGCGCCCGAGAGCAGAAGGGACAATAGGACCAGACGGCGCATGATGATTTTCCCCTTGTGTTTTGGGGCCTTGTGCCCGGTGCTACGGCACGGGGCAAGCTTGCCGGACATCGACCAGGCCGTCAGTCGAGACGGCGACCGATCCGGTCATGTGTCTGGCTCCAGTAGATGGAACGCGGTCTTCCGATGACGGAGCTTTCGGGGACCATGCCGACGCCAAGAGCTTCGACGGGGACGCGACTGTCGGCGGAGCGATCCCGGTTGTCGCCCAGAACGAAAAAATGGCCCTTGGGAACGACCATTTCCGAAAGATCGTCAAAGGGCGTCGGCTCGCTCTTCAAAATGAAGTGGGACTTGGCCTCGCCTGGCAGACGCTCCGCCCAGAGACGCCCGTCATCTGCTCCATCCTTGGCCTGGATGCCGCGAGGTTGCCACTGCGCCGCCACTCCGTTGATGATCGGCACCCCGTTGCGAATCGCTATACGATCACCCGCAACCGCCGCGATACGATAGATGCGGGCTGACCCCGCGCCCTGAAACAGGACCGGCATCCCGCGTTCGAGGGGGCCGCGCCAGCCCGTATCAACGACGAATTTGTCGCCTTCCAAAAGGGTCGGCGCCATGCTGCCGGATGGGGCATAGAAAAGCCTGTACATCCGGCGCGATACATCGGCTGCCTGATTAAGCAACAGGCCCGCGATTAGCCACAGCGCGACGATCACATACCATTGCGACCACCAGCGCGCAGGGCGCCGCATCTTGCCGTGTCGCCATGTCAGCACCATCGCCACGATGAAGATCGCGGCAATGGCTGAGATGGCCAGAGTCGCTGCAATCAACACCGCCGCATAGCTGACCAGACAAAAGCCCAAGCCGAATGTGATGAGTCCGACCAGTATGAAGGGCGCGGCAACGAAACATATACCGCTTTTCCAACAACCGATCCGAAGCAGTCCGAGCCCAGGGAATAGCAGGTTGAGCGCGGTCACGCCGATACGTGCGGCCACCGTCCTTTGCCCTTCACCTTCCAGCATCAGCCCTTTTCCATCTCTCGCCGCCCCTCAATCGCCCAGCGAATAGACCGACTTGAACTTGCCGTCCTGCAGGCCGCCGATCGTCCACTTGGACGGCGCGCCGTTGGTGAACGTCACCTGATATTGCTCGAACCACTCGCCGTTCGCCAGCTCGGTCTTCAGGAAGGTGATCGTCTTGATCGGCCCGGCGGCCTTCAGGCCGGATGCCATCTGGGGTAGCTGTTCCTGACATGCCTTCAACAGGCCATCGGCCATCAGATCGGCCGGACAGGTGCCACCCGCGACCGACGTGAACATCGCCCGAAGCTGGGCGGCATATTGCCCCTGTTCGGCCGTCTGAGCCGTGGCACCGGTTGCACCCAGCAGCGCGACGACGGCAATCCATTCCAGGCGCATCATGACCCTCCCGCCTTTGAACGGGCAAAGTATGAGCGGCCCCCCGCCATCCGGCAAGCGCATCGCAAACAAAAAGGGCGGCCCCGAAGGACCGCCCTTTCCGTAATTCGGTAAGACCCGAAAACTTAGCGCGAATAGAATTCGACGACCAGGTTCGGTTCCATCTTCACCGGATAGGGCACCTCGTCCAGCGTCGGCACGCGGGTCAGGGCGACCTTGGTGTTGCCGTCGGCGGTGACGTAATCGGGCACTTCACGCTCGGCGAGCTGCTGTGCTTCCATGACCAGCGCCATTTCGGTCGCCTTCGAGCCCAGCGAGATCTCGTCGCCGACGAAGCAGCGACGCGACGCGATGTTGCACTTCACGCCGTTGACGCGGATGTGGCCATGGCTGACCAGCTGACGCGCGGCGAAGATCGTCGGCGCGAACTTGGCGCGGTACACGATCATGTCCAGACGCTGCTCGAGCAGGCCGATCAGGTTCTGCGAGGTGTCGCCCTTCATGCGGGCGGCTTCCTGGTAGCAGGCCTTGAACTGCTTCTCGGTCACGTCGCCATAATAGCCCTTCAGCTTCTGCTTGGCGCGCAGCTGCAGACCGAAGTCCGACATCTTGCCCTTGCGACGCTGGCCATGCTGGCCGGGGCCGTATTCACGCTTGTTGACCGGGCTCTTGGGGCGACCCCAGATGTTCTCGCCCATACGGCGGTCGAGCTTGTACTTCGCGCTCTGACGCTTCGACATGTGTATTCCTTAGCAACTACGAACAACGTTGGTCCCGGTATCGCACCATGCCAGTCTTTGTGGGACAAGCGCAGGCCCACCGCTTCACCGGGATGCGGGGGCAATTGCGAAGCGGCGCGCCTAGCGGAGGGGCACGCCGGAGTCAAGCGAGGCGGTCAGGCGCGGCGGGGATCAGTTGCCCTGCGCGGTGGTCATGCGACTGGCCGCATCCTCGACATCCTTGCGCGCATTGGCGGCGATCATGTCCCACTCCTCGCGCGTGTGGCAGACGCGACGACCGGCGAGCCGCGACCCCGTGGTCCCCTCGCTGCGGCAGATCGTCCTTTCCTTGGCCTTGGGCGCGACAGGCGTCGCTTGGGCCGGGGGTTGGGCCAGCTGCCCCGTCAGGGCCAGCAACAGCAAACCGGTCAGCATCGTCCTATCTCCCGTCGGAACAGCATGTTCGGCAAGCTAACGCGATCCGTCGCCCCATCGCAAGCCGGGCTGGACAGCAAGGACGCCGCCCGGCAGAGCCGTTCCCATGACCCAGATATTCGCCGGACCCGATTGCACGACCATGGCGGAGGTCCGTGCGGGCGTCGACCAGCTCGACCGGGAGCTGGTGGCGATGCTCGCCCGCCGCTTCGCCTATATGGACGCCGCCGCGCGGATCAAACCCACCCGCGACCGGGTGCGCGACGAGGACCGCAAGACCCAGGTGATCGACCAGGCCTGCGCCGAGGCGAAGCGACTTGGCGTGCCCGAGACGGTCGTGGCGGAGATGTGGGAAACGCTGGTCGAGGGATCGATCGCCTATGAACTGGCGGCGTTCGACCGGACGCGCGGGTAAGCGCCCGCCTAATCCCACCGCCGTTCAGCCTGAGCGAAGTCGAAGGCCAAGGGGAACCCTCTGCCAAACACTCCGATCGGCGTGGGCTTCGACTACGCTCAGCCCGAACGGAGCGATGGCCACTGGGCTGAACGTCCGCCCCTTACCGCTGGCGGGGCCGCGCCAGCGTCGACAGCACGCCGCGCAGCGTGCGGATTTCCTGGCTCGACCAGCCCGGCTTGGTGAGCAGGGTGCGCAGCGTGCGCTTGGTCGCGGGCGTGCGATCCTCCGGGAAGAAATAGCCCGCGCCGTCCAGCATCTCTTCCAACTGGCCGATCATCCCGTCCAGCTCGCCCTGCGGCGCGACCTCCGGCAATGCGACTTCGGGCGGCTGGGCCAGTTCGACGCCCTTGGACCATTCATAGGCAATCAGGATCACCGCCTGGGCGAGGTTCAGGCTGCCGAATTCCGGGTTGATCGGCACCGTCACGATCTTGCGCGCGATCGCGACATCGTCGGTCTCCAAGCCCGAACGCTCCGGCCCGAACAGGAAGGCGGCGCGGCCGGTCGCATCGGCATGGATTTCGCGCGCGGCCTCTTCCGGGGTCACGACCGGCTTGGTCACACCACGCTTGCGCACCGTGGTGGCATAGACCTGAGAGCAATCGGCGACCGCGTCGGCGACGCTTTCATACACCTTGGCCTGTTCCAGCACCACGTCAGCACCCGACGCGGCGGGCCCCGCCTGCGGATTGGGCCAGCCATCGCGCGGGGTGACGAGGCGCATCTCGACCAGCCCGAAATTGAGCATGGCGCGCGCCGCCTTGCCGATATTCTCGCCGAGCTGCGGGCGGACCAGGACGATGACGGGGGGTTGGGACTTGTTCACGGTCACTCTCTCGTTCGCCCTGAGCGAAGTCGAAGGGCACGTTCCGCGCGCGGTATCGCGGCTTCTTTCAGCGCCGTCCAGTCGGTTGCGATCAGGGCGGCTTTCTTGGCGCGGGACCAGCCCTTAATCTGGCGTTCGGCGGTCAGGGCTTCGTGCCGAGAAGGGAAATCCTGGGACCAGCCCAGTGTGACCGGGCGGCGGGTCTGGGTGTAGCCTGGGAGTTCGCCCGATTGGTGCTGGCCGATGCGGAGTTCGAGATTGTCGGTGTGGCCGGTGTAATAGCTGCCGTCGGAGCAGAGCAGGATGTAGCAGTAAAAGGCCATCTCGCTTCGCCCCCGGCTAATGACTCGGCGATGGTATCGCGAAGGGCCTACTGGGCAAGGGCCTCCCTTGGGCTTCGACTTCGCTCAGCCTGAACGGAGGTGGGGAATAGTGGCTTACACAAACAGCCGTTCAGGCTGAGCGAAGTCGAAGCCCACGCCCGGACCTCACCAACTCACTCCCCCTTGGGAGCCACCTCTTCCACCGTCCCGGCGAACGCCTCGAAATCCTTGGCCTCCCCGAACTCGCGATACACGCTGGCGAACCGGATATAGGCGACCGAGTCGAGTCCCTTCAGCCCCTCCATCACCATCTCGCCAATCCGCTTGGACGAAACCTCGCCCTCGCCGCTCGTCTCCAATTGCCGCTGGATGCCCGAGACGAGCTTCTCCACCCGCACCGGGTCAATCGGGCGCTTGCGCGTGGCGATGGCGATGGAGCGAAGCAGTTTCTCGCGATCGAACGGCTCGCGCCGATCCTCGCTCTTCAGCACGAACAGCTCGCGCAGCTGGATACGCTCGAACGTGGTGAAGCGCGCGCCGCAGCCTTCGCACTGGCGGCGGCGGCGGATGGCCGCCCCGTCTTCGGTGGGGCGGCTGTCCTTTACCTGACTGTCTTCATGGCCACAAAAGGGGCAGCGCATTCAGATCTTCTTCTTGGCCTTGAGATAGGCATAGCCGGCACCCGCCGCCGCGCCGAAGATCGGGCCGACGAACGGCACCGGGATCGCGACGACCGCGCCCAGCGCGCCCCATTTCGCCATGCTCTTGCCGAGGCCGGGGGTCGACTTGATGTCGCTCTGCACCTCGGAGAATTTCTGGTCGAACTTGGCCATGCGAATACGTCCTTATCCCTGATAGATCGGAAAGCGTGCGCAAAGCTCACGCACACGGGCACGAACGTTCGCCTCGACCTCGGGGTCCCCATGCTCGCCCTTGGCCTTCAGACCGTCGAGCACATCGGCGACCATATGGCCGATCTGCTCGAACTCCGCGACGCCGAAGCCGCGCGTGGTCCCGGCGGGCGAGCCGACGCGGATGCCGCTCGTCTTCATCGGGGGCAGCGGATCGTTGGGAATGCCGTTCTTGTTACAGGTGATGCCCGCCCGCTCCAGCGCCTCGTCGGCGTCGCGGCCGGTGATGCCCAGCGGGGTCAGGTCGACCAGCGCCAGATGCGTGTCGGTGCCGCCCGCGACTAGGTTCGCGCCACGCGCCTTCAGCGTCGCCGCCAGCATACGGGCATTCTCGACCACCGCCGCGATATAGGTCTTGAAATCGGGCTGGAGCGCCTCGCCGAACGCGACCGCCTTGGCGGCGATGACGTGCATCAGGGGGCCGCCCTGAAGGCCGGGGAAGACCGCCGAGTTGATCTTCTTCGCGATGGCTTCGTCATCGGTCATGATCATGCCGCCACGGGGCCCCCGCAGCGTCTTGTGGGTGGTGGTGGTCACGACATGGGCGTGGCCGAACGGGGTCGGGTGCAGGCCGCCCGCGACGATGCCCGCGAAATGCGCCATGTCGACCATGAAATAGGCGCCGACCTCGTCCGCGATGGCGCGGAACTTGGCGAAGTCGATGACGCGCGGATAGGCGGAGCCACCCGCGATGATGATCTTGGGCTGGCACTCGCGCGCGATGCGGGCGACCTCGTCATAGTCGATCAGGTGCGTCTCGGCGTCGACGCCGTACTGGACCGCGTTGAACCACTTGCCCGACAGCGCCGCCTTGGCGCCGTGGGTCAGGTGGCCGCCCGCATCGAGCGACAGGCCCATGATCGTGTCGCCGGGCTTGGCCAGCGCCAGCATCACCGCGCCGTTCGCCTGCGCGCCCGAATGCGGCTGGACGTTGACGAAGCCGCAGCCGAAAATCTGCTTGGCGCGGTCGATGGCGAGTTGCTCGACCTCGTCCGACGGCGCGCAGCCCTGGTAATAGCGCTTGCCCGGATAACCCTCGGCATATTTGTTGGTGAAGACCGAGCCCTGCGCCTCCATCACCGCCTTGGAGACGATGTTCTCGCTGGCGATCAGCTCGATCTGAGTCTGCTCGCGGTCCAGCTCGTGCGACACACCGGCGAAGACGGCGGGGTCGGCATCGGCGAGGGTACGGGTGAAGAAACCGGCGGGCTGGACGTCGTTAAGCGTGCTCATGGGGTGCGTATCCTCGGGCGTTCAATTCGGGTGCGTTCAATTCTGGGCAAGCGCGGCGGTGGACAGCATGTCGACGCGACGCTGATGACGTCCGCCCTCGAACGGGGTGGACAGAAAGGCCTGGAGGCAGGCCTTGGCCATTTCCTCGCCGATGACGCGCGCGCCCATGGCGATGGCGTTGGCGTCGTTATGCTGGCGGGCGAGCGCGGCGGACAGCGGCTCGGACACCAGCGCACAGCGGCAGGCAGGGTTACGGTTGGCGGCAATCGAGATGCCGATGCCCGAGCCGCACAAGGCCACGCCGCGCTCGGCGCGACCATCGGCCAGCGCGTCGCCGACCGCGCGGCCGAAATCGGGATAGTCGACGCTGGCCGTGCCGTCGGTGCCCAAGTCGAGCACGTCATGCCCCTCGGCGCGCAGCCAGTCCGCCAGCACGGTCTTCAACGAGACGGCGGCATGATCGGATGCGATCGCGATGCGCATGGGACGGGCGCTCCTGGCAGGGTGGGAATGGAATGGGTGCGCCTTTACGCGCGCACGGGACGAATGGCTACCCCTTGGGCGAGGGAACGTGAGCATGCGTCGAACGGTTCTGCGCCCTATGAAGCGCCATCTCATTCTCGCCGCCCTTGCCACCATGTCGACCGGGCTGACCGCCTGCTCGCGCGAAACGCCGGAGGTGGTGAACAACACCACCGCCGCCTCGGTCGGCGGGCCCAGCGCGACCGCCACGGCGGGACCGGCGGGTGACGGATCGACCTTCAGCGGCGTGCCCAAGGCCAAGGCGCCGGACTATGTCGGTCGCTGGATCGGGGTGGAGGGCATGGTCCTGGACGTGAAGCACGCCGCCACGCCGGGCCGCTATCGCCTGGAGATGCAATGGGACCTCGACCATAAGGGCGAGTTCAAGGGCGATGCGGTGGGCGACACCATCGTGTTCGAGCGCAACGGCGTGCGCGAGACGCTGCGCCCCACGAACGGCGATGCGACGGGGCTGAAATATCTGGCCGGTAAGACACAGTGCCTGACGGTGAAGACCGGCGAGGGGTATTGTAAGAAATAAGCCCATTCCTCCCCGGCACGGGGAGGGGGACCATGCGAAGCATGGTGGAGGGGGAGCGCCACACAGGACGCCCCTTGTGGATCCCCCCTCCGTCAGGTCGGCGGCCTGCCACCTCCCCGTACCGGGGAGGAGTAACCGGACTTACGCCGCCATCCTCAGCTCAAGTCGCTCCCAAATCTCGACCAGCGCCGCGACCAGTTCCGCCATCATCGCCTCGTCATGCGCGGGACCGGGCGTGAAGCGCAGGCGTTCGGTGCCGCGTGGGACGGTCGGATAGTTGATCGGCTGCACGTACACGCCATACTCGGCGAGCAGGATGTCGCTGATCTTCTTGGCCTTGACCGGGTCACCGACCATCACCGGTACGATATGCGTCTCGCCCAGCATGACGGGCAGCCCCGCCTCGCGCATCATCGCCTTCAGCTGGGCGGCGGCGGCCTGCTGCCCCTCGCGCTCGACCGAGCTTTGCTTCAGATGGCGCACGCTCGCCAGCACGCCCGCGACCAGCACCGGCGACAGCGAGGTCGTGAAGATGAACCCCGGCGCATAGGAGCGGATCACGTCGACGATCATCCGGTCGGCCGCGATATAGCCGCCCATCACCCCGAACGCCTTGCCCAGCGTCCCCTCGATCACGGTCAACCGGTGGGCGACGCCGTCGCGCTCCGAAATGCCGCCGCCGCGCGCGCCGTACATGCCGACCGCGTGCACTTCGTCCAGATAGGTCAGCGCGTTATACTTGTCGGCGAGATCGCAGATCGCCGCGATCGGGGCGATGTCGCCCTCCATCGAATAAACGCTCTCGAACGCGATCAGCTTCGGGACGCTCGGGTCCGCCGCCGCCAGCAATTCCTCAAGGTGGGCAAGGTCGTTGTGACGGAAGACCTGCTTCTCGCAACCCGAATTGCGGATGCCCGCGATCATCGAGGCGTGATTCAGTTCGTCGGAGAAGATCACGCAGCCCGGCAGGATCTTGGCGAGCGTCGCCAGCGTCGCCTCGTTGGAGACATAGCCGCTGGTGAACAGCAACGCCGCTTCCTTGCCGTGCAGGTCGGCGAGTTCGCCCTCCAGATCGACATGATAATGCGTGTTGCCGCCGATATTGCGGGTGCCGCCCGAGCCCGCACCGACGTCATGCAGCGCTTCCTCCATCGCGGCGATGACCTTCGGATGCTGTCCCATCGCCAGATAGTCGTTGGAACACCAGACGGTGATCGGCTTCGGCCCGTTATGTCCGGCGAAGCAGCGCGCATTGGGGAACATGCCCTTGTTGCGCAGGATGTCGATGAAGACGCGGTAACGTCCCTCGGCGTGCAGGCGGTCGATCGCCTGGGTGAAGACGCGGGAATAATCCACGCGCGCGTCCGTGCCCTCGATGCTCATGGGATCGCAATGTAGGCGGATGCGCCCGACGATGCGAGTCGATAACGGCACTGACTGTGATCGATCATGGTGGACATATTGTCCCACGGATGGAAGGGTTCCTGATGCGGATGGTTCGCAACGTTCCGCGCCCTGCCTCGCCTCCGTTGGCACTGAGCGAAGTCCAAGTGTATGGGATGAATTTGCGGCAAGGCTTTCCCTTGGACTTCGACTTCGCTCAGCCTGAACGGAGGTGGCGGTTCATGGGCGGGGCTTGAGAGGGCTGCTTACAGCGCCTCGATCCGCGTGAAGCCCCGCGCCGCCAGCCCCGGTCGCAACGCGGCCTCGCGCTCGCCCAGATGCGTGAACACCGCCACCCCCTCGCCGGGCGAGTCGGGCCAGCCCTGCCCTTCGGTCAGGAACGCGATGCGCCGGGCGATTCCCGGTCCGCCATCGACGAAGCGCACCGGCCGGGGCGAAGCTGCCGCCAGTTCCGCCTCGACCAGCGGGAAATGGGTGCAGGCATTGACGATCACGTCGATGGCCTCGCCCCCCTCCTGCCCGAATAGCCCGTCCAGCACCGCCACGAAGGACTCGGGCGACAACGGTTCGCCGCGCAGCTTCGCCTCAGCCAGTTCGACCAGCTCCGCCGAGCCATGCCGGATCACCCGGCAATCGCCCGCGAACCGTGCCGCGAGATCGTCGACATAGGCCTGCCGCACCGTCGCGCGGGTGCCGAGCACACCGATGACCCTCGTCTCGCTCATCGCCGCCGCGGGCTTGATCGCGGGCACCGTGCCGACGACGGCCAAGTCGAGCGCGGCGCGCACGGCGGGCAGCGCAATGGTCGAGGCGGTGTTGCATGCGATGACGATCAATCGCGGTCGATACCGCTCCGCCAGCCGCCCGAGCAGCGCGGGGACGCGGCCCGCAATCTCCGCCTCGCTCTTCTCGCCATAGGGGAAGCCCGCGCTATCGGCGACATAGACGAAGGGCGCGGTCGGCAACGCCGCGCGTGCAGGGCCCGCGATCGACAGTCCGCCGACGCCGGAATCGAAGAACAAAATGGGTCGCGCGTCGCTCATCGCGGCCTTGTAAGCGGCTTGGCCGAGCGAAACCAGCGCGTCGCCGGATTGGACAGGCGATGGCCGATGTTCTATGTCTGTCCCGGAGCACAGGGGAAGACTATTGCCGACCGAAATCATCTGGGGGCCGCCGACCTGGGCCTTGCTGATCGGCTATCTGCTGGGATCGATTCCCTTCGGCATCATCCTGACGCAGGCGACGGGCGCTGGCGACCTTCGCAGCATCGGTTCGGGCAATATCGGCGCAACCAACGTGTTGCGCACGGGCCGCAAGGGACTCGCTGCCGCGACCCTGATCTTGGACCTGTTGAAGGGCGTCGCCGCCGTGCTGATCGTCCGCCACTGGCTGCCCGGTGAGGAAGTGCTGGCGGCGGCGGCGGCGTTCATCGGCCATTGCTATCCGATCTGGCTGAAATTCCGGGGCGGCAAGGGTGTCGCCACGCTGATGGGCGTCGTCACCGCGCTCTACTGGCCGCTGGGGGTCGTCTATGCGGTGGTGTGGCTGGGGCTGCTCGCCACCATCCGCATCTCGGCAGTGGCGGGGATGGCGGCGGCGATCAGCGCGCCGCTCGCCGCGGCGGTGATGGGGCGGTTCGACCTGGTCCTCCTGCTGATCGCGCTGGCGCTGATCGTCATCTGGAAGCATGGCGCCAATATCGAGCGGTTGCTCGCCGGGACCGAGCCGCGCATCGGTCGCAAGAAACCGTGAGCGACGCCCGGTTCGCGCAGCTTCGGCTGTTGCGGACGCATGGCATCGGGCCCGTCACCTGGCGGCAATTGATGGCACGCTTCGGCGATGCGGCGGCGGCGCTGGAGGCGCTGCCCGGTCTTGCTCGGCGTGGCGGCGGCGAGGCTCCCAAGGCCGCCGATCCGGCGCTGATCGCCCGGGAGGTCGAGGCGGTCGGACGGCTCGGCGCGCGGCATGTGCTGTTGGGCGAGGCCGATTATCCCACTTTGCTGGCGGAACTGGATACCGCCCCGCCCGCGCTGATCGTGCGCGGCGACATGGGGCTGGCGCAGCGCGGCGGAGTGGCGCTGGTCGGCGCTCGCAACGCCTCCGCCGCGTCCTGCCGCTTCGCGCGCGGATTGGCGCACGACCTCGCCTCGCACCGCGTCCCCGTCACGTCGGGCCTAGCGCGCGGGATCGACACGGCGGCGCATATCGGCGCGCTGGAGGGCGGGACGATCGGCGTCATCGCCAGCGGCATCGACATCGCCTTCCCGCCCGAAAACGCACGGTTGCAGGAGGAGGTGGCGACGCGCGGCCTGCTGATCGCCGAACAGCCGCCGGGGACGCAGCCGCTCGCCCGCCATTTCCCCTCGCGCAACCGCATCATCGCCGGGCTCGCCCAAGGCACGGTGGTGGTCGAGGCCGCGCCGCGTTCCGGCTCGCTCATCACCGCACGGCTCGCGGGCGAGGCGGGGCGTGAGGTGATGGCGGTGCCCGGTCACCCGGCGGACCCGCGTGCGCAGGGATGCAATATGCTGATCCGCGAGGGCGCGACGCTGATCCAGTCGGCGGGGGACATATTGGAGCAGATCCGCCCGATCGACCCGCGCATGGTCCGCGCGCCGGGCAGCATCTATACGCCGCCGCTTCCTCAGGAGGCGAGCGATGCCGATCGTGCCCGCGTGACCGACCTGCTCGGCCCGGTGGCGGTGAGCGTCGACGAACTCATCCGCCAGAGCGGGCGGCCCCCGGCGATCGTCCAGACGATCCTCCTGGAACTGGAACTCGCCGGGCGGCTGGAGCGCCATGCCGGGGGCCGGGTGGCGCTGGCATGATCCACACCAACCGCCTGACCTGCGTCCCGAGGCCAGCTCGACACTCATGTTACTGCTTCTTCCCTCTCCCTTGGATAGGGGAGAGGGTTAGCGGAGCTTGCCAGCCTGCTGGCTAGCGCAGCTTGGGTGAGGGGTTGAGCGAGCCGCAGGCGCGCGCGCTCTTCGAGCGCAGCACCCCTCACCCAGCTCCGACTAAGCCTTTGCTGTGCAAAGCCTAAGTCTGCGCAACCCTCTCCCCTCTATGAGGGGCGAGGGGAAAGAAGGGCATATCTGAATGTCGATCGGCCCTAATACGTCGCGGATTTCGACGCCTTTGCCGCGATGGTCTCCGATCCGATCGTGGTTCGTCACGCCGGCAAGCCCATGACGGGCGAGGAAGCCTGGATGCGGCTGCTGCGCTATATCGGGTACTGGTCGATGTTCGGCCACGGCCTGTTCGCGGTGCTGGACCGGCCGAGTGGACGGTATCTCGGCGATACCGGGACCAGACGGTCCACCGCCTGATCCGCACCCATCCCTGAGGCCGATCACTCCGCCCGGCAGAGCGCCGTCGTATCACCCGTCGCACACAGCGTCGCCGCCGCCACCAGCCCTTCGGCCCAAGCCTCGGCCTGCGGCGTCGCAGGGCCGCGAATCGCGGCCTGGATGTTATGCATTTGCTCCCCACCGGTCACAAAGCGCCCGACGACCAGTTCCGCCAGCCCCGTCTGCGGGTTGCGCGGACAGGTGACGCGCAACGTCACCGATTCATGCCCGGCCAGCGGGGTATCGCGCGCCTCGCCGACCACCGCACCAGGACAGCCGCGCTGCATCGACTGAGCCCAGATCCCGGCATAACGGCGCGGCCCCATGCCCGGCTTCCATCCCAGTTGCAGGATCGTCACCATCCGGGTCCAGCGCTCGACCGTCTCGCCGCGCGGCACATATTCGCGGATCGGCGCGGGACCCCGCCCGGCAAAGCCCAGCACGAAATCGGGCGCGGGCGGCGGAGCGATATGTTCGGCGACCGGCGCGGCATCCGCCAGGCCGAGCAGCAATCCCAGGATCAACACGGCACTTCCCCTTCCCCCAACGGTCCCCAGCCTATGTGCCCTTGCATCATGACGCCCGCAAGGCGACATGATGGACGTGGCGGCCACCCGCTTGACGGCCCCCCGCCCCCTCCCCATCCTCGCGTACACACGTAAGGGACTTAAGCTTACCACTCATGCAGCTTGTCATCGTCGAATCGCCCGCCAAGGCGAAGACCATCGAGAAATATCTGGGTTCGGACTACCGCGTCCTGGCAAGCTATGGTCACGTCCGCGACCTGCCGCCCAAGGACGGATCGGTCGACCCCGACCAGAATTTCGCGATGGAGTGGGAAAACTACGCGGACAAGGCGCGCCAGTTGAAGGCGATCGCCGACGAGGCCAAGAAGGCCGACCGCCTGATCCTGGCGACCGACCCTGATCGCGAAGGCGAGGCGATTTCCTGGCACGTTCAGGAGGTGCTGAAGAACCGCAAGGCGCTGCCCGACAAGGTCGAGCGGGTGACGTTCAACGCGATCACCAAGCCCGCCATCCTCCACGCGATGCAGAATCCGCGTGAGCTGGATACCGACCTGATCGACGCCTACCGGGCGCGGCGTGCGCTCGACTATCTGGTGGGCTTCACCCTGTCCCCGGTACTGTGGCGCAAGCTGCCCGGTGCCAAGTCGGCGGGCCGCGTCCAGTCGGTGGCGCTGCGCCTGATCGTCAGCCGCGAGCGCGAGATCGAGGCATTCCGCCCGCAGGAATATTGGTCGGTGACGGCCGATATGGAGCAGGACGGCACGCCCTTCGTCGCGCGCCTGGTCCAGTGGGAGGGCAAGAAGCTCGACCGCCTGTCGATCGGCAACGAAGGCGACGCGACCCGCGCCAAGGCGGATGTCGAGGCGGGCCGTTTCCAGGTCCAGTCGGTCGAGACCAAGCCCGCGACGCGCAACCCGCCGCCGCCCTTCACCACCTCCACGCTGCAACAGGAGGCCGCACGCAAGCTGGGCTTCTCGGCCGATCACACGATGCGGATCGCGCAGCAGCTCTATGAGGACGGCGCGATCACCTATATGCGTACCGATGGCGTCCAGATGGACGGGTCGGCCATCTCGGCGGCGCGCAAGGCGGTGGCCGAGCGCTATGACGCGTCTTACGTCCCCGACAAGCCGCGCATGTACCAGTCCAAGGCGAAGAACGCCCAGGAAGCGCACGAAGCGATCCGCCCCACCGACTTTTCCCGCGACCGGGCGGGCTCGGGCGATCATGGCCGCCTCTATGACCTGATCTGGAAGCGTGCACTGGCGTCGCAAATGGCCTCGGCGCGGATGGAACGCACCACCATCGACATGGCCGACGGCACCGGTCGCCACGTCCTGCGTGCGACCGGCCAGGTGGTGCTCTTCCCCGGCTATCTGGCGCTCTATGAGGAAGGCCAGGACGACAGCCAGGACGAAGAGGCGCGCCGCCTCCCCCGCCTGCGCGAGGGCGATGCCCCCGCCAAGAAGGAAGTGAAGGCCGAACAGCACTTTACCCAGCCGCCGCCGCGCTTCTCCGAGGCGTCGCTGGTCAAGCGGATGGAGGAACTCGGCATCGGGCGTCCGTCCACCTATGCCTCGATCATCAAGACGCTGAAGGACCGTGCCTATGTCCGCGTCGAGAAGAACCGCTTCTTCGCCGAGGAGAGCGGGCGGCTGGTGACGGCGTTCCTGGAGCGCTTCTTCGAGAAATATGTCGGCTATGACTATACCGCCGAGTTGGAAGAGGAGCTGGACGACGTGTCCGGCGGCCGCGCCCAGTGGCAGGCGGTGCTCGACGCCTTCTGGCGCGACTTCAAGCCGCGCACGTCCGAAGTGATGGAGCAGCAGCCCTCGGCGATCACCGCCGAACTGGATCAATTCCTGGCGCCTTACCTGTTCCCCGAAAAGGCGGACGGGTCGGACCCGCGTCTCTGCCCGAACTGCGGCGAGGGCAAGCTGGCGCTGCGCGGCGGCCGATTCGGCGCGTTCATCGCCTGCTCCAACTATCCGGAGTGCAAATATACCCGCCGCTTCGCCCAGGGCGGCGAGGGTGCGGGCGAGGATAGCGGCCCCGAAACGCTGGGCCAGGACCCGGAAACCGGCCTGCCCGTCGAGCGCAAGTCGGGGCGTTTCGGCCCCTATATCCAATTGGGCGAGGGCAAGGACGCCAAGCGCGCCTCCATCCCCAAGGATGTCGATCTCGACCTGGAATGGGCACTCAAGCTGCTCAGCCTGCCGCGCACCATCGGCAATCATCCGGAGACGGGCGAGCCGATCACCGCGTCGATCGGGCGCTATGGTCCCTATCTGGCGCATAACGGTAAATATGCGCGGCTGACGTCCACGTCGGAAGTGTTCGAAACGGGCATGAACGCAGCGGTCGTCAAGCTGGCCGAGGCGGCGGCGGGCGGCGGGCGCGGGGCGCGCACGACCGCGTCGCGCGAACCGCTCAAGGTGCTGGGCAAGCATCCGCGCACCGAGGCGGAGATCAAGCTGATGGAGGGGCGCTATGGCCCTTACGTCACCGATGGCGAGACGAATGCGACCATCCCCAAGACGGTCGACAAGGATCGACTGACGCTGGAAGAGGCCGCGCAACTGATCGACGCGCGGGCGGCGGCGGCTCCGGCACGCAAGAAGCCGGCGAAGAAGGCCGCAGCCAAGAAGGCACCTGCCAAGGCATCGGCGGACAAGAAGACGCCGGCCAAAAAGGCTCCGGCGAAGAAGGCGGCCTCGAAAAAGACGGCGGCCAAGGCGACGGCGGGCGAAGGCTGATCCCGGCCTTCCCAACCGGGGCAGTCAACGCGCAGTCGTGAGAGGGGTCAGGCCGCGCGCATCTGCTGCGTGCCGCCCTGAAGAAAGGCGCGGGCCTGACGCTGCGCTTCGGCGATCTCGCGCGCCGTCATGTCGCCGGCGATTTCCGCGCGTGCGACCTGCCCGGGCAGGAAGCCCGCGACCGCCGCCAGATTGAACCATTTGTGCGCCTCGACCAGGTCGATGCCCGTACCGCCCGACCCGGTCGAATAGGCGACCCCCAGATCGTACAGGGTCGCGCCGTCATCGCTCGCGACCCGATCGGCATACCGGCTTTCCATCAGGAAATGCGCGGACTTGCTGCTATTGGCCATGTCCCACCCTTTTGCCGGACATCCTGTGTCCGAGGGTCAGTCTATGGCCAAAACGGTCACAAATTGGTTAACCATCCGAGATCGCGATATTGTCGATCAGTCTGGCCGACCCCATGCGGGCGGCGGCCAGCAGGCGACGTGGGCGGTCGGCGGCGGGATCGGGGACCAGGGTCTCGGCATCGGCCAGCGCGACATAATCCACCTCGAACCCGGCGGCGGTCAGCGTGGCGCGCGCATCGGCCAGAACGGTGGCGACATCCTCCCCCCGCCCGATCGCGCGGGCCGCGACGCCCAAGGCGCGGGGCAGCGCGACGGCCTTGGCCCGCTCTTCCTCGTCCAGATAGATGTTGCGCGACGACAGGGCGAGGCCGTCATCGTCGCGCTGGGTCGGCACGCCCACCACCTCGATCGGAAAGTCCAGATCGGCGACCATGCGACGGATCACCGCCAGCTGCTGGAAATCCTTCTCGCCGAAATAAGCGGCATCGGGGCCGACCTGGTTGAACAGCTTGGCGACGACGGTGGCGACTCCGTCGAAATGGCCAGGGCGCGATTCGCCGTCAAAGCCCTCGCTGACGCCCGCGACGCGGATATTGGTCGCATGCCCCTCCGGGTACATGATCTCGACGCTGGGCATCCAGACCAGGTCGCATCCCGCCTCGTTCAGCATGCGCAGGTCGGACGCTTCGCGCCGGGGATAGCGGCCCAGATCCTCGCCCGCGCCGAACTGCTTCGGGTTCACGAAGATCGACGCGACGACCTTGGTCCCCGGCCGCTTCGCCGCCTCGATCAACGCGATATGACCAGCATGGAGCGCGCCCATGGTGGGCACCAGCGCCAAACGCGCGCCTTCGGCCCGCATGGCGGCGAGCGCCGCGACCAAGGCTTCGCGATCCCGAATGACTTGCACTGATTTTACCCCTCGTTCCCCAGGCCCAGGGCTTCTATGAAGGGTGGCAACGGGGATCAATAAGGAAGCGACGAGTTGCCGGAACGGCTATCTTCAACCCATGTGATCGTGTTTGCCAATGAAAAGGGTGGCACTGGCAAATCGACGACGGCGGTTCACGTGGCCATCGCTCTGGCCGCGAAGGGCGCGCGCGTGGCGTGCCTTGATCTGGATCACAGGCAGCGGACCGTTGGCCGATATCTCGACAATCGGGCAGAGACGATTCGGCGCACCGGCCATGCCCTGCCCATGCCGGTCCATGCGACGCACAGCAGCCAGACCGAGGAGGGATTCGAGGAGCTCTGGTTCTCTCTCTCTCAGGACGCCGACTTCCTGATCGTCGACACGCCCGGCCGCGACGACCATTTCGCGCGCACCGCGGCGGCGCTGTCGAACACGCTGGTCACGCCGATGAACGACAGCTTCGTCGATTTCGACCTGATCGGCCAGGTGGACCCGGAGACGTTCCAGGTCACCCGCCCCAGCTTCTATTCCGAATTGATCTGGGATGCGCGCAAGCAGCGGGCGCGGGCAGACGGCACCACCATCGACTGGGTCGTGCTGCGCAACCGGCTTCAGCATATCGAGGCGCGCAACATGCGCCGCGTGTCCGACGCGCTGGTCCAGTTGTCGCGGCGGGTCGGCTTCCGGGTGATCCCCGGGCTGGGCGAGCGCGTCATCTATCGCGAGATGTTCCCCAACGGCCTGACCATGATCGACGCCAAGGAATTCGGCGCGATGGGGCTGGGCCATGTCGCCGCGCGGCAGGAATTGCGCGAGATGATGGCGGCACTGCAACTGCCCGAAGCCTGGGCGGAAGAGGGAACGCCGGACGCGAAGGCCGCCGCCGCCGCCAGCCCGGCGGCATGACGGCGCGGCGGATGCTCGGCGCGTGAAATGGCTGATCGCGCTGGCGGTGATCTGGCTGGTGTGGCGCTACATGCCGCGCCCTTCCAAGTCCGCCCCCAGGCCCCGCCTGCCGCGTGACGAGGCGGAGGCGCTGGCGATCCTCGACCTGCCGCCGCACGCCGATGCCGATGCGATCCGCCAGGCGCATCGGCGGCTGGTGGCGCAGGTCCATCCCGATCGCGGCGGCTCGGCCGATCTGACGCGACGGGTGAATGCGGCGCGCGACCTGTTGCTGGACCGCCGCGATGGGTGATCGGGGGGCCGAACGGGTCGCCGCGATCCACCCCAGTGCCTGCCGCGAATATGATGTGCGCGGCACCGTGCCCGAGACGCTGGACGAAGGCGCGGCCTATGCGGTCGGACGCGGCTTCGCGACGCGGGTGCGGCGGGCGGGCGGCACCCGCGTCGCGGTGGGACGCGACGGGCGATTGAGTTCGCCCGCGCTGGAGGCCGCGCTGATCGAGGGACTGACCGACAGCGGCGTCGACGTCGTCCGGCTGGGCCTGGGTCCCACGCCGATGGTCTATTTCGCCGAGGCGACCCTAGGGGTGGACGGCGCCGTACAGGTAACGGGCAGCCATAATCCCCGCGACGACAATGGCTTCAAGATGGTCCTTCGCCATCGCCCCTTTTTCGGCGAGGACGTGCAGGACCTGGCCCGCATGGCCACCGCGCGCGACTGGACGCAAGGGGCGGGCGTGGTCGAGGATCGCGACATTCTCGACGCCTATGTCGACCGGCTGATGGCGGGCTATGCGGGCGGCGAATATCGCATCGGCTGGGACTGCGGCAGCGGCGCGGCGGGCCCGGTCGTGGAAAAGCTGGTCCAGCGCCTGCCGGGTGAGCATCACACGCTGTTCACCGATGTGGACGGTCATTTCCCGCATCATCACCCCGATCCGACGGTCGAGGCCAATTTAGAGGCGCTGAAGGCGCTGGTCGCCGAGAAGCGGCTCGATTTCGGATTCGCTTTCGACGGCGATGGCGACCGGATCGGCGCGGTCGATGGTCGGGGGCGGGTGATCTGGGGCGACCAGATACTGATGCTGCTCGCCGGCCCCGCCCTGGCCGAGCATCCCGGCGCCCCGATCGTCGCGGACGTGAAGGCCAGCCAGGCGCTGTTCGACCATATCGCGGCGCTGGGTGGACAGCCGGTGATGTGGAAGACCGGCCACAGCCTGATGAAGTCCAAAATGGTCGAAACCGGCGCTCCGCTGGGCGGCGAGATGTCGGGGCATATGTTCTTTGCGGGCGAATGGTACGGCTTCGACGATGCGCATTACGCCGCGATCCGCCTGATCCGCGCCGCCCATCTGGCGGGCAGATCGATGACCGAATTGCGCGGGGCGATGCCCGCCATGGTCGATATTCCGGAAACGCGTATCGGCGTGGCGGAGGCGGACAAGTTCGCCATGGTCGAGCGGGTCGCCGAAGCGCTGAAGGCCGAAGGGGCGGAGGTCAACGCCACCGACGGCGTCCGGGTGCGGACGGCGGATGGCTGGTGGCTGTTGCGCGCGTCCAATACCCAGGCGGCGCTGACCGTGCGCGCCGAGGCGGGGGATGCGGACGGGCTGGCGCGGGTGCTGGCGGATCTGGACCGGCATTTGTCGGCACAGGGGGTTCGGCGGTAGCGGTTGACCCTTGGCCTTCGACTGCGCTCAGGCTGAACGGAGGTTGGGTTGCTTGGCTGGAATTCCCTCACTCCGTTCAGCCTGAGCGCAGTCGAAGGCCAAGGGAATCCCGATGGACGGGGACCAAGGCCCCCGCCCCCACGCGTCAAATCTCCGCGATCATCCCGGACAGCACCTCCAGGCACGACACGCCCAGTTTGGCCGAACGCTCGCCCGACCAGCCATGGACGGCGTCCGGGTTGGGATCATGGTCCTTGAACGGCATTTCCAGCGTCACCGACACCGCGCCGAAGCGCTCGGCGACCTGGTTGGTCGACATGGCAAGATTGGCACGACCCGCGCTCGCCTTTTCATAGCCCATCTGGGTCTGGAAGTCGGGCGTATGCCCGGCCAGGCGGCGGCCATATTCATAGAATTTGGCGCCATGTTCCTCGGTCCAACTGGGAATGCCCTCGAACCCCGCGATGAAGTTCGCCGGGATCGCCTCGTCCCCGTGCACGTCGATCGCGAAGTCGACGCCGGTCCGGTCCATAAGGTTGCGCACGCACAACACTTCGGGGCTGCGCTCGGGCGTCGGGTCATGCCATTCGCGGTTGAGATTCACCCCCGCCGCATTGGTGCGCAGATGCCCGCGCCGCGTGCCGTCCGGGTTCATATTGGGCACGACATGCACGGTCGCCGCCGCCAGCAGCTTCGCTGCCGCCGGGCCCGTCAGCCAATCGAGCGCGCCTTCCATCCACCATTCGGCCATCGATTCGCCGGGATGCTGGCGGGCATAGAGCCATACCTGCTTGGGGCCGGTACCGATTCGGAAATAATCGATCGGCTGACCGTCCAGGCTCTGGCCGATTTCCTCATGATGGACGCCCCTGGCCGCGATCCGCGCGACCAGGTCGTGGTGCCGCTCCATCGTATAGGGCTCGAAATAGGCGAACCAGGCGAGATCGGTCTCGCCCGTCCACTGCCACTCGATCACGCCATCGGCATAGGTCGTCGGCGTCATCCGCCAATCCCGCCGATCGGTGGAGGCGCGGACGTGGTAGCCGGGCCAGCCTTGCGGAAAGGCCGACCCCGCACCGTTCAGGATGCGGAAGGTGAGCGTCCGCCCCTTCGCCCCGCCGACGCGGAAATAGAACCACTGATAGAAGTCCGAATCCGTGTCGGCGACGATCTCCAGATCGACCCGGTCGCCCTCGACGCCCACGACGCGGATATTGCCGCCGTCGAATGCGGCATTGATGGTCAGCGTCATGCCCTTACTTCACCTCGACCGTGCGACCCGACTCGCCCGGGAATTTGGTGAACAGCGCATCGGCCAGCTTCGCCGCCTGCGCCTGGGCATCGACCCGCGCCAGCGCCTCGACCGGCGCGATGTTGCGGGCGCTGCCTTCCCAGATGGGCGACTGGTCGACGCGGCGCTTGATCTGGACCGACAGTTCGGTGCCGATGATCTCCTGCGGACGGCTCTTGCCGATCGGGAAGCTCAGGCCGCCGCCCAGGCCGACACCGCCGCCGCGACCGCCCGAGAAGCTGCCGCCCCCCAGACCGATCGAGAAGGGCGAGGGGCGCGGCGGGCCCAGCCGGTTGGCGCGGGTGAAGGCGACGGTCGCGATGAAGTCGGGCTGCGCATCGCCCTGCGCCACCGAATAGCCGTTGCGCAGAAGCGCGGTTTCCACCGCGGCGGCATAGGTCTTGAACTCGATGCTGGCGGGGCCGGTGTTGGACAGCGGCTCGACCCGGATCGTGCCGCGCGCGATCGGCTCGCCCAGATGATAGCGAATCACCTCGGTCGGCGGCAGGCGTCCGCCCGTGGTGGAACAGGCGGCCAGCGTTCCGGCGGCGGCCGCGAGGATCAGGAGCGAACGGGCTTTCATGGACAGGAGCACCTTGGAGGATGTTACGGATGGGCAACGCATGACATATGGGGGTTGATCCGGCGGCGGAAGAGCCTGTGTGGATCGTGACGCGCCTGTCATCCCCCGGCCGGTCCTGCCCCAACCTTGACTTGGCGGCCCTTTGTCACTAGGCGGCGACGCTTTCCAGATCACCCTCCAATTCAAAAGAAGCGAATCGATCATGAAGATCCGCAATTCCCTGAAGTCGCTCAAGGATCGTCACCGGGACAACCGCGTGATCCGCCGTCGCGGCCGCACCTATGTCATCAACAAGACCAACCGTCGTTTCAAGGCGCGCCAGGGCTAATCAGCCCTGATGCCGATCGATTCGAACGGGACGGGCACCCTGCCCGGACTGCGTGCCGATCGGCCGACCGCCGTCATCTTCGACGTCGGTCGCGTCCTTTACGACTGGGATCCCCGGATCCTGTATCGGCGCCTGATCGCGGACGATCGGGCGCTCGATGCGTTTCTGCGCGATGTCGTCACGACCGAATGGCATTTCCAGCATGATGCGGGACGCGACTTCGCCGACACCTCGGCGGAGCTGATCGCGCTGTACCCGCAGCATCGCGATCTCATCGCCGCCTGGGGTCCGCGGTTCAACGACAGCATCGGCGATCCGATTCCGGGGATGCACGAACTGGTCGCCGAACTCGATTCGGCGGGCGTGCCCCTGTTCGCGATCACGAACTTCAGCCATGAATTCTGGCCGCCCTTCCGCGCGCGCGAAGCGGCGCTGTTCGACCGGTTCCGCGATATCGTGGTGTCGGGAACCGAGAAGCTGGTGAAACCCGACCCCGCCATCTACGCCCTCGCGCTCGCCCGTTTCGGGCTCGAGCCACATGAGGCGGTGTTCATCGACGACAATCGCGCCAATATCGACGCGGCGGCGGCGATGGGAATACATGCGCTGCACTTCACCGATGAGGCAACGTTGCGACCTCGGTTGCGGGCGCTGGGATTGGTTGCCTAGGCCGGGCGTCATCCCATGCGCTTCGACTCCGCTCAGCGCGAACGGCGGAAGCGGATACTATTCCAACATTCGTTCAGCCTGAGCTTGGTCAAAGGCCACGCCCAACCCTCATCCCTCCAACGACGCCATCTGCGTCTGATTCGCCTGCATCGTCTCGGTTTCCAGCAGTGCCGGATCGAAATGATCCCCGACCATCTGATCGGTGACGATCACCGTCGTGCCGACCGAGGTGACCGCGAACAGCTTCTTGGCGAAGGCGGTGGGCAAGCGGATGCAGCCATGCGAATCCGGGAAGCCGGGATTGTTGCCCGCATGGAGCGCGACGCCGTCCCAGGTCAGCCGCTGCATGAACGGCATGGGGGCGTCGTTATAGAGATTGCTGCGATGCATCTCGCGCTTCTGCAGGATCGGGAAGACGCCGGTCGGCGTGTCCTTGCCGTCCTTGCCCGTCGATACCGAGGCGGCGGCGATCATCGCGTCGCCACGATAGACATAGGCACGCTGCATCGGCAGGCTGACCACGACCGTCACCGGCTGCGCGACCGGGTCGACCGCCGTCATCTGCGGATCGGTCCAGACGAATCGGTTGGGGGCCAGCGCGGCGGCGGCCTGGGCGACCGTGACGGTGCCCGGCCCCTCTTCGGCGATGGCGGGCACGGCGAAACCCAGCGTCGTGGCGCCGAGCAGGGCGGCAAGAACGAGAGCCTTCATATCCCTTTTCCTTGGCGAGTTCATAATTTCTTAAACCCGTCAATAGACAATTTGTGCCGAGCGAAATTTTTTGCGCTGGGGCGGAACTTTCGCCGAATCGATGGAACCAAGCGATCAACCGAGGCGGGATGGGCAGAAAAACCGCCCCTTCTCTGCTACATCGGAGTCGCGGGATTTCTGGGGTTTGAAGGATCATAATGTTCGAAAATCTGGACGCTGCGCCGGGTCGGCGCGCGCTGCTGAAGAACGCGCTGGTCTTGGCCGGTGCGCTCGCGGTTCCGGGGGCGGCAGGTGCTCGCGAACGGCTGACGGCCGGTGATTTGCGGCCCGTTCGCCAGCCGCCGCTGCCCAGCCATCCGACGATGCCCTCGCCCATTCCGGCGCAACCGATCCTCGCCTCGTCGCGGGTGGTGCGTCCGGCGCTGCTGCGGGCCGCGATGGCCTCGCTGCAACAGCATGGCTCGCGGGTGCGCCAGCGCGACCGGATGGCGATCGTCGATTTCGCGGTCGGCTCGTCCGAACCCAGGCTCCATCTGGTCGACCTGGTCAGCGGCAAGAGCACCTCGCTGCTCGTCTCGCACGGCAGCGGGTCGGACCCTTCGCACAGCGGCTATCTTCAGCGCTTTTCCAATGCGTTCAACTCGAACGCCAGCAGCGAGGGCGCCTTCCTGACCGACGATTATTATGTCGGCAAGCATGGCCGGTCGCAGCGTCTGATCGGGCTGGACCCGACCAACGACAACGCGCTGGGTCGCGCGATCGTGGTGCATTCGGCCTGGTACGCCAATCGCGACATGATCAAGACCCACGGCATGCTCGGCCGCAGCCAGGGTTGCTTCGCGGTCGGCGAAAGCGATCTGGACCGGGTGTTCGCCAATCTCGGCCCGGGCCGGATGATCTACGCCGCCAAGGTGTGATCCAATCCTCCCCAAGCTCCGCTTGGGGAGGGGGACCGCGCCCTTCAGGGCGTGGTGGAG
>NZ_JALNUR010000003.1 GCF_026540895.1 Sphingomonas sp. GM_Shp_1 | reverse complement strand
GCCTCCGCCTGGCGCGCCGCGACCTCATAGTCATAGGGTATGCCGTGCAGTTCGGCCCACCACCCCGCTCTCCGGCGTTCGACGATGGCATAACGCGCGAGCGGGCTACCCGCCTCCATGACGCGCGGGATCGCGCCCCGATCACGGTAGCACGGCATCCCGACACTGCCGGGGTTGACGATCAACACGCCGTCGACCGCCACCATGCGCGGCGTATGCGTATGCCCGCACAGCACCAGACTGGCCGACCCAATCCCCTTCAAACGCGGCCGGATGGCGGCATCGGCGTCCAGCGTGGCGCAGCCGGAGGTCACGTCTTCGAGCAGATATTCCAGGTCCCCTCCGGCCGGGCTGCCATGGCAGGCGAAGACATCCCCGTCACACAGGGTGAGCGTGGCGGGCAGGCCTTCGATCCATGCCCAATGCTCCTGCGTGAGGAGCGGTCGCGCCAGAACGTCGAAGGCCCCTTGGCTGTCGTCCTGCAACTGGCGCTCGTGATTGCCCGCAATGGTGAGATAGCCCGAAAGCATCTGAAGCTCGGCGCTCCCGGCGGGGTCGAACGGGCCGGAGACAAGGTCGCCCAGATTGACGACCAAGTCGGGCGCAGCGGTCGTTATGGCGTCGCGGACGGCCTCCAGCGCGGCCAGATTTCCATGTGCGTCGGCAATTACTCCGATCTTCAATGCTTCCCCCCATGGCGACATTCCGGATGAGCATGGCAGACGCTTCCTGGAAACGCCATGCATGGCAGGTTCCCATCTCAGCCGAACCGGATGCTGCCAGCGCGCGGGACTGACGCCACCGGATTACCGGTCTTTTCCTCCATCATGAGCTTTTCTCTCCGCGAAGCCCGTCGGATCGCCCTGGCAGCGCAGGGCTTTGGTCGCCCGCACCCCGTCAGCCCGACCGTTCGCCACCTGCGCAGCACCGCCGACCGGCTCAACCTATTCCAGCTCGACAGCGTCAACGTGCTGACACGCGCGCATTATCTGCCCGCGTTCGCCCGGCTCGGCGGGTATGACCGCGCGCTGCTTGAGGGCGATGCGTGGGGGCCGAAGCGCCAGCGGCGGATGTTCGAATATTGGGCGCATGAGGCGTTGTTACTGCCGCTCGACCTCCATCCGCTGCTCCGCTGGCGCATGGCGCGGGGGGAGCGGGGCGAGATCGGCTATCGGTCTTGGCGCCGTGCCGAGGCGGACGCCACCCCAATGGTACAACGGTCCCCAATCACCAGATAGGGGACGTGAAATCAGAGACTGAGCTGCGGATGGTCGGGGAGACAGGATTCGAACCTGCGACATCCTGCTCCCAAAGCAGGCGCGCTACCAGACTGCGCCACTCCCCGACAGGGGGTTGCCCTTAGGGGAAGCGGGGCGGCGGGCGCAAGGGGTATTTCGGGGATTACAGGTTCGCCTGTTCCTCGACGGGCAGGTCGGCGTCCGGCGGGTAGTAAAGCCCGGCGCATTCCGCCCGCAGGCATCCGCCCTCGATCACGATGTCGTCGCGATAGGCGTCGGCGATGAAGCCCAGCGTGTCGACATGCTTTGCCTCGAAATACATCGGATGCACGTCATCGCGGCCAGCACCGTACACGACGCGCCCCACCTTCGACCAGATCGACGCCATGGTGCACATGCCGCAGGGCTGGAGCGTCGAATAAAGCGTCGCGCCGCGCAGCTCCAACGCCCCCTCTCCTTCGCAGCCTCGCCGGATCGCCATCATCTCGGCATGGGCGGTGGCGTCGGGCAGTTCGTGCGTCTGGTTACGCTCGGCGGCGATGACGCGGCCGTCCAGCACGATCACCGAGCCGAGCGGCGAGGTCGAGGGATCGGAGCCTTTCGACCGCGCCACCGCGATCGCCATGCGCATCCATTTTTCGTCTTCCTGGGTCATGGCGGGCTCAACGCCGTGACATAGGTTATGGGTTCAACGGATCGAAACACCGCCTATCGAGACGATGCCTTGCGCGCGTAATAGTCGCCCAGCACATCGAAGGCCTCCTTGCGCTGCCCGGTTTCGGAGATCAGGCCCTTGCGGTTCCAGCCCTGCTGGAAATCGGGGTTCTGGCGGCGGGGCGAGCGAAAGTCCTTCAGGATCCAGGGCGACATGCCACGCAGCGTCGGCACGTGATCGGCCATGCTCAGCGTCGCGCGGTAGTAGTCGGCCTGGAACTCCTCGGAGAATTTCTGCTTGTTGGCGGGATCGTGGAAGCCCGCCCGCGCATCCGCGCCGAATTCGGAGCAGATCAGGGGCTTGTCCGCCGGAACATGCCATTCGCTGCGCCCCAGATCGGACAGGCGATCCTGCGAATACCAGCCATTATAGGTGTTGATCGCCATGACATCGAGCACCTCGGCCAGCGGATCGGCCAGGGTCATGACCGGGTGGTCCGCCCCCTGCCCCCGCTCGACCAGCAACGCCGCGCTGACCAGCCGCGTATCGTCCAGACGGCGGACATCGGCGACCAGCGTGCGCAGGAAGCTGTTGCGCGCGTCGGTCACGGGGGTTTCGTTGGCGACGCTCCAGATCGCCACAGAGGCACGGTTGCGGTCGCGCAGGATATTCTCGGCGAGCATGGTCCGCGCGCGGGTCAGCGTATCGGGATTGGACCAGGCCACGCGCCAATAGACGGGCACCTCGCTCCATACGATCAGCCCCAGTTCGTCGGCCATCCGCACGGTGACGTCGGAATGCGGATAATGGGCCAGGCGGACGAAATTGCCGTGCAGCCCATCCTTGATCTCGCTGAGCAGCGCGCGGGACGCCGCCGGGGTGATCGCGCGGGTGGGATCGACGCCCAGTTCCTCCTCATGCATCGAAATGCCGCGCAGGAAGATCGGCTTGCCGTTGAGCAGGATATCCGCCCCGCGCCGCTCGATCTTGCGGAAACCGATCCGGTCGTGCCACCGATCCTCGCCGGACGTAACGGCGACGTCATAGAGCTTGGGGTTTTCGGGCGACCAGCGGATCAGGGCGCGCGGGGCAGCCATGGTCGCGCGCCAGTCGCCATGGGCATCGGTCGTCCCTGCCCGGTCCAGTCCGAGTTCGGCGATCTTCAGACGGACCGAGCGATTGGCGGCCTGCGGACCGTCGAGATGCACGTCCACCGCCATCCGCCCGTCGCGGGTCAACCGCACCCAGGCATCGTCGACATAGGTATCGGGCGTCGCGATCAGCCGGACCGGGCGGGTGATACCGCCATAATTTTCCCAGTCGGTGACGGGCGGCGGGACGGTCGCCTCGTTGGCCTGGGAATCGACGCCGACGGTGATCTGGTTCTGACCGTCGCGCAGGGCTCGCGTCACCTCGAAGGCGAAGGGGGTGAAGCCGCCCTCGTGCCGGCCGATCTCCTTGCCGTTCAGATAGACGATGGTCGCGTAATTGGCCGCGCCGAAGCGGAGGAAATAACGGCCCTTTCGCGTCTCGGGCGCGGCGAAGGTCCGCTGATACCACATCAGCCCGTCATAGTGGCGGAGTTCCGGCGCATGGGTCAGCCAAGCGGACGGCAAGGACGCCAGCGGCGAATGAGCGAGGTCGAATTCGTAAAGGACCCGGCTGTCCTTGGCCATCGCCGCACGGACATCGACGTCGCGCCAGCGCTGCTGCCCCGTATCGGGCATGCCACCGTGAAAGCCCGAAATGCCCGAGCGGAACGGATCGATCGAATAATGCCACGGCCCCGACAGGTCGGTGCCTTCGCGCAGGTCGGCGGCGACGAGTAGCGGAACTGGCGAGGGAGGTGCGTCCTGAGCGAAACATGGGGTAGCCAGGGTCAGTATCATGCCGGCCATGATGCGCGCGAAACCTGTCCTGCCCATCGCTTCACTCTCCCCCATTCGCCCGGATTTCCGGTCAGCCTAAAGCGACTGTCGCAGGTTCGCCACCCATCGCGACGATGCCGTCCCCCATCATTCTTCCCGATAGCGGAAATAGCGGAAGTCGGCGGGGTGGCCCGTCCCGGCCATATCCTGACACGCCATGCCGACGAACGTTCCCGTGAAATTGGGCAGGCCCGCCAGCGTCGCCTCGTCCGACAACAGGCTGGCATCGCATGTCCCGGGCAGCCAATGCCAGTCCTCCGCGCCCTCCGCCCGGAACGCGAAGCGGAGCGTCTCATGGTCGACCGAGGCACGAAGTTCGACCGGCCCGGCAGGCGCGGCCAGCGGCGGCGTGATCAGGCTCTGCCCCTCGCCCGTCGGCAGGACGGACAGAAGCTGGATCAGCTTCTGGCCCTCATCCCCGGCGGTGATGTGGAGGTAATGATATTTAGTGCTGTTATAGTAGCAGACGAGCCCCGCCGCCTGCTGGAAATGCTCGGGCTCGAACGCGACGAGCGTGGTGGCGTCATAGCGAAACGCGGTCGGCCGCCGCGCCACCAGCGCCTGCTCGAAATGACTGCCGATCGTATCGCGTCCATAGAGCCGCAAATGACCGGGCCGCTCGGTCAGGCTGAAGAGGCGATCGGGTTCGGGCGTGCGGAGCCACTGGAAGGCAGGCGGCAATATCGGCCCGTCGAACCTGTCGCATTCGTCCACCGGCGCGAAGGCTCCGACGTCGGCCTCGGGCTCGGCACAGCGCAGCCAGCCATCCGCATCCCAGCGCATCCGCCGGATCGCGGTCTCGCGCCCCAGCACGCAGCGATCGCTGCCGGGTAGCGGACGGCCGCACAGATAGGCCATCCACGTCTCGCCCTCCGGCGTTTCGATCAGATCGCCATGGCCCGTGCGTTGCAGCAACGCGGCGGGATCATGGCGCGCGGTCAGGACGGGGCCGTCCGGGTGGACCTCATAGGGTCCGAACAGGGTGCGCGCGCGGGCCATCACCACGGCATGGCCCCGCTCGGTCCCGCCCTCCGCCACGAGCAGATGATACCAGCCGTCGCGCTTGTAGAGATGCGGCCCCTCGGTGAAGCCCAGTTCGGTGCCCGCGAAGATAAGCCGACGCTCGCCCAGCAACCGACCGCTCGACAGGTCCATCTGCTGGATGACGATTCCGGCGAAGCGCTTGCGGTCCGGGCGATGGTCCCACAGCATGTTGAGCAGCCAGCTTCGCCCGTCATCGTCGTGGAACAGCGCCGGGTCGAAGCCGCTGCTGTTCAGATGCACGGCGTCGGTCCATTCGCCGTCGATCCGGTCGCACGATACCCAGTAATTGTGGAAGTCGCGCAACGAGGCGCCCTTCGCCCCGTCGACCGTGGTGCGGCCATAGCGCTTCACGTCGGTGAAGATCAGGTGAAAGCGCCCATCCTTGTAACTCAGATCGGGTGCCCAGACGCCGCAGCCATCGGGATTGCCCCGCATGTCGAGCTGGCCGGCCCGGTTCAGCGGGCGCGCGACCAAAGTCCAGTTCACCAGATCGCGGCTGTGATGGATCTGGACGCCCGGATACCATTCGAAGGTCGAGGTCGCGATATAATAGTCCTCGCCCACGCGCACGATCGAGGGGTCGGGGTTGAAGCCGCGCAAAATCGGATTGATCGGGGTCATGCGGGTTTTCGCACCAAGGTCCAGAGGAGCGCCGCGCCTGCCAGATCGAGCAGGCCGAGCAAGATGAAGAAGGGCTGATAGCCGACCTGATCGACCAGCGAGCCGAGCGTCAGGGTGAAGAGAAGCACGCCCAGATTGGCCGCCGTCCCCGACACGCCGGTCGCGGTCGCCACCTGATCCTGCGGGAACAGGTCGGAGCACAGGGTGATGACGGTCACCGACAGGGTCTGGTGCGCGAAACCGCCCAGGCACAGGAGCGCGACGGCCGCGACCGGGCTGTTCACGCTGCCGACGAACATCATGCCGGTCATCAGCACCGCGCCGAGCGTGAAGGCGCCGCGCCGCGCGTCGATCAGGTTGATCCCGCGCCGTTGCAGGAAGGCGACCACGGCGGGCCCGAACAGGCACCCCAGATCGGCGGCCAGAAAGGGCAGCCAGGCGAACAGCGCAATCTGGGTCAGATCGAAATGCCGCGCCTGGACGAGATAGAGCGGCATCCACAGTGACAGCATCCCCCAGACCGGATCGGCCAGGAACCGTGCCGCCGCGATCGCCCACAGGTTCCGGCGGCGGAGCAACTCACCCAAAGGCGGACGACGGCGATGCTTGGCGAGCGAGGCCTCCTGCCCTCCGACGATCAGGTCGCGCTCGTCCGTCGACAGCGAGCGGTGCCGCGTGGGTGGCGCATACCAGAACAGCCACGCCACGACCCACAGCAGGCCCAGCCCGCCCGCGACGAAGAACGCCGCACGCCAGCTATGATGGAACACCGCCCAGGCGACCAGTGGCGGCGCGAAGACCGCACCGAACGACGCGCCTATCTGATAGATGCCGCCCGCCACGCCGCGCTCGCGCGCCGGAAACCATTCGGCGACGACCTTCATCCCCGCCGGTTGCGCCGATCCCTCGACCAGCCCCAGCGCGCCGCGAAGCCCGGCGAAGCCCAGCCAGCCATTGGCGAAACCATGGCCCAGCGTGATCAGCGACCAGACCGCGACGAACAGGCTGAACCCGAATTTCAGGCCGAACAGGTCGAGCAGATAGCCCGCCACCGGCTGGAACATGATGCCGAACTGAAACGCGCCGGTGATCCAGCTATATTGCGCGGACGAGATATGCTGCTCGGCCATGATCGCGGGGGCGGCGACGCCCAGGATGCTGCGCGTCAGATAGTTGATGACCATCGCGGCGACGAACAGGCCGATGATCGTCCAACGGATATAGGGAAAGCGCTTCATGCCCGACATCCCGGCGTCATCCTTGTCATCCATGCCCCCTTCACCCGATCCCGTCGCCCCGCTATCCGCAAGCTTCGGCGCGGCGAATGCGCCGACGACAGGACAGGATGCCCTTGACGCGTAGCAAAGGACGCCCGCGCGGCGTGACGATCATCGACGTGGCCAAACAGGCCGGTGTCTCGCCCATGACCGTGTCGCGGGTCATCAACGGCGATGCGGGCGTGCGCGACGAGGTGCGCGCCCATGTCCGCGAGGTGATCGCGCAGTTGAACTACACGCCCAATCTGATGGCGCGCAGTCTCGTGACCTCGCGCGAGATCCGGATCGGCGTCATTTATTCCAACCCCAGCGCCGCCTTCATGAGCGAATTGCTGGTCGGCGTATTCGAGGAAGCCTCGACCCGCGCGGCGCAACTCTTCCTGCTGAAGGGCGAACAGGGCCGCCCGCCGACGCGCGAGGCGATCCAGGGGCTGATCGCGCAGCGTATCGCCGGGCTGATCCTGGCGCCGCCGCTGGGCGAATCGAGCTTCGTGCGCGAGATCATCCGCGAGGCCGGACTGCCCGTGGCGGTCGTCGGCGGCGTCGCGCCCGATGCCGTCTGCGTCTGGATCGACAATGACCGCGCCGCCTATGACATGACCCGCCACCTGATCGGGCTCGGCCATCGCCGCATCGGCTTCGTCCATGGCAATCCGGACCAGACCGCCAGTATCGAGCGTCTGGCGGGGTTCCGGCGCGCGGTCGCGGAGGAAGAGGGTCTGGAGACCCAGATCGTCCAGGGCGACTATAGCTATGCCTCGGGCCTGCAAGCAGGGGAGGAACTGCTGGGGAGCGAGCGACCGCCCACCGCGATCTTCGCCAGCAACGACGATATGGCCGCCGCCGTGGTCTCGGTCGCGCATCGCCGTCATCTTGACGTGCCGGGCGACCTGACCGTGGCCGGGTTCGACGACAGCACCGCCGCGACGACGCTGTGGCCGCCGCTGACCACCATCCACCAGCCCGTCCGCGCCTTGGCGACGGCGGCGCTCCACATGCTGATCCAGGATATCCGCGGCGCCGCCCCGAAGGTCGATGGCAAGCCGCGCGTCATGGTCCTTGAGCATGCGCTGATCGAACGCGACTCCACCGCTCCGCCGCGATCTTAACGGGGGTAGACATTCCCCTATTCCTCCCCTGCAAGGGGAGGTGGCAGGCCGAAGGCCTGACGGAGGGGTGTCACGCTCGGATACGGAAGACGTTCCTCGCGGCCCGTGACACCCCTTCACCATGCTCCGCATGGTCCCCCTCCCCTTGCAGGGGAGCAATGGTCCGCGGACCGATGGCGTGACGATTGCGACCGGACCGCCCCGGCGTCCGCCTGGGAGGTATGGAAAGGATGGATTCACCCGCTCTATCGCACCGATGCCGTCACGCCGGCGGCGGTCTGAACGACCGGCTTCATCGTGCCGTCGGGATTATAGTATAGCCGCTCGACCGTCACCGCGCGTCGCCCGATCGCTCCGCTCTGGTCGCCGATCGCCAGATTCGCGTTGTGCAGGAACAGATAGGACTTGCCCTTGAACTCCGCGATGCCCGGATGGATGGTGAAGCTGTACTTGCCCGACCCCGTCAGCAACCCGCGATAGGTCCAAGGCCCCCTCGGCGACGGTGCGGTGGCATAGGAGATATGCTCGTCCCGCTGCGTCGTCCGGTCGAGCGAGGCATAGGTGAGGTAATAGAGCTTGCCCCGCTTGTGCAGCCAGGGCCCCTCCTCGAAATGCGGCGGGGTGATCTCGATGATCGGGCCGTCGATCTCGATCATGTTGGGCTTCAGCTTGGCGATATAGCATTGCCGGTTGCCCCAGGATATCCAGGTCGTCCCGTCGTCATCGGTCATGACGGTCGGGTCGATATCCTCCCAGCTATGCGTGCCCTTGGGCGTCATCTGGTTGGTGATGAGCGCCGATCCCTTGGCATCGACGAACGGGCCGGTCGGCGTGTCGGAGACGGCGACCGCGATCGCCTTGCCCGGATGGCTGTCGTCATGCTCGACCGCGGCGTAGAACCAGTATTTGCCGTGGCTGTAGATGGTCTGGCTGGCCCAGGCGTCCTTCTTGGCCCATTTGAAATCGCGCACGTTCATGATCGGCCCGTGCGGGGTCCAGGTCCGCATGTCGGTGGTGGAATAGACCAGCCACTCCTTCATGTTGAACATCTCGTCCCGCTGCGCCTCGTCATGGCCGACATAGAGGTACAGCCGGTCCCCCACGACCAAAGGCGCAGGGTCCGCCGTGAACTTGTCCCGGATGATCGGGTTCGATCCCGGCGCGGCGGGCGGCGCATCCGCCGCCATGACCGCCACCGGCAGGGCGGCCGCCAGCGCCGCCCCGATAATCCGCGCCGTTCTCATCACATCCCCCCTCAGAAGTTGAACCGCACGCCCGCCCGGTACACGCGACCGAGCACGTCATAGAGCGCCGGGTTCACGAAGAAGGGCGACCGCGCCGGATCGCGATTGAACACATTGTCGACCTTGAAATAGGCGGTGACCGCCTTGGTCACGTTATAGGTGCCGCCCACGTCGAAATAGAAGGCGCCAGGGATGAAATTATTGTCGATTGTCGGGCGGTTGGCGGTCGAGGCCGGACAACCCGTGGTGCACTCGATATATTGATTGCCCAGCTTGCCGTCGCTGAACCAGCGTTCCTGGAGCAGCAGCGACCAGTTGTCGGTGGCATAGGTCTGCACCGCCAGCCACTTCCACTTGGGCGTGCTGCCGATATTGACGCCCGCCGTGTCGTTGGGGATCGTATTGGGCAGGCCCGTATCCGTGATGAACCGCCGGATATTGGTCGCCAGCGCGCGCAGCGTCAGGCTGCCCGGCAGGCCCAGCGGATTGCGCCAGCGATAGCTTGCCTCGATATCGAAGCCGTCGGTCAGGATCGAGGCCAGGTTGAACGACTGGACGTTGATGAAGTTGGGGCCGTTGGGGTTGTTCAGGTTGAACACGCCGCAGGTCTCGGGCGCGATGTTCAGGAAGCACAGGTTGACGATGTCCTGCGCGCCCAGGCTGGAGATGACGTCGGTGATCTTGATCTTATAGTAATCGACCGACAGGCTCAGCCCCGGGATCGCCTGCGAGTTGGAGAAGGCGATGCCCAGCGTGGTGTTGCGCGCGATTTCGGGGGTCAGGTTGACGTTGCCGATCGTGTTCTGAAGCGCCAGCACGTTGACGTTGTTGAACGGATCGAAAAAGCCCGGCAGCGTCGTCGTGACGGGCGCGGCGAACAGTTCCGACAGATTGGGCGCACGGACGTCGCGTGAGGTCACGCCGCGAATGCGCAGGCCATCGACCGGCAGGTCCCAGGTCCCGCCGATCTTCCACGCCCAGACGGTGCCCGAGGTGCTGTAATCGGTGACGCGCACCGCGCCGTTGATATTGGCACGGCCCCCGGCTTCCGAATTGATGATCGGCAGGTCGGCCTCCAGAAAGGCCTCCTTCACGCTATACGCGCCGCCGCCATTCTTGTAGTTGCCGGCATACCAGTTGTTGCCGTCGGCCAGCAGGACCGGGTCCGCGGGATAGGCGCCATTGGCCGGGCTGTTGGCGAAACCCGCGCCGTAAGGGTCGGCGCGGACGCGGTAATATTCGTGGCGGAACTCGCCGCCGAACGCGATCGACACCGGCCCCGCCCAGGACGAGAAGGGCGAGCCCGAGAAGTTGAGGCTGATCACGTCCTGTGTCTGGCGGGTGCGCTGGAACGGGCCGTTCTGCGGGATGATATAGTTGAGCGCCGCCTGGGACGGGTTGCCGCCGAAGATGTTGAGCGGCTGGCACCCATTGGCCCGCGCGGTCGGATCGGCGCAGACGATCGCGCCATTCAACGTGGTCGCGTTGATCGCCTGGTTGAAGCGCCGCGACAGCATGATGTTGCTGACATCGACATCGGTATAGTTGGTCCCGTGCTCATAATAGATGTCGTAGGACCAGTCGGACCCGGCCACCGCCTCGCGTCCCTTGGCGCCCGCGACGAAGCGATACTGGCGGCGATCGGTGAAGACCTGCGTATTCCCCAGCGCCGCGTTGCTGGTGCCATATTGGAAGTTGGTGATGCCCGCGGTCGCGCAAGCGGTCTTGATCAGCGCGGGGACGAAGGGATTGGCGCACTGGATGGTCAGGTTCGGCCGGTTCATGCCGCCGACCGGCTGGTTGTTGGTCTTCACCTGGCCGATATTGATCGTGCCATAAATCTCGCCATTGGGCGCGAAGTCATAGCCGATCCGGCCATAGCTGTTCACCCGCTGGATCTTCGACTGGAGCGAACGCCCCGCATCGACATTGCCCGACAGGTCGCCGCCCAGGCAGAAGCCGGGGAAACAGCCCCGGACATTGCCCGCCGCATCGCGCGCGGGCACCCCGCCCGAACCATATTGGAACTGGAACGGATTGCCCGACTGGTCGAAGGCGATGCCCTGAAGCGGCCCGGCGGTGATGAGGCCGTACTTGGTATAATTATAGGGCTGCGCATAGTCGCGGAACAGATATTGCGGCGTCCCGTCGTTCAGGACGTTGCGGTTGATCAGCGTCGACTGACGGAACCAGTCGCGCCCGCCCGCCAGGCCGATGCCGAAATCGCCGCCGCCGACGCCTTCCTCATGCGCATATTCGGTGCTGGCGATCACATGCAGCGTATCGTTCAACAGGCTGGTGCCGCCCGCCAGCTGGATGAGCACCTGCTTGTCATCGCCATAGGTGGTCAGGCCGCCCTGGATATTGCCCTTGATCCCCTTGAACCGGGTATCGGTGATGAAGTTGACGACGCCGCCGACCGCATCCGATCCATAGGAGGCCGAGGCACCGCCATTGACCACATCGACCCGCTTGATCAGCAACTGCGGGAACAGGCTGATGTCCGGCACGCCGGTGACGTTCGCGCCGACCACCCGCTGCCCGTCGAGCAGGGTCAGGGTGCGGATCGCGCCCACGCCACGCAACGAGAAGGAGCTGAGGCCCTGCTGCCCGCTCGACGTGCTGAAGGTGTTGGTCGCGGTCCCCGTCGAGCCCTGCAACGAGGGAAGCTGGGCGACGGTGGTGAAGATGTTGGGCTGCGCGTTCGCGGCGATCTGTTCCTCGCCGATCACCGTCGTCGGGGTCGGCGCGGTGAAGCCGCCGGTCGTGATCCGCGAGCCCGTGACGATGATGTCGCGGCTATTGACCTCTTCGCTCGGTTCGGCCGCCTGATTGGGTGGAATAGCCGCCGCATCCTGCGCCGGAGTGGCCTGTGCCGCCACCTCGGGCGTCGTCTGCGCCCAGGCCGGTGCTGCGACCGTGGCGGCAGCGAGTACCGCGACGCTGACCGCGCCAAGAGTGCGCTGACGCAGGCTGCGGGTATGCGATCCCGTGATCATCTTGAACCTCTCCCTCTTCGTTCCGTTTTATCTGGTAACGTTACCAACGTCATTCCGCGTTTCGCCGCGCAAGTCAATGCCCCGTATCGATCCGAAAATTTCAGATGCGCCGTCGCCGGGCGGAATCGAGGCAGGCGCTCAGGGCAGACCGGCGTTCAACGCGGCTTTCTCCTCCCTCCCTCCTCTGTGAGTGGAAAGAGTGGCGCAGACTTTGCCTTTGCAAAGCAGGAACTTCGTCGGAATTGGGTGAGGGGTGCGCGCTCGAAGAGCACGCGAGCCTTTGGCTCGCTCAGCCCCTCCCCCAAGCTGCGCTATCCAGCAGGAGTATCGATCGCGCTAACTTGCCGGTTTAATTGGACGGTTCAGTTCGCCGCACAGGCGGCGCAGCGTCCCCTCACCTCGATCACCGGTCGCTCGGGGCTGA
This sequence comes from Sphingomonas sp. GM_Shp_1, assembly GCF_026540895.1. GTDB lineage: Bacteria > Pseudomonadota > Alphaproteobacteria > Sphingomonadales > Sphingomonadaceae > Sphingomonas. Next base: position 237,917 of record NZ_JALNUR010000003.1, on the reverse strand, counting down.
AGCCGGCACCCTTGGCCGCCTCGCGCACCGCGCCGGTCAGGCGGTCGTCGTCGATATGGGTCGTCTGCCCGCACTTGTCGCAGACCAGAAAGATGCAGTCGTGCATGCAATTGGGATGCGCATTGGCAACATAGGCATTGGCGCTTTCGACCCGGCGGGCGAGATTGGCGCCGACGAACAGGTCCAGGATGCGATACACGCTGTTCGCCGCGACCCGTCGCCCCTGCGACTTCGACATGACATCGGCGATGTCATAGGCCGAGGCGGGCTTTTCGAACCCGGCCAGCGCCTCGAACACGCTGGCGCGCATTGCCGTCCATTGCTCGCCCGCGCGCTCCAGCGTCGCCTTTGCCGCGTCGGCCAGATCGGCCCCTTCGGGCTCGTGATGGTTATGCATATGCGCCATGATCGGGATTTAGGCTCTGCGGACCGGTGGAGCAAGGTCCGCCACCACAGCCGCACGAGGCATTCGGTCCACTATCGCACGACCGCGCGGGCTTCTATGACGGGATCATGCTGCAACCGAGCCCTGCCTTCATGATCACCGCCCGCCCCCGATCCCTGGCCCGCTGGCTGTTTGCGGTCGCCGGTCTGATCGTCGCCATGGTCGTGGTCGGCGGGATCACGCGACTGACCAATAGCGGCCTGTCGATCACCGAATGGAAGCCGATCACCGGCATCGTCCCCCCGCTGACCGAAGCGCAGTGGCAGGCGGAGTTCGACAATTACAAGCGTATTCCCGAATATTGGACCTTCAACCGCGACATGACGCTGGGCGGGTTCAAGGCGATCTTCTTCTGGGAATATCTGCACCGCGTCCTGGGACGGGTGATCGGCATGGCCTTCGCCCTGCCCCTGATCTGGTTCTGGGCGCGGAAGGCCATCCCCGTGGGGTATAAGCCGCGCCTGGTTGCGCTGCTCGCGCTGGGCGGGCTGCAAGGTGCGATCGGATGGTGGATGGTTGCCTCCGGCCTGGTCGAGCGGACCGATGTCAGCCATATCCGCCTGACCGTCCATCTGCTGACCGCGCTGGTCATTCTGGCCGGGATCGTCTGGACCGCGCTGGACCTGATGGCGCTTCACCGGAACCCGCTGTCGGCCCCTGCCCGGCTGACCATGCCGGGGATCGTCGCGCTGGCGCTGCTGTTCGTGCAGTTGATGTTCGGGGCGCTGACCGCCGGGCTGGACGCGGGCTATGCCTTTTCCAGTTGGCCGCTGATGGGCGATGCCTGGTTCCCGGCGGGGGTGCCGATGATGAGCCCGGCCATCGCCAATGCCTTCGACAATCCGGTGGTCGTACAGTTCATCCACCGCTGGTTCGCCTTCGCCGCCGCCGCCGGGCTGATCTGGTTGGCGGTGCGGGCGGTCCGGGCGGGCGCGCTGCGCGCCGGATGGCTGGTCATCGCATTGGTGCTGGTCCAGATCGCCCTCGGCGTCGCGACCCTACTCTCGGGCGTGCAGATCGATATCGCGGTGTCGCATCAGGCCAATGCCGCCCTGCTGCTGATCGCCGCCACCGCCGCCGCGCACCGGATCGGCAGCGGTGCGCGCGCCCTCAAGGTATCATAATACCCGTCAGCAAAGCCGCACTTTGCTTGACATTTTGAGCGTCGATCAGCATTGGACCCTCGTTCGCGCCGCCCAAGACAAAGGGCGGCGTGTTGCATTTCAAACCGAAAGGTCTCACGCCCATGAAGGCGCTCATGAAGACCACCAAGGCGGCCAAGCCGCACGAGGTGGAAAAGAAGTGGCATATCGTCGACGCCGACGGCCTGGTTGTCGGCCGCGCCGCCACGATCATCGCGAACATCCTGCGCGGCAAGCACAAGCCGAGCTTCACCCCGCACGTCGATTGCGGTGACAATGTCATCGTCATCAACGCCGACAAGGTGCGCTTCACCGGCAACAAGCTGGGCCAGAAGGTGTATTACAAGCACACCGGTTATGCCGGTGGTATCAAGGGCATCACCGCCGCCAAGGTCCTGGAAGGCCGCTTCCCCGAGCGCGTCCTGGAAAAGGCCGTCGAGCGCATGATCCCGCGTGGTCCGCTGGGTCGTCAGCAGATGCGCAACCTGCGCATCTTCGCCGGCACCGAGCATCCGCACGCCGCTCAGAACCCCGAAGTCCTCGACATCGCGTCGATGAACCGCAAGAACAAGGTGGGCGCATAATGTCCGACAACCGCCAGTCGCTCGCCGATCTCGGCGCCACGCTGAACCAGCAGGCCGCTGCCGCGACCGCGCAGCCCGCCGTCGAGGGTGAAGCCCCCGCCGCCGCTCCCGTCGAGCGCGTCAGCACCACCCCGCTGCGTCAGCAGGAACTGGACAAGTTCGGCCGCGCCTATGCCACCGGCCGTCGTAAGGACGCCGTGGCTCGCGTCTGGCTGAAGCCGGGTTCGGGCAAGATCACGATCAACGGTCGCGATCAGGAAGTCTATTTCGCGCGTCCGACGCTGCGTCTCGTCATCAACCAGGTGTTCGGCATCACCGAGCGCGAAGGTCAGTATGACGTGATCTGCACCGTCAAGGGCGGCGGTCTGTCGGGCCAGGCCGGTGCGGTCAAGCACGGCATCAGCCAGGCGCTGACCAAGTACGAGCCGGTTCTCCGTGCTCCGGTCAAGGCCGCCGGCTTCCTGACCCGCGACAGCCGCACGGTCGAGCGTAAGAAGTATGGCCGCGCCAAGGCGCGTCGCAGCTTCCAGTTCTCGAAGCGCTAAGACGCGGGCAGCCGTGGATTGCGCGAGCGATCCACGGACTCGCCACGGCGGGCGGCAGCGTCGGCACAGCCGACGATGTCCGACCGCGTGGCCAGGCTTTGCTACCGAAGGAGCGGTCCGGCAACGGGCCGCTCTTTTTCGTTTGAGGCAAGTTCAGGACGAATAACCCATGTCCAACCCGTTATGGATACCCGCCACGGTCGCCGCCGCGACCTTTCAGGTCGGCCGCAACGCCCTGCAACGCGGGGTCATGTCGTCGTCGGGGCCATGGGGTGCGACGCTGGTGCGGTTCCTGTTCGGGCTGCCCTTCTCGATCCTGTTCGTCACCGTCGCCCGTCATTTCACGCCGGGAGCGGATCTCCACTGGTCCGGGCCCTTTTGGCTATCGGCCATCGTCGGCGCGACGGCCCAGGTGCTCGCCACCGCCGCGCTGCTCGACGCCATGCGCCGCTCGGGTTTCGCGGTCGGCACCGCGCTTCAGCAGAGCTCGCTGCCGCTGGCCGCCCTGCTCGGCCTCATCGTCTATCACGACCGGATCAGCGCCATCGCATGGGTCGGCGTGGTCGTCACAACCATCGGTCTGGTCGCCCTGTCCTGGCCGCCACCCGAACAGCGTCGCGCCTCGCTGATCGGGGCCGCGATGGGACTGGCGTCGGGCCTGTTCTTCGGTTTCTCGCTCAACGCGTTCCGCCACGCGGCGCTCGCGCTGGACTCCTCGCATCCGGTCTTCGCCGCGCTGGTCTGTGTCGCGGTGGTGCAGGCGATGCAGAGCCTCGCGCTCGGCCTGATCCTGGCCTGGCGCGATCCGGCCACCTTGACGGAAGTGCTGCGCCGCTGGCGTCCATCCCTGGGGGCCGGGCTGTGCGGCGCCTGCGCCTCGGCGGGCTGGTTCGTCGCTCTCGCCCTGTCGCCCGCCGCGCCGGTCCGGGCGCTGGGTATCATCGAGGCGCCGATCGCGGCCATGGCCGGGCACCGCCTGTTCCGTGAGGCTCTGGGCGCGCGGCAGATCCTGTCGGGTGTCGCCATCATCGGCGGGGTCCTGCTGACGACGCTGTTTTAGGCCCCATCGACATTCAAACTGCACAATCTTCATTCCTCCCCTGCCAGCGAGGAAACGTCGCTCCCCGCCCAATGTCAGCCTCTGACTGGCCGGAATGTCACCCCGACTTCATCCGTTGGCCATTCGCCTCGGCGGAGACTCCCCCTGACAACGCCAGCAGGTCGTCGTCCGACGTCGCGTTCACCAGGGGTCATCGGCATGAGCTATCGTCGCCTGTCTTCCACGCTCCCCCTCATCGCCCTGACGATGACCGCCAACACCGCCCCGCCCCCGGTCGAGCTTTCACGACCCTTTGGCCTGAAACCGGGCTGGCAATTGCTTGTGACCCAGGGGCTGGAGACACCCGACCCGTTCGGCGGGGGGACAGAGAAGGTTCTCGGCGAACTCCATCTTTGCGTCACGCGCGACGGTGGCAAAAGCTGTCGCCCGTCGCTCGACGCGATGCTGGTCAGGACGGGACCGGCGACCATCTATGACCGGCCGCATTATCTCGACGACGTACGCATCATCCGGGCCGAACCCGATCGTCCTTTGCTCTGGGTGCAGGCGGCCAGCCTTCACGGCAGCAATGGCGATCAGGTCGTGGGGACCATCGTCCTGGGCTATGACCGAACAGGCGACAGGTTCGTGCCGGTCTATGGCCTGAAGACCGGTCGCAACAACAATCAGGCGGTTCGCTATATCGAAAACGGACCCTTGCGCGGCGCGATCATCTCTGCCGAGCCGACATCGGATGCGCCCTTCGCCTTCTGGATCACGGTGAACCGGCTCGGCACGTCGGGGCGCTATGCCCCCATGCTGCGCTATCGCAGCGTGACGCGCTATGGCGACGGCAATACCCTGCCCGTGATCGACTCCGACATGCCCGAGACGCTGCGCCGCCTGAAACTATGGACGCCCGGCACCCCGCCTCCCCATCCCGCCCATTGCAGCACCCCGCGCCTGATCCACGGCGCCCTCTGGTGCGGCGACCTTGCCCCCGCCGCCCCTCGGCGGTAGCGACATGACAAAATCATCATGTTGCAGGAGAGCGTGCCATGTCCCCCACCCTGGATCGTCGCCAGATGCTCAAGGCCGGCGCGACCATCGCCGGGCTGTCCTTGGGTGGTCGGGCGCTCGCGCAATCCGACCGGATCGAAACGCTGATCGGGCGGATGACCCTGGCGGAGAAGGCCGGGCAATTGTCCTGCTTCTCCGACCAGATCCGGCCCATCGGCCTGCCCTTCAACCCCGGCCTGCCAGCGCGTAACGACGCCGCCGCGCAAATGGCGCGCATCCGCAAGGGCGAGATCGGGATGCTGTTCAATGGCGTCGGCTATGCGGGGGCGAAGGCGGCGCAGGACGCGATGATGCAGACGCGATTGAAGATCCCGCTGATCTTCGCGGGCGATGTGATCCATGGCCTTCGCACCGCCTATCCGCTGCCGATCGCGGAGGCCTGCGCCTTCGACCCCGACCTGGCCGAGCGCACCGCACGAGCGGCGGCGATCGAGACGACCGCGCTGGGCATGCAATGGACCTTCGCCCCCATGGTCGATGTCGCGCGCGACCAGCGCTGGGGGCGCGTCGCGGAAGGCTCGGGCGAGGATGTGTATCTGGGCACCAGGCTCGCCGTCGCGCGGGTGCGCGGCTTTCAGGGGCGTGACCTGCGCGACCCGACCAGCGTCGCCGCCTGCGCCAAGCATTTCGCCGCCTATGGCGCGGTCAGCGGCGGCATGGATTACAACTATACCGAGATTTCACCCCAGACCCTGCACGAGGTTCACCTCGCCCCCTTCAAGGCCTGTGTCGATGCCGGGGTCGCGACGATCATGTCGGCGTTCAACGACATCCACGGCGTGCCGTCGTCGGGCAATCACTGGCTGCTGACCGACCTTCTTCACAAGCAATGGGGTTTCAAGGGGATGGTCGTCGGCGACTACACCGCCGATGAGGAACTGATCGCGCATGGCTATGCCGCCGATGGTCGCGACGCCGCGAAGAAGGCGTTCCTGGCGGGGATGGACATGGCCATGGCCTCCAACCTGTTCAATCTATGGCTACCCGATCTGGTCGAGAAGGGCGAGGTTCCCATGGCCCGGCTGGACGAGGCGGTGCGCCGTGTCCTTTCGCTGAAGGACGCCATCGGGCTGTTCGACAATCCCTATCGCTCGATCAGCCAAAAGGCGGAGCGGACCCAGGTATCGACACCCGCCATGCTGAAGCTGTCACGCGAGGCGGGGGCGCGCTCGATCGTGTTGCTGAAGAATGAGGGCGATCTGCTGCCGCTCAAGGCCGATCCGGGACGCATCGCGCTGATCGGCCCGTTCGGTGAGGACCGGGACAATGTCGTCGGGACCTGGGCCTTCATGTCGGATGCCCGGCTGAACGTCTCGGTCGCGCAGGGGCTTCGCAATCGCAAGCTGACGGTCGATGTGGTCAAGGGATCGGATGTCGAAGCCGCCATCCCCGGCGGGATCGACGCGGCGGTGGCGGCGGCGCGGGCGGCGGATGTGGTGCTGCTCGCTGTCGGGGAGACGCAGCTCATGTCGGGCGAGGCGCAGTCGCGGGCGGAGATCACCATTCCGCAAGCGCAGATGGACCTCGCCGAAGCCGTGGCGGCAACGGGCAAGCCGGTGGTCGTCCTGCTCCGCCACGGCCGCGCGCTGGCGTTGCACGGTGCCGTCAAGGACGCGCCCGCCATTCTTGCCACCTGGTTCCTGGGTTCGGAGAGCGGCAACGCGATCGCCGATGTGCTGTTCGGCGATGTGAACCCTTCGGCCAAACTCTCGGTCAGCTTCCCGTGCGAGAGTGGGCAGCAGCCCTATTTCTACAATCACAAGAATACGGGCCGCCCCGCGCCCGACACCGGAACTCAGGAATACAAGGCCCGCTATCGCGAGACGAAGAACGAGGCGCTTTATCCCTTCGGCTATGGCCTCAGCTATACCCAGTGGCGGGTTTCCGACGTCACGGTACCGCCGCGCATGACCGACAGGATGGAGGTGACCGCGACCGTCACCAACACCGGCTCACGGGCGGGGTCGCAGGTGGTGCAACTCTATGTCCACGACAAGGTCGCCAGCCGGACCCGCCCGGTGCGCGAATTGAAGGGGTTCGAACGGGTGACGCTGAACCCCGGCCAGTCGCGGACCGTGCGCCTGTCGCTGACCCGCGACGACCTGCGCTTCTGGGGCGAGGATGACTGGGTGGTCGAGCCGGGACAGTATGACCTGTGGGTGGCGACCAGTTCGGTCGATGGCGACCGCAAGACGTTCGAGCTGATCTAAAGCCGGACGATATCGGTGGCGATGCGTTCGGCTTCGTCCGGATCGTGCGTCACCATCAGGATCGGAATTCCTGTCCGGTCCCGTACGGCCACCAGCGCGTCGAGAATGTCCCCTCGGCGCGCGCGGTCGAGCGACGATAGCGGCTCATCGAGCAGCAGCACGCGCGGGCCACTGAGCAGTGCGCGCCCGATTGCCACCCGCCGCGCCTCGCCGCCGGACAGGCTGCGCGGCCAGCGATCGAGCAGATGGCCGATGCCTAGCATCGCCACGATCCCATCGCTATCGCCCTCCCCGCGCCGCTGCCCGTAGCGGAGATTGGCTGCGACCCGCATATGCGGGAATAGTCGCGCCTCCTGAAAGACATAGCCGATCCGCCGCCGATCCGGCCGCACATCGATACGGGCATCCGCATCGAACAGAGTCTCGCCCGCGACGCGGACATGGCCGCTTTCGGGACGGAGCAATCCCGCCACCATTTGCAGGATGCTGGTCTTGCCCACGCCCGACGGACCGAACAGCACGGTGGCGCCGGGGCCGGTCGCGAAGCGCGCCGCGATTCGGCTGTCGCCACGCAAGACGGAAACATCGACGTCAAAGGACATGCAGACCCCGCCCCATGCGCCGCGCCAGCCATTCCGACGCGACCAGCGCGATCAGCGACAGCACCACCGATACGGTCGCGAGCCGCCACACCATATCCTCGCCGCCGGGACGCTGGAGCGCGGAATAGATGGCGAGCGGCAGGGTGGCCGTCTCCCCCGGCACGTTGGAGACGAAGGTGATCGTCGCCCCGAACTCCCCGATCGAGCGGGCGAAGCCGAGCACCAGGCCCGCCAACAGGCCCGGCGCGCACAGCGGCAGGGTGATAGTGGCGAAGACCCGGGCCCGCCCCGCGCCCAGCGTCCGCGCAGCCTGTTCCAGACGCGGATCGACCGCCTCGATCGACAGACGGATCGCGCGCACGACCAGCGGCAGGGCCATGACCGCCGCCGCGATCGCCGCCCCGGTCCAGCGGAACAGCACAGTCACCCCGAACCATTCGCTCAACCAGCGACCGATCGGTCCCTCCGGCCCGAAGGCGAGGAGCAGCACCCAGCCGGTCACGACCGGCGGCACCACCAATGGCAGATGGACGATGCCGTCGAGCAGCACCCGCCCCGGAAATCGCCCCCGCGCCAACAGCCATGCCAGGACGAACGCGATCGGCAGGGTCACCAGCATCGCCGTGCCGCCCACGAGCAACGATAGCCGGACGATGCCCCATTCCTCGGGTGACAGCATCAGACCGTCATCGCGTCGAGAAACCGTAACGCCGGAAGATCGCCTTGCCCTCGCTCGACAGCAGGAAGCGGCGGAAGCCTTCGGCCTGGGGGTTGGTAGAGGCCTTCAACCGGGCGAGCGGATAGGTGATCGGGCTATGGCTGGCCGCCGGAAACAGGCCGACGACATGGACGCGCGGCGACGCCTTGGCATCCGTCGCATAGACGATCCCATAAGGCGCGGCGCCCCGCTCGACCAAAGCGAGCGCCGCGCGGACATTCTCCGCCCGCACCACATGCGGGGCGACGGCGCTCCATGCGCCCAGCTTTTCGAGTGCGGCCTTGCCATATTTGCCCGCCGGTACGCTGTCGGTATCGGCCATGGCGAGCGGCCCGGCGGACAGCGTCTTTGCCAGCGTCCGCGTGGTCACCTGACCGCCCTTGCCCGCTGGTGCGATGACGACCAGCCGATTGCCCAGGAAGGCGCTGCGGGTCCGGTCGGCGAGCAGCCCGTCCTTTTGCAGGACGTCCATCCATTCCTCGTCCGCCGAGGCGAACAGATCGGCCTTGCCCCCCGCCTGTACCTGTCGCGCCAAGGCCGAGGAGGCGGCGAAGGAGATGACAGGCCGGGGATGCCCCTTCTTCGCCCAGCTATCGGCGGCGGCGGTCATCGATTCCTGAAGGCTGGCCGCGGCAAGAACCAGGGGCGCGCGATTCTGCGCGACGGCGGGCGCCGACACACTCAGCGCGCCGAATAGCGCGAGGATGGGAAATGGTTTCATCGATGGCGTGCCCCTGAAGCGGCGTGATGGCGGCTTTTGGCTGTAACGCGCAAGGAACGATTTTCTCCCGTTTTGGGGAGGCTGAAGGCCGCTTCATTCCTCCCCAAACAGAGCTTGGGGAGGAATGAAGGGTTTACGCTTCGTCGCCCATGCGAAGGGCGGCGATGAAGGCTTCCTGCGGGATGCTGACCGAGCCGTACTCGCGCATCTTCGCCTTACCCTTTTTCTGCTTTTCCAGCAGTTTGCGCTTACGGGTTGCGTCGCCGCCATAGCATTTGGCGGTCACGTCCTTGCGCATCGCGCTGATCGTCTCGCGCGCGATGACCTTGCCGCCGATCGCGGCCTGGATCGGGATTTTGAACAGGTGGCGTGGGATGAGTTCCTTCAGCCGCTCGCACATGCCGCGTCCGCGCGTCTCGGCGGTGCCGCGATGGACGATCATCGACAGCGCATCGACCGGCTCCTCGTTGACCAGGATCGACATTTTGACGAGGTCGCCCTCGCGATAGCCGATCTGATGATAGTCGAAGCTGGCATAGCCCTTCGACAGCGACTTCAACCGGTCGTAAAAGTCGAACACCACTTCGTTGAGCGGCAGCTCATAGGTCGCCTGCGCCCGGCCGCCGACATAAGTGAGGTTCTTCTGAATACCGCGCCGGTCCTGACACAGCTTCAGGATCGAACCCAGATATTCGTCGGGCACATAGATGGTCGCCTCGATCCACGGCTCGCTGATCGACTCGATCTTGTTGGGATCGGGCATGTCCGCCGGATTGTGCAAGTCGATCTGCCCGCCGCCATGCGTCAGCTCGATCTGGTAGACCACCGACGGCGCGGTGGTGATCAGGTCCAGGTCGTACTCTCGGGTCAGCCGCTCCTGGATGATCTCCAGATGCAGCAGGCCCAGGAAACCGCAACGGAAACCGAAGCCGAGCGCGGCGGATGTCTCCATCTCGAAGCTGAACGAGGCGTCGTTCAGCCGCAGCTTGCTGATCGACTCGCGCAGCTTCTCGAAATCGTTGGCGTCGACCGGGAACAGGCCGCAGAACACGACGGGCTGAACTTCCTTGAAGCCCGGCAGCGGCTGGTCGGTCGGCCTCTTGGCGTCGGTCAGCGTGTCGCCGACACGGGCCTGCGCCACGTCCTTGATCTGCGCGGTGATGAAGCCGATCTCGCCGACGCCCAATTCGGTCAGTTGCTCGATCTTGGGCCGGAAACAGCCGACGCGATCGATCAGATGGGTGGTGCCCGCCTGCATGAACTTGATCTGCTGACCCTTTTTCAGGGTACCTTCCATCACGCGCACCAGGATGACGACGCCCAGATACGGGTCATACCAGCTATCGACCAGCATCGCCTTCAGCGGCGCGGTCGCATCGCCCTTGGGCGCGGGGATGTTCTTGACGATCGATTCGAGAATATCGCCGATGCCGATGCCCGACTTGGCGCTGGCCAGCACCGCGCCCGAGGCGTCGATGCCGATCACATCCTCGATCTCGGCGCGGACCTTTTCGGGTTCGGCGGCGGGCAGGTCGATCTTGTTGATGACGGGCACGATCTCATGGTTGTGCTCGATCGATTGATAGACATTGGCCAGTGTCTGCGCCTCGACGCCCTGCGCCGCATCGACCACCAGCAGCGCGCCCTCGCACGCCGCCAGTGAGCGGCTGACCTCATAGGCGAAGTCGACATGGCCCGGCGTGTCCATCAGGTTCAGCGTGTACGTCTCGCCGTCCTGCGCCTTATACGCCAGGCGCACAGTCTGCGCCTTGATGGTGATGCCGCGTTCCTTCTCGATCTCCATGTTATCGAGAACCTGTTCACTCATCTCGCGGTCGGTCAGGCCGCCGGTGAACTGGATCAGGCGATCGGCGAGCGTCGACTTGCCATGGTCGATATGCGCGATGATGGAGAAGTTGCGAATCTTGTCGAGCGGCGTGGTCATGATCCCGCAGCGCCTAGCCTGTCCTGCGTCGGAGTGCTAGACGCCTGCGCAGGATGCACGGTCATGGGGGCGGCAATCCCTGAAGGCCGTGCGGTTTGTTGGGGAGCTTACCGTGATCAAATCGTCCGTCGCCACCGTCATCGCCAGCCTTGGCCTGATCGCCTCCGGCCCCGTCGCCGCCCAGAAGCTCGCCAAGCCGAGCAGTGGACAGCGTTTGCAGGAAGCCACCGCGAATGACGTGCCGCATTGCGCACGCAAACTGGGCACACTGTCGATCGTCGATGGCGACACGTCGAGCGTGACGGGCGCGTGGAACCTCGCACCCCCGTCCAAGCTGCTGAAGGTGCTGGTCCAGCGGTCCGGCTGCTTCAACCTGGTCGATCGCGGCGCGGGGCTGAATGCGGCGGAGCGCGAACGCGCGCTGGGCGGCAATCTGGGCCTGCAACGCGGATCGAATGTCGGCCAGGGTCAGGTGAAGGCGGCGGACTATGTGCTGGTCGCCGAGGTTCAGGGCGCCAATTCCAATACCAGCGGCAGCGGCGCCGCGGCGGGGATCGGCGGTTTGCTGGGCGGCCGCGTGGGCGGCCTGCTGGGCGGCATCAAGTCGAAGAAGATGGAGGCCAACACCGTCCTCTCGCTGACCAATGTCCGCACCACCGAGACGATCGCCACCGAAGAGGGCTATGCGGCCAAGAACAACCTGTCACTGGGTGGCGGCGGCTTCTTCGCGGTCGCGGGGGCCGTGGGTGGCGGTTATGACAATACCGATATCGGCCGCATCGTGACCCTGTCGTTCATCCAGGCCTATTCGAAGCTGGTGAGCGGCCTGGGCCTCATTACGCCGGGGGCCGCCGGAACGGCCGAGGCCGCGCCCGCCAAGACCTTCACGGCGCAGGCCGATATCGCCCTGCGGAGCAGCGCGGCAGCCTCGGCCAAGGTGATTCGCACAATCCCGGCCGGATCCACCGTCTATCCGACCGGTACGAAGAACGGCCTGTGGTGGGAAGTCGCGGATGAGAACGACAATGTCGGCTGGGTTCTGAACACCAAGCTTGCCCCGGCCGGCCTGTCCGCCGACCGTCCGTCGCTGCACAGCACGCACTGATCGATCCGTAGTCGAGCGTAGCCGGGACATTCCAGGTCCTGGCCCGCTTCGATCGTGACCGCCTCGCAACACCATTGCGGGGCGGTTTTTCTTTACATGACGGCTGGGATGAATGCTGGCCGCGACGATCGATGTCGGTGCTGGGAAACCCCGGAGGGTATTCGCGCTATCGCGAAAATGGTCGGGGAGAGAGGATTCGAACCTCCGGCCCCTGCCTCCCGAAGGCAGTGCTCTACCAGGCTGAGCTACTCCCCGACTAGAGAGTACGGACCGGTTTTCTAAGCCTTTCGGGAAGGCCGATCCGTGCTGGAGGCGCGCCAATAGCCAGCGGTTCGGATGGGCGCAAGCGCTTTTTCAACTGTCGCCGAAATTATTACAGCGACCGCCCCATCCGGCCCGCCAGATCGACCACATATTGCCACGCGACACGCCCCGAACGGCTGCCCCGGCGCGTCGCCCAGTTGACCGCCTCGGCCCCGTCGAACGGCAGGTCGTGGCGATCGGCATAGGCCCGCACGATCGCCAGATAGCCGTCCTGGTCGAGCGTATGGAAACCCAGGCTCAACCCGAACCGGTCGGACAGCGCCAGTTGGTCGTCCACCACGTCGCGCGGATTGATGGCGCTATCCTGCTCGCCCAGATCACGGGGCAGCAGGTGGCGTCGGTTGGACGTGACCAGCAAGCGGACATGCGCGGGGCGCGCCTCCGCCCCGCCGTCGAGCAGCGAGCGCAGCGCCCGCGCCTCGCTCGCGCCGTCGAACCCCAGATCGTCGATGAACACCGCGAAGGCGCGGTCCACGCCCTCCAGTAGGCTGAACAGTTCGGGCAGGCTTTCGAGCGTATCGACGGATACCAGCGCCAGCCGACCGGGGCGCTGCTGCTGCACGGCGGCGACGCCCGCCTTGACCAGCGCGGACTTGCCGGTGCCTCGCGCGCCCCAGAGCAGCACGTCCTGCGCCGCATGGCCGTCGGCCAGTCGCTCCAGATTGGCGATCAGCGATTCGCGCTGGCGATCCAGCCCCTGAAGAAGCGACAAGGGCACCGGCGCAAAGCCGCGCGCGGCGGTGAGCACGCCGTTCCTCCAAAGATAGGCCGGATGCGCGAGCGGATCGGCGGAAGGCTGAGGCGGCGGGGCGAGACGTTCGAGCGCGGCGGCGATGCGTTCGAGTATCCGGGGGTCGAGGTCGGTCATGGCGTGCCTCTAACCACGCCCCCCGCCTCCTGCCAAGCGCCGGGCCTATAGCGCGGCGCGGTGCTTCAGGATGACGGGATCGCCGGGTGCCAATGCCAGTGCCTTGTCGAACAACTGCCGCGCGCCCGCTTCCTCGCCATCGGCGGCTAGCGCGACACCATAAGCATCCGCCACCCCGGCATTCATCGGGTCGAGCCGATAGGCCGCCGCTGCATAACGCCGCGCCACCACCCCGTCGCCGCTCTCGGCATAGGCGATGGCCAGATCGTGCAGCAACGCGATGTCGCCTGGCCCCAGTTGCGTCCGCAACCCCTCCAGCGTCTCGATGGCGTCGTCCCATTGTCCCGCCGCCATTTGCCACGCCGCCAACAGACGGCGGGCGGGCACGCTTTGCGGGTTTTGCGACAGATACAGCCCCAGGGCCGTCGCCGCCGCGCGCGACTGACCGATACGCTGATAGGCGTCGATGAGGCGCAGCATCGCGGGCTCGTCAAAGGTCAGATTGGCCGCGCGGGCATAGGGGCCGACCGCCTCGGTCATGCGTCCCGTCACCGCGAGCATGTCGCCATAGGCCATTTGCGCGACCGCTGCGCCCGGGCTGGCACGAACCAGCGCCTGCGCCTTTTGCAAGGCGGCCGCCTGATCGCCATGGCTCGCGAGCCCCCGGATCAGCCCCAGCGCATAGGTCGGGTCGGTCGGCGAGCCGGCGGCGGCGAGCGACAGGTCGCCGACTGTACGGTCCGAACGGAAAATGGTGGCATCGCCCCGCTGTGCCTTGGCGATCCGGTCGATCAGCGCGGTGCCATCCCCCGCTTGCGCCATGGCGGCGAGGCGGAGCGCATAGCCATCGGCGTCCGCGCGCGACAAAATGGGGCGAAGCGTCGTCAGCGCCGCCGCCCGGTCGCCGATCCCGACCTGCGCCAGGGCCAGCAAGCGTCGTGCCGCGACGTTCATCGGCTGCATCGCCACCAGTCGCGACCAGACCCGCACCGCTCGCTGCGGCCGGCCCTGGGCATAGGCCAGCGCGCCGTCGAGCAAGGCGACCGAAGGCCGGGCGGCCAGGGCGCCCCCGGTCAATTGCAGCGCATGCTGCGCCAGCGCATATTTGCCCGCCCGCGCGGCAATCACCGCTTGCAGATACAGGGCCTCGGGACTGCCGGGTTCGGAAACCAGCGCGGTCCGCGTCGCCGCCACGGCATCGGACGCCCGACCCAGATCGCCCAGCGTCGCGGCATATTGGATGAGGGCGGGATGATAATAGGCATCGCGCGCCAGGGCCGCCTCGAACCAGGGCAGCCCTGCGGTCAGGCCGTAGCGAGCGCGCACCACCTCGCCCTGCAAGGTCAGCGCGGCGGGATCGGCGGGGGCCAGCGCCGCCGCCCGCGCCGCCGCCTGTGTCGCGCCGTCCATGTCCCCCGCCCCGAAGCGACTGCGCCCCAGATCGGTCCAGCCGCGCGCATCATTGGGAAAGCGGGCGACCAGTTGCTCCAGGCTTCGGCGAAGCGCGGCACCGCTCTTGCCCTGCGCGGCACGAAGCTGCGCCGCGACGCGCATCATCGCGGCATCGCGCTCGGCGGGCATCCGGTCCACCGCATCCTGGGCCCCGGCCACATTGTCCAGCAGCAGCCGGGCCTCCGCCCGATAGGCGAGCGTCCGAACCCTCGGCACCCCATCGGCCAGCGCACGGTCGAGCGCGGCCTCCGCCGTCACCCCCTGCCCCAGCAACAGGCTGGTCCGCGCGAGCATCATCTGCGCCTGGCCGGAGCGAGGGTCGGCTCCGGCGGCCTGTCGCGCCTGGTCGTGCGCGGCGTGGTAATTCCCCGCCTCCAGCGCCAGGGTCGCGCGCCGCAGCGCCTGCGCGGGATCGACCGGCGGACTGCCGCTGTAAAGCAGGGTCAGCAGCCCCCCGATCGCCAGGGCAATGGCGGCGAGAACCGCGACGATCCTGATCCGCCGCCGGATCGAACGCCGTCGCCAGATGCGACGCTTGCGCCGCAGCATCGGATAGGGAGTCGAGCGACGCCGATCACGCCCGGCATAAGGCGGCTTCGTCGCCTCGCTCACGCCTATCGTGCGCCCGTCGGCCAGAGGATCACCCGCAGCGTCTGCAACAGGATCAGCGCGTCGAGGAAGGGCGAATAATTCTTGGCGTAATACAGATCATATTCCAGCTTGTGCCGCGCATCCTCGATCGATGCGCCATAGGGATAGTTGAGCTGCGCCCATCCGGTGATCCCCGGCTTCACCATATGCCGCTCGGCATAGAAGGGGATTTGCTGTTCCAACTGCTCGACGAATTGCGGGCGTTCGGGGCGCGGGCCGACGAAGCTCATCTCGCCCATCAGCACCGACCAGATTTGCGGCAATTCGTCGATCCGCACCTTGCGGATGAACCGCCCGATCCGCGTGATGCGCGGGTCGTCCTTCTCGGCCCAGACGGCTTGCCCGGCGATTTCCGCATCCTGACGCATCGAACGCAGCTTTAATATGTCGAAGGGCTGGTTGAACAGGCCGATCCGACGCTGGCGATAAAAGGCGGGGCCGCTGGATTCCAGCCGGATGGCGATTCCGGTCAGCAGGATCACCGGCACCGCGAAGACCAGCAGGATCAGGCTGACCGTGATATCGAAGGTGCGCTTGAACATCGCGGACCACATCCGGCCCGAGGCGAAGCCTTCCGAGAAAATCAGCCAGCTATGGCTGACCGAGGCGAGATCGATGCGCCCCGTCTGCCGCTCCAGAAAGCTGGAAAGTTCATAGACCTGCACCCCGGTCGTGCGAACGCGCAGCAGGTCCTGATAGGGCAAGGCGTTACGACGTTCCTGCAGGGCCAGCACGACCTCCGTCGCCTCCCGCTCGATGACGAATTCCTGCAGATTGGGAATGGCGCTGCGCGGGGTGGCTTCGGGAACCGCCGTCTCCGCCTCGTTCATCGCAATCGCCCCGGCGACCACGAAGTTCGATCCCGGCTGGCGCGCCAGCGCCATGATCGCGGCGGCCCGGTCGCCCGCGCCCATCAGGATGACCCGCTGCTTGAACCGATCGCCGCCCAGCATCCGTCCCATCAGCGCCCGCTCCAGCACCAGCAGGACGATGGCGATCAGCATCGAGAAGAACAGGCTGGAGCGCCAATAGGACAGCCCCGGAAAAAAGAAGAAGATCAGCGACAGGAGGATGACCCCCATCGACACCGCGACCATCAACCGTGCCGCCGCGAAGCGCAACGACAGGAACGACGCCGCCGCATAGCCGCCGACCGCCAGCAACGCGATCTGGAGCGGGATGGCGAAGCTGAGCACCTGGGGCAAGCGCTCGACCAGCGTTCCGGGGGGGAAGCCGATCTGCCGCGCGCGGATCAGCCAGCCCAGCTCCGCCGCCACGATCAGCAGCAGAAAATCGACCAACCCGAGCAGCAGCGCGGCATGTGGGACATAATGTTTAAACAGGCGGATCATCTATCTGGCGATCGTCCCCATGCGCCCCGTCGCGCAACCGTCCATAATTTTTGCAATAAATGACAAACGAAACGTGAAGAAATGCGTTGTGGCGCGTGACGAGACGATCGTACACACCGATCCCACGGGTTGTACGGCAATTTGAAGGGGCATTCATGAATAATCAGATCGTGCCGGTAATCCTCTCCGGCGGGTCCGGCACCCGGTTATGGCCGATGTCCAAACCGGAGATGCCCAAGCAGCTTCTTCCCATCACCTCCGATGAAACCATGCTGCAACTGACGGCGCAGCGGACCAATGCCAACGGGTTCGCCGCCCCCATCGTCGTCGCCGGACAGCGTCACGCCGACCTGGTCGAGCAGCAACTGGTCGAGGCCGGAACCGCACCGCAACTGCTGATCCTGGAGCCGGTGGCCCGCAACACCGCACCCGCCATCGCGCTGGCTGCCCTCGCCGCGCGGCCCGAGGAAGTGCTGTTGGTCATGCCCTCGGACCATGTGATCGCCGATCTCGACGCCTTCCACGCCGCGATCCGCTCGGCGCTGCCCATGGTGTCGCAAGGGTGGCTCGCAACCTTCGGCATCGCGCCCGACAAGCCCGAGACGGGTTACGGCTATATCCAGGTCGGCCGCGAGATCGCCAAGGGCGTGCACCAGGTCGCACGCTTCGTCGAGAAGCCCCGGCTGGAGCGCGCAGAGGCGATGCTGGCACGCGGCGACTATGCCTGGAACGGCGGCATCTTCCTGTTCCGCGCCGATCGCTATCTGGAGGAGCTGGGCCAGCATGCGCCGGAAATGCTCGTCGCCGCCGAAAAGGCGATGCGGGCGGCGCGGCGCGAGGGCAAACGCCTGGTCCCCGACGAGGCGGAGTTCGCCGCCTGCCCGTCCGATTCGATCGACTATGCCGTCATGGAGCGCGCGGACCGCGTGGCCGTGGTGCCCGTGTCGATGGGGTGGAACGACGTCGGAAGCTGGGACGCGCTGCATGCGATCAGCGATCTGGACGTGTTCGGCAACAGCCATCGCGGCGAGGTGCTGGCCATCGACACCCGCAACTGCCTGATCCGCACCGACCGGGTCCGCGTCGCGGCGGTGGATGTCGAGGACCTCATCATCGTGGCGAGCGGCGACGATGTTCTGATCCTGCCGCGTGGCCGCAGCCAGGACGTGAAGAAGTTGATCGAGGCGATGAAGCGCTGACGCCAGACGAGCCGGGCGGTGCGACCGCCGCCCGGTTCAACCGTTCGGGCGATCCAGCACCGCGAGGATTTCGGAAACGGTGGTCGTGGTCACCCCGTGCCGCGCCAGGCGCTCGAACACCGCATCCCACCAGCGATCGAACATCTCTCGGTCCCGCGCATTGCGGACATAGGGGGTGTGCCCCGGCTCCAGGGTCGGCGAGTGGAAGGAAAAGGTCAGCAGCCGCACGCCATCCGCCAGCGCCCGATCGATCGCGGCGAGTGCATCCCCGATACCCACCCCTTCGGGCGTCAGGGGAATGCGAGACAACAGCCCCAGCCGTGCCATCGCGCCCCGACCATGGGGAAGCCGCCCCGCGCGGGGATAGAGCGCCTGCCCCCGTCCGCGCAGCAAGCCGGTATAGACGCTGGTCAACGGCAGTTCGATCAGCCCATCACGGCGAAAGCCATGCGAGCCGATCCCGCTGAAATCCATGCCGCCGCCGCCGCCATAATCGTGCAGCGCCCGCATCGAGCTGTCGATCCGATAACCCCGCTCGGCGAGCAGCGGCAGCGAGGAAGGCCCCAGCCCATAGCGCCCCGAGCGGAAGATGCGCGGCGCCCGCCCGAACGACGCGGTGATGGCGTCGGTCAACCGATCGAGCTTCGCCGCCTCCAATGCGGGCGGCAGATTGCCCGCATGGCTGGTGAACGGATCGACCACCTCTTCATGCGGGGGCGTGACCCAGGCGTGAAGCTGTGCTCCGATCTCCGACCGGCCATC
The DNA here is from genome assembly GCF_026540895.1 of Sphingomonas sp. GM_Shp_1. Lineage (GTDB taxonomy): Bacteria > Pseudomonadota > Alphaproteobacteria > Sphingomonadales > Sphingomonadaceae > Sphingomonas. The sequence goes on along the minus strand of NZ_JALNUR010000003.1, from coordinate 219,173 downwards.
GTCCAGACATTCGGACAGGGCCGCGATCGACGCCGCATCGACCGCGACCGGATAGTCGACCATGCAGGTCAGCCCGACCCCGGCCTGTGCAAAGCGACGATGCGCCGGCGCGAAGGCCCGCATCGCCTTGGTCGATCGATGTCGCCGGTCGAGCGGAGCCGTCCAGTCGAACTCCTCCTCGACATCGACGGTGACCAGGAAACGGCGACCGAACTCCTCTGGCCAGTCGATGCGTTCCGCCGCACTCGCAGGATCGGGACGCCAGGGGCGAGCGGCCATCGGCACGGTCAGAGGATCGACGCCTGCCCCGCGCGCTGATCGCCGCCCAGAGGCAAAGCGAGAACGACCCGGTGCAGCCCGATGGTCAGCCCCCCGCCCATCTCGGCCCCCAGCTTGTCGATCAGGCGCAGCGAGAAGCCGGTGCCCAGCAACGGCGCGCCGTCACGCTGGTCCTCGTCCCCCGCCTCGCTCAGCAACGCCGCCTCCGTCTCGACCGTCAGCGACAGCGGGCGATCGACGCGCAGCACGGCCATGCCCTGCTCCACCGACAGGCTGGCCGTCAGGCGTTCGCCGACGACGCAGTTGGACAGCAACACCGAGAACAGCCGCGTCACCAGCCGCTCGCTCGCACGGTCGTCGGCCAATGCGGCGATGGCCAGGGAGGGCGGATCGAACCGGATCTCCGCGCGCCGCAACTCGGCCAGCGGCTTGAGTTCGACCAGAATGCGCTGGATCAACGGTGCGAGCGGTACGACCGTCGGGCGAAGCTCCAGCACCCGCCCCTCGATCCGCGCCGCCGTGTCGAGGTCCTCGACCGAGGCGAGCAGGTCCGCCGCCATCGACCGGATGGCGCTGGCCCGGTCGCGATAGACGGGGGCGACGGGGCCCAGGAGTTCGCTTTCGATCAGCTCGGCAAAGCCCGCCACCGCATTGGCCGGAGTCCGCAACTCATGCACCAATTGCCGGAGCGAATCGGACGAAGCCGTCTCGGTCACCGCCGCCGCCTCGCGGACATTGGCGATCTCGTCCCGGCGTGGTCGCCGACCGCTGCCGCGATAGCCAGCGAAACTGCCCGTCGCCGGGTCGAAATAGGGCATGGCCGACACCCGCCACGATCCCGCCGCCGCCGAAGACCCGCCGATTTCCAGCCGCGCGTCGCGGAAGGGCGAGCGGCGACGAAATGCCCCCATCGCCACGCCATCGAACTGCGCCAGCCCTTGCGCGGCGGTCTCCGCGATGCTCACCCCCACCAGCGGGCCGCGCGTGACGCCCTCGATGCCCAGGATCAGGCCATGGACATCGGTCTCGAAATCGAAATGCGCGGGGCCCGCATCGCCATGCGGCGTGTCGGTCGCTTCCTCGCGCCGCTGGTTGAAGGCCTCGATCCGGGCGACCAGATCGGCGATCTCATAGCGTGGCGGCGCGGCAGGCGCCTCGGCATGGCGCAGCGCCTCCGCCATGAAGGGCAGCCCGCGTGCCACCTGGCCCAAGGCGACGAAAGGCGTGGCCGCCTGGGTCGGCACCGGATCGAGCAGCACGGACAGCGGCAGGCTGTCTTCCTCGGGAAAGGCATCGTCGGAGAGCGATGCCGGGTCCACCGTCTCGGGTTCGGTCGGCGTTCCGATGCCAGGCTCGGACACCACCGGTGCGCTCTCGTATACCGGCTCTCCCCCTTCCACCGGCATCGGTTCGGCGAGGTTGGGAAGGACGAAATCGACCGCGCCGAAGCTCTCCAGCCCGCGCTCCACCGTGTCCGACAGATCGCGCCGATGACGCAGCACCGAGCGTGCGCCGGGCGATAGGAGCGGCAGGAGCGCAAGCCATTCGTCATCGGTCAGCGTGACGCCGCGAAGGACCGGAGCCGCGACCGACAAGCTATCCTGCGAGAAGAAGGCGACCAGTTCGGCGGGCGGATGACCGATGCTCAACATGCGCCCGCTGGCGGCGCGGACTTCTTCCGGGACCGAATCGCGCAACTCGTGAAGCCGGTTTAACATCTGCGGGTCGGCCGGAACACGGCCACGCGCCATCAGGTCGACAAGCTGCCGCCAGGCGGTCTGCGCGCCGAAGGGCGAGCGCATGTCGGCCGATAAAATCGTCGCCAGGCTATCGTCGAACCGCACTGAGCTCCCTTCATGCATGGCTGTATCGCCGTAATCAGCCTGTCTTAACGTCCTTATCCTTCCAACTGGTAACCTGCAAATATCGAGATCCATGGCGTTGCAATATGGGAGAATTGCGGTAGTGCGTAATTTTCTTATAGTCCGCCGGATCAGAGCATAGGGAATCGGCTTTTTATGTGGAGTATCGTGTAATGGCGCTCGATCGCATCGATCGGCAAATCCTGGCGCTGTTGCAGGCCGACGGCCGTATGACCAATGTCGAACTGGCCGAACGAGTGGGATTGACGGCGCCCCCCTGTTTGCGCCGTGTCCGTGCGCTGGAGGAAGCAGGCGCGATCCGGGGCTATCATGCCGATCTGGACGCCGCGCGACTGGGTTTCCCGATCACCGTCTTCGCGATGGTGTCGCTGCGCAGCCAGGCCGAGCACGACCTCGCGACGTTCGAGGCGCATGTCGCGGGCATCCCCGAAGTGCGCGAATGTCACATGCTGAACGGTGAGATCGACTTCATCCTGAAGATCGTCGCATCGGACCTGAAGAGCTTCCAGGAAATCCTGACGACGCACCTGACGCCCGCCCCCAATGTCGCGAGCGTCAAGACTTCGCTGACCATCCGCACCGCCAAGCAGGTGTCGGGTATCCCGATCGAAGCCGACTGAGCGGGGTTTTCTTGCGCAAGGAAGAGCCGATCGTCCGTGGGGATGGTCGGCTTTTTTCATGGGGTTGAATCGGCGGGCTTTTTTCCCGACGATAAGGCGGTCGCCCAAGGCCGATCGACATTCAGCCTTCAAGGAGTGAGGCCCTGCCGTCGGAATCGCGACCGATCCGAGATGTAGGTCCCAAAGCCATCTGGACGGTGTGATCCCTTGGCCTTCGACTTCGCTCAGGCTGAACGGAAGTCAGGAGGTGCAAGTAAGAACGTGACCTGCTGGCCCAAATCCCACGATCCGTTCGCACTGAGCGAAGTCGAAGTGCATGCCCCGCCGCTTGCCCCTGGCGGGGTGAAAGGCGTGGCCTTCGAATTCGCTCAATGCGAATGGAGGCAGGGTTCATTGGGCTGACCCGCGTCGTCAACGGGCCACCACCAAAAACCCCCGCGCCTCATCGGCGCGGGGGTCGTCGGCCTTACGCCTGGGCGTCCAGATAGGTCTTCCAGAAGCCTGCCAGGTCGGCGCGTGGCTGGCCCTGGACTGCATCGAAAGCGGCCTTGGCACCGGCCTTGTCGCCCTGCGCGGCCAGCGCGATGCCGAGGCGGGTGTTCACCTCGTTCGCATCCACACCACCCTTTTGCAGCGCGGCGCGGTAGAGTTCGGCGGCCTTGGCGTAATTGCCCTGGCCGTAATAGGCCTCGGCGGTCAGCGCGGCGAGCTTGCCGTCGGCGGCGGACTTGGCGCGCGCCTCGGTCGGGGCGAGCGAGCCCTCCTGGCGGCTCTTGGCGGCAGCCGCGGTCAGCATCGCCTTGGCGGTCGCATTACCGGCAGGAATCTTGCCCGAAGCGATGCCTTCCTTCAGCACCGTCTCGGCTTCCGCCGGCAGGCCCTTGTCCGTCGCATACTGCGCATATTCCATATAGTCGTTCTGGTCGGCCAGCGACTTGGTAGCGCGCATCAGGCGGAACAGGTCGAGGCGCTGGTTCTTGTCCAGCGTCGCCAGCGAACCGGGCTGCAAGCCATAGATGACCAGCGAATTGCGCCAGTTCTGCGCGGTCGGATAGGCAATGATCCACTTGCGCATCCAGGACAGCGTCTCGGGGACCATCTTGGCCTTGTTCGCGCGACCGATGGCGTACTTGTAATAGTCCTCGGGCGCCTTCTGGCCCGAAGCGGTCATCTGGTCGATCGCGCTCGCCAGTTCGGCATTGGCGCCGGCGACATCGCCCGAGTCCATCTTCGCCTTGACGATCAGCATCGGCAGGTTCGGATCGTTATAGCCGAGCTGCTTGGCCTGGTTGAAATATTGCAGGGCGATCGGATACTGCTTACCGTTATAGGCCAGCGCGCCGCGACGGAAGACGTAGCGCGGCTTGTCCGCCGCCGGGGTCGAGGGGCTGGCGATCAGCGCGTCGAGCGGCTTGGCGAGTGCGGCTTCATCGACCGGTGCGTTCGGATTGGCCTGCTGGGCCGCGAACAGCTTGCCCGATTCGAGTTCGTAGCGCAGCGCCGCCGCGATGTACTTGTCGTCCTCGGTCTTGGCGGCGGTTTCCACGGCGGCGACCAGCGGTTCGGCGGCGGCATAGTTCTTCTGCTGAAGCACGGGCTGGGCGGCCTGCGCGGCCTTCAGCGCCTCGGGGCTCAGCTTCAGGCCGCCCGCTTCTTCCTTCTTCTTCTGTGCCGCAGCCGGAACGGTCAGGGCAACTCCACTCACACTCGTCGCCAGCACAGCCGCAAGCGCGAGCTTCGGGATGATCTTCATGCGAATTTTCTCCAAGAATAGAGCCTGTCGGGTCCAGAACCGTATCTGACGGGCTTGATAGGGACAGCGCGCGTCCCGTTCAAGCAATGCGATGATCCGGTCCTCCCTACCCCTCAACCGCTGAACGCGGATTGAACGCGAACGCTCCCGGCGCTAGCGCGGCGGCCATCATGATTGCCGTCATCTCCCCCGCCAAGACGCTCGATTACAAGAGCCCCCTGCCCGACCTCGCCCCCACCAAGCCCCATTTCGCCGCCGAGGCCGATATGCTGGCCGGTGCCGCCGCCGGGCTGGGCGAAGACAAGCTGAGTGCGCTGATGCGCATTTCGCCCACACTCGCCAAGCTGAATGCCGATCGGTTCCGCGACTTCGCGACCGCGCCCGAACGTCCCGCCATGTTCGCCTTTGCAGGGGACGTCTATACGGGGCTGGAGGCCAGGACGCTGGACGAACCCGCGATCCTGTTCGCGCAAGATCATTTGCGGATGCTGTCGGGTCTTTACGGCCTTCTCCGCCCGCTGGACGCGATGCGGCCCTATCGCCTGGAGATGGGAACCCGCTGGGCTCCGCGTGGCGACAAGCTGACCGACTGGTGGGGGAACCAGATCGCCGAGCATCTGGCGAAGGAGGTCGAGGCGGAGGGATCAGGCACCATCCTGAACCTCGCCAGCCAGGAATATTGGCATTCGGTCGAGGGCAAGCTGCCCCCCGCCATCCGTGTCATCGCGGTCGATTTCCGCGAGGGCGACCGCTTCGTCAGCTTCCACGCGAAGAAGGCGCGCGGGGCGATGGCGCGCTGGATGATCGAGCACGCCATCACCGATACCGACGCGATGCGCGGCTTCGACAGCGATGGCTATGCCTTCGATGCCGAGGCGAGCACGCCGACGACATGGAGGTTCGTGCGATGACCGAGTGGAAGCAGGCGGTCGTCATCGGCGCATCGGGCGGGATCGGCGCGGCCATCGCCGATGCGCTGGAGGAAGAGGGCGTGGCGGTCGCCCGCTTTGCCCGGTCCATGGCCGAGGAAGCGCATCTCGATCTGGAGGACGAAGGCAGCATCGCGGCGGCGGCGCGGCACATCGCCAAGGGTACCGCCCCCGATCTCGTCATCGTCGCGACCGGCCTGCTCCATGACGGAGAACATGGCCCGGAAAAGGCCATCGACCAGCTCGACCCCGCCTGGCTCGCCCGTAATTTCGCGGTCAATGCCATCGGCCCGGCGCTGGTCGCCAAGCATCTGCTCCCGCTGATGCCGCGCACCGGCCGGACGATCTTCGCGGCGCTGTCGGCGCGGGTCGGGTCGATCTCCGACAATCGAATGGGCGGCTGGTACGGCTATCGCGCGTCCAAGGCCGCGCTCAACCAATTCATCCGCACGCTCGCCATCGAGCATAAGCGACGCAACGACCGCTCGATCGTCGTCGCGCTCCACCCCGGCACGGTCGATACCGCGCTGTCCCGGCCGTTTCAGGGCAATGTCCGCCCCGGCGCCCTGTTCGCGCCCGACCGGGCGGCGGTCCAATTGCTCGACGTGATCGACGGACTGAAGGCACCGGACAGCGGCAAGCTGTTCGACTGGGAAGGCAAAGAGGTTCAGCCCTGATCCTCCCCGGTACGGGGAGGTGGCAGTCCGAAGGACTGACGGAGGGGCGCTTCCGCATAGCATATCCTTCGTGGCGCTCCCCCTCCACCACCGCTTCGCGGCGGTCCCCCTCCCCGTGCCGGGGAGGATATCCTGTCATTCGGATGACAATATCGTAACGTCCGAGACATTCACTCGAAACGATTGAAAAGCCATAAGAACAGGGCTGGTCGCCGCTCCACTCCCGTCGGCGGCCAGCGTCTCCAAAGTCCCGCGATCCGCTGCCGAGGGGGGAGCATGAGCGCCGGGCCCATCCCCGCCACCCCCTTCGCGCGTCCGTCTTCGCTCCCGAACGGCCCCTCGCGAATGGGTTGCGCGGGGGTGGTCAGGCGGCTTTTGCTGGGCTAGGAATGACAATTCCCATCTGACCACCAACCCGGAAAGCAACAGACTTTGGCCGACGAGACGACCCTCGCGGAACCTTCCGATATTTCGACGATCTCCATCGTCGACGAGATGAAGTCGAGCTATCTCGACTATGCGATGAGCGTGATCGTGGCGCGTGCGCTGCCCGACGTGCGTGACGGCCTGAAGCCCGTCCATCGCCGTATCCTCTATTCGGCCGCCGAAAGCGGCTTCGTCGCGGGCAAGCCCTATCGCAAGTCGGCGCGCATCGTCGGCGACGTGATGGGTAAATATCACCCGCACGGCGACAGCGCGATCTACGACGCGCTGGCCCGCATGGCGCAGGACTGGTCGATGCGCGTGCCGCTGATCGACGGTCAGGGCAATTTCGGCTCGATGGACCCCGATCCGCCCGCCGCGATGCGTTACACCGAAGCACGTCTGGCCAAGGTCGCCAACTCGCTGCTCGACGATCTCGACAAGGACACGGTCGACTTCCAGCCCAACTATGACGGCTCGGAGCGCGAACCCTCGGTCCTGCCTGCGCAATATCCGAATCTGCTGGTCAATGGCGCCGGCGGTATTGCGGTCGGCATGGCGACCAACATCCCGCCGCACAATCTGGGCGAGGTGGTCAATGCCTGCCTGGCCTATATGGAAAACGGCGCGATCACGGTCGAGGAACTGAACGAGATCGTCCCCGCCCCCGACTTCCCCACCGGCGCGCTGATCCTGGGCCGTTCGGGCGCGCGCTCGGCCTATCAGACCGGGCGCGGTTCGATCATCGTGCGCTCGCGCCACGAAATCGAGGAATCGCGCGGCGACCGTAGGGCCATTGTCCTCACCGAAATTCCCTTCCAGCAGGGCAAGAACGCGCTGGTCGAGAAGATCGCCGAAGCCGCCAAGGAAAAGCGGATCGAGGGGATCAGCGACATTCGCGACGAGTCGAACCGCGAAGGCGTTCGCATCGTCATCGACCTGAAGCGCGATGCGACGCCTGAGGTCGTGCTGAACCAGCTCTGGCGGCACACCCCCGCCCAGACCAGCTTCCCGGCCAACATGCTCGCCATTCGCGGGGGCCGCCCTGAGCTGCTGAACCTGCGCGACATCATCCAGGCGTTCGTGCAGTTTCGCGAGCAGGTGATCACCCGCCGCTCCAAGTTCGAGCTGGCCAAAGCGCGCGAGCGGGCGCACATCTTGCTGGGCCTCGTCATCGCGGTGACGAACCTGGACGAAGTGGTGCGGATCATCCGGGGTTCGGCCTCGCCGGTCGCCGCGCGGGAAGCGCTGCTCGCCCGCGAATGGCCGATCGCCGAGATCGCGCCGTACATTCGCCTGGTCGAGGCGGTCGAGAGCGAGGGCTTCGGCGATACCTATCGCCTGTCGGAAACCCAGGTTCGCGCCATCCTGGACCTGCGCCTCCACCGCCTGACCGCGCTGGGCCGTGACGAGATCGGCGACGAGCTGAAGGGCCTGGCGGACTCGATCACCGAGTTGCTGGAAATCCTCGCCAACCGCGTCAAGCTGTACGAAGTGATGCGCGGCGAGCTGGTGGCGATCCGCGACCAGTTCGCGACCCCGCGCCGCTCGGAAATCGCCGCCGCTGCCGACGGCATTGATGACGAGGACCTGATCGAGCGCGAGGACATGGTCGTTACCGTGACCATGCAGGGCTATATCAAGCGCACCCCGCTCGATGCCTTCCGCGCGCAGAACCGGGGTGGCAAGGGTCGCTCAGGCATGGCGACGAAGGACGAGGACGTCGTTACCGAGCTGTTCGTAACGTCGACGCACACGCCGGTCCTGTTCTTCTCGAACCATGGCAAGGTCTATCGCTACAAAGTGTGGCGTCTGCCCGAGGGCGGGCCCGCCACGCGCGGGCGGCCGATGGTCAACTTGCTGCCGCTGGCACCGGGCGAGGTCATCTCGACGGTGCTACCTCTCCCCGAGGACGAGGCGGAGTGGGGCAAGCTCCACGTCATGTTCGCCACCGCCAAGGGTGCCGTACGCCGCAACTCGATGGATGCGTTCACCAACGTGCCCTCGAACGGCAAGATCGCGATGCGCTTCGAAGAGGGCAGCGAGGACCGGCTGATCGGTGTCGCGCTGCTCGGCGCGGAGGACGATGTGCTGCTCGCCACCCGCTGCGGCCGCGCGATCCGCTTCGCGGCGGACGATGTGCGCGAGTTCCAGAGCCGCACCTCGACCGGCGTGCGCGGCATCACGCTGAAGGATGGGGACGAGGTCATCTCGCTCTCGGTCCTGCACCGCGTCGGCACCACCCAGGAGGAGCGCGAGGCTTATCTGCGCTTCGCCCCCTGGAAGGGCGAGAAGGAAGGCGAGCCCGAACTGTCGGTCGAGCGGTATGAGGAACTGCGCAACAGCGAGCAGTTCATCCTGACCGTCTGCGCCAATGGCTATGGCAAGCTGTCCTCGGCCTATGAATATCGCCGCACGGGTCGCGGTGGCCAGGGCATCACCAATATCGACAATATCGCCCGCAACGGCGATGTCGTCGCCAGCTTCCCCGCCGCCAAGGGGCATCAGCTGATGCTCGTCACCGACCAGGCCAAGCTGATCCGTATGTCTCTGGCGAGCCTGCGTGTCATCGGGCGTGGCTCGGCGGGTCTGCGGCTCTTCAACGTGGCACCGGGCGAGCATGTCGTCTCGGCCGCGCGGATCGAGGAGACCGAAGAGGATGCCGAAATGAACCTGGCGGACGGCACCCCCGACATCGCGCCCGAGCCGGACGCGGTCGTCGGCGAGAACCTGGCCGCCGGGCCGGAGGATGGCGAGTGAGCCATCCGGCCACCGCCTATAAGGTGCTGACCGCCGATCAGATGGCGGTGCTGGAGCAGGAGGGCGTATTTACGGGGGCTCCGGTGGATATCGCCGATGGCTATATCCACCTCTCCACCGCCGCCCAGCTGACCGAGACGGTGGACAAGCATTTCGCCGGGCAGACCGACCTGCATGTCGCAGGCGTCGACCTGGAGGCGATGGGCGAAGCGGTGAAGTGGGAAGAGAGCCGGGGCGGCCAGCTCTTCCCGCATCTCTATGCGCCACTGCCGCTGTCGGCGGTCATCGCCTATGGCCCGCTGAAGCGCGGCGACGACGGGACGGTGCGGCTGCCGATCACCGGCTGAACGGATCGGAAACGACGTTTCGTCATCGAAACGTCATCAATTCCTAACGCCGCATTTACCCGTTAAGCCTAGGAAAGGCGGCGATGAAGCCGCCTGTCTTCTCCGCCTGGCCGAAAGCCGCCGATGCCCCGGTGATCGGTGTCGATGCCTCGCTGACCGATGCGATCGGCCTGTTTCGACAATATCCCGATATGCGCCTGCTCCCCGTCCTCGACGGCGAACAGCGCCCGGTCGGCGCGATTCGAGAACGCGATCTGCGGGGCCTGTTGTTCAACCCCTTCGGCCATGCGCTGCTAAAGAACCCGGACTTCGGCGCGACACTGGACGCCTATATCCGGGCTCACCCCATGTGCGAGGTGGATGCGCCGCTCGCCGACAAGCTGAACCTCCATGCCGATTGGGGCGCGCCCGACATGCTGATCCTGACGCGCAAGGGCATTTTCGCCGGGACGCTCGACGCTGCGACGCTCGCCCGGCAGAGCGCCGATGTTCAGATCGCGCTGGCCAAGGAGCGGATGGCGCGGGCCCGCCGGATCGACGAAGCCGCGCGGATCTTCATGGCCGATATCGGCATCTTTGCCGACAAGCTGCTCGACGCCACCCGCGATATGGGACGGATGGCGGACAGCCTCGTCCGCTATGCGGTCGAAACCCATCAAGGCGCGGACCGCATGACCCAGGCGGTCGGCGAGGCGGGCAGCGCGCTCGGCGACATAGCGAAGCAGGGACACGGCCTGGCCGATGCCTTCGCCGCCATTACCCGCGACATGGATCAGGCGCGGGGCATTCGGGAGGAGGTCCGCGACCGCATCCTGAGCACGGGCCGTCATGCCCAGGCTCTGGCGAACAACGCCACCACGATCGACACGCTGCTCGCCCTGATCGACGGGGTCGCGACCCGCACTAACCTGCTCGCGCTGAACGCTTCGATCGAAGCGGCTCGGGCGGGCGAAACCGGGCGGGGCTTCGCCGTCGTCGCGCATGAGGTCAAGACGCTCGCCCGGCAGACCCGCGAAGCGGCGCAGGACGCGACCCGCAATGTCGCCTTGGTCAAGGCTGACCTCCACGCGCTGGTCGCCGAGCAGGGTCATCTGGATAGCGCGGTCGACGCGATCGGCGACATTTCCCTTTCGATCGACACCGCCGTGGCGGCCCAGGGTCTGGCGACCGGGGCCATTGCCGCCAATGTCGACCAGTCCGCCGGAGCCGCCCGGGCGATCGGGCAGCAGGTCCGTCAGATCCAGCAGGAAGCGACGCGGATCGACAAGGACGCGGGGTCGCTGCTCACCCTATCCCGGACGCTGGACCGGACGGTCGCCGAACTGCGCGACCGTACCGCCGCCTTCGTCGAAACCGTCGCCGCCTGATCCTCAGACGTAGAGGTCGACCACCTCGACGCCCTCACCCACCGCCTCCAGCAACAGCGTCCGGTGGCAATGACACGGATCGCGCTCGAAACAGAGCAAGGCGCTCGGCCTGTCACGGGACAGGTCCAGCATCCGCGCGGCGGCGACCTGTGCCTCGGGCAGCGCGAGCTGGTCGTCATACACCTCGCGCAGGGTACCCACATCACCCTTTTTGGCGGCATCGCGACCGCGCTTGGGCGTGCCCAGATCCTTCAGATGGACATAGTCGATCCCGACCTCCTTCAAGGCCGCCGCCAGGGGCGATTTGGAGAAGCCGGGGCGCCGGGACAGCGGCAGGGCGCGGACGTCGATCAGCCGCTCGACGCCCGCCTGCTTCAGCGTCGCGAGAAAGCCGTCGACGGTCGCGCCTTCATATCCGATGGTGAAGATGGTGGTCATGACGACCAAGTGGGGAGCCGCATGGATGGCGCCAAGTCCTTCCACCCGGTGCCTTCCGGGTCTAAGGCCGTCCGATGACCTATGACATTCATGTGATCGGCGGCGGTCTGGCCGGATCGGAAGCCGCATGGCAGTTGGCCGAGGCGGGGCTGAAGGTGCGCCTGTCGGAAATGCGCGGCGGGGCGGACACCACGCCTGCCCATCATGGCGGCGACCTGGCGGAGCTGGTCTGCTCCAACTCCTTCCGCTCGGACGATGCGACCTCCAACGCCGTCGGGCTGCTGCATCAGGAGATGCGCGCGCTCGGCTCGATCATCATGGCCAAGGGCGATGTCCATGCGGTGCCTGCGGGCTCGGCGCTGGCGGTCGACCGGGACGGCTTTTCGGGCGGGGTGACGGCGGCGCTCGCGGCGCATCCCAACATCACCATCGTGCGCGAGCGGATCGATATGTTGCCGGACGGGCCCGCGATCATCGCCACCGGCCCCCTCACCGCCCCCGGCCTGGCGAGCGGCATCGGCGAAGCGACGGGCGCGGAGGCGCTGGCCTTCTTCGACGCGATCGCCCCGATCGTCCACCGCGACTCCATCGACATGGACGTAGCCTGGTTCCAGAGCCGCTGGAACAAGGGCACGGGTAAGGATTACATCAACTGCCCGATGGACAAGGACCAGTATCTGGCCTTCCACCAGGCGCTGCTCGACGGCGAGAAGACCGAGTTCCGCGAGTGGGAGAAGAACACCCCCTATTTCGACGGCTGCATGCCGGTCGAGGTGATGGCCGAGCGCGGGGTCGAAACGCTGCGCTTCGGACCGATGAAGGGCGTCGGCCTCGACGATCCGCGCACCGGGCGCTGGCCCTATGCGGTCGTCCAGTTGCGACAGGACAATGCGGCGGGCACCCTGTGGAACATCGTCGGGTTCCAGACCAAGCTGAAATATGCCGAGCAGATCCGGATCTTCCGCACCATTCCGGGTCTGGAGAAGGCCGAGTTCGCGCGGCTGGGCGGGTTGCATCGCAACACCTTCATTCGCTCGCCGGAATTGCTCGACACGACGCTGCGGCTGAAGTCGCGGCCGAACCTGCGCTTCGCAGGCCAGATCACCGGGTGTGAGGGTTATATCGAGAGTGCCGCCATCGGTCTGCTCGCCGGACGCTTCGCCGCGGCCGAGCTGACCGGTCGCACCATCGCCCCGCCCCCGGTCGAAACCGCGCTGGGCGCGCTGCTCGGACATATCACCGGGCTGGCCGAGGCCGAGACCTATCAGCCGATGAACGTCAATTTCGGCCTGTTCCCGCCCATTCCCGGCCGGACCAAGAAGGCCGACCGCAAGAAGATGTACACCGACCGGGCGCGCGAGGCGCTGCCCGGCTGGCTCAATTCTCTTCCGCCGGGGCCGCCTCCGGTCCCTCAGCCTGTGCCCTTTGCGCCGGCGGACAGTTCGCCCGCGCAGCCGGTCGACGCTTGACGGCGGTGGTGGCGAACTCGGCCGCGTTCATCGCCCCCGACTTATCGCGGTCGGCGGTGGCGAATTTGGTCGTGGCCTTGATCGCCCATTCGTCGAAGCTGAGCTTGCCGTCACCGTCACGGTCCAGCTTGGCGTAGGCCTTGCGGCGGGAGGCGAGATATTCCTCGCGGGTGATCGTGCCATCCCGGTCCTTGTCGTAGCGGTCGAAACGCTTCTGCTCGCGGGTCTTGGCGGACGCTTCGGGAAGGGGAGCATCGTCCTCGGCGGTCTGGGCCGAAAGACCGGAGGCGGCGCTCGCAGCGGGAAGCGGCGAAGGCGAGTCGGGGCGGCTCCCCCATAGGAATAGTCCTGCCCCCACCAGCACAAGCGTACCCAGACTACCGGCCAGATAGCGCCACATCGCTCCCGTCTCCCCCATTGGACAGGCCTATGGTTAACCGGGGTTGAGGATGGACGGCAAGGCTTTACCCTTGGCCTTCGCTCGGATGAATGAGGGGAAGGTCGATGCCCGACCTTCGTTCAGGCCGAGCGTAGTCGAAGGCCACGCAAGAGCCTTTGCCTCCACGTCCAGCACGACCGGGTTCCCTTGGCCTTCGACTTCGCTCAGGCTGAACGGAATGACGGGCGCCCCCAACTCCGCTGCGCCTCGGCGAGGGTTGAGACGGTGGTCAGCGCCCCGTCAGGCCGTGCCACGCCAGTCGCGCCGCCCGCAACGGATGCCCCGGCAAGCGATCCGGGTGGCGAAGACTTTCGCGCGCCAACACCGCCAGGCCGGTCAGCCCGCGAGCACCCTTGGGCGACTGGCCAGCCAATACCGCATCCAATTCGGCGGCAGCCAGTCTGCCAGCCAACTCGGCCACCGCCTTGTCGGAGAGATGCGCCGCCAGATCGGCCTCGGCCCAGGCGATACCCATTGCGTCCATCCGCTCCGCACCCAGCAGCTTGCCCATGGCGGCAAACAACACCCCGCCACGCGCCTCCGCATGACGGGTGATCCGTTCGTCGTCCAGCGGCTCGCCGTCATCAAGCAGCGCCTCCCACCCCTCGATCATCGGGGCAAGGTCCGCGCCCTTCACCCCGGCGGGCAAAACCGATGTCGCCACGCGCTGCAACACGGGATGTGCCGGCGCTGGCTCCCGGTCGAGCTTCACCAGCGCCTCATACCACCAGGTCAGCCGCATCTGGCCGATCATCGGCTCGGTCGTGCTTTGCAGGATGGAGGCGAGTTGATGATCCAGGTCGAGCAATGCCGCGAACCCCTCGCGCGCCGATGCGGGGGCGTAGCCGACCGCCAGTGCCTGTTCGCGCATGACCGCCTCGATGGCGGGATGGGGCATGTCGGAGCGGGGCGCGTCGGTCATCCCCTGCCCTTCGCACGGATGACGCGCATGAAAAAGGGCCTCCCGGTTTCCCGGAAGGCCCTCTTCAAACACAGATCAACCGATCGCTCAGCCGCGATAAGTGACCTTCTTGACCGCCGCGACGACCTTGTTCGCGTCGACCAGCGCCAGCTTTTCGAGGTTCGCGGCATAAGGCAGCGGCACGTCCTCGTTGGTCACGCGCAGCACCGGCGCGTCGAGGTCGTCGAAGCCCTCTTCCATCACCACGGCGGTGATTTCCGACGCGATCGAGCAGGTCGGCCAGCCTTCCTCGACCACGACCAGACGGTTGGTCTTGGCGAGCGACTTCAGCACCGTCTTGGTGTCGAGCGGACGCAGGGTGCGCAGGTCGATGACTTCCGCGTCGATGCCCTCGGCGGCCAGCTTCTCGGCGGCTTCGAGCGCGACGCCCACGCCGATCGAGTAGGACACCAGGGTCACGTCCTTGCCCTCGCGCATGATCCGCGCCTTGCCGATCGGCAGGACGAAATCGTCGAGCTTGGGCACGTCGAACGAACGACCGTACATCAGCTCGTTCTCGAGGAACACGACCGGGTCTTCCGAACGGATCGCCGCCTTCAGCAGACCCTTCGCATCGGCCGCATCATAGGGCGCGATCACGATCAGGCCGGGGACCGAGGCATACCAAGGACCATAGTTCTGCGAGTGCTGCGCACCGACGCGGCTGGCGGCGCCGTTGGGACCACGGAACACGATCGGGCAGCGCATCTGGCCGCCGGACATATAGTTGGTCTTGGCGGCCGAGTTGATGATGTGGTCGATCGCCTGCATGGCGAAGTTGAACGTCATGAACTCGATGATCGGCTTCAGGCCGCCCATGGCGGCACCGGTGCCGACACCGGCAAAGCCATATTCGGTGATCGGCGTGTCGATCACGCGACGGTCGCCGAACTCGTCCAGCAGGCCCTGCGTGACCTTGTACGCGCCCTGATACTGGGCGACTTCCTCGCCCATCACGAAGACGCGGTCGTCGGCGCGCATTTCCTCGGCCATCGCGTCGCGCAGCGCTTCGCGGACGGTGAGCTTCACCATCTCGGTGCCTTCCGGGATTTCCGGCGAGGCGGGCGCTTCCTGCTCGGCGGCGGTGACCAGCTTTTGCGTGCCGCTCTCCTGCTCGGCGGCAGCCGCGCCTTCCGGCATCGGCGGCGAAGCCTGGTCGGTCGCCTCGTTCTTCGGCGCGGCATTGGCGGCATCGCCCGAACGCGAACCTGACGCGGCGGCGGACGCAACGTCCTCGCCCTCTTCGGCCAGGACGGCGATGGCGGTGCCGACCTTCACATTGTCGGTGCCCTCGGCGATCAGGATCTTGGCGATCACGCCTTCATCGACGGCTTCGAATTCCATCGTCGCCTTGTCGGTCTCGATCTCGGCCATGATGTCGCCGGACTTGACCGTATCGCCTTCCTTCACCAGCCACTTGGCGAGCGTGCCCTCTTCCATCGTCGGGGACAGGGCCGGCATCTTGATCTCGATCGCCATCTTAGTAACGCTCCACCAGCACTTCAGTGTAGAGTTCAGCCACATCGGGCTCGGGGGTCTGCTCGGCGAAGTCCGCCGCTTCGTTGACCTGCTTGCGGATGTCCTGCTCCAGGACCTTCAGATCGGCCTCGGTGACGCCCTGCTCTTCGAGCAGACGCTTCACGTGATCGATCGGATCGGACTTGTCGCGCACGCCCTGCACTTCCTCGCGGCTGCGATACTTGGCGGGGTCGGACATGGAGTGACCGCGATAGCGATAGGTCTTCATCTCCAGGATGACCGGGCCCTTGCCCGCGCGGACCCAGGCCAGCGCCTCTTCGGCGGCACCACGGCACGCCAGCACGTCCATGCCGTCGACCTGGATGCCAGGGATGCGGAAGCTCTCGCCACGGCGATACAGCTGGTCCTCGGACGAGGCGCGGTTGACCGCGGTGCCCATGGCGTACTGGTTGTTCTCGATCACGAAAATGATCGGGAGCTTCCACAGCTCGGCCATGTTGAAGCTCTCGTACACCTGGCCCTGATTGGCCGCGCCGTCGCCGAAATAGGCGAGGCAGACGCCGCCGTCATTGCTGTACTTGTGCCCGAACGCCAAGCCGGTGCCCAGCGACACCTGCGCGCCCACGATGCCGTGGCCGCCGTAGAATTTATGCTCGGTCGAGAACATGTGCATCGACCCGCCCTTGCCCTTGGAGATGCCGGCGGCACGCCCCGTAAGCTCGGCCATGATGACCTTGGGATCGATGCCATAGGCGAGCATGTGGCCATGGTCGCGATATCCGGTGATCACCGAATCCTTGTCGCCGTCGAGCGCCGACTGAAGGCCCACCGCCACCGCCTCCTGGCCGATATAGAGGTGGCAGAAACCGCCGATCAGGCCGAGGCCGTAAAGCTGGCCCGCCTTTTCCTCGAAGCGGCGGATCAGGAGCATCTGCTTGTAGAAGTCCAGCAACTGTTCCTTGGTAGCCTGGAACGGTTGCGGTTCGGCGGGACGCTCCCGATTGGGGATGGGGGGCTCGCTGGTACGGCTTGGAGCTTTTGCCACAGTCGGGAACACCTTTGTTTCCGTTAGGGAAGGATGGACGCCTATTGGCGTGCTTTGTCATGAAACTCAATTCCCCCTATTAATTCCCACTAGGACAGGCGGAATTTAGGGGCGAATAGCTTTGCCTCGGTTGCCTTGTCGGCATGCCGCAGCCTACAACGCCCGTCGATTATGGATAGACCCAAACACCCGTTCCGCATCGCCAATTTCCGCAGCTACTGGCTGTCGCGGTTCAGCGGGACCATCGCGGTATCGGCCATGTCGATCGTCATCGGATGGCAGGTTTACAATCTGGCCCGTGAGACGATGGACGTGAAGCAGGCCGCTTTCATGCTGGGCATGATCGGTTTCGCGCAGTTCGTGCCGCTGTTTCTGCTGACCCCGATCACCGGACTGGTCGCCGACAGCGTCGATCGGCGATGGATCGTGCGGGCGACCACCGCCCTGCTGGTCCTGACCGCCGCCACGCTCTGGCTGCTGACCTGGTCGGGGCATCTGACGCTCGGGGCCTTGTTCACCGCCGCCATCGCGTTCGGCATCGCGCGGGCCTTTTCGGGGCCCGCTTATTCCTCGCTCGCCCCCAATCTGGTCCCGCGTGAGAGCCTGCCCACCGCGATCGCGGTCAGTTCCATCGCATGGCAGGTCGGCACGATCGCGGGGCCCAGCGTCGGCGGGCTGCTCTACGCGGTCCATCCCGAGTTCGCTTACGGCGTCGCGACGCTGCTGTTCGCCGTCGCGCTGCTGTGTATCTTCCTGATCGGCCCGGTGCCGCAGCCGCCCGCCCAGACCGACCGTCGTCCCCTCACCCGAATCGTCGAGGGATTCAGCTATGTCCGCCGCAACCGGCTGGTGCAGGCGGCGATCACACTGGACCTGTTCGCGGTGCTGCTGGCGGGCGCCACCTCGCTGCTGCCGGTCTATGCGCGCGACATATTGCATGTCGGGTCGCAGGGACTGGGCGTGCTGGCGGCGGGCATGGGGATCGGCGCGGCGACCACCGCCATCTGGTTCTCGTTCAAGCCGATGACGTCGAATGTCGGCGTGAAGATGCTGATCGCGGTCGTCGTGTTCGGCCTGTCGATCCTGACCTTCGGCATCGCCAGCCACATTACCGATGCGCTGGGGCTGACCAACGGAGCCGTCGCGCTGGGCGGGGTCAATATCTTCGTCCACCCGGCCTTCATCCTCAGCCTGGTCGCGCTGATTTGCGCGGGCGGGGCCGACATGGTCTCGGTCTATGTCCGCCAGTCGCTTATCCAGCTTCACACCCCCGACGCGATGCGCGGGCGGGTGAGCGCAGTATCCCAATTGACCATCTCCGCCTCCAACGAACTGGGCGAGTTCGAGAGCGGGGTGATGGCCTCGATCCTCGGGCCCGTCGGCGCGGTGGTGTTCGGCGGGGTCGGCGCGATCGGCGTCACCTTGCTCTGGTCGCGGCTGTTTCCGGAACTCCGGCGCGCGCGAACCTTTGATCCGCCAGAAATCCTCGAAACCGAACCTAGCCACGGAGAAGCCAAGCCATGAAGGCCAACACCATCCTGGAGACGATCGGCAACACGCCGCATGTGAAGATCCAGCGGCTGTTCCCCGGATCGGAGGTCTGGATCAAGTCCGAACGCTCCAACCCCGGCGGGTCGATCAAGGACCGAATCGCGCTCGCGATGATCGAGGCGGCGGAGGCCAGCGGCGACCTGAAGCCCGGCGGCACCATCGTCGAGCCGACCAGCGGCAATACCGGCGTCGGCCTGGCGATGGTCGCGGCGGTCAAGGGCTATAAGCTGATCCTGGTCATGCCCGAATCCATGTCGATCGAGCGGCGGCGCCTGATGCTGGCCTATGGCGCGACCTTCGACCTGACGCCGCGTGAGAAAGGCATGAAGGGCGCGATCGAGCGCGCGCTGGAGATCGTGCGCGAGACGCCCGGCGCCTGGATGCCGCAGCAGTTCGAGAACCCGGCCAATATCGACGTGCATGTCCGCACGACGGCCCAGGAAATCCTGAACGACTTCCGCGATTCGCCGATCGACGTGATCATCACCGGCGTCGGCACCGGCGGCCATATCACCGGCGTCGCCGAGACGCTGAAGAAGGAATGGCCGCATCTGAAGGTCTATGCGGTCGAACCCGCCGCCTCGCCGGTCATCCAGGGCGGCCAGCCGGGACCGCACCCGATCCAGGGCATCGGTGCGGGCTTCATCCCCGCCAATCTCCACACCCAGGCGATCGACGGCGTGATCGAGGTCGACGCCAATGTCGCCAAGGACATGGCGCGTCGGTCGGCGCGTGAGGAAGGGCTGCTCGTCGGCATTTCCTCGGGCGCGACGCTGGCGGCGATCCTTCAGAAGCTGCCCGACCTGCCGGACGGTACCCGCGTCCTGGGCTTCAACTATGACACGGGCGAGCGCTATCTGTCGGTGCCGGACTTCCTGCCCGAACAGTGAGCAATTCCGATCGGCCGCGCGGCGGCATCCGCGCGGCGCTCTTCGCCATCGCCGGTACGGCCAGCGTCGTACCGGCTTTGCTCGTGGCGAACGCCCCCGCCATCCCCCATGGCTCGCACGCGTCGCCCCAGCGGTCGGCGCGCCCGCCGCGCGTGGTCCCGCCCGCCGAACTGCCCCCGGTCGAGCCGGTCGCCTTCATCGACATGAGCCCGGACGAGGCGCGGGCGTATAACGAGGGCGTCCCCTTCTCGACCGATCCCAATCCAGCGGCCCGCCCCTTCGTCTTTCGCGGCGCGCCGGAGGACAAGGCGCGTGCGCTCGACTGTCTGGCCGCGGGCGTGCTCTACGAAGCGGGCGACGATGCCAAGGGCGAGCAGGCGGTGGCGCAGGTCGTGCTCAACCGCCTCCGCCATCCGGCTTTCCCGAAGACGGTGTGCGGCGTGGTGTTCGAGGGGCAGGAACGCTCGACCGGTTGCCAGTTCACCTTCAGTTGCGACGGCGCGCTGACCAAATGGCAGCCGCCCGAGGCCGCCTGGGCCCGCGCGCGCGAGGTCGCCGCCATGGCGCTGAACGGCAAGGTCTTCCGTCCCGTCGGCCATGCCACCCATTATCATACCGACTGGGTCGTTCCCTATTGGCAGGCCAGCCTCGACAAGGTGGCGCGGGTCGGCAGCCATTTGTTCTTCCGCTGGTCCGGCTGGTGGGGCACGCCGCCCGCCTTCAACCGGCACCAGGTGGCGGGCGAGCCGGTCATCGCCCAACTCGCGCCTTTCTCGCCCCCGCATCGCGCCGGGGCCGAGGCGAGCGGCGAGGCGGGCGCGGCGCTGGCCGAGGGCGCCGTCGCCACGGGCACGGCGGCTCCGCTCGCAAGCGATCCGGACATGTTCCTCGTGACGCTACCCGCTGGCCTCGCGCCCGAGGGGTTTGCGGCGTTCGCCCTGAAACTGTGTGGGGAGCGAAAGCATTGCACCGTCATGGCCTGGCGCGAAGGCGTCGCGCCGCCATCCTCCGTACCGCTGACATCGGGGCAGATGGACGCGATGGCGTTCAGCTATCTGCGCGACACCGCCGCCGGGCTGGAGCGGACGCTTTGGAACTGCACGCTCTATCCGGCGCTGCGCGGTCCGCGGTGCATGAAGCGCCAGGTGATGACGGTCATGCCCCCCGCCCCCGTGCCAAGCCCGACGCCGCAGGCCAGCGCGACACCGACCGCATCGGGCGAATTGGGCGGGGTCCGCCGCGCCAGCACCGCGACCGCCGACCCGAAAAAGCCCTGATCCGCCGCTTCAATCCCGATGCGACTGAACCAGTGCCACGAATTCGGTCAGCTCGGCGATGGCGGCATCGATGTCGCGCTTCTGCGCCTGTAGCGCGTCGATCTTGGCAGTGCAGCGGGCGACGGTCACCTCCCGCTGCTGTCGCCGACCGTCGCCCAGATCGTAGAGGTCGATCATCTCGCGAATATCGGCCAAGCTGAACCCCACCCGCTTGCCGCGCAGGATCCAGGCCAGCCGGGCGCGATCCCGTTGCGAATAGATGCGCTGCGTCCCCCGCCGCTCGGGAGAGATCAGCCCCTCATCCTCATAGAAGCGCAATGCGCGGGCGGTGACCCCGAACTCGGTGCAGAGCTGGGTAATGGAATAATCGTCGCGGTCGCTCCGGGAGGGGGTGGCGGCAGGAGCGGCGGGCTTGGACATGGCCGCGAAGGCTAAATGCCGTTTACGTGAACGTCAATCGACCTGCTCACGCGCCGCAGAGAGCGGTCCCCTCGGCGTTGCGCAGGGTACGCGCCTCGGCGGTCGAGGCGCTGATCCGTTCGACGATCAAGGCGGACAGGCTGGCGCGACCGGTACACAGCGTGTTGCACTCGGTCGGCAGGCGGGCGGGAAATTGAATGCTCTCGCCATCGAAATGCGCGGTGAAGCGGCAGGCCCCCAGCGCCACGTCCAAATCCGGTCCGTTCCGTTTCAATGTGCCGCGCGCCGTGCACCCCTGCCCCTCGCCATAGTCCAGGATTACGCCGATTCGCCGCGCCCCGCCCGATTGAGGGACGATGCACATGCGGTCCGTATCGCGCGACCAGATGCCGTCGAGCGGCGCGGCGGCGGGATCGGCGACCAGACCGGCAGCGATGCTCGCCCGCTCCAGCCGCTCACCAGCGGCATTCCCGTCCGCTTCGCCGTCCGAGGAACCGCAAGCTGCCGTCAGCCCGGCCAGCAACAGGATCGCCCAGCGCCGGGTCACGGGACCGGAGCCAATCCGTCACCCTCGATCCGCCGGTAGAAGCAACTGCGTCGCCCCGTGTGACAGGCGGGGCCCGCAGGTTCACAGATCAGCCAGATCGCATCCTGGTCGCAGTCGATGCGCATCTCCACAACGCGAAGGACATTGTTGGAGCTTTCGCCCTTCTTCCACAGCCGCCCCCGGCTGCGCGACCAAAAGTGCGCCTCGCCGCTATTCCGGGTCGCCTCGAGCGCTTCGTGGTTCATATGCGCGACCATCAACAACTCGCCGCTCGCCCGGTCGGTGGCGATCGCGGTCAGCAATCCGTTCGCGTCGAATTTGGGATCGAGCGTCAGCCCGGTGTCACGATGGTCGGCCATGGGGTGGCGTTAAAGCGGAATGGCGGGGAAGTCATCCGTTGCGAAGGTTGCCCGCTCCGCCACCTTACCCGTGGTCGCGAATCGCCTTGATCAGCGCGGCCTTGTCCATCTTGGACCGCCCGGCGATCCCGATCTCGCGCGCTTCCTTCATCAGTTCGTCCTTGGTCCGATCCTCCAGATGGGTGGAGCGATGCTCCAAGCTGCCCTTCGCCTTGGCATTGGCGATGCGCGCGGCCTTCTCCTTGGACTGCCCCTGCTTGCGGAGTTCCTCGTACAGCCCGTCATCCTTGATCTGGGCTCCGTGATCGCGTGCCATATGGCATCTCCTGATTTCGGACCCCGAAACGCTGCTTTTGGCAAAATGATCCCGGCAACCATGACAAACAGGCGACAAACGCGGACGACATTCCTATATGCGCCCCGTCTGCCCCTTAGTTGCGAACGTTGCGAGCGCCTCTCCCATGCTGACCACCAACCCCTTCGACGACGACAAACTCCGCGAGGAATGCGGCATCTTCGGCGTGTCCGGCGCCGACGGCGCGGCGGCGCTGACCGCGCTCGGCCTGCATGCGCTCCAGCATCGCGGGCAGGAAGCGGCGGGGATCACCAGCTTCGACGGGACGCTGTTCCATACCCACCGTGCCATGGGCCATGTGGCGGGCAATTTCGACCGCGACGACGTGATTCGCGGTCTGCCCGGCGATGTCGCCTGCGGCCATGTCCGCTATTCGACCACCGGCGAGACCGCGCTGCGCAACGTCCAGCCGCTCTATGCCGATCTGTCGACCGGCGGCTTCGCCATCGCGCATAACGGCAATATCTCCAACGCGATGAAGCTGCGTCGCGAGCTCGTCCGGCGCGGTTCGATCTTCCAGTCGACCAGCGATACGGAGACGATCATCCACCTGGTCGCCACCTCCAACTATCGCACCCTGCTCGACAGGTTCATCGACGCGCTGAAGCAGGTCGAGGGCGCCTATTCGCTGATCGTCATGACGCCCGAGGGCATGATCGCCTGCCGCGATCCGCTGGGCATCCGGCCGCTGGTCATGGGCCGCCTCGACGGTTCGGTGATCTTCGCTTCGGAGACGGTGGCGCTCGACGTGTGCGGTGCGACCTTCGAGCGCGCGGTCGAGCCGGGCGAGCTGGTCATCGTCCAGGGCACCGAAATTCGCTCGATCCACCCGTTCCAGTCGGTCGCCCCCCGCCCCTGCATCTTCGAGTGGGTCTATTTCAGCCGCCCCGATTCGATCGCGGGCGACCAGTCGGTCTATTCGGTGCGCAAGGAAATCGGCGCGCAACTGGCGCACGAAGCCCCCGTCGATGCCGATCTGGTCATCCCGGTCCCCGATTCGGGCGTCCCCGCCGCGATCGGCTATGCACAGGCCTCGGGCATTCCGTTCGAGCTGGGCATCATCCGCTCGCACTATGTCGGTCGCACCTTCATCCAGCCGGGCGACAAGGTCCGCCATCTGGGCGTCAAGCTAAAGCACAATGCCAATCGCGCGCTGATCCAGGGCAAGAAGATCGTCCTGATCGACGACTCTATCGTGCGCGGCACCACCAGCCTGAAGATCGTGCAGATGATGCGCGAGGCGGGGGCCGCCGAAGTCCATATGCGCATCGCCAGCCCGCCGACGCGGCATAGCTGCTTCTACGGCGTCGACACGCCCGAACGCGCCAAGCTGCTCGCCGCCAAGCTGGACCTGGGCGGGATGACCGACTTCATCCATGCCGACAGCCTGTCCTTCGTCTCGATCGAGGGGCTGTACAAGGCGCTGAACGCGGCGCGCGGCGACGCGCCCAGCTATTGCGACGCCTGCTTCACCGGCGACTATCCGACCACGCTGACCGACCATGACGAAACCTCGCCGGTCGATCAGTTCCAGTTGCTGGCCGAGCGGGTCGCCTGATGGCCGGTCCGCTGTCGGGCAAGCTGGCCCTTGTCACCGGGGCCAGCCGGGGGATCGGTGCGGCGACGGCCATCGCGCTCGGCGCGGCGGGCGCGCATGTCGTCCTGACCGCGCGCACCCCCAAGGGGCTGGAAGAGGTCGAGGAAACCATCTTCAACGCGGGCGGATCGGCGACGATCGCACCACTCGACTTGGCGGAGAATGACTCGATCGCCCGCCTCGCCGCCGCGATCGGCGAGCGCTGGCAGGCGCTCGACGTGATGGTCCTGAACGCCGCGATGCTGGGGTCGCTGGCCGCCGTGCCCGCCATCGATCCCAAGGAATTCGCCCGCGTCCTGACCCTGAACGTCAGTGCGCAGGCCGCGCTCATCTCCGCCTTCGATCCGATGCTCCGGCGTTCGGCGGCGGCGCGGGTGATCGGCGTCACGTCCTCGGTCGGGCGCAAGCCGCGCGCTTATTGGGGGGCTTATGGTGCCTCCAAGGCGGCGTTCGAGACGTTGCTCGGAGCCTATGGCGACGAGACCGCCGAGATCAGCAGGATCCGCACCGCGATCCTCGATCCCGGTGCGACGCGGACCGAGATGCGGGCCAAGGCCTATCCGGGTGAGGACCCCGCTTCGGTGAAGGCGCCGGAGGTGGTGGCGACGCGGATCGTGGAGTTGGCGATCGACGGGTTCGAGTCCGGGTATTTCGAGCGGGTTGGCTCGTAAGCTTGCGGCCATGGCCGGGCGTGGCCTTCGACTTCGCTCAGGCTGAACGGCTGAGGGGTACGCGTCCAATCCAAACAGCCGTTCGGGTTGAGCGTAGTCGAAGCCCAAGGGAAGCCTTCACCGCAAAGTCGCGATGATCCCCGCCATCTCGAATACCGTCCCCTGCGCATCCAGCGACAGCCCTCGCGCCGCGCCGGCCAGATCCTGCGCCGCCGCATAGGCGTCCAGCGCCACCTTCAACCCCGGCCCCGACCGCCCGCGCGCCCGGTGCGCGATGAAGGCAGGCACCCGGTCCAGAAACGCTTCGTACCGCGCCTGAGACGCCTTGCCCGCCAATGCCTTGGCCAGCTTGGCCCGTTCGGCATTGCCGGGGTCGCCCGTTTCCGCGATCCGCGCGATGGCGCTGTCCAGCCCCGCAATATTTAGCCCGGCAAAGCGCAAGGCCCGGCCCGGCGCACCGTCAGCCACCGCGACCAGCGCGGCGATCTCGTCCTCCTCCGCCTCGGGCAATTCCATCCGTAGCACGCGCGCCACATCCGCATCGGACAAGCGCTCGAAGCGCAGCAACCGACACCGCGACCGGATCGTCGGCAGCAACCGCCCCGGCGCATGGCTGACCAGCAGGAACACCGTTCCCGCAGGCGGCTCCTCCAAATTCTTCAGGAGCGCGTTCGCCCCGCCCCGCTCGAGATCGTCGATCGCGTCGATCAGCACGACCCGCGCCGGGCCCATGGCGGGCGCGGTGGCGAACATGGGTTGCAGCGTGCGGACCTGCGCGATCGTGATCGAGCGCGCCAGATCCTGATCGGGCTTTTCCGCATCCCTGGGCAACCGCGCCATGACGCGGAAATCGGGATGCGAACCCGCCGCCATCAGCCGGGCGGTCGGATGCTCCTCGGGCACGGTCAGCCCCGGCGGCAAGGCCCCCGCCCCGCTCGCCCGCGCGAGCAGCCGCGTCGCCGCCGCGCGCGCGAAGCTCGCCTTGCCGACGCCCTCAGGCCCGGCGATCAGCCAGGCATGGTGGAGCTTGGCCCCGCCCAGCGCGGCGGCAAAGGCGGCTTGGGCCGCGTCGTTGCCGACCGGCAGGGTCATGCGCGGATCAACCGAAGAGCGAGGTCAGCCCGGCCCAGGCGCGACCGAAAAAGCCCGCCTCGCCGACATCCTTGTCCGCCACCAGCGGCAGGCGCTGCGCAGGCATGTCGGGCGAGCTGACGACCAGATCGGCGATGTGCTGGCCCGCCTTGATCGGGGCCTTGATCGGGCCCTGGTAGACGACCTTGGCGCTGATCGCGGGGTCGAGCCCGGCGGGCAGCGTCACGGTCAACTGGCGCGGCGCGACCAGGCCGACGCTGCTCGACGATCCCATCTGGACCTCGGCATCGGCGACCTTCTTGCCCTTGGCGACGACCGGCTTGGCCTGCCACGCGCGGAAGCCCCAGTTCATGAACTTCACCGATTCGTCGGCGCGCGCGTTCGAGCTGTTCAGCCCGGCCATCACCATCACCAGACGGCGGCCATTCTGCTCGGCCGAACCGGTGAAGCCATAGCCCGCCTCTTCGGTATGACCGGTCTTCAGGCCATCGGCGCCGGCCACCCGGCCCAGCAGCGGATCGCGGTTCGCCTGGGTGATGGCATTGCCGCCCATCGTCTTGCCCCAGGTGAAGTCCCGGCGCGAATAGAATTGCTTGTAAAGCTGCGGGAAGTCCTGGATCGTGTGATCGGCCAGATCGGCCAGGTCACGCGCGGTGACATAGGTCACGCCACCGTCCGGCCAGCCATTGGCGGTGCCGAAATGGCTGTTGTTCAGGCCGATCTGCTTGGCGGTGCGGTTCATCCGCTCGACGAAATTCTGTTCCGTGCCCGCGATATGCTCGGCCAGCACGACGCAGGCGTCGTTGCCCGACAGGGTGACGATGCCGTAGAGCAGATTGGCGACGCTGACCTGCTCGTTGGGCGACAGGAACATGGTCGAGCCCGCCTGCGGACCGTGCCACTTGGCCCAGGTCTCGGGCTGGACGGTGACCATGTCGTTCAGCTTCAACTGGCCCTTCTTGACCAGATCGAAGGCGACATAGACCGTCATCATCTTCGCCATCGACGCGGGCGGCATCCGGCGATCGGCATCGCGCTGGAACAGGACCGCACCCGACGACAGGTCCTTCATGAAGGCGACCGGCGCGGTCGTCTGAAACTCCGGCGCGGCGGCGACCGAGGGGTTGGCGAGCGCGACCAGGGCGAGCGGAGCGGCGAAAGATGCGTACAGGGTCTTCATGGGTGTTCCGTGACCAAAGGGAGCCGAGAGGTCAATCCTGATGCAGGATGCGGGCGTCGTCATAGCCCGCTTGCGCCGCCGCGTCACGCAGGGCTTTGGCGGAATCCGCGGTCATGCCGCTCCTTTCCACGCGCCAGAGGCGACCTGCGGGGCGAAGCTGCGCATCGAAGCGGCGGGCGAGCGCCTGTGCGCGATCACGGCTGGAAAAACTCGCCAGTTGCACGCGGTACTGGGCATGGGGGTCGAGCGTGATCGGGCGAGCGACCGGCGCCACCGCGCTCGCGCCCGCCAGGATCAGGCCGGGCCCTGCGCCGCCGGGCGTCAGGGCGCGAAGCCTGATCCGCGCCACCGCCCGTTTGTTGGTGCCCAGCAGCCGCGCCGCACCCAGCGACAGGTCGGCCACCCGGTCGGCACGCCCCGGACCCCGGTCGCCGACCCGCGCCACGATGGTCCGGCCGGTATCGACATCGGTCACCTCGACCATCGATTCGAGCGGTAGGCTGCGATGCGCGATCATCACATCGTCGGGATTGAACCGCTTGCCGGTCGCGGTCCGTCGTCCCGCCAGTTCATGGCCGTACCAGCTCGCCCGGCCGGTCGCGTCATAGCTGCCATAGCGCGGCGCCGACACGGTCTCGGCCGCCACCGGTGCCGTCGTCAGCACCGCGGCGATCAGCGCGAAGGCTTCAACCCGCAATCGCATCGGCCAGCAATCCCACCGACAGCGCGTAGAAATTCGAGCAATTGTAATCCAGGATGACCCGGTAATTGCCGGTCAGGAGATAGGACGTCGCGCCGGGTCCGTCCGGCTGCATCAGCGTCGCGAGCACCCGGTCGTCGGGCCAGGCCGCCCCCTGCGGCACGACGCCCATCGCCCGCCACTCGGCCATGGTCCGCCAACCGCTATGCCGCTCGAACACGCGCGGGCAGCGCGGGCTGATCAGCCGGTTGCGGACCATCGACTGGTCGAACCCGGCAGGCACCGTCACCGCGAAGCCCCAGGGCTGTCCCGCGCGCCAACCGGCGTTGACGAAATAATTGCCGATCGAGGCCAGCGTATCGGCCTCGCTGTTCCAGATATCGGCACGGCCATCGCCATCGCCGTCGCGAGCCAGCCGCAGATAGATGGAGGGCAGGAATTGCGGATTGCCGGTCGCTCCGGCCCAACTGCCCTTGAGCTGATCGCGGGTCACGCCCCGGTCCATCATCTTCAGGGCGGCGATGAACTCGCCCTCGAACAACGGACGGCGGCGCCCTTCATAGGCCAGGCTCGCCAGCGATCGGATCAGGTCGAAATTGCCGGTATAGGAGCCGTAATTGGTCTCATGCCCCCAGATGGCGACCATGATCGATTCGGGGACGCCCGTCTCGCGTTCGATCCGCGACAGGCGCGGGCGCTGCGCCAGATATTTGGTCCGCCCCCGACCGATCCGGGCGGCATCGACATGCGCCGCCTTATAGGGCGCGAAGGGGCTGAAGCCGCTATTGGCCGGGCCGCCCGGTTGCCGCCGGTCCAGCTCGATCACCCGCGAATTCAGCGTCAGGGTCGGCAGAACCGAATCCAGCGTCGCGCGGCTGACCCCCTGGTTCAGCGCCGTGCCGCGAAACTGTTGAAGATAGCTTTGAAATCCGGCCTCATCCTGCGCCTGCGCGGCACCGCCGCTCAGCGACAGCAGCGCCAGACCCGAGAAAAAGCCGAGGCGCTTCATACGCCGGATCATCATCCCCCACATGCTCTCTGTTTGCCATAGCGCGGGCTCCGCCGGAACCTCGCGTCACCGCAACGACGGCACGCTCAACCGCGCCGGGCATGGGCCGCTCACCCGAAAATGATCGCGCAATCCATGGTGGATTTGCCCGCACGCTTGGCGTAAACGCACCTCCCGCGCCGATCCCGGAAGAGTGGCCGAGCGGTTTAAGGCACCGGTCTTGAAAACCGGCGATGGTGCAAGCCATCCGTGGGTTCGAATCCCACCTCTTCCGCCATCCAGACCGAGCCGCGACGCGGTGAACGTCGCGGCCGGTCAGCCCGCTCCCGACCCCTTACGGTCCGACATCCGCCGCGCCGGTCTGGACCCGCAACGCCTTGCCCGCCTTGAAGCCCAGTGCCGAGCCGATACGGTCGTCCCAGCCATAGGGGTCGTTGCGGACGATCGGCTCGCCGTCGTCATCGAACAGCACGGTCTGGTAGAGCAGCCGGACCGGAATCTGGCGCGGCAGTTTGACGAAGCTCTCTTTGCCCGTCTGCCGGGCCTGGTGCCACTGATCGAGCACGCCCTCGTCCCTCGCGAGCATCTCCGCAAAGCCCAGCGCGTCGTCGACGCGGACGCAGCCATGGCTGCGTTGCCGCTGGACCATGCCGAACATCGCCTTGGCGGGGGTGTCGTGCAGATAGATGGCGTGGTCGTTCTGCATGTCGAACTTGACCAGGCCCAGCGAGTTCTTGGGGCCGGGCTGCTGGACGATCCAGCCGTCCTTCCAGACCATGTTGTTCGCCTTGAGATACCCGGCGCCCTTCTTGGCGATCTCCTTCTCCTGGATGGAACGGGGCACCGTCCAGGTCGGGTTGGCGACGAGGCGGAAGATGGGCGAGCCGAGCTGCGGCGTCTCGGTGTCCGGTTCGCCGACCACCACCTTGCGGCTGTCGACGATCTTGCCGTCACGCCAATAGGTCAGCCGCGCCGCCGCGATGTTGACGTCGATCCGGGTGGCGGGCGGCGTGCGTTCCAGCCAGCGGAGCCGCTCCATCGCGATCGCCACCGCGCGCGCGCGGTCGGCGTCCGACATGTTGAGGATCGCCAGCGCCTCGTCACCGATGACGCCATCGGGCTTCATGCCGTAATCCGCCTGCATCTGCCGGACGGCGGCGACCATCTGCGGCGTGTAGGTGGCGCCCGGCGCGATATCGCGGGGCAGATAGTCCAGAATGACCAATTCGCGCGCGATGGCCGGAAGCCGGGGATCGTTCGCACCGGGCTTGATCGCCTCGCCGCTGTCGACGATCGGGGTCGCGCCGCCCTGTGGCTGGGGCTGACGCACCAGCTTGAGATAGGCGGCGGAGAGCTTCTTGTAATTGTCTTCCTGCGGCGCAAGGCCGTTCAGCCAGCCGGTCAGGTCACCAGCCTTGAGCGCCGCCGCCAGACCCGCCTTCAGGTCGGGCGACGGGCGGGGAACCGTATAGACGTCATAGAGCTTGGTCGGATCGGTCGCTCCGCGCGCCAGCGCCGCCGCGAAGCGCAGCGCCTGGGTGGTCAGGGCGGCGTCATCGCTGACACCGGCGTCGAAGGGCATATGGTCGAGCCCGTGCGCGGCGCGCGCCTCGATCGCCTCACGCAGTTGCGATTTGGTCTTGTCGCTCCATTGGGCGGGCCCCGCCTGCTCCTTGACGGGGGCGGTCGCGTTTCCGTCCGACGTGCCCTGCCCGCTACATCCCGCCAGCATCATGGCCAGCACCAACGACGTCCCCATCCGCTTCTGCACAGGTCACTCCCTTATCCGGAAAGCAGCAACGCACCGAAACGGCGTCGGCTCCCGATCAACCGAAGCGGCCCCAATCCGGCGAGCGGTGGGCATCATGCGACGAGAGGGCGGAACGGGGTCAGGAGTCGTCAACCATCCTGTTGTAATAAGGGGCTTCCCTCCTCGACCGGAAAACGCATTTGTCTCAATCCCCTTATTCCCGCCGCGACCTGATCGGCGGAGGTGCGGCCGCGCTGGTGATGGCGGCGCTGTCGGAACGGGTGTCGGCACGGACGCCCGAGCGCCGTCTCGCCTTCGTCAACGCCAATACCCGCGAGCGATGCGACGTGTGCTTCTTCGCCGATGGCCGCTACCGTGCCGATGGCCTTGCCGAGCTGAACCATGCGATGCGCGACTGGCGCACGGGCGCAACGCGGACGATGGACCCCAGGCTGCTCGACCTGCTGGTCCGCCTGCGCGATCGTCTGGACATCGCGCCTACCAAGCCGTTGCGACTGGTGTCGGCCTATCGCAGCCCGAAGACCAACGGCGCGATGCACGCCCGCTCGCACGGGGTCGCCAGCAAGAGCCAGCATATGCTGGGCAAGGCGACCGACATCGCCATTCCGGGCGTACCGCTGAACCGGCTGCGCGACGCGGCGCTGTCGCTGCGTGCCGGGGGTGTCGGCTATTATCCGCATGACGGCTTCGTCCATGTCGACACGGGTCCGGTTCGCCACTGGAGCTGAGCCCCGCATCCGGTCCGTTTCCCGGGCGGAACGGACCGCCCTTCTTTCGGTTGTCTCCTGCAAATCGAAGGAGATGCCATGAACGCGAGCGCACGCCTGACCAACCTGACGCGGATCGGCTTCGCCACGCGGGGGCTGCTCTACATCGTCATCGCCGTGCTGATCCTGCGCACGGGACGCGCGGAGGACCCCAGCGGCGCGCTGGAATATCTGGGCAAGGGCGGCGGCCAGTTCCTGCTGGGCGTCATGGCGGCGGGGCTGGTCGCCTATGGCATCTGGCGGCTGGCGGACGCCGCGCTCGACATCGAGCGGCATGGATCGGATCGCAAGGGGCTCGCCGAACGCGCCGGTGCCGGGGTCAGCGGGATCGTTCATCTGTTCCTGGCCTGGCAGGCGGTCCAGTTGATGCGCGGGGCCGCGCTCTCGGGCGACGGGGCGCGGCAGGGGACGGAAACCGCCCTGAAGCTGCCCGGCGGCTGGGCACTGGTGCTGGTCGGCGCGGCGGTGCTGGTTCTGCTCGGGGTCATTCAGTTGGTGAAGGCGGCGAAGGGCTCCTTCCTCCGCTATCTGGAGCCGGACATGGCCCGCCGGGCCTGGGTGATGTGGAGCGGCCGTGCGGGTTATGCGGCGCGGGGCCTGGTCTTCCTCATCAGCGGATTTCTGCTGGTGAAGGCGGGCATGGAGGAACAGGCGCGGGAAGCCGGGGGCATGGCGCATGTCCTGTCCTGGCTGACCAACCCCTTCGACCTGATCGTCGGGGCCGGACTGCTGGGCTTCGGCCTGTTCAGCCTGGTCGAGGCACGGTACCGGGTGCTGCACGACGTCCCGGTCGACGCCATGGTGCGCCGCGCGACCAGCTTTCGTTGAGGGTCGCTGCGCGGGGCCCCTTGGGAGCGGGGCTCGCTTCGGCTATCAGGCGGCATGGATTTCGATCAGTTGCTCGTCCGCTTCTTCGGCACCGAAGAGATTGCCGACCTAACCCCCGAACAGCTCACCGCCGGTATCGAACGGTTGCGGCTGCAATTCGGGCTGGAGCGCGATAGCGGGCGTCGCTTCGCCCTGTGGTGCCTCGCCTATATGCTGGGCGCGGCCCCCGATCTGGAAGACGCCTTCGAGGACGAGGCCGACCGCGAGGCCGCACGCGACTTCATGGATGAGATCGACCGCGAGATGGAGGAAGGGGACGACTGACGGGTCGCCCCCTCCCCTCGCTCAAGCCCGCCTCACCAGTTCAGGCCAGCCCGCGCATAGACGTAGCGCCCGTTGAACCCGAAGGGCGAGAAATAGGGGAAGCCCAGCACGCCGGTCGAGTTGTTCGCGATCGGCGTCGCGCGGGGATAGACGTCGAACAGGTTGCTGACGCCCAGCCCGATCTGCGCGCCCTTCCGCGCGGTATAGCGGAGTTCCAGGTCGGTGATCGCACGATTGCCGGTCAGCACGTCGGCGGCGGGGGTCGTGCCCGGCTGGTTGACGTTGCCATAATAGGTCACGCGGGCCAGCGCGCCCAACTGGTCCAGCGACCAGTCGATCGTGCCGGTGACCTTCTCACCCGGCGTCCCCTCTTCCAGCGTCAGGATGCGGCTGCGCGCGAACAGCGTCGGCGCGGGGTTGAGCGTCGCGGTCGAGGTGGGGACGCGCGTCACCTCGATCGTGTTGACGTTGCCCGCCAGCGTGAAGTCGAAGCTGCCCGCGCTTTCGGTGCGGAGGCGATAATGCGCCACCGCGTCGATGCCCTTGGTGGTGCTGGCCAGGCCATTGATGAAGAAGCGCGCCGCCGAGACATTATAGGGCGACAGCAGCGCCGCGACCTGCGGGCTGGCCGATGCCTGGATATTCTCCGACAGGCCGATCTGGTTGCGGATATGGATGCGATAGGCGTCGATCGTCAGGTCGAAGCCCCCCGCCCGGATCACCGTGCCGACCGACAGGTTGGTCGATTTTTCCGGCTCCAGCGGCAGACCGCCCAGCGCCGTCCCGACCTTGCTGACCGAGGGGAAGGTGCCGGTCAGGATCGGCACGCCATTGGTCACGACCGAGGCGATCTGGGTGAAATATTGCTGTTGCAGCGACGGCGCGCGGAAGCCGGTCGAGGCGGTGCCGCGCAGAGCGAACCAGTCGGTCACATCATAGCGCGCCGAGACCTTGCCCGTCGCGGTCGATCCGAAGTCCGAATAATCCTCGCCGCGCCCGGCCAGGCCGATCAGCAACTTGTCGGTGACCTGTGCCTCGACATCCAGATAGATGCTGCCGCTGTGACGGTCGCGCTTGGTGGCGTTGGCCGGGCTGAACCCGCCAAAGCCCTGCGCGCCCGGCGATGCGCCCGCCACCGCGCCGGTGGTCGGATAGCCGTAGGACGCCTGCTCGCCCGGCGAGATCTTGTAGCCCTCGCGCCGCCCCTCGATGCCGAAGGCGACGTTCAGCGACTGGAACACGTCGAATTTG
This sequence comes from Sphingomonas sp. GM_Shp_1, assembly GCF_026540895.1. Lineage (GTDB taxonomy): Bacteria > Pseudomonadota > Alphaproteobacteria > Sphingomonadales > Sphingomonadaceae > Sphingomonas. Next base: position 185,715 of record NZ_JALNUR010000003.1, on the reverse strand, counting down.
CGGGTCACGTCCAGCCCGGCGACATATTGGTCATAGGCGACCTGGCCGTCATAGAAATTCTTCGGCGTCGCCGCGCCATAGGCGTAATTGGCCGAATTGAGCGTCCGGAAGTCGACTGTGTTGCGGCCATAGCTGAACGACAGATCGACATTATAGCCGCCGAAATCACCCCGCAGCCCGACCGCCGAATTGATATCCTTGGTCTTGGTGTTGATAATCGGCAGGAAGCCGTTAGGATAACCCGCCAGCGTGGTCGAGGCATTGGCGTTGCGCGGGAAGGCCGCCCCGCGCGTGTCGCGGTCCTGATAGCCGCCAAAGGCATAGAGGCTGAGATTGTCGGTCAGCGAGGTGCCCGCATTGACGAAGCCGGTGAACTGCTCGACCTCGGGATCGCCATAGCGGCCGGTGATGCGGTTGGGGGTGACGCGGCGGTCGATATCGGCACGGTTGGTCGGCTGGCGCTTGGTATATTCGCCCGAGACGGTGATGAAGCCGTCGCTGCCGAAACCGATGCCCTGCCAGGCCGAGGCGGTGACCACCGGCTCGCCATTGACGTGACGGCTGTTGGCGGCGGTATCGACCTGTGTGTTGTAGAAACCATAGGTCACCGACGCGCCGCCGCCCGAGCGGGCTTCGCGCAGCCGCAGGTTGACGACGCCCGCGATCGCGTCCGAGCCATATTGCGCCGAAGCGCCGTCGCGCAGCACCTCGATCCGGTCGAGCGCGACGGTCGGGATGGTGTTGAGATCGACCGCTGCCGAGCCGCGTCCGACCGTGCCGTTGGTGTTGAGATTGGCCGAAGTGTGACCGCGAATGCCGTTGATCAGGACCAGCGTCTGGTCGGGCGACAGGCCACGCAGCGTCGCCGGCCGGATCGCGTCGGTCGCGTCATTGGCCGAAGGGCGCGGGAAGTCGATCGAGGGAGCGACCGCCGCCAGCGCGGAGGCCAGTTCGGTGGTCCCCTGCCGCTGAAGGCTGGCGCCGCTCAGCACGTCGACCGGCGATACGCTGTCCAGCCGGGTTCGGCCCTCGGTCCGCGTGCCGGTGACGATGATGTCGTTGCCCTCGTCGCCCGTCGTCGCGGCCCCGGCGGTCGGCGCGGTCTGTGCGACCTGATCCTCCGTCTGGCCCTGCTGCGTCGGCGAAGAGGTGGCGGTCTGCGCATAGGCGGTCTGCGCGACCAGCGAGAGGAGCGAAACCCCGAGAAGGGCGATGGTGCGGCCCTGTGTCATTCCCTGAAATCCTTGTTCTGACCCGCCTATTGCCAAGTAGCGGGCTTGTCCGGCCTTAACGCGCGATCGGTCGGCTTCGGATCAACAATTTCTATCTGCCCGATAGGAATTTGGTTTTAACCGTTTTGGAACAAAGTCTTGGGCATGACATCGCGGCCCGCGGGCATGAAAAAGGGGCCGTACCATGTCGGCACGACCCCCTCTTCCGTCACGCAGGTAGGATGGATCAGATGTCCATGCGACCGGCGTTCATCACCTTGTCCCACGCCTTCACGAAGTCGCGCACGAACGGCCCGTTCGAGTCGGAGCAGGCATAGGCCTCGGCCAGTGCGCGCAGTTCCGAATGCGATCCGAAGATCAGGTCGACGCGGGTCGCCGACTTGGTGTGCTCCTTGGTCCGGCGATCGCGTCCCGCGAAGCGATTGTCGTTGTCGGTCGACTCCCACTCGGTGTTCATGTCGAGCAGGTTGACGAAGAAGTCGTTCGACAAGGTGCCCACCCGATCGGTGAACACGCCATCCGTCACGCCGACCGCATTGGCGCCCAGCACGCGCAGGCCACCGACCAGCACCGTCATTTCCGGCCCGCTGAGGTCGAGCAACTGGGCACGATCGACCAGAGCTTCCTCCGGTACCATGAATTGCAGCCCCTGGCGATAGTTGCGGAAGCCGTCCGCCAACGGCTCCAGCACCGCGAAGGACTCGACATCGGTCTGGTCCTCGCGCGCGTCCATCCGGCCCGGCGTGAAGGGCACGGTCACCTCGACCCCGCCATCCCTGGCCGCCTTCTCGACCGCCGCGCAACCGCCCAGCACGATCAGGTCGGCCATCGACACCGTCTTGCCGCCGGTCGCCGAGGCGTTGAACTCGCCCTGGATCGCCTCCAGCTTCGCCAGCACCTCCGCCAACTGGGCCGGGTTGTTGACCTCCCAGTCCTTCTGGGGGGCAAGCCGCACGCGGCCCCCATTGGAACCACCACGCTTGTCCGACCGGCGATAGGTCGAGGCCGAGGCCCAGGCCGCACCGACCAGCGCGGGGACCGACAGCCCCGAGTCCAGGATCTTCGCCTTCAGCGACGCGATATCGGCCTCGTCGACCACCGGGTGATCGAGCGGGTCGACGCGGTCCTGCCAGAGCAACGGCTCCTGCGGCACGAGCGGCCCCAGATAGCCCTCGACCGGCCCCATGTCGCGGTGCGTCAGCTTGAACCAGGCGCGCGCGAAGGTCTCGGCGAAATAGTCCGGGTCCTTGTAGAAGCGCTCGGAAATCTTGCGATATTCCGGGTCCTTAATCATCGCGAGGTCGGAGGTCAGCATGCGCGGATGCTGCTTCTTCGACGGGTCGTGCGGATGCGGCACGTCGGCGGGGGCGGACTTCGCCTCCCACTGCCAGGCGCCCGCCGGGCTCTTCACCAGCTCGAACTGGTCCTCATATTCGAACAGGTTGCGGAAATAGTTGTTCGACCAGCGCGTCGGCGTCTGGCTCCACGTCACTTCCAGGCCCGAGGTGATGGCATCGCCACCCGAACCGCTGGCATGCTTGGACCGCCAGCCCAGGCCCTGATCCTCGATCACCGCGCCTTCCGGCTCGGGACCGATGAAGGACGGATCGCCCGCACCATGCGTCTTGCCGAAGGTGTGACCTCCGGCATTGAGCGCGACCGTTTCCTCGTCGTTCATCGCCATCCGCGCGAAGGTCATGCGGATGTCGTGCGCCGAGGCGACCGGATCGGGATTGCTGTTCGGCCCCTCCGGATTGACGTAGATGAGGCCCATCTGCACCGCACCCAGCGCCGGGTGAAGCTGACGCTCGCCGGAATAGCGCTCGTCGCCCAGCCAGCTACCCTCGGGACCCCAGTAGAGTTCTTCCGGTTCCCAGGTGTCGGCACGGCCGCCCGCGAAGCCGAAGGTCTTGAGGCCCATCGACTCCAGCGCGACATTGCCGGTCAGGACGTAAAGGTCGGCCCAGCTGATCTTCGCGCCGTATTTCTGCTTGATCGGCCACAACAGGCGACGCGCCTTGTCGAGATTGGCATTGTCCGGCCAGCTGTTGAGCGGGGCGAAACGCTGCTGCCCGCCGCCCGCGCCACCGCGCCCGTCGGTGGTGCGATAGGTGCCCGCCGAGTGCCACGCCATGCGGATGAACAGGCCGCCATAATGGCCGAAGTCCGCAGGCCACCAATCCTGGCTGTCGGTCATCAGCGCGTGCAGATCGGCGATCAGCGCGTCGAGGTCGAGCTTGGCGAACTCCTCGGCATAGTTGAAATTCTCGCCCAGCGGGTTGGAACGCGGGTTATGCTGGTTCAGCCCCTCCAGACGGAGCCGTTCCGGCCACCAGTCCTTGTTGCCATGGCCGCCGCGACCACCGCGCTTTCCGGCCCCGCCGCCGCCACCGCCGCCATGTGCGACCGGGCATTCGCCGGCGTTCGGGCCTTGCCGTTCTTCGATCTCGGAAGCCATTCGTTCCACTCCTTGAATTCGGTCCAGGCCGCGACATTCGCCGTCAGCCGCCCGGCACCTGCGCATAAGGCCGGATAAGGTCTGACCTGTAAAGCCGACTATCTTCGTCAGACTTATCGAGCCGACCGAACAGACGAGCCGTGCCCACCCGGTGTTCCCGATTTTGCGACGATTGCGACGCCAAGACGTTGAGGCGCTTTGGAGAATGGACATGACCGAACCAAGCTCGACCGGGATCGGCATTCGCCGCGCAGCCGAAATGGCCGCCGTCTTCATGATCGGCGACGGGATGCTGGGCCTGTTGCAACCGACGCGGCATGTCGACCTCTGGCGCTCGGATGTCGGGGCGGTGGACGCGCTGGTCCGCCCCTTTGCCGGTCACCCCTTGCGCCGACGCGCCTATGGGCTGTTGCAACTGACGGCGGGGCTGACGCTGGCGGCGACCTTGCGGCGATAAGGCCGGACGTGCCACACCCCTTCGTACATAAGAAACAAGGGGTTACGAATGCGCGTCGGAGTTTGCCTGGTGGCCGTCCTTATGGCCACCACCGCCCATGCCCAGACGCCTGGCACGGGCTATCACCGCGCCCCGGACGCGATCGCGAAGGCGCTGGAAACGCCCCCTACCCCTGCCGTCGCGGTCAGCCCCGATCACCGCACGCTGGCGATATTGGGACGCGAGAGCCTGCCCTCCATCGCCAATCTGTCCAAGCCCATCCTGCGCCTGGCGGGCTATCGCATCGATCCCGCCACCAACGGTCAGGCGGAGGTCCGCGTCCAGTGGCTGAACGCGTTGAGCTTCAAGGATGTCGGCACCGGCCGAACGGTCGAGGTCAAGCTGCCCGCGGGCGCCCGTTTCGCCGCGCCGGGCTGGTCGCCGGACGGAAGCCGTCTGGCCTTCTATGCGCAAGCGCCCGATGGTCTGTCGCTCTGGATCGCCGAGCGCGACGGTCGCGCACGCGCCGTCGCCACGGGGCTCAACGGCACGTTCGGCACGCCCTTCGTCTGGACACCCGACAGCCGGTCGCTGATCGCCTATACGGTGGTCGCAAACCGGGGCGCTCCGCCGGTCGCCGATACCACGCCGACCGGCCCGATCGTGCAGGAGAGCAGTGGTCGCCGCTCCGCCGCGCGGACCTATGAGGATCTGCTGGGCGACGCGCATGACGAGGCGCTGTTCGACTATTACTTCACCGGCCAGCTCGTCCGGATCGATCTGGACGGCACCGCCCGCCCGATCGGCACGCCCGGCCTGATCACCGACTTCAGCGTGTCGCCCGACGGCCGCTATCTGCTGACCGAGCGGCTCAAGCAGCCCTATTCCTATCTGCTGCCCGCGCGCTTCTTCCCGACCGAGATCGCGGTGTCGACCATCGACGGACAGGCGGTGAAGACGCTGGTCGACCGTCCGCTCGCCGATGACCTGCCGGTCGATTTCGACGCGACGGTCAAGGGTCCGCGCGAGGCCGAATGGCGCGCCGACGCGCCTGCGACCCTGTTCTGGGCGGAGGCGCTGGATGGTGGCAATCCCCGCGTCAGGATCGCCTATCACGACAGTCTGATGATGCAGGCCGCGCCCTTCACCGCCGAGCCGGTCGAACTGGCGCGGATGCCCGCCCGCTATGCCGCGACATGGTGGGGCGATGACGGCTTCGCGCTGGTGGTCGACCGCGAATGGCGTTCGCGGACCGAACATCGGCTGGCGATCGCGCCGGGCCGACCGGGCGTGGCGCGGCCGGTGCTGACCCGCAATTATCAGGACCAATATGGCGATCCGGGCCGCCCGATGCTGGAGGAGAATGGGGCGGGCAAGCAGGTGATGCGCTTCACCCCGAAGCATGACGGCGTCTATGTCACCGGCGAAGGCGCGACCAATGCGGGCGCCTTCCCCTTCCTCGCCACCATGGCCTTGACCGGCGGCGGCGAACAGAAGCGGCTGTGGAGCGCCAAGGCGCCCTATTACGAAAGCGTGGTCGCGCTGCTCGACGACAAGTCGGGCCGCATCCTGACCCGCCGCGAAAGCGCCAAGCTGCCCCCCAATTACATGATCCGCAGTATCAAGGGCGGCGGCGCCAAGCCGGTCACAAATTTCGCCGATCCCGCCCCGGTGTTCGCGGGCGCGACGCAGCGGACCATCACCTATAACCGCGCCGATGGCCTGCCGCTGTCGGGATCGCTCTATCTGCCTGCGGGCTATGATGCGAAGCGGGACGGACCGCTGCCGACTTTGCTCTGGGCCTATCCGGCGGAATATACCGATGCGAAGGTCGCGGGCCAGACGGTGGATCAGGGCAACCGCTTCGTTCGTCCGCGCGGGATCAGCCACTTGTTCCTGTTGACCCAGGGCTATGCCGTGCTCGACGACCCGGCCATGCCGATCATCGGCGAAGGCGGGGCGGAGGCGAACGACACCTATGTCAAACAGCTTCAGGAGGATGCGCAGGCGGCGGTCGAAGCGGTGGTCAAGCTGGGCGTGGCCGACCGGAGCCGCATCGCGGTCGGCGGCCATAGCTATGGCGCGTTCATGACCGCCAATCTGCTGGCGCATACCGACCTGTTCCGGGCGGGGATCGCGCGGTCGGGGGCATATAATCGCACCCTCACCCCCTTCGGCTTCCAGGCGGAGCAGCGCACCTATTGGCAGGCGACCGACACCTATACGAAGATGAGCCCCTTCACCTATGCCGACCGGATCAAGGCGCCCATCCTGCTGATCCATGGCGGGGCCGACGACAATAGCGGCACCTTCCCCATCCAGTCGGAGCGCATGTATGCCGCGTTGAAGGGCAATGGCGCGACGGTGCGCTATGTCGTCCTGCCCAACGAACCACATGGCTATCGCGCGCTGGAATCGACTGAAGAGACGTTGTGGCAGATGACCGACTGGCTCGACCGGTACGTCAAGCCGAAGCACGTCGCCCCGGCCCCGTGATCCCCTGATCCCGTCGAGGGCCGCCTATAATTTGCTGACGGCCAACCCGATCCCGACCGCCACCGCGCCGACCGCCAGGGCGAGCGCGACGATCACCACCAATCCGTCGCGCACCATCAACGCCAGGCCGAAGGTGGCGATCGCCGCCATCGGCGCAGTGGTCGCGAGCGGCAGTAGCTCCAGCGGCGGCACGGTCAGCGCCAGGATGATGCAGGCGACCGCCGCAATGCGCGGGAACGGCCCATGGGTCAGCGCCGGAAGCCGTCCGTGGAACCAGCGGTCCGCCCAGGCGGCGGGCTTGTGCGCCTTGTTCACCGCCTTGCGCACCTTGTCGCTGCCGATGGAGCGCCGCTTCAGGAATTCGGGTAACCACAAATGCCGCCGCCCGAGCGCCAGTTGCACCGCGACCAGGCTGATGACGACCGCCAATAGGGACGGCAGGCCGGGGATCGAACCGACCGGCGATATATCGATCAGCGCGGGCAGCAGCAGGAACGGCCCGAACGATCGGTTCCCGAACGCCTCGATCACGTCACCCAATGAGACGCGGTCATCATCCTTGGCCAGATCGTCCAGCGTGGACAGGATATCACCGATGCTGCTGGGCCCATCTGTCATGACGGGCAAACGGCATGACAGTCGCGCGGTTCCTCCGGTCAACCGCAAATGAACCATAGCCGTATCCGCCCGTTGCAGTTCCATCGGAGATTCATGGGGTTGGCACTTCGCCATGCTCGACATCACCGACAGGAGAACAAGCGCATGGCGCAATGGACGCTATCGGACCTGTCCAAGAAGATGGCGAAGCTCGACTTCGCGATGCTCGGCACCCACTCTGCGACCGGCGGGATCACCGCCCGCCCGATGAGCAACAATGGCGATGTGGACTATGACGGCGACAGCTATTTCTTCGCCTATGACCATTCGCGCAAGATCGCCGAGATCCGGGCACAGCCCGAAGTGATGCTCAGCTATACCGGCGCGGCCGGGATGCTGGGCGGCCCGCCGCTGTTCATCGCGATCGAGGGGCGCGCCTCGCTGATCCAGGATCGGGCGCGGTTCGAGGAGCATTGGACCAAGGATCTCGACCGCTACTTTCCCGACGGGATCGATACCCCGGGCGTGGTGATGATCCAGGTTCATGCCGAACGCATCCGCTATTGGGACGGCGGCGAAGAGGGTGAAGTGGCCGCCTGACCTCCATTTATCCGAACAGGGGATATGATATGAGCGACGTCGACACCTCCCGCCGCAGCGTGCTCGGCGGTGCCGCCCTCGGGCTCGCCGCAGCCGCCAGCCCGGGCGCCGCGATCGCGCAGGCCGGTGGCACCGCCCAGGGGACCACCCCCAGCCTGCGCGATCCCCGCAGCGCCTATACCCGCACGCCTTTCCCCGAACAGCGCCAGCCCTGGCCCGCTTTGGCCAGCAAGATGACGCCCCGGCCCGATCATGGCGAAACCAGCTATCGCGGATCGGGCAAGCTGACCGGTCGCAGGGCGCTGCTGACCGGCGGCGACAGCGGCATCGGCCGCGCCGCCGCCATCGCCTTCGCCCGCGAAGGCGCCGACGTCGCGATCAACTATCACCCCAGCGAGGAGCCCGACGCGCGCGAGGTCGCCGACCTGATCCGTCAGGCGGGGCGCAAGGCGGTGCTGCTCCCCGCCGACATCCGGACGCAGAAGGCGTGCGAAGACACGGTCCGCAAGGCGATCGCACAGCTCGGCGGGCTCGATCTGCTGGTCAACAATGCCGCCTATCAACAGTCCAAGGCGGATATCCTGGAGATCAGCGACGAGCAGTTCGTCCGAACCTACGAGACCAACGTGTTCCATGTTTTCCGCTTTTCTAAGGCGGCGATCCCATCGATGCCGCCAGGGTCGGTGATCATCAACACCATCTCGCAGAATTCCTATGATCCGGGCGAGGATCTGATCGACTATGCCTCGACCAAGGCGGCGATCCAGAACCTGACCCGCGGCATGGCCAAGCAGCTCGCCAAGAAGGGCATCAGGGTCAACGCCGTCTCCCCCGGCCCGATCTGGACCCCGCTTCAGGTCGCGGGCGGGCAGCTTCCCGGCAAGATGCACGAATTCGGGCAGGACACCCCGCTCGGCCGTGCCGGACAGCCCGCCGAACTGGCGGCGCTGTTCGTGACCCTGGCCTCGGGCGAAACCACCTATTCGACCGGCACCGCCGTCGGCGCGCATGGCGGCGCGGGATTTCCGTAGGGGCTCACCGCGACGCCGACCCGTTCCTCACCTTGACCGAGGAGGAACGGCGTCAATCCACGCCCGTCATCGCGAGCGTGGCGAAGCTCGCCAGCCAATGCTCGCCCATATAATCCCCCGCCACCGCATCCAGCGCGGCGTCGATATGGCGGGCGGCGCTATCGTCCAGCAGCGTCGCGACGGACCCCGATAGGGCAGGCCCGAGGCTCCGCATCGCCCAGGCGCGGCTGAGGTTCAGGCCATCGAGATGGGCGATCTGCCCGTCGCTCCGGTCGCTGACCCGCGCCGGGGTGAACAGCGTTTCGGGTCGTCCATCCGCCAGGGCGGGCAGGAAATCCGCGAACCAGGTCGCGAAGTCCTCCGGCGGCAACAAGCGCTGCATCGCCATCGCCTCGATCAGGACCGGGGAGAGAAAGTCCTGTCCACTCGGTTCCCAGGCCTGGGCGGCTCGGTCTTCCCCGAACCAGGCCTTGGCGCGCGCGGCCATCAGGCTTCGCAGGCTCTCATCCCCCATCACCCGCGCATAGCGGTCGATCAGCACCAGCGCGAAGGCGGTGTTGGCATGGGTGCCGACCCGCACCGGATAGGTCAGCACCGGCAGATAGTCCCGCCACCGCGCGGCGAAGGCCTCCGCCAAGGGGCGAAGCGTCGCCGCATGGGGGCTGTCCGCCACGGCCAGTTCGCTGGCCAGCATCAGCAGCCAGCCCCAGCCATAGGGCCGCTCGAACCCCCGCGAATCCGGCCGATCCAGATAGGCGCGTTCGGCCTCGACCTTCTCCGGCGTCAGCGCCTCGGCGAACAGGGCATCGATCGCACCGACTTCGGCGATATCGGGATAGAGGCGGCGTATCCGCGTCAGCAGCCAATAGCCATGGACACAGCTATGCCAGTCATAGCTGCCATAGAAGATCGGATGGACGCGGCGCGGGCTATAGAGGTCGTCGTCGCCGACATAGACATGGTCCGCCTTGTGCGGATATTCGCGCGTCACATGGCCCAGCGCGATGCGCGCGAAACGGGCGGCGAGTTCGGGGGTCATGATATCCTTCCGGAAAAGCCACAGGCGGCCAGCACCGCGATGTTGAAGACGAGGAGCAGCAAGGCGGTCGGCCATTGCACGCGGATCACCCCGAACCGGTCGCGAAGCTCCAGGATCGCGGCGGGCACGATGTTGAAGTTCGCCGCCATCGGCGTCATCAGCGTCCCGCAAAATCCCGACAACATGCCGAGCGCCGCGACGGCGGCGGGGTCGCCCCCGAAACGGTGGATGACGATCGGCAAACCGATCCCCGCCGTCATGATCGGGAATGCCGCAAAGGCATTACCCATCACCATGGTGAATAGCGCCATGCCGACGCAATAGGCGATGGTCGCGGTCAGCGGCGTGTCGAGCGCGATGACGCTGGTCACGCCGTCGGCGACTACCTTGCCGACCCCGGCCATCGCGAACACTCCGCCCAGCGCCGCCAGCATCTGAGGCAGGATCATCGCCCAGCCCACCGCATCGGACAGCCGCCGGGACTCCGCCGCGGGGGCAGTCGCGGGCGGCCGGGTCAACCGGATCGCGAGAAGCAGGGCGACCAATGCCCCCAGCGCCAACGCGACCAAAGACACCTGCTTGGGATCGATCAGCGCCACCCCCGCGATCCGGCCATCCGGCACCAGCAACGTCCCCGCCAGCGTCACGGCGGGCAAGGCGAGCGCCGGCACGAAAAGCCATGGACCTTCGCGAACGGACGAAGGCCGATCACTGCTCACCACCGGCGACGGGCGCAGGCCCCATGTCGCCAGTCCGACCATCACCAGCACCAGACACCCGTTCAACAGATCGGGCAGCCACGGCCCCGCACCGAGCAGGATCGCAAACACGCCCCAGAAGCCGACATTGCGCCACCGCGTCGCCTCGGCGCGATCCAGCGCGTGGTGGATCGCCACCGTCGCGGGCAGCGCCGCCGCCGCGATCCCCAGCGCGTCGAGCCCGATCATCAACGCCGCGCCTTCAACCGCCGGTCGAGCATCAGCAAGCGCGCGCCATGGACCAGCAGCGCGGCGATCGCGGTCGGGATCGCCCAGAGCGCGACATGCAGGGGTGCGACGATGATCCCCTCCTGCTCCAATATGGCGCGGATCAGCAGGATCGAACCGATCGCGATGAACACATCCTCGCCGAAGAACACGCCGATATTGTCGACGGCGGCGGCATGGGCGCGGATATGGTCGCGCGTATCGGGGTCGAGCGGGATCGCCTCATCCCGTTCCTCCGCCCCCTCCGCCATCGGCGCGATGATCGGGCGGACCATCTGGACATGCCCGCCCAGCGAGGTCAGCCCCAGCGCGGCGGTGATCTGGCGCAGCATCATATAGCCCAGCAACACCCGCCCCGTCGTCGCCCCCCGCAGACGCCGGACGACATCGCGCGCCCGCTCCCGCAACCCGGCCCGCTCCAGCAATCCGATCGTCGGCAGCGCGAGCCAGGCGACCGCCATGAAGCGGCTCGATACGAAGGCCTTGCCGATCATCGCGATCACCTCGACCGGCCCGAAACCCGCCGCCGCCGCGCTGGCGAAGGCCGCGACGGTCACGACCAGCAAGGGGTTCACCCCCAGCGCGAAGCCGATGATGATGATCGCGATGCCCGACAGGACCAGCATGGCCGCCCCGTCCTACAGCGTCGCGGCGGCACGCGCCGCCTGGTTATACTGGCCCGACAGGCGGCGCAGCAGATCGGCGGCCTCGGACAATGCGGCGGCGTCGGGGCCGTCGGCTTCCACCGCCGTAGACAGGATGCGTTCGCGAATGTCGCGATAGCCCGCGCAGAAATCGCGCCCCGCCTCGGTCGCGACGAGCAGCTTCTCCTTGCCCTCTCGCCGGGTCGCGATCAGCCCGGCCTTCTCCAGCTTGCGCACGGCATAGGTGACGAGGTGCGTATCCTCGATATCCAGGACCAGCGCGATATCGGCGATCCGCTTGGGCCGGTCGCGGTGGCGGACGGTGTGGAGGATCAGCACCTCGATCGGCGTCAGCGACAGTCCGGTCGCGGCGGCACAGCGCGTCATCCACCGCTGATAGGCCGCCGCCGCCAGGGTCAGGCTGAACTCCAGTTCCGACAAAGCGGGCGCGGAGCCATCGGCGAGATGCGCCGAGGAAACGATTGCCCGCCTGCCAGTCGTCATACACCCTCCCACATGTGGCGAGGATCGCTCTGGCCAATCACGCTGTCAATATGATAGCGATGATTCGTCGATAATTTATAGGCAAGGTGTTGGCGATGGCGCGCTGGTCATTCTGGATCGATCGTGGCGGGACCTTCACCGACATCGTCGCGCGCGCGCCGGACGGCACGCTGACCACCACCAAATTGCTGAGCGAAAACCCGGAACGCTATGCCGATGCGGCGGTGGCAGGCATCCGCCAACTGCTGGGCCTGTCCGACGACGACCTGCTGCCCGGCGACGTCATCGCCGAGGTCAAGATGGGAACCACCGTCGCGACCAACGCCCTGCTGGAGCGCAAGGGCACGCGCACGCTGCTGGTGGTCGATCGCGGCTTTGCCGATCTGCTCGCCATCGGCAACCAGGCGCGCCCCCGCCTCTTCGACCTCGCCATCCGCCTGCCCGAACCGCTCTACGACGGCCTGATCGAGATCGATGGCCGGATCGACCGGGACGGTGGCGAGGTGACGCCGCTGAACGAGGCGGAGGTCGCCGCGATGTTCGCCACGAAACGCGCGGAGGGCTATGAGGCGGTCGCCATCGCGCTCACCCATGCCTGGGCGCATCCCGCCGTCGAACAACGGGTCGCCGCCCTCGCCCGAGCCGCAGGATTCGCGCAGGTCTCAGCCAGCCATGCGGTCAGCCCGCTGATCGGGCTGGTCGCGCGCGGGCGGACGAGCGTGGTCGATGCCTATCTGTCCCCCGTCCTGCGTCGCTACGTCGATCGCGTCGCCGACGCGCTGGACGGCGTGCCGCTCCATTTCATGCAGTCGAACGGCGGTCTGGCCGAAGCCTCGGTCTTTCAGGGCAAGGACGCGATCCTGTCCGGCCCGGCGGGCGGCGTGGTGGCGGCAGCGCGGACGGCGGAGGCGGCGGGGATCGACCGGGTGATCGGCTTCGACATGGGCGGCACCTCGACCGACGTCGCCCTTTATGCCGGGCGCTTCGAGCGGGTGCTGGACGCCGAGATCGCCGGGGTCGAGATGCGCGTGCCGATGATGGCGATCGACACGGTCGCGGCGGGCGGCGGGTCGATCCTGCATTATGACGGCGCGCGCTTCCGGGTCGGCCCGGATAGCGCCGGGGCCAATCCCGGCCCCGCCTGTTATCGACGCGGCGGCCCCCTGACCGTGACCGATGCCAATGTCCTGGTCGGCAAGATCCAGCCCGCCCATTTCCCCGCCGTGTTCGGTCCGAACGGCGATCAGCCGCTGGATGCCCGGGCGTCGGCGCGCGACTTTGCCGAACTGGCGTCGGCAACCGGCATGGACGATCCCCGCCGGGTCGCCGAAGGCTTTCTGGAGGTCGCGGTCGCGCATATGGCGGCGGCGATCAAGCGCGTCGCGCTGGAGCGGGGCGAGGATGTCACCGACTTCGCGCTTCAGTGCTTCGGCGGCGCGGGCGGCCAGCATGCCTGTCGCGTCGCCGAGATGCTGGGGATGAGCCGGGTGCTGATCCATCCGCTGGCGGGCGTGCTGTCGGCTTATGGCATGGGGCTGGCGGATCAGGTCGCGATCCGGCAACGCTCGGTCGAGCAGCTATTGGGCGCGCCGCTCGATGACTTGGCGGCGGAACTGGGCGATGCGGCGGCGGCGGAGGTCGGCGGGGACGCTAGGCGAGTGGCGACCGTCAATCTGCGTTACGCTGGCACCGATACGGCATTGGGCGTCACGCTGGCCGATGCTCCGACGATGCGCGCGGCGTTCGAGCAGACCCATCGCGCCCGCTTCGGCTTCGTCAGTCCCGAGCGAGACATCGTGATCGAAACGCTGGTCGTGGAGGCGGTCCTGTCCGGCGAGCCGGTGGCTCCCCCGCCCCTGCCCCCGCGCGACGGACCGTTGCCGCCGCCGCTGGCCACCGTCGCCGTCTGGACCGGCGGCGCGGAGCACCCGACGCCGATCCATGACCGCGATCATCTGCGCCCCGGCGACCGCATCACCGGCCCCGCCCTGATCCGCGAAGCGATCGCGACGACGATGGTCGAGCCCGGCTGGACCCTGGAAGTCGGCTCGGGCGGCGAATTGCTGCTGACCCATGACGGCGCAAGCCAACGGAGCCTGCCCGATCCGGCGGTGGTCGATCCCGTCCGGCTGGAGCTGTTCAACACCCAGTTCATGGGCATCGCCGAGCGGATGGGTGTGGTGCTGCGCAACACCTCGGTCAGCGTCAACATGAAGGAACGGCTGGACTTTTCCTGTGCGCTGTTCGACGCATCGGGACATCTGATCGCCAACGCGCCGCACGTGCCCGTGCATCTGGGCGCAATGGGAGAGAGCGTCCGCGCGGTGCTGGCGAGCCGGGGTGGAAGCCTGAAGCCCGGCGATGTCGTGGCGCTCAACAATCCCTTCAACGGCGGCACCCACCTGCCCGATGTCACGGTCATCGCGCCGGTCTTCGGTGAGGACGGCGACATTCGCTTCTTCGTCGCCAATCGCGGCCATCATGCCGATATCGGCGGGCTGACGCCGGGATCGACGCCGCCCAACTCCCGGACGCTGGAGGATGAGGGCGTCGTAATCGACGATTTCCTGCTGGTCGACGGCGGCGAATTTCGCGAGGACGCATTTCGTCGTCTGCTGGGCGAGGCGCGCCATCCGGCACGCAGTCCGGACACCAATGTCGCCGATATCAAGGCACAGCTCGCCGCCAATGCCACCGGCATCGCCGAACTGAACGCGATGGTCGCGACCCAGGGCTGGCCGATGGTCAGCGCCTATATGGGCCATGTCATGGCGCATGCCGAGGAAAGCATCCGCCGCGTCCTGAGCAACCTGTCGGACGGCGCGTTCGACTATGCGATGGACGACGGCACGCCGTTGAAGGTCCAGGTCACGATCGACCGGGCCGCGCGGGCCGCGACGATGGACTTCACCGGCACCGGCCCGGCCAGCGCAGGCAATTTCAACGCGCCCCCCGCCGTCACGCGCGCGGTGGTACTCTATGCCTTTCGCTGTCTGGTGGGCGAAGACCTGCCGCTCAACGAGGGTTGTCTGGCTCCCCTCACCATCGTCATTCCGGAAGGCTCGTTCCTCTCTCCCCCACCCGGCAGCGCGGTGGTGGCGGGGAATACCGAGGTCAGCCAGGCGGTGTGCAACGCCTTGCTGGGGGCCTTGGGCGCATCGGCCGCGTCACAGGGTACGATGAACAACTTCCTGTTCGGTAATGACCGGCACCAATATTACGAGACGATCTGCGGCGGCGCGGGCGCCGGACCCGGCTTCGACGGCGCCTCGGCGGTGCACACCCATATGACGAACACCCGGATCACCGATCCCGAGATCCTGGAACGCCGCTACCCCGTCCGCCTCGACCGCTTCGCCATCCGCCGGGGCTCGGGCGGCGAAGGACGGCATCGCGGCGGCGACGGGGCGATCCGGGCGATCACCGCGCTCGAGCCGATGACCGCCACGCTGGTCGCCTCACGCCGGACCATCGCCCCCTTCGGCCTGGCGGGCGGCGGGGACGGCATGGCGGGCACCCAGCATGTCGAGCGCGCCGATGGCCGGATCGAGGCGATGCGGGGCACCGACCAGGTTGAACTGAAACCCGGCGACCGGATCGTGATCGAGACGCCGGGCGGCGGCGGCTACGGCCGGCCCTAGTCCTGGCGAAGCGCCGATGCCGGGGTCGCCCGGCTGGCGCTGAGGGCCTGGCCCAGGACGGTCAGCACCGCGATGCCGATGGCCAGCAGGCTCGCTCCTACGAAATAGAATGGCGACAGCGCGATGCGATCGTCGAAGCCCGACAGCCATGTCCGCATGGCGACGAACGCCAGCGGCCAGGCGATCACGTTCGCGATCAACACGGGGCGCAGGAACTGCCCGACCAGCAGCTTCACGATATCGGCGGACGATGCGCCCAGCGTCTTGCGGATGCCGATCTCGCGCACGCGCCGCGCCGTGTTGAACGACGCAAGGCCCCACAATCCGACACAGCCGATCAGCACCGCCAACCCCGCCCCGATCCCGAACAGACGGGTGGCCCGGTCGTCGGCCTGGTAGAATTCCGACAAACGCTGGTCCGCCGTTTCCACGACCAGCGGCACTTGCGGCGACAGGCGTCGCCATACCGTTCGAATCCGGCCCAGCATCGCAGCCGAACTACCCGTGTACCGGATCGCGGCGACGGCGGGGTACGGAACGTCGCGGACATATTGGTAGAATGTCGCCGTCTCGGCGGTGCGCGGCGAGGCGAAGCGGAGTTGGTCGATCACGCCGATGATCGTCCGGGGCGCGAGACGGCCGACGGTCTTGCCGATGGCATCCTCGGCCGTTCGGAAGCCCAGTTGCTCGACGGCCTTGCGGTTGATGACGACGTTGCGCCCGTTCTTCCATTTGGTCCAGTCGCTGGCATCGTCGGCACCGTGCGCATCATCGAAGACGCGCCCTGCCAGCAGCCTGGGGCCGTAGGTCCGGAAAAAATCGGGACCCACGATGACGTTGCCGAACGTCAGGGCCGGACGACCCGGCAGGTCGATCGAGTCCACGCCGTAATTGACCATCCCCGGCGCCGATCCGCTGGTTCCCACCGCTACGACCCCGGGCAGGCGGCGGAGCGCCGCCACGATCGGGCGGGCCTGATCCGGGAAGATGCGTTTGTCGGCCAGCGACGCCACGATCATCAGGCCGTCGCGCCTGAAACCCAGATCCGATCGTCGGACATGCGCCGTCTGCGCGACCAGCACGACCGTGCCGATCAGGAAGGCGATGGCGAGACTGAACTGGATCACGACCAGCGTCTCGCGAGTGCGGGTGCCACGACGCCCGCCGCCCGGCGCCTGCGCCGACGCCAGGACGGCGGCGGCGGAGAAGCGCGACAGCCGCACCGCCGGATAGGCTCCCGCCGCGAGCGCAATGATCAGTACCAACCCCACCAGCAAGGGCAGCGCGAGGGCATAGGGAAAGCGGAGCGACAGGCCGCCGGCGGCATTGATGACGGGCAGGCTCACTTCGGTCAGGATCATGCCGAGCAGGCTGGCCATCGCGGCCGTTGCCGCTGCTTCCCCCAGAAACTGGCGGATCAGGGCCACCCTGCTGGCCCCCAATACCTTGCGCACCGCCACCTCTCGCGCGCGCAGGCCGGACTGAGCCGTCGCCAGGTTTACATAGTTGATGATCGCGATCAGCAGCGTCAGGACGCCGACCATCCCCAGCGTCGCCACGGTCAGCCTGCGTCCATTGCTCTCCGCCCCGCCCGGCGGCTCCAGGTGCAGTCGGGTGATCGGCAGCAGGGAGAGCGAGATGATCCTGGTGGGATCGGGCCCCAGATCCTGTCCGGCGTGCCGACGGATGAAGGCGGGCATCTTCGCAGCGAACGCTCGTGCCGCGCCTCCATCGGGAAAGCGGAGATAGGTCGCCCCGTCGACCATGCCCCATCTGTACCACGACCATTGCACTGCGGGCGGCGGCGCGCGCGGCATCGGGATCAGGATCGAGGCCTGAAGCTCGGTCGTCTTCGGCAGATCCTCGAAGATTCCGGCGATGCGATAGACCTGCGGCGCGTCGACCGCGATGGTGATGGTCTGCCCGATAGGGTCGGCATCGCCGAACAATCGCTGCGCCTCGCTACGGCTCACCAACGCCCCCGACGGCTCGGCCAGCGCGCGGCGCCCGTCTCCACGCACCATCGGAATGTCGAACACGTCGAAGAAGGACGGATCGACCTGGACGACGTCGGCCGCGATCGCATCATCTTCGCGAATGACACTGCCTCCCAGCTTGCCGCCGCGCAGTCGTGTGCCGACCAGGCCGGGAAACTCCTGCCGCATCTGCTCGAACAGCCCGGCCATGGTCACCGGATAGGCACCGTTGAACGGGCTGCCCGGCAGATGGAGTTCGGTCCGCACGACATGGATTTCGTCATGATGCGGCAGCCATCGCTCGAAACTCGTCTCGAACCGGACATAGAGGCCCAGGATCAGGAACACCGCGATCCCCACCGCCAGTCCGCCGATGTTGAGCGCGGCGTAAAGCTTGTGGCGGGTGAGCGAGCGGTAGAGCGAGGTGAGCACGAAGCCGTTCATCATGACATCCTCCCAGGATCAGATCGCGCGGATCGCACTGGCGACGATACGCCCATGGAGCATGTCGATGCGACGCGTGGCAATATCGGCATGGCCGGGCGAGTGGGTGACCCGCGCGATCGTCGCCCCTTCGTCGTTCGTCTCGACCTCGTGCGACACATAGCGGCGCTGGATATTCCGGAGCCGGATCATGCCCGCGCACGCACCATGAACGCCAGGATCAAGCAAGGCGAAAAGCCATGCTCGGCGACATATCGCGCGCCCCTTGCGCGTATCGGCTGTTCGGTCATCATGGTGACACTGTCACTGTCCAGCGTCGGAAACGCCAAATCGCTATGAACAAAGACTTATCTTCGACAAAGGCTTTTGGCGACCCGACAGGATGGGACAAGATGTCCGCGCACGGACACTCGCCGGACCTGTCAAGCGCTTGGCGGATCTTGTTGGTCGAGGACGATCCGGTCGTGGCGCGGACGACCGACATCCTGTTCCGCCTGGCCGGACACAAGGTCGAAGTCGCCACCGATCCGCAATCCGCCTATTCGATGCTGGCCGGGCGGCGCTACGATCTGATCCTGCTCGACATGAATTTCGGGGCGGGGCGCACCAGTGGGGAAGAGGGGCTGGCCTGTATCGCGCGGATCATGGCGGACGATCCCGGCGCGCGGATCATCGTCATCACCGCGCATAGCGGCATCCGCATCGCCGTCGCCGCGATGCAGGCGGGCGCGCGGGATTTCCTGATGAAGCCGTGGCGCAAGGACGATCTGCTCGCCAAATGCGCCGCCGTCGTCGGACAGCGGGAGGGCAGCCTGGCCCCCGCCCCGCGCCCGGTCGGCGGTGGCTCGATGCTGTTGGGCGACTCCCCCGCCATGGCCGAGGTGCGGGCGATGATCCAGCGGGTCGGACCGACCGTCGCCAATATCTGCGTCACCGGGCGCTCGGGATCGGGACGGACCCTGACCGCGATGGCGGTTCATGCCGCATCGGGCGACGCCGCGACGCCGCCGCCCCGAATCGATCTGCGCGATACCGATCAGTGGCGGTCGCTCGACGAAGCGCGGGGGACCGTGGTGTTGCGATATCCCGACCGGCTGGATGCGGTGGCGCAGGCGCGGCTGCTCGACCGGCTGCTGCCGGGCCTGCGGTGCATCAGCGTGGCGGACGGGGTCGCCGTGCTGTCGCCCGCCCTGTGCCGCCGCCTCTGCACGCTGGAGATCGCGGTCCCGCCTCTGTCGGCGCGGCGCGAAGATGCGGTGATCCTGGCCCGGCATTTCGCGCGGGTCGCCGGGGAAAGCTATGGCCATGCCGCCGCCCGGCTGACCCCCGCCGCCGAGGCGATCGTGTCCGCGACCGAATGGCCGGACGAGGTGCGCGGGCTGGCGGCGTCGGTGGAGCGGGCGGTGCTGCTGTCCGATGACGGCGTGGTGGATGCCGCCGCGATCCGCCCGGCGATGACCGCATCGGTCGCCCCCGAACAGGATGCCGCCACGCCCTTCCGCCTGGACGATGCCGAAAAGCTGATGATCGTCGCCGCGCTGAAGGAGCATCGGCACAATATCTCACGCGCCGCGAACGCGCTGGGGATCAGCCGGGGGACATTGTACCGACGCATGGCGCAGCATGGCCTCTAGCGCCGAGCGGTCCGCGATCACCATCGGACTGTCGCTGGCCGCCGCCGGGGGCGTGGTCGGTATGGCCGGGACGCATGGCCTGTGGCTGGCGATGACGGGTGGCGTTCTGACCATCGCATGGCTGCTACTGCTCAACCTGCTGGCGGCGCGGCGTCCGGCCGTGCTTCCCCCCGCGCCGGTGGTGGCCGAGGAGCGCGAGACGATCCTGCACCGGATGCTGCTCGATGCTTCCCCCACCCCCTTGTTGTCGGTCGACGGCGCGGCGGTGCGGGCGCTCAACCGGGCCGCGCGCCGCCTGTTCGACACCGATGACCGAGTACTGCCCGCACCCCCGCCGTTGCTCGACGGCCAGAGTTCGCATGTCCGACATGCCGGCCGTAACTGGCGGGCGGACCGGGTCGATGTGGGCGCGCGCTCGGTCGTCGCGCTGATCGATGTGGAAAGCGAAGAGCGCACCGCCGAAGCGCGGGCCAGTGCCGAGATGATCCAGGTGCTGGGCCATGAGATGCTCAACGGCCTGGTCCCCATCGTCTCGCTCGCCGAGTGCGGGATCGCGGCTATCGAAACGCAGGACGACGACCCCATGCTCCTGCCCGAAATCCTGACGACGCTGGCCCGCCGCGCCGAGGGATTGCAGCGTTTCACCCAAGCCTATCGCTCGCTCGCGCGTCTTCCCCCGCCGATGAAGCAGCCCGTCCACCTAGCCGAGTTGATCGACGATCTGGCGCGCCTCTTCGCGAGCCGCTGGCCGGAGGCGGCGCTGAGCGTGACGGTGCCGCCCGACCTCCGCGCCGCTGTCGACCGCGACCAGCTCAATCAGGCGATCTGGGCCCTGCTCCAAAACGGCGTGGAGGCCGCAGGCGGCACGAAACCGGAGGTCGCCTTGGTGGTCGGCTGCCGAGACGGGGCGCTGACCATCGATATCAGCGACAACGGCCCCGGCATTCCGGCGGAACAGGCGACCGCGATCTTCCGCCCCTTCGCGACCACCAAAGCGACGGGGACCGGCATCGGCCTGACCCTCGCCCGCCAAATCGCGCGAGGACATGGCGGCACGCTCGATCTGCTGGCGGCGGCACCTGCGACCTTCCGATTGCGCCTGCCCGGTGGGGAGATGTCCGGGGTGGGCGGATGATACGGGGCTCAGCCCTTCGCCCCGATCCCCTCGCGTAGCAGCGCGTTGGCCACTTCCGCGATCGACTCGACCGATCGCTCCTCGTTCCAGATGCTGTAGCGAAGCCCCAGGAACACGTTCATGCCCATGATCGCCCAGGCATGTTCCTCCCCCAACCCCTCGCGAAATACGCCGCTGTCCATACCCCGTTTCAGGCGGTCCAGGATGCGGGCGGCGGTGGTCTCATAGTGGCGGCGATGGCTGGCGGGATCGACAAACTCCGCTTCGTCGATGATGCGATAGACTTCCTTATGCTCGCGCGCGAACCCCAGAAAGGCGGCGAGCGCGCGTCGTTCGGTCTCGAAGGGCGGCGTTTCCTCCGCCTGGGCGCGCCCCGCCGTCACCCGCACCCGGTCGCTCAGATCCTGGACCAAGGCGCGGAAGATCGCGTCCTTCGAGTCGAAATAGGTGTAGAAGGTGCCGAGCGCGGTCCCGGCGCGGGCGGTGATGCCGGTGATCGAGGCATCGTGAAACCCCTTCTGCCCGAATTCGATCTCCGCCGCGTCGAGCAGACGACGAAGCGTCCGGCGCCCTCGCTCGGTACGCGGGGTCTTGTCCGTATCGGGATGCGGATCGGTTCCGGTCATGCGCATCGCTCTCGCTATCCTGTCGGGCGGTACCATGCAAATGGGAAGTTGAAAGTCGGTTCAACTATCAATATGCTCCCACTCATAAGATAAAAGTCAGGGAGGGATGGAAGATGGGCAAGGCTCGTTTGCTGGGCGGCGTGGCGTGCGTGATGCTGGGCGTGGCGGGGCTTTCCGCCCCCGGTGCGGCACAGGACGCAACGCAAACCACCACCACCGACGCACAGGCGGAAACGGACAGCGGCACCAATGACGGCGACGTGGTCGTCACCGCCCGCCGCCGCGAGGAACGGCTGGTCGATGTGCCGATCGCCGTCACCAGCTTCAGCGGCGCGCAACTGGCCCAGGCGGGGGCGATCGACATCACCGATATCGGCGCGACCACGCCCAACATCACGGTCGAGGTGTCGCGCGGAACCAACTCCACCCTTTCCGCCTTCATTCGCGGCGTCGGACAGCAGGACCCGGTGTCGGGGTTCGAGCAGGGCGTCGGCATCTATCTGGACGATGTCTATCTCAACCGGCCGCAGGGCGCGGTGCTCGACATTTACGATGTCGACCGGATCGAGGTGCTGCGCGGGCCGCAGGGGACGCTCTATGGCCGCAACACCATCGGCGGCGCGGTCAAATATGTCACCAAGTCGCTGCCCCAGGAGTTTTCGCTGAAGGTGCGCGGCACCTATGGCAGCTATGATCAGGCGGACGGCGTCATCACCGTGTCGACGCCGATCTCCGACATCGTGCGGGTCGGGGCGTCGGCGGCGCGGCTGTCGCGCGGCGGGTTCGGGACCAACCTGACCACGGGGCAGGACAATTACAACAAGGACATATGGGCGGGCCGCGCGACGCTGGAGATGGGCGGTTACGGACAGCCGGTGCTGATCCGCATCTCGGGTGACTATACCAAGGACAATAGCAACCAACGCGGCGGCCACCGCCTGATCCCCGGCCAGGTGTCGGGCGCACCGGTGCTGTCGGATGTGTTCGACACGCGCGGCGGCCTCGACGATCCCCGCCAGTTCGTCGAGGCCTATGGCCTTGCCGCCAACGCCACGGCGGAGCTGGGCGGCGGGTTCACTGTCCGCTCGATCACCGGCTGGCGGCGCGACGACAGCGCCTCGCCGATCGACTTCGACGCGCTGCCCTCGGTCGATGTCGACGTGCCCGCTTATTACCGCAACCAGCAGTTCAGCCAGGAATTCCAGCTGCTCTACGACAATGACGGGCCGCTGACCGGCCTGCTGGGCGGCTATTATCTCGGGGCCAAGGCGGACACGCAGTTCGACGTGCGGCTCTTCACGACGCTCAGCGGCCTGACCGCCTTCACCCAGGCCAATGTCGATACCGAGACCTTCGCGGTGTTCGGCGACTTCACCTACAAGCTGTCCGAACAGTTCAGTCTGTCCGTCGGCGGGCGCTACACCTGGGACAAGCGGACGGCGAGCATCCTGCGGCAGAATTATCTGGGCGGGGGGTCGCCGGTGTTCGGAGGGGCGGGCGTCGCATCGGGGGCGCCCAGCACCAATTTCCGGGGATCGCGCGACTTCAACAAATTCACCCCGCGCGTGTCGGTCAGCTACCAGCCCAATCGCGACCATAATCTCTATGCCAGCTTCTCGCAGGGCTTCAAGGGCGGCGGCTTCGACCCGCGCGGCGTCGGCGTCAATGCGCCCGCCGCCATTCCCGGTCGCCCGACCGATACCGAGGTGGCCAGCTATCTGAGCTTCCGTCCCGAGACGGTCGACAGCTACGAGATCGGGCACAAGGCCAATTGGATGGACGGCGCGCTCTACACCGCGCTGGCGCTGTTCCGGATGGATTATCGCGACGTGCAGATTCCGGGCTCGGCGGGCTGCGTCGTGGGCGGTATCCCGACCTTTTGCGGGATCATCACCAATGCGGGCAAGGCGCGCTTCCAGGGTGTCGAGCTGGAAGCCAATGCCAGGTTGGGCCGCGATCTGGCGGCGGCGGGGGACCGGGTGAACCTGTCGGGCTCGCTGGGCTATATCGATGCCAAGTATCGCGAATATATCACCCAGATCGCCGGACGCGGGCCGGTGGACGTGGCGCAATATCGCAAGGTCCAGAATACCCCCGCCTGGACCGCCAGCGGCACGCTCGCCTATCACCTGCCGGTCGGCGAGGGCGAGGTGGATGCCAGCACCACCGCCTCCTATCGCAGCCGCACCTATCAGTTCGAGATCCCCAATCCCTATATCGATCAGGCGGGCTATACCCTGCTCGACGCCAATCTGGTCTATACCGCGCCGGGCGGACGCTGGACGCTGGGGCTGCACGGCAAGAACCTGACCAACAAGCTCTACAAGACCTCGGGCTATACCTTCATCCAGGCCGATGCGGTGACGGGGGCGCTGATCCCCAATGCCAACGGTACGCTGCGCCCGACGCTGGGCCGCGAGGGGACGTTGACCGCCTTTTACGGCAACCCGCGACAGGTGTTCGTGACCGCCTCGTTCAAATATTGAGCGCCCGGTCCGGACCGGGCCGGGTGACCGGCCCGGTTTTTCCCGTAAAGGAGCATGGGATGAACGCATCCACTACCGCCCCCCTGCCCTATCGCTATCGCAGCGCGGACGATGCGGTCGATCTGTTCGCGCATATCCATGCCGCCGATGGCCCACCCCTGCTGCTGATGCATGGGCTGACGCGCAATGGCGACGATTTCGATCCGCTGGTCCCGCATCTGGCCGGGCGATACCGGCTGATCGTCCCCGACCAGCGCGGGCGCGGACGATCGGGTCACGATCCCGATCCGAGCCGGTATCGCCCGGACGTCTATGCCGCCGACATGTTTCGCCTGCTCGACAATCTGGGGATCGATCGGGTCGCACTGATCGGCACCTCAATGGGCGGGTTGATGGCGATGCTGATGGCGTTCCAGGCACCCGAGCGGGTGGCGGCGATCGTGCTGAACGATATCGGCCCCGAACTCGATCCGGTCGGCCTGCGCCGTATCCAGGGCTATGTCGGACCGGCGAAGAGTTTCGCCGATTGGGATGAGGCGGCGGACGCTTGCGCCGCGATCAACGCGACCGCCTTTCCGGACTTCGGTCCCGCCGACTGGACCGCTTTCGCCAGACGGACCTGCCGGATGGGCAAGGACGGTCGTATCGCCTTCGCCTATGATCCCGCCATTGCCGACAGCATCGGCGGCGACACGCCGGGCACGGTGCCGCCCGATCTCTGGCCGCTATGGGATGCCTTGTCGGCGACGCCTACACTCGTCGTGCGCGGTGCCCTGTCGGACCTGCTCGCCCCCGCCACCGTGGCCGAGATGGCGCGCCGTCATGACGGACCTTTCGTCGCGCAGGACATACCCCGGCGCGGCCACGCCCCCCTGCTCGACGAGCCGGAGGCAGTGGCGGCGATCACCGCCTTCCTGTCCCGCTGGTGGCCCGCATGAGCGCCATGGAGCAGGGCGACCGCCGCGCCGGGCTGGTCCTGGCGATGCTGTTGCTCGTCTATATCTTCAACTTCGTCGACCGACAGATATTGGCGATCCTCGCCGCGCCCATTCAGCAGGAACTCCACCTCAGCGACCGTCAGCTCGGGCTGCTGGGCGGTATCGCCTTCGCGCTTCTCTACTCGACACTGGGCGTGCCACTGGCCTGGCTGGCCGACCGGACCAGCCGAAGCTGGGTCATCACCGGGTCGCTGGTCTTGTGGAGCGGCTTCACCGCGCTGTGCGGGCTGGCCGGGGGCTTCTGGCATATCTTCCTCGCGCGGCTGGGCGTCGGCATCGGCGAGGCGGGCGGCGTCGCGCCCTCCTATGCGATCATCAGCGAATATTTCCCGCCGCGCAGGCGTGCCTTCGCGCTGTCCGTCTATTCGCTGGGCATTCCACTGGGGTCGGCGGCGGGGGTGCTGGCGGGGGGCTATATCGCCGCGCGGGTCGACTGGCGCGCGGCGTTCATCGCGGTCGGGCTGGCGGGCGTGCTGATCGCACCGCTGGTTCGTCGCGTCGTCCGCGACCGTCCGCGTGTCGTACCGGCAAACATGGCGGTCGAAGCCCCCCGCTTCGCCGACGTCGCCCGCACCCTGGCTGCCAAGCCGTCCTTCTGGCTGCTCTCCTTCGGTGCGGCGAGCAGTTCGATGCTGGGCTACGGCCTCGCCTTCTGGCTGCCCAGCCTGTTGCGGCGCAGCTTCGGGCTGGACCTGATCGGCACGTCGCATTTCCTGGCGGCGATCCTGCTGATCGGCGGGACCAGCGGGATATTGGGCGGCGGCTGGCTGGCCGACAAGCTCGGCGCGCGGGACCGGGCATGGTTCGGCTATGTCCCCGCCATCGCCTATATCGTCAGCATCCCGTTCTTCGCGGGCGGCATTTATAGCGGCGATGTGCGGGTCGCCTTCGCCCTCTTCCTGCTGCCCCAGGCGCTCGCCTATGTCTGGCTGGGGCCGGTCCTGTCGGCGGTGCAGAATCTGGTCGCGGCGAATGCGCGGGCGACGGCGGCGGCGCTGTTCCTGCTGATCAACAACCTGATCGGACTGGGCGGCGGCATCTATGCGATGGGGGCGCTGTCCGATGCGTTGACGCCGATCTATGGCACCGATGCGCTGCGCTATTCGATGCTCTATGCACTTGTCCTCTACGCGCTCGCCGCGCTCCTGATCGGGCTGGCCGGGCCCCGCTTGCGCCGCGACTGGGTGGGGTGAGCGCGCTCAGCCCTGCCACCCGCCGCCGAGCGCCAGGAACAGCCTGACCTGATCGGTCGCCAACCGTGTTTGGGCGGCGGCGAGCGTCTGTTCGGCGGCGATCGCGGTGCGCTGGGCATCCAGGACCGAGAGGAAGCCGGTACGCCCCGCGCGGAACAGCGTCTCGGCGTCGCGCGCCGCCTTGGCCGCCTGGGCGTTCGCATCACGCAGCGCGGCGGTGCGGTCGAGATCGCGGGCATAGACGGTCAGCGCACTCTCCGTCTCGCGCAGGGCGCCCAGCACCGTACCGTCGAAGCGGGCAAAGGCCGCGTCGCGCTCCGCCTCGGTCGCCGCGATGCGCGCCCGGACCCGCCCGCGATTGGGGAATTGCCAACTGATCAGCGGCCCCAGCGAGAATTTATAGGTGTCACTCGAAAGCGCCCGCTCGGCCAGACCGACCGAGCCGATCGACGCCCCCAGCGAAACCTGCGGATAGAGCGCAGCCGTCGCCACGCCGATCCGTGCGGTGGCGGCGCGCAATTCCAGTTCGGCGCGGCGCACATCGGGACGCCGCCGGAGCAGCGCGGCGCCGTCGCCGATGGGGATTGGCTGGGTCAAACGCGGCTCCGCGCTGCACGTGGCGACATCACGGTCGAACTCGGCGGGGGGACGCCCGGTCAGGGTCGCCAGCCGATAGAGCGCCAGACGCCGCGCCGCCTGCAACCCCGGCATGGTCGCACGCACCTGCGCCTCCTGCGCCGAGGATCGCGTGGCATCCAGCGAGATACCCCGCCCCCCGCGCACCAGCCGCCGGGTCAGGGCCGTAGTCCGCGATTGCAGCGCCAGCGCCCGCTCCGCCACGCCGATCTCGCGCCCCGCCGAACAGGCGTCGAGATAAGCCTGGGTCGTGTCGGCGACCACCGTGACGCGCACCGCATCATAGGCGGCATGGGTCGCGGCCAGATCGGCATTGGCCGCCTCGACCGCGCGCCGGACCTGCCCGACCAGATCGACCTGATAGGAAATGCCCGCTGTCGCCGAATAGACGAAGTTGCTGGGCAGGGCCGCACCCGGCAGCAATTCCTCCTCCGCCGATCGCTGGGCATAGCCGGGGGCGGCCTGGAGGCTCGCCTGGGGGCGGCGATCCTGCTCGACCAGATCGACCGAGGCCTGGGCCCGCGCGATGTTCGCGGCGGCGACGCGAAGGTCGGTGTTCGCGGCCAGCGCCTGTTGCACCAGACGGTCGAGCGTCGGATCCCGATAAAGCTGCCACCAGCGACCGGGCACCGGCTGAAGCGCGGCGAAGGCCGCCTCGTTCCCGCCAACGAAGGGCGCGGCGGCGCCGGGCTTGTCGATCACCGCCGATAACGGGCGGTGATAATCGGGGCCGACGGTCGAACAGGCGGCAAGCAGCGTGCCGGTCAGGAGCGCGGTGGTGCGACGCAGCGTCATGCGGCGGCTCCGGCCTTGCGCGGCAGGACCTCGACCGTCGCGGTACGCCCGACCACCAGCGTCTCGCCCGCAGGCAGGCGATCGATCGCGATACGGACCGGAATGCGCTGCGCCAGGCGAACCCAGCTGAAGGTCGGATTGACGTTGGCGAGCAGGTTCGCGCCCGCGCTCCGGTCCCGGTCCTCGATGCCCCCGGCGATGCTCTGGACATGCCCCATGATGTCGTGATCGTCGCCCATCAGGCGGACGCGGACGGGATCGCCGACATGGACGCGGGGCAGCTTGGTTTCCTCGAAATAGCCGATGATGTGCAGCGAGCCGCGATCGATGATCGCGAATTCGGGATGGCCCGCGCTGGCATAGTCTCCGGGTCGCAGATCGAGATTGCTGACCGTCCCGGCGACGCTGGCCTTCACCTCGGTCCGCGCCAGGTTCAGCCGAGCGGTGGCCAGCGCGACCCGCGCCTGGTCCAGCGCGGCGGCGAGTTGCACGACCTTGGCATTGCCCTGTTCGCGCACCTCGCCCGCGACCAGATCGCCCAGCGTCCGGTTACGCTGCGCCTCACGCCGGGCCTGGGCCAGTTGCGCCGCCTGGGACGCGACGGCGGCCTCGGCCTGCGACACCGCAAGCCTGTAGCGGGGCGTGTCGACGCGGAACAGCGGCGTGCCGACGACCACCTGCTGATTGTCCCGCACCAGCACGTCGGTGACGAGGCCCGAGACGTCGGGGGCGACCTGCACGATGTCGGCGCGCACCCGGCCGTCGCGGGTCCAGGGCTCGGTCTCGTAATGCGCCCAGAGGCGGCGCCCTGCCAGCAGCGCCAGCGCCACCACGATCAGGGTCACGACGATGCGCGCCGCGACGCGCAGGGAGGGATGGAATGTCATAGCGTGTTCAACCGAAAAATGCCGAAGCGGGCGAGCCGCCGGTGATCAGACCGGCGATCCCGGCCCAGAGAATGATGGTAAGCGCCACATCGAACAGGCCGCGATGCCAGACGAAGCGGTAGAGCCGCACCTTCGCCAGCGCCCAACCGATGATCTCGGCCGCGATGAAGGCCAGGACGGCGGCGATCAGCAGCGGGTGGACGAAGACGCCCGCCAGATCCAGGTCGCCTGTCATGCCGCCAGCCTTTCTTCGGTCCAGCCCGGCGCGGCGGGGAAGACGTTGCGGCGCAGGCCGACCAGCGCCGCCAGCCGATCCGGCTCCGGGCTCTGGGCGATCGCGCCGTCTATCGCGTCGAGCAGATCGGGCGGCGGCGCGGGGTCGCGCCCCTCGACCAGTTGCCGGAACCAGCCCGCCAGCGACGCGCGCAGCACCTGATGCTCGGGACCGGGCGCGAGCTGGACCAGATTATAGCCGATCCGCAGTTCGCGCAGAGCGGCGGCGGCATCGTCGCGGTCCTCATCCTCCACCTCGCCGACGCGCCCGGCGAGCAGGCCGACACGGTCGAGCATCCGGCTTCGCCAGACGGGCAGCAGCGCCGGACGCTCGGCCAGGGCGGCCAGATCGCGCCAGCCCGCACGGCGGAGGCGGCGGATCGCCGTTCCCGCGCCGATGCTCCGCACCAACCGGGTCATGGTCATCGCCGCGACGATCCCGATGATCTGGGCGACATTGCTGTTGAAGAAGCTCGCCGCATCGTCGCTGTACATATTGGTCAGCGCCAGTCCGCCCGCGAAGCCGATCAGCATCGGCAACATCCGCCCATACCAGGACGGCACCGCCATCGCCGCTCCCAGTGCCAGCAGTGGCGGAGCGAGCGCGAGACAGAGCATGACGAACCCGCCGATCGCCGGGAGAATGGCGAAGAGATAGACGGCGACCAGCGGCACCGACGCCAGCGTCCAGACGAGAAAGCCGCGCTGCGCCGGTACCGGATCGTCCAGCGTGGCGAAGAAGCAGCAGACCACCGCCGCGATCATCGCCGCCACCGCCCCCTCGGGCCAGGCGGTGACGATCCAGACGGCGCAGCACCCGATGATGGTCAGGAAGGTCGCCGTCGCCGACAACAGGGCAAGGCCGTAATCGCGGTGCAGCGGCCTGCCGCCGCCCTCGGCGATCACCGGGCGCGGCGTCTCCGGGTCGGCCACCGCCGCGACCAGCGCGCGGGTCGTGCCGAGCGCCTCGACCAGTTCGGCCAGACGCATGGTGAGGTTGAGCGTCACCAGCCCGCGCCAGTCCGACGCCACCGGGGGCGGCGGAATGACGGGCGCGTCGAGCGTCGGATCGAGAACCCAATTGCGTACCTCGGCCACCAGTTCCGCCACGCCTTCGGGCAGCGGACCCTCGGCGGTCAGGCTGCGCAACCGGTCCTCCAGCGCGGATACCAGTGGGATCAGCTGCACCAGTCTGTCCTGCAAGCCGGTCAGCAATGCGCGCGTCGGGCGGATGCGTGCGGTGTCGAAGGGGATATGGGTCGCGGTGACGTGAAGGTCGGTCACATCGGCAGCCAGCCTCCGCCGCTCGGGCGAGGTCCGTGCACTCGCCTCGACCGCCAGGATATCGGCGATCCAGCTTTCGGCATGGGCGAGGACGGCCTTGGCCCGCACGCCGTAAACCCCCGCGACGCTGCGCGGCCACACGACCGAGTGGACGATCGCCGCGCACAGCACACCGATACCGATTTCCTGCACGCGCAGCACGGCGGTGTCGAAGATCGCCTCCGGATGCAGGACCGAGGGGAAGCCGATCAGCGCCGCGGTATAGCCCGCCAGCATGAAGACATAGGCTCGCGGTGTCCGGTCGAGCAGCGACACGAACTGGCACCCCGCCACCCACAGCGCGAGCGCCAGGCTGAGCAGCACCGGCGCGTTGACCAGCGTCGGCACCAGAAGCACGGTCACGAGCCCGCCGATCACCGTCCCGATCAGCCGGAACACCGCCTTCGACCGGACCGCCCCGCTGAGCGGCTGGCTGGTGATATAGACGGTCATCATCGCCCAGAAGGGCCGGTCCAGCCCGAGCGAGAAGGACAGGAACAGAGCCAGCATCGCCGCCGCGAAGCAGTTCAGCGAGAAGACCGTCTCGCGCAGGCCGATCAGGGGCATCGCGATCATTCCCGGTCGTCGCCGAATGCGGCATAAAGCTGGTCGAGCACGTGGCTGGCCGCCTTGAGGTCCGCGTCATCGACCTCGGCGAACAGCTCGGCCCGGATCTGCGCGGTCCGCTCCTCCACCTCGGCGGCGGCGGTCCGGCCCTCGTTCGTCAGGTGCAGCAATCGTGCGCGCTTGTCCGTCGCATCGACCCGACGCTCCACCAGCCCGCTCCGCTCAAGCTGGTCGATCAGGGGCACGACCGATGGCGCCTCCATCCCCAACTGGTCCGCAAGAGCCCCCTGCCGCATGCCGTCCTCGGTCCGCCCGATCAGCATCACCGCCAGCGCCGCCGTGTGCGACAGCGACAGGCCGGCAAGCCCGCGATCGAGATAGCGTCGATACGCCCGTGCCATCGGCACGAGCCGCGCAGAGAAATGGCGGCGAAGGGAAGTAGAATCAGTCACATCCATTTAGATAGATACCTACCTATCTAAATGCAACTCGATCTTTCCTGGGGTAGAAACCGGTATCTCCCCACCGTCGCCGCGTGGAATCCGACTTACGTAATTGCCCGGCATGGAGTAGTTGCGCATCATGGCAACAGTCCGCCCATCCGAAGCCATTGCGCCGTGCGGGCTTGCCGACCCCGATACCGGGAATGCAACGCCATCGACGTCGCGCTCGATGCCGCCCTTTCTGCGGGGCGGCGGACGTTGCGCGGAGCTGATCGGTCGGCAGGACTGGTCGGCGACCGGCCTGGGGCCGATCGAAGCATGGCCCGGCTGTCTGCGAACCACGCTCGCCATGCTGCTTCGCTCGCCCGTGGCGATGACGATGCTGTCGGGCGCGGACGGCGTCCTGTTCTACAATGATGCCTATGCGACGATCGCGGGCGACTGGCACTCGCGCCTTCTGGGATCGCGGATGCGGGACGGCTGGCCGAACGACCTATTGTTCGACGACCATGTCGTGGCCGAATGCCTGGCCGGGGGCACCGTTCGATATCGCGATCGCGAAGTGATGCTGAACCGCAACGGGCGCGCCGAGCCCGCCTGGTTCCATCTCGATTATTCGGCACTGATCGATGACACCGGGAGCCCCGCCGGGGTGATCGGCGTCCTGACCGAGACGACGGAGGGGGTCACCGCCGCCAGGCGATCGTCCTTCCTGCTCAGGCTGGCCGACGATCTGCGCACATTGGAAACCCCGACGGAGATCATGGAGGTCGCCGCCGAACGGCTCGGGCAGCAGATGGCGGCCAGCCGAGTCTTCTATGCCGAGATCACGACGCGCGGCTGGATGACGGTCGAGCGCGATTATGCGCGGGGCGTGTCCTCCATCGTCGGTCGGCATTCGCTGGAGAGTTTCGGCCCCGACCTGCTCGCCGCCTATCGCGACGGAGCGCCGGTCGTCGTCCGCGACGTCGGCGGCGACCCGAGGCTGAGCGACGGGGCGCGGACCGGGCTACAGGCGCGCGAGGTCGGCGCGTTCATCGACGTGGTGCTGTTCCAGGAGGACGAATGGGTGGGCCTGCTCGCCGTCCAGAACGCCACCCCGCGCATATGGAGCGCGGCGGAGGAGGATCTGGTCCAGGAGGTCGGCGAACGGGTCAAGGCCGCCGTCGAGCGTACCCGCGCCGAGGCCGCGTTGCGCGCGCTGAAGGGCACGCTGGAGCAGCAGGTGATCGAGCGGACCGCCGATCTTCGCCGCTATCATGACATTGTCGAGGCGACGTCCTCGCCCATCTGCGCCTTCGACACCGACTATCGCCTGATCGCCTTCAATCGCGCGCACCAGAGCGAGTTCCACCGCGTCAATGGCTTCGAGACGCGGATCGGCGATGTGTTTCCGGACCAGTTCGAGGACGCCCAGCGCGCGACCATGCGGGAATTGATGCACCGCGCGCTGACCGGCGAGAGCTTCACCGTGACCGAAGCCTTTGGTCGCGCCGAATTCGGGACGCCGTCCTGGGAAATCTCCTACACGCCGCTGCGGGATGATGCCGGGCATGTGATCGGCGCTTTCCATCAGGCGAACGACGTGTCGGTGGCGATGGCGGCCCGCGCCGAACTGGAGGTGGCGCAGGAAGCCTTGCGGCAGAG
Source organism: Sphingomonas sp. GM_Shp_1 (assembly GCF_026540895.1). Taxonomy (GTDB): domain Bacteria; phylum Pseudomonadota; class Alphaproteobacteria; order Sphingomonadales; family Sphingomonadaceae; genus Sphingomonas. Next base: position 152,988 of record NZ_JALNUR010000003.1, on the reverse strand, counting down.
CCAGAAGGTCGAGGCGATGGGCAGCCTGACCGGCGGTGTCGCGCATGACTTCAACAATCTGCTGACCCCGATCATCGGCTCGCTCGACATGCTGATGCGCAAGGGGATCGGGACCGAGCGCGAACGCCGGCTGATCGACGGCGCGCTGCAATCGGCGGAGCGTGCCAAGACGCTGGTCCAGCGCCTGCTCGCCTTCGCCCGTCGCCAACCGCTTCAGGCCATCGCGGTCGACATGGCACAGCTGATCCACGGCATGACCGACCTGATCGAGTCGACCGTCGGCCCCACCATCGCGGTGCGGATCGACCTGGAGCCCGACCTGCCCCCTGCCCTGGCCGACGCCAACCAGCTGGAAATGGCGCTGCTCAACCTGGCGGTCAACGCGCGCGACGCGATGCCGGAGGGTGGAGAGCTGAACATCTCGGTCAAGACCTGCCTGGTCGGGGCGATGGAGGCCAAGGAGGTCGTCCCCGGCCGCTATGTCTGTCTGGGCGTCGCCGACACCGGGGTCGGCATGGACGAGGAAACCCTGCAACACGCGATCGAACCCTTCTTCTCGACCAAGGGCGTCGGCAAGGGCACCGGCTTGGGCCTGTCCATGGTGCATGGTCTGGCCGCGCAGCTTGGCGGCGGCCTGACCATCGAAAGTGCGGCCGGTGTCGGCACGCATATCGTCCTGTGGCTGCCACCCAGCGACTTGAAGGTCGCCGCCGCCAGTCCCGACGCGCAAGAAGCGCCGGGGGTGCAGAACGGCGGAACGGTCCTGCTGGTCGACGATGAGGACCTGGTGCGGCTCAGCACCGCCGACATGCTCGCCGATCTGGGCTATGAGGTGGTCGAGGCCAGTTCCGCTTCGGAGGCGCTGGACCTTGTCCGCGCCGGGCTGCGGCCCGATTTCCTGGTGACCGACCATCTGATGCCGGGGATCAGCGGAGCGCAGCTGGTCCGTGAACTGACCGACCGGGTTCCCGGCATGAAGGCGCTGATCGTGTCGGGCTATGCCGAGACGCACGGGATCGACCCGAGCATGGCGCGGCTCAGCAAGCCGTTCCGCAACGAGGAACTCGCGGCCAGCCTCGCCGCGCTCGACCTGCGGATGGCGTCGAACCTATGATGGCCGAGCGGCGATGCCCTGCGCCCGCTGCCAGTCCCGATAGCCGATGACCGCCAGACCGATCATCACCGCGTATAGTCCGGCGGTCAGCATCAGGTCCTTGAAGACGAACATCCCGACATAGACGACATCCACCGCGATCCAGAGCAACCAACTCTCGCGGTGCCGACGCGCCGTCCAATATTGCGCAACCAGGCTGAAACTGCTGAGCGTCGCATCCAGCCAGGGCAATGTCGCATCGGTATGGTGGCTGGTGAACCACCCGATCCCCAGTGCACCCAGCGCGCCGACCGCCAGGCCCGCCAAGCCCCCCGATCGGGGCAGCGGCACGACCGTGACCACCGCCGTATCGCGCCTGTCGCGGCTCCAGACGATCCAGCCATAGAGGATGCCGATACCGAACACCGCCTGAAGCACCATGTCCGCATAGAGGCGGACGTCGAGGAACAGCTTGAAGTACAAGGCGCAGGCGACGAGGTTCAGCGGCCAGCACAGCATGTTGCGCCGCGCCGTCAGCCAGATCGCCAGAAAGCTGATCGCGACCGCCGCGATTTCGAGCGGCGTCATCGGGCGCTTCCACCGTTGCGCAAGGAGGCGAGAAAGTCCCGTCCGGCCGCCGACATGAACCATTCCGCATGGCCGAGAAGATACCCGTCCCAGGCAAGCGATGCCGCCGCCGCGTCGCCGACGATCCCGGCAAAATAGTCGATCTCGGACAGTGCGAATTCGATGTGGACGAGCGGCAGCAGCCGGAGGATCGCCTCCCTCCCCTCATCCCCCAACGGGGTTATCGTCTCATATCCCGCGATCAGGGATAGCGCCGCCATCGGATCGGCGATGGCGTCGTCCCTCCCTTCCCCCAATTCCAGCCATGCAAAGGCGGTCCGCTCGATCGCGATTGCCAGATCATAGGCCGCGCAGGTCCGGTCGGCCAAACCGAAGTCGAACACGGTCTCGACCACGCCGCTCGCAGTCCAGAGGAGATTGGAGGGGTGCCAGTCATTGTGCGTCCATAACGGCCTCTGCGCCGCGACCAGCGGCGCCAGTCCTTCGCCGAACGCCGCGAACAGCGCCGACAACCGGCTCCGCCACCGCCGCCCCGCCAGGAACGCGGCGAGCGCCGGACGCGCCTCGACATAGGCCTCGGTCGCGGCCATCGGGTCGGCGGCGGACAGGATATGGAAGCTGGCGACCAAAGGCTGCACGGTCCGCGCCGGTGCGTCGAACCCTTCCGACGCACGGTGCAGCCGCGCGAGCGCGACCCCGGCGGCATGGGCGTGTTCATGGGATCGGAACGGCGTCCAAGATTGCTGGTCGCGGTAAAGATCGTCCCCCGCCGCCCGCATATGGAGCTCGTACGTCCAATCCCCTAGCGCGACCGCGCTCGCCCCCTCCACCGTGCGCAGGACCTCGGGCACCGACAATCCCGCGCGCGCCAGATGGGTAATGAAGGCATGTTCCTCCACCAGTCCCGCGATCGTGCGAACCCGGCGATCATGCCGCTTTAACAGAAGCGTATCGCCCGCCGTCTCGATCAGCGTCACCGCCGAAAAGGGGCGCGGCGAATGCCAGCGCAACGCCTCGACCGGCGCGGCTCCCGGATAGCGGGCCAGTACCTCCGCCGCCTCATGGGACGTGATGGCGGGCCAGACGGGCGCTTCCAGGGCCAGTCCCATGCCATGCACGAGATGATCGGTGGTCGAGGCGGCGGCGGTCATGGTCAGAAGGCGCGGGACAAGGTCGCCGTGACCGCCGCACCGCCGCCGATATAATAAGCGGGTGCCTGGCCGGGGATAATCGTGCCGCCACGCCCCGCCGCATCGCGGGCGTTGGTGCTGACCGACTGCACGCCCGCCAGGACATGAGGGTCGGTGACGTTGATCGCGTTGAGCCGCAGATCGGTCCGCTTGCCGTCGATCCAGTCCGCCAGATGGACACCGATCGCCAGGTCGAGCGTCGCATAGCCCGCGATGCTCTCGTCGTTCATGAACGTCGCATATTGGCGTCCGACATATTTGCCCGCGATACTGCCGAACAAATGCCCGTCGTCATAGGTGCCGCCCGCGCCGAACTGGAGCGTCGGGCTCGACACCGCACGCTTGCCCCGGGTCGGCAGAAAGTCGTCGCCGACCGGCAGATCATCGTCGATCCGCGCCCGCAGATACTCGCCGGAGATATAGACGCTGACGCCCTTGGCGGGGCGATAGTCGATCTCGGCATCGACGCCGTAGGATGTCTGCCCCCCGGCGTTCAGCGTGGAATTGACCAGGGCACCGCCATTGTCGACCACCGTCGCGAGCTGGCGGTTGCGGAACTTGTAATGAAAGCCCGTCACCGAGGCCGACAGGTTCGGGCCGATATAGCGATAGCCCAGTTCCTGCGACACCGAATATTCGTTCTTCACCGCATCGGTGCCACGCGTCGAGACCACGCCGCCATCGTAGCTGTTGTAGAGCGTGAACTCGTTGGGCGTACGGAAGTTGGTCGTGATATTGGCGAATAGCTGCTGACGGCCGTCGATCGCGTAATGGACGGCGGCGCGGGGCAAGGCGACGAAGCTGTCGCGGCGCACGCGGCTTTGCGGCCCGGGCAGATAGTTGCGACCGTTGCGCAGCAGGTTGACGCCCTTGAACCCGATATCGACCGTCAGCCGCGGGGCCAGCGCGATGCTGTCGGCCAGAAAAAAGCTCTTCGTCACCGTCACCGTGCGCTGGTTCTCATAGGCGAGCAGACGGCCATCGGCGGTGCGGATCGCCCGGCTGGGAAAGCCCCAGGGGTCGGCCGGAGAGCCATCCGCCCCGACCGCGCCATAGGTCTGGGTAACGCGGTCGGTGCCATAGTCGAACCACAGGCCCGCCGTCAGCCGGTGCATGCCCGCCTGGAGGGTCAGCTTGGCGACCTGCCCGGTCCGCATCTGGTCGCCCGTATAGTTGCCGAGGACCGTGGCGACGCCGTCCACCGCGCCGGGCAGGACGATCGGCTCCGCCAGCGCCTCGTTGCCGAGGAAATTCCCGGTGGTCGCGAGCTGCGTGCCATAGGGCGAATTGCCATAGCCGAACTGGAGATAGGTGGTGCCGTCCAGAGTCAGGCGATCGCTCAGGAGCAGATGCACCGGTGCCGAGGCGTAGAGATTGCGGAACGGCGCGCGGTACAGCCGCCAGTAATCGGTGGCCCCCGGCGTATAGCGCGCGGCATAGTTGAACCCACGCCCCCGCGCCTGCCAGTCCGCCAGCGTCGGACTGGGATAGCTGGAGGAATTGGCGTCATTGTACGACAGCGCCAGGCTGGCGCGGTTGCCGCCACCCCATTCGCCGAGCAGCTTGGCATCGACATGCTGGCGCGTGTCATAGCCCGGCCCCCGCCAATTGTCGGCGCGGGTATTGGAATAGGAGATGAACGCCTTCAGGCCGCTGCCCCCGATCGTGCCCGTATCGACGCGGACGAAGACGCGGCGCAGGTCGTATGACCCCAGCGACAGATCGGCGAGCACCCCGCGCGTCGCCTTGGGATCGTCAAGCGTCAGCGACAACAGGCCGCCCGCTCCTCCGACCGTGGGGGAGTCGATATCCACCGACCCTTGCGCCAGCACGACCCGCCGGACATTCCCCGGATCGGCGAATTGCGACGGATAGGCGTAGTAATAGCCGATATCGTTCTGCGGCGCCCCCTCCATCAGCACGCCGATCTGATCCTGGCCCAGCCCGCGCAGCGTCAGGCTGGAGCTGGTCGACAAGCCATAGGGATCGCTGGAGGCGACATTCGCGCCCGGCAGCAGGTTGACGAGTTGAAACGCGTTGAGCGTCGGCGCCTGTTTGACGATGAAGTCACCGGAAATCTCGCTGACCGCCTTGGGCTCGGTCTGATCGGGCAGCAGTCCCTCGGGATCGCGGTGCCCGATCACGCGGATATCGCTCGGGGCATCGCCCGCCTGTTGCGCCGATGCGACCATGGGCAGGGCCAGCCACACCGCCGACAACAGCAACGCACCACGGCGGATCATCTGATCGCGGGAAATCACAACCGGCATCGTCTTTCGCGTCCACTTCACACGGAGGGACGACGGATGAGCCGCGACCCTCCCTACGCCGGTATGACCCGGATCAGGTTCAGCGGGTCATGGGCTGCTGCCCACCTCTCAACCGCGCATCAGCGGCCCCCCGGGGATGGCGTCGTCCTAGGCGGTTCTGGCCCGCATGCAAATGCCTATCGTGGGGCGACAGCCGCTTTACCGGACTGGGGTGATCATGTGTCGCGCCGGGCCGTCACCCCGTGTCGCAACGACGACATGCCACCGGGCGGTGCGCCGGACGGTCGCGACCCGCCACGAAACACCGGTCATGCGAAGGAAACGCGCCTGAATATCGGCGGCATGCTGGGCAAAATCATAATAGTCGATCCGGTGATGCGCCAGCACCAGTCGCCCGCCGGGACGGAGCGCTTCGGCGACATCGAGCGCGACCTGTCGCATCGCGCGCGGCGACAGATAATAGAGAAGCTCCGCGATCACGACCGCATCATAGGCCGAGCGCGGGAAGCGTGCCGGCAAGGCCAGGGTAATAGCACGACCGCGCGGCCAGGGCGCGACGGCCCGCGCCGTCAGACGCGTGCCCTCCGCCGTTCCCTCGGTCGCATCCATGCGGAGCGCGCGCGGGGCGATGGCCCGGCTGTTCGACCCGTTGCCGCTGCCCAGTTCCAGAACCCGGCCCAGCGGCCCCTCCCCCAGCGCATGCAGGATCGCGGCCCGCTTCACCGCTTCATCCCGGTTGGAGAAGGTGCGCCAGGGGTCGTCGTCCGTCGCGAACTTCTCGGAAAAGCCGCTGAGACCGATCGCCTTCATCGCCGCTCCTCCACGAAGCGCTCGACCGGGTGGGCGAAGACTGCCAGTTCATGCCGGGCGATCGCGAAGCCATGCGGGTCGTCGGCAATCGCACCCAGTTGCGTCCGATGCGCCCTGATCAGCGACCGCTTCGCCGCTGCGCCACCGGACAGTGACACGGTCCGGCAGCGGACGACCATCCGGCGCTGGGGCGGCCAGACCTGATAGGTCAGACGCCGTCCGCCGAACCGGAACTGCCCAAGCGCCAGCGCGACCGCCCGGTGATCGGGATGCGCGTCGGTCGCGGCGGGCCCGACCAGCACGTCCGGCTTCCGATGCCTGCGAAGCGCGCGGTGCAGCGCGTCGCGACACCGATCGCCATGCGTCGACAGACCGCCATCGGGCAGCCGAAGGAATGTCACGGCGCCGCGCCCTACATCCAGGCGACGAAGCGCGTGCAGGCTCTCCTTCTCTCGCGCGGCGATCAGGCGATGGGCGGGCCATGTCGGGCTGTTCGGATGCGAGGCCGCGCCGTCGCTGACCACGATGACCGACACGTCCGCACCGCGTCGCCGCAGCGCCTGGATCAGACCGGCCGCGCCGATCACCTCGTCATCGGGATGCGGCGCGACGATGACCGCCCGGCAAACGCGTCCAAGCCCAAGCTTCACAGGGAAGGCGCCAGCAAACCCCGTTGCACCGCCCGCCCGACCCGAAGGCGTTGGGCATCGGGTACCGGCTGGCGCAGATAGACCGCCAGATCGCCGAGCAGCGCGGATAGCGGATGCGACAGGAATTGTCCGGCGAGACCGACCGCCTCCCGAGCGATCACGATCGCCCGTTCGGCCGCATCGGTGACGACCAGACGCGCGGAGGCGACCCGTGCCAGCCGCGCGTCATCCTCCGCTTCCTCGAACCAAAGCGTGGCCGTCCGCCGGACGATCGCCGCCGCCGTCTCCGCCAGTCCGAACAATTCCGCCAGCCGCGCCGCCTGGAAGGGGTCGTCGGCGCGCCCCGTTTGCACCAGATGGTCGCGGGTCCGGTCGAATATTCCGGCAACACTCCCGGCATGGGCCGCGACGAACCGCAATGCCCCGCCGCTGAAAAACGGCTCGCGCGCGTAGAGATCGGGCGCGCCGATCCGATCCTCGTCCTCGATCACCGCGTCGTGCCAGCGGACCTGATGCGTCTCGGACCGCTGCATGCCCGTCACCCGCCACCAGTCGCGATCGATCGCCGGGACGACCCGCGACAGGTCGAGCAGCAGCAGTTGCGGGCCACCGGGCGTATCCGCCGTGACCAGCGCATGGCTCAACACGCCGGCCCCCGACGCATAGCTCTTCCCGCCGGTCAGTCGATCGCCCTCCAGCCGCAGGGGTTCGCCCGCGAGAGCGGCATTCCATACCCCCAGCATCGCCCGCTGCCCGACCAGATGCCTCAACCGGTCCACCTGACGGCCCGATCCGTAACGCTGTACGATCTGCCCCGCATCGACATGCCCTTCGAGCAAGCGGGCGAGCGGCAGATCGCGACGACCAGACTCATACAGCCCCGTCAGCAGCGCGACATAGGCGTCGGGCATCGGCGGATCGACGGGGGGCGTATCCGCCCAACCATGCGCAGCGATCGCCTTTCGCAAAGCCTCGGCCATGGCGTTCATGCCGCCATCTCGCGCCATTCGGTTTCCAATCCCGTCAGGATTTCCTCCGCCTCGCATAACGATATCATGGCCTTGTGACCGGGCGACGCGGGAACGACGCGCATCGCGAACGCCTCGTCATTGGGGCAATCGCGTGCGACGCCCAATATGTGATCCGCGGTCAGGCCCAATCGCTCGCCCAGGGCCAGTCGCGCATCGACCCGGTCCATCAGGGCGAAGCCCCGCCGAGCCTCCGCCTGGGCCCGCCACTGCCAGGCGGCTGCGCGGGGATCGGCCATGCGCGGCGGCTCGCCCTGATCCAGCGCGAGCAACAGTCCCGCGAGCCCGCCCGCAATCCGCCCCTCGCGGCGCGAGGATGTCTCCACCACCATCGCACCATCCCGGCGGACACGAAGCCCGGCCCGCGCCGCATCGTCGAGCAATCGCGCATCTTCTCCGGACGGGAGGGGCAGGAAACCGCCCATCATCCGATAGGCGGAGGCGCGGATCGCGATATTGGCGCCGCCGCTGAAATGATGGGTATCGCGCGCCTCCCACGCCACCGGGTCGATGCTCCGGCGGTATCGATGCAGCCTGTCATAATATTGTTCGATCCGAGAGGCTTGGGGATCGTTCCTGGCATGGGTGCGGACGATACGGCCGGCAACGACCTCCGCCTCGATCAGGCTCTTGCGCCCTGCGATGATCCAGTCGCGACGCGGCTGGCTGTCGGCATCCGTCGTGAAGACCAGGCCTTCGCCGTCAGCCAGAAGCGCCAGTCCCATCGCCACCGCCGCGCGCCTGGCGGCCCCCGCATTGGGCGGCCCGTCCCTGCCCCCCTGCGCCACGGTCAATCGAAAGGGCAAGGTCGGCGCAAGCTGATCCAGCAGGGCCGCACTGCCGTCGCGACAATCATCGAGATGGATACAGACGTCCAACGCGCCCATGTCACCGGACAATTTGCCGATCGCTGCGAGCAGACCGGGCAACATCGCCTCCTCGTTCCGAGCAGGGACGCAGATGACCACGGGTGCGTCGTCGAGCAGATATTTTCTCCCTCTACCGACCGCCGGAATCGCAGCGACAGCAAGTTGCCGAGATCATTGGGCTGATACCGATCAATAGCACATGTAGGCCCGTGAAAGGGAATACGCCTTGATGAATATCAAGCCCTTACCGTTCGATCTCGGCGTCCCGCCATATGGACCAAGGATGCACCTATCCATGGCCTGTCGCGGCATGTGCGCTGCGTCACGATGCGTCCGTCGTTATGCAATTGCGAGGTTACGGCTCGTCCATTCCTCCTGCGCGACCATATCGATCTGCCGCACGATGCCCCGTGTCAGCCCTGCCGGAACCGTGACGCGGAAGCCCCGCACCAGCAGTCCGTCGACCGCCCAGCGCACGCAATAATCCGCCGCGACGCCGACCACCTCGACATGCTCCACGCCTCGGGCCTGCAATCCGTCGAAGAACGCCTCCCGGTCGGTCGTGTCCGCCGTACCGATCCGCTCCACCATCAGGCCGGGCTCCGCCCACATGTCGAACACCCCTTTTTCCAGGCGGTAGGTGGGGATGGCGGCGTCCACGACATTCGGATCGACCACCAGCGCCCAGCCCGGCGTTCCTACCTCGCAATGCGGCGGGAACTGCTTCGCCTCTTCCGACAGGGCATAGATGGCGGGGACATGGGTATCGGCGGTGAACAGCACTCCGGCCACCTCGGCAGGCCGGAGCGCCGCCAGCCAGTCGTTCATCGGCGCGACGATCTCTTCCGCGCCCGCCACCGGCAAGGCACCGTCCGAGGCGACGAAATCCCGCTGCATGTCCACGACGATCACGAACCGCATCCGACATCTCCTCTCATCAATTGACATAGGCGTACGGCACACATAGGTAAAGTGCATAATGCATATAAGGTCTGGCTGATGGACGAGTCCCTGCTCCTCGACAGCTATGATCCGGGGGCGTTCGAGCGGCCCTCGGTCGCCGTTGACCTGATCCTGACCAGCGTCGTGGACGGCGCTCCGGTGGTACTGCTTCACCGGCGCGCCGCGCATCCCCATAAGGGAGCATGGGCCCTGCCCGGCGGCTTCGTCGGCATCGGAGAAAGCCTGGACGATGCGGCGCGGCGGGTGCTGGGTACCAAGGCGCGGATGGACCAAGCCTATCTGGAACAGCTCTATAGCTTCGGCGCAGTGGACCGCGACCCGCGCATGCGGATCATCAGCGTCGCCTATTTCGCGCTGCTGCCCGCCGAACGCTTCACCGCCGCGCCGGGCCTGACGCTCGCCCGGGTCTCGGCGCCCGACGACGGTCCCATCACGGCGTCGGTCGATGGTGTGCCGATCCCCCTCGCCTTCGACCATGACGCGATGCTCGACCTTGCGATCCGGCGGCTGCGCGGCAAGCTGGACTGGTCGCCGGTCGCCTTCGCGCTGCTGCCCGAACGTTTCACGTTGCGCGCGCTTCAGGACGTGCATGAGGCGATCCTGGGTCGTCCGCTCAACAAGCCCGCCTTCCGCCGCCGCCTAATCGACAGCGGCCGGATCGTCGCCACCGGCAAGCGCGAGACGGGCGCGTCCTTCCGGCCCGCCGAACTCTATCGCTACACCGGAAAGCCCTGATGGCCCCTCTCCGAAACTCAGCGGGCCTCCATCCTCCAGCGCGTCCATCGACGTCGCCGATCACTGTCGCCGGGATGACATGATCGCGGGATAACGCTCGGCGGCGGACGCGACAACAGGATGTAATTTCCCATTTTCCTCGCAAGAACGACACCGCCGACCACGACCATCGGCTGCGAAATCCGGATGATCGCCTATTCGTCCGGCAACTTCGGCAAGGCGCTGGTGCTCGGTGGCGCCGATCTGACGATCCTCTATCTCCTGACCGACGTCCTCGGGCTCGGCAGCGCGCAGGCGGCGGGGATGCTGTTGTTCGCGGCACTGGGCGATCTGGTGTTCGACCTGCTTGCGGCGCGGCTGGTGCTCCGCTGTCGCGCGGCGGGGCGGGGCTATCGCTGGACGATCGCCATGGCCGCACTGCCATGCGGGGCCGCGTTCGCGCTGATCTATGCGATGCCGGGACTGGGCGTGCACCGGATCTGGGTGGTGGCGGGCACGATCCTCATCTTCCGCAGCGCCTATGCGGTCGTCGATGTGCCGCATAACGCCCTGATGGCGCAGGTCAGCCGCGACAGCCGCGCGCGTGGGCGGGTTTCGGGGTACCGGCTGTTCTTCAGCACCGCCAGCGCGCTGGTCATCGCGATCGGACTGACGCCGATGGTGCAGCAGGCGGGTCGGACGCGGCATTTCGGCGCCTTGGCGGGCACGGGGATCGCAGTCGGCCTCGCCTTCGCGCTGACCATGGTGCTGTGCGTGTGGGCGTCGGGCGGGCGTGACAGGCCCGCCGCGACGAGCGATTTGAGGGGCGACGGGATCAGGGTGCCGTTGCGCGATCCCATGGTGCTGGGCATGGCGGCGCTGGCGCTGGTCACCGGGTTCGCGATGCCGTGCTTCGGCCGAATGCTGATCTATCTGGGCAGCTATGTGGTCGCGCGGCCGGGCGCGGTTTCCCTGCTGCTGACGGCGATGACGGCGGGGCAGTTCTGCGGCGTACTCGCCTGGACCGCGCTGGCGCATCGCTTCGGCAAGGCACAGGTACTGGCCCTGGGCCATGCGGTGAGTGCGCTTGGGCTGATCCTGTTCGGGCTTTGCATGACATGGCCGATGGGGCAGGTCGCGTGCGCGGCGTTGATCGGCTTCGGCTTCGCCAGCGTCTTCATGCTGCCCTGGGGGCTATTGGCCGATGCGGTCGACGTGGTCGAATGGCGGCATGGGCGGCGGTTCGAGACGGGGCTGTTCGCCTTCTATCTGGTGCTGGTCAAGGCCAGTGGCGCGGCGTCGACCGCGATGATCGGCGGGGCGTTGAACCTGCTCGGCTATGTGCCGGGCGCGGTCCAGCCCGAGGCGGTGCGGCTGGGCATGGTCGCACTCGGGCTGGGGGTGCCGCTGGTCGGTGCGGTGCTGGCGATGTTGCTGCTGCGGCACTTCACGCTGGATCATGCGCGCCATGCCAGCCTGTTACGCGCGCTGGGGCGGCGTCAGGGCGCGGCGGAGCCCGTCTCCGAATTGAAGCGGGGATTGTCGAAGTCCAGCGGCGACGGCGACACCTTGGCCGGGGGCTCGGCGCTTTCCGCCCAGGCGCGGCAGAGCATATCGCGCAGCATCGCCGCTCCCGCCGCCGTCCGTTCGTAGATCAGCGCACGCACGTCCTTGTCGGCGGGGTCGCGGAACCCGTCGCGCTTTTCCAGCCGATAGACCGTCTCCATCCGATCACCCGACTGGTCGAGGAAGCGCAACACGGCCTCGAACATGTCGCCCTCGCGATGGCCGGGTGTCGCGATCCGGGGCAGGATATCCGCCGCCTGGAGATGGATCGCATCGACGAAGCCACTCTCGAACCGGCCATGGATGCTGCGGTCACGGGTATAGCCGTTCGGATTGGGGCCGCGCCAGCCATCGGAGTTGACCGAGTCGTGCAGCGGCTGTGAGCCGTCGCCGATATAATGGCCCAGCCGGATCGCCTGGAACGCGCAATGCTGTTCCGGCACGGAGGCATCGCCGCCGCTCGCCTGCGCCGCCCGGATGGCGCGCATGCAGACGATCAGCCGATCATAGGCCTCCATCGCAGCATAGGGCAGCGTCCCGGTCCACCGGACATTGGTGCGCGCGGCGGTCGCGGGATCGCTGTCCTTGATGACCTCGTAGCGCTTATAGAGCGCCAGGATGAATTCGTATCGCGAGCGGGGGATCGGCTTCAGAAAGGCGAATTGCTCGCGGAACCAGCCATGGTTCGGGTCCTCCTCGATCTTGGAGAAGCCCTCCGCATCACCGCGCCAGCTGTCGGGCAGGGCGGCGGAGGCGGCGATGTAGTCGACATGGCGGCGCAGGAAGACCGGGCCATCGTCCGGGATGGCCTCGATCGCCGCGCGGTCGATCACGGCATGCGCGGTCCCGCCCCAGGCCTGGGCGGCGGCGGGGCACAGGATCAGGGCGGCGGCCAGGGCAAGGCGTCTCATGCCGGTTCCTTTCAGGGGTCCAGGGGATCGCGCGGATCGACGCGCTCGGCCTGGCGCGACGGGCGGAAAACCAGTTCGGTCGGCGAGACACGGCGGACGACCCGGCCGGGTTGATAGCCCAGTTCCGCCATGTTGCGCTCGGCGAACTTGGCGCTTTCGATATAGCCGCTCTGCGCCGGGTTGCAGACGATCAGCGTCTCGGCATCCGCGGGCATACCCAACCGCGCGAGCATGCGGCTGGCGTTGCGCAGGTTGGTGGTGGTGTGGCGGGCATAGGGCTCGCCGATGATCGCCTCGGGCGGAATGCCGTAGCGTTCGATCAGTGCCCGGCGCATCTCATCGGCTTCGGTGAACGGCGTCGCGCGCGGATGGGCGCGGCCCCCGCTGACCAGGATGAAGGCGACATCCCCTTGCGCGAACCGCCGCGCGGCCAGGCGGAGATGATATTTGCCGAACGGGCTGAGCGGCTCACCCTCCATCTCCGGGCCGACGCCCGTCACGATCATCGCGCCATAGGGATAGCGCCGCCAGTCCAGCCCCCTGGCACGCGCCGCCGCCGCCGCATTGGCGCCGGCCAGCAGCGGCTCATGGCCGATGGCGTCGGTCCGGTCGCTGACATCGAGCAGCGCCAGCGCATAGTCGATGCTGGGATCGAGGCTTTGAGCCGATCCGGCGCGGGGCGTATCCGATAGCCAGTCGGCCGCCTGGAGGCGGGACTGCCGATCCTGCGGCGACACCGTTCCGGGCCCGTCGATCGCGGTGGTGGGAACGGCCCCCAGCGCATAGCTGCGGACGATCATGTTGACGCCCGCTATCTCGCGATCCGCCTGAGCACCCACGCCGTCATCGGCGGCAGGCAGGGCCTTCTCCCCCGCCACGGCGCGGCGAAGCGCATCGGCTTCCCGCGGGCTCCAGAGCATCGCCTGCGCCCGACAGGTCAGGTCGTTCCCGCAACCCGCGCGGCGATCGCGACGGGCGGCCAGGACGCGCTTCATCTCGGGCGTCTCCGCGATCCGCCCAAGCACCGCCGAATCCCGTCCGGCGGCGTCGAACATCGGGAAGAGGCGCGCGGACAGGGCGGACAGGATGCGGTCGCCCACCTCCTGCCCCTGCGCCGGGGCGGCCAGCGCCGCCAGGGCGAGCATGGCGGCGCTGGCCGTGGTACGCATCACCAGCTCCGGCTGACGATGAGGCGGAAGTTGCGCCCGAACAGCGGGCGACCATAGATCGCCGTCGACGAACCCTGGCCCGCAAACTGATCGGTCCGGGTATTACCCTCGGTCAGGCCATGGGCGTTGAACAGATTGTCGCCGACCACCTGAACGCGCCACGTCCCCCAGTCGAGCGAGGCACCCGCGCCGACCGTCTGGTATCCCGGCATCGCGGTACGGTTGAACAGGTCGACATAGCGGCGGCCGACCCATTCGAACCGACCGAACACCGACAGCCGCTGCTCGCCCAGGTCGAAATCGACGCTGGGGCGCAGGTTGCCGAAGAACTTGGCCTCGCGGATGATCTGGTTGCCGTTCACCGCGCTCGGGTCCGCGCCCGAGGTGTTCTGGAGATTGGCATATTCCGGATTCTGCCAGGTGACCGATCCGTCGAGCGAGAACCAGCGGACCGGCGCGACACGACCGTCGACCTCGACACCCTTCACCGATGCCTCGCCGATGAAGGGCAGCGTCTGGTCGTTGCGGCCGGTCACCGGGTTGAACGCCGCGAAGGAGGCGTTGAAGGGATTGAACTTGGTGTAGAAGCCGGTCGCATAGAGATAGTTGGGGCCGAAGCTCGCCTTCAGGCCGACTTCATATTGGCGCGCCTTGGTCTTCACGATCGCCGGGTTGATGCTGGTCACCACCCCGAGCTGCGGCGGCACTTCGAGATTCGAGATACGGCCATAGGCGCCGAAATGACGGGTGAGGTCGTAGTTGACGCCGACCGTCCAGTTGGTCGCATTGGGCTTCAGCCGCTGGTCGAGCACCTGCCCGGTGAAGGCGCGGGTGGTGTCGTCGGCCAGCGTCGTCGCGTCACCCAGATTGACCTGGGTCGTCGGCGAGGCGAAACCCTTGTAGCTATAGCGCTCGGTGCGGATACCCGCATCGACGCGAAGCCCCCGGGTGATGTCCCAGGTATCGTTGGCGTAGAAGGCGATCATCTGCGCATCGCCCGCGCCCTGGTTGAGCGTGGTGGTGTAGCGCAGCACACCGTTCTGGGTGACCGAGCCCAGCACCTGCCCGGTCGCCGAATAGGCGACGAGGTCGAGCGTGCGCGGCTGGCTGCGCACCTCGATCAGCATGTCCTGATAGGCCTGAAGCAGGGTGTTGCCGTAGAAGGAGCTATACACGCCGACGCGCACGTCATGCTCGCCCAGGCCGGTCGCGAACTGACGCGTGACGCTGAGGTCGCCCTGCACCGAGTAGAAGTCCGATTCCGACGCGCGATACTGCCCCGACATGACCAGTCCCGACGCGGCCGAGGGATCATAGACCGAGGCGCCGTTCGTCCCCGCAAAGGCATAGCCGAGCCGCGCGACATTGGCACCGAAGGCGGTGCGCGCTGCGTTCAGATAGCCGGCGGCGAAGCTGTTGGCGTCGGCGGGGTTGGTGGTCGAGTAGAAGGCGTCGAAGCTCGACTTGCCCTTGGTCCCGCCCAGCTTGGCCGAGACCTTCCAGCCGTCGAAGTCCGCCTCATAGTCCAAAGCGGCGTTGAAGAAGCGCATATGGCGGCCGTTGGACAGGTCGCGATTCATGCTCTGCAAGGCGCCCGCCCCGTCGCGATATTTGATGTTGACGTTGCGCAACGACGGCGAGTTCAGCGTGCCGGTGAAATAGTCGATATAGTGATTGAGCGAGACGCTGGGGTTGCGCGGATCATTGGTCGGGATCGGCAGGTAGAAGACATTGTGGTCGTTCACATATTCGGCCGAAAGCTTGACGAAGCCGTTGCTCAGGTCGTGCTTAAGGTTGGCGCGGATCTGGCCGCCCTTGTCGCTGGGGAAACCGCCATAGCGATAGCCGTCATGCTGCCGCAGGAAGCCGCCGACCGCGAAATAGGTGTCATCGCTGATCGGGCCGGACTGCATCGCGTCGAGCCGGTAGAGGCCGGTGTCGCCGAGCGTCAGCTGCGCTTTGCCCCGCGCCACCGGGCCGCCCGATACGGTGATGTTGTTGGCGATCGCCGCCGCGCTGCTGGCATAGATCGGCGCCGGGCCGCCGCGCACGATCTCGACCCGCTCGGTCATCAGGTCGTAGCGGTTCATGCCTTCCCCGGAATTGAAGAAGACGCCGTCGATCTCATGATAAAGCGGCAGGCCGTCCTGCTGGAAGATCAGATAGCCGCGATCGGTGGGAATGCCGCGCACGCGGGTGACGTTCTGCACCTCGCCGCCGGTCGCCTCGACCTGGATACCGGGAACCGTGCCGAGCAGATCGGCGAAGCTCTTCGGCGCGATCTTCTGCACATCGGCCTGCGACATCGAGTTGACCGCATAGGAGACGTCGAAGCGACGCTGCGCACGGGCCGAACCGGTGACGATGATGTCGCCCTGCGCGCCGCTATCGGCCTGCGCCGGATCGGCGGCGGGCGTCTCGGCCGTGGCCTGGCCCGTCGCATCGGTCGTGGTCGGGCTGGTCGTCTGCGCATGGACCGGAGCCGCCACCACGCAGAGTGCGGCCATGGCAGAGCTGGCGAAGAGATTGTGGCGTTTCATCAGAATGTTCCCCCGAAGTGCAGTGCGATTGAGCGCGCCGATGCGCGGTGCGTGTGACGGATTTATTTATTTCTGCGAAAATTAATCGCCTTCCGAACTTCGGGCGGCTATCGAGTCCGGGACATGAGACCTCCCTCCCTCACTCTTCTGGACGAGGAAAAACGCCTGCTCTGGCAGTTGCGCACCCATGGCGCGCAGTCCCGCTCCACCCTCGCCGCGACGCTGCAGATCAGCAACAGCGCCGTGACCCGGTTGACCAAGGCGTTGGCCGCGCAAGGCCTGGTCGAAGAGATGCCGTCCGAGGCCTTGCCCGCACGCGGTCGCCCCACGGTGCCGCTTCGGATTTCCGCGGCAGGCGGCTATGCCTTCGGGCTCGCGCTCTATGCGGGGATATTGGAGATCGCGGTCGTCGATTATGCGGGCGGGGTCATCGCGCTGACGTCGGAGACGATCGAACTGACCGACCCCATGGGCTTTGCGCGCCATGTCGACCGCCGCATCCACGAACTCACGCTCGAACATCGCCTGCTGGGGCGGCGGCTCTACGGCGTCGGCTTCAGCGCGCCCGGACCAGCCCTTTCGCGCGACGGCAATCGCTGGAGCATCGTCCGCAACCTGCCCGGATGGAAGGATGCGCCTCTGCGGGACATCTTCGCGGAAACGCTGCAACTGCCGATCTGGATCGAGAATGACGCGACCGCCGCCGCGCTGGCGGAATATTATCTCGGCGGGCTGATCGGACGCTGCACGACGGCCATCGTCATCCTGCTGGGCCACGGCGTCGGCGCCGGGATCATCCACGAAGGGCGATTGATGCGCGGCGAGGCGGGCGGCGCCGGCGAGATCGGAATGTTCTATCCGGGCGACCGGCCCCGCCCGACCACGCTCGACCTCATCGCCACGTTACAGGCGGCGGGATGCGGCGTGGATTCGCTCGCCAACTTCGCCGAGGCGATTCCGGGATATGAAGCGGTTATCGACCGCTGGCTGGAACGCGCCGCCGATCAACTGCTGCAAACCGTCAACTCGGCGATAGCCTGGCTCGAACCGGGCGCCATCCGTCTGATGAGTCCCCTGCCCACCCCCATCATGCAGGGCCTTGTCGAGCGCCTGAACCGCCGCGACATCATCTGGGGCGAACATAGTATCGAGAGCGATATCGGGCGATATACGGTCGAGATGTCGCTGCTCGGTGGCGCAGGCGCTGCGCTCGGCGCGGGCTTGTTGCCGATCCATGCAACGATTGCGCGAAACTGACGACCCGTGACCGGCTCCCGACCTAACCGCACCGGCCATCGGGATGATCTGCTGAATTGCCGCCCCGCCACGACCGATTCTGCGCCATCGATGGCGGTCACGCACTTGCCTCGGGGAGCGCTTGCCGCCATTCTGGCCGCCATGGCGACCCGTTACGCCCGATCCGCGTTTCTGAGCGCCACCTTGGCCCTGCTGGCGGTGTTGGGGCTGATCGGCTTGTCGGGCTGGCATGACGCCATGGTGCATGACGACGACCCCGTTCACGCCGTATCAGTTCTGCACAGCCACGCGGCATCGCATAGCGATCCCGACGCGCCCATTCATGTCCTCGCCCATGCGGTCAGCCAATGGGTCGTCTATGCGGGCGCGACGGCGCCCGCGCCCCTGATCGGCATGCCCGTCATCCGCTGGACGATCGCCATCGACGACCTGCCCGGCGGTATCACCCCCGCCGCCCTGCTGAGACCACCGCGCCACTGAGCCCGGTTCGGCGCTTCGGCGTCAACAGGCTCCCCATGTGGCAGGAACAGCAAAAATATGAACGGTTTCATTCGCCGGGCGCGCGGCATCGCGCTGGCCGGCACGCTGGCGGTGCTGGGCCCCGCCGGTGCGGGCTGGGCGCAAACCGCGCCCCCCTTCTCGCAATTGCTGCGTCAGGCGCGCGACGCACCGCGCGTCACCGCGCTGGACGCCGGTGTCGCGCAGGCGCGCGGACAGGCCGAGCAGGCGCGTGCGCGCCCCAACCCCTCGATCAACCTCTATGGCGAGAATTTCGCAGGTGACCTGCGCAGTAATGCCCGCGACCAGCAGCAGACGACGTTCCAGATCGACCAGCCGATCGAACTGGGCGGCAAGCGCGCCGCGCGGATCGCCGCCGGGGAGGCAGGCGTCGCGGTGGCGCAGGCGCGCGGGATCGAGGGACGCATCGCCTTCGCGACCGACCTCGCCCGCGCCTATGCCGGGGCTGAGATCGCCGACCGCCGCATCGCGCTGGCCGAGGACGAGGTGGAGGAAGCGACCGACGTGCTGAAGGTCGCCCGCGCGCTGGTCGCGGCAGGCAAGGAGGCTCGGCTGCGCCAGGTCCAGGCCGAGACCGAGCTGCACACGATGGAATCGGACCTAGAGGTCGCCCGCGCCCAACGGGTCGGCGCACTCGCCCGGCTGGCGGCGCTGGCCGGATCGCCGACACCCTATGGCGGCATCGCAGAATCGCTGATCGACCGGATGAACGCGCGTCCGGCGAGCGGCCCGGTCGACCCGATGCAGAGCGCGACGGTGAAGCTCGCCCAGGCCGAGCGCGACGCCGCCGCCCGCGCGGTCACGGTGCAGCAACGCCGCGCCACCCCCGATATCACCGCGCAATTGGGTGTGCGGCAGCTACGCGTCGCGAACGGCCCGGCGGTAGTCGCGGGCGTTTCCGTCCCCCTGCCGATCTTCGACCGCAACCGGGGCAATATCGCCGGCGCACAGGCCGAGTTGCAGGGCATGGAGGCGCGCGCCGCGGCCGCCCGGCTGGAGGCCGAGGCGGGCACCCGCGCCGCCGTCGCGCTGATCGCCGCCGCCGACCAGCGGGGCGAGGCGGCGCGGCGGATGCTCGCCACCGCCGAGGACGCCTATCGGCTGGCGCGCCTCGCCTATGAGGCGGGCAAGGCGCCGCTGATCGAGCTGCTGTCCGCCCGCCACAATCTGGGCACCGCGCGCGGCGTCATCCTGGACGCCGACATCGCCCGTTTCGAGGCGCGCGCCACCCTGGCCCGCCTGGCGGGCCTCAGCATCACCGGAGAACCGGTCCAATGATCGCCAAACATCACCTGTACGCGGGCGCCGGGCTGGGCCTGGCCGCCGCCGCCGCCCTGGGCTTCGGCGCGGCCCGGCTGACCCAGCCGACCGCATCCCCCGCCCCCGCCACGACCACCCGGCCCGCCTCGGAGGCGGCACCGCGCGACACGCTGGCCCTGTCGCCGCAAGCCATCGCCGCGTCGCAGATCGCCATCGCGGCGGCGGGCACGGGCGAACTGGACCGGGCGGTCATCGCCGCCGCGACCGTCCAGGCGACGACCGATGCCGATGCGGTGCTGACCGCCCGCGCGCCCGGCACCGTCACCCGCATCCTCGTCCGCCTGGGCGATGCGGTGCGCGCCGGGCAGACGCTGGCGCTGGTCGAAAGCCGCGACGCCTCGCAGATCACCGCCGACCGCGCCGCCGCCGCCGCGCGGGTCAGGCTGGCCCGGCGGCAACTGGAGCGCGAGCGCGGGTTGCTGGCGCAGGGCGTGTCGCCGCGCGCCGACTATGATGCGGCCCAGGCCAATCTGGCGGTGGCGCAGGCCGATGCGCTTCGGGCGAGCGCCGCGGCGGGTGCCGCGCGCGTCACCGGCGACGGGCGCTCGGTCGCCGTCACCAGTCCCATCGCCGGGCGCGTGACCATGGCCGAGGCGAAGCTGGGACAATATGTCGCGGCCGAGGCCGACCTTTTCCACGTCGCCGATCCCCGCCGCCTGGAGATCGCCGCCGCCGTTCCCCCGGCCGAAGCCGCGCGGGTCAGGGCGGGCGACCGGGTGGACCTCATCACCCGCGAGGGACAGGCCATTGCCGGCCGGGTCCGCGCCGCCACCGGCGTCGTCGATCCGCAGTCGCGCGCCGCGACGGTCATCGTCACGCCGCTGGCCGCCGCCGCCATGCTCGCGCCCGGTCAACTTGTTCAGGCGCGCATCTTCGCCAGCGGCGGCGCGGCGCATGACGGCATCATGATCCCGCAGGACGCGGTGCAGACGCTGGGCGGGCGGGACATGGTCTTCGTCCGCACCGCCAAAGGATTCCGCGCCCGGCCGGTGACGATCGCGGGCCGCTCGAACGGGATGGTCGCCATCGCGGGCGGCATCGCGGCGGGCACGCGGATCGCCACGACCAATGCCTTTCTGATCAAGGCCGAACTCGAAAAGGATATGGGGGGCGAAGGATGATCGCCGCCATCCTCTCCGGCTCGGTCCGGTTGCGCTGGCTGGTCGCGGTGCTGACGCTGGCCGTCGTCGCGTTCGGGGCGTGGCAGATCACCCTGCTGCCGATCGACGCGGTGCCCGACGTGACCAACCGCCAGGTGCAGGTCAGCAGCTTCGTCCCCGCGCTCGGCCCCGTCGACGTCGAGAAGCAGGTGACCTTCCCCATCGAGACCGCGCTGGCGGGCATTCCGGGGCTGGAGATGACCCGCTCGCTGTCGCGCAACGGCTTCAGCCAGGTGACGGCAGTGTTCACCGATGCGACCAGCATCTATTTCGCCCGCCAGCAGATCGCCGAGCGGCTGGCCCAGGCCAAGGACAGCCTGGCCGCCGGCGTCCAGCCCAGTCTCTCGCCGCTCAGCACCGGGCTGGGCGAGATCTTCTTCTATTCCATCGCCTTTCGCCATCCCGACGGGCGCGGCGCCCCCCGCATCGACGGCAGGCCCGGCTGGCAGCGCGACGGCAGCTACCTGACGCCCGAGGGCGAGCGGCTGACCACCGAACTGGCCAAGGCAGCGTATCTTCGCACCGTGCAGGACTGGATCATCCGGCCGCAGATGCGCACCGTGAAGGGCGTGGCGGGGGTCGATTCCAATGGCGGCTACGTCAAACAATATCTGATCGAGCCGAACCTGGCGGCGCTCGCCGCCTATGGCATATCGATGACCGAGCTGGCGGACGCGGTCGAGCGCGCCAATGTCTCGGCAGGGGCCAATTATGTCCGCCGCGCGGGCGAAAGCTTCCTGGTGCGCGCCGATGCGCGGCTGAAGTCGATCGAGGATATCCAGGACGCGGTCGTCGCCACCCGCAACGCCGTGCCCGTCCGGGTCCGCGATGTCGGCCAGGTAACGATCGGCGGCGCGGTCCGCACCGGCTCGGGCAGCCGCATGGGGTCGGAGGCGGTCATTTCCACCGTGCTGATGCTGGTCGGCGAGAACAGCCGCATCGTCTCGACCGCGGTCGCCGACAGGCTGGTCCAGGTCAACCGCACCCTGCCGCCGGATGTCTTCGCCGAGCCGGTCTATAACCGGTCCAAGCTGGTCGACGCGACCATCGCCACCGTCCGCAAGAACCTGGTCGAGGGCGCGCTGCTGGTCATCGTGGTGCTGTTCCTGCTGCTCGGCAATGTCCGCGCCGCCCTCATCACCGCCGCCGTCATCCCGATCACGATGGTGATGACCGCGACCGGCATGAACATGCTGGGCGTCTCGGGCAACCTGATGAGTCTCGGCGCGCTCGATTTCGGGCTGATCGTCGACGGGGCGGTGATCATCGTCGAGAACGCCCTGCGCCACCTCGCCGAGCGGCAGCAGGCCGAGGGGCGGCTGCTGACCCGCGCGGAACGGCTGGCGACCACCGCCGCCTCCGCGCGCGAGATGATCCGGCCGACCGTCTATGGCCAGGCGATCATATTCCTCGCCTTCGCGCCGCTCCTCACCTTTCAGGGGGTGGAGGGCAAGACCTTCGCGCCGATGGCGATCACGCTGATGATCGCGCTGGCCTGCGCCTTCCTCCTGTCGCTGACCTTCGTGCCCGCGATGATCGCGATCCTGATCAAGGGCCGGGTCGAGGAGACCGAGGTGCGACCGATCCGCTGGTTCAAGGCGCGCTATGCCCCCGTGCTCGCGCGCGCCATCGCCCGCCCGCGCCCCTTCGTGCTGGGCGGGGTGGCGGTGTTCGCGGTCGCGCTGCTCGGCTTCGGCCTGCTCGGCGAGGAGTTCATGCCGCAGCTCGACGAGAAGGACATCACCGTCACCAATTTCCGCGTCCCCTCCGCTTCGATCGACCAGTCGACCCAGATGCAGATGCGGATCGAGAATGCGCTGAAGACGCTGCCCGAGGTGGCGCTGGTCTTTTCCAAGAACGGCAATGCCGATCTGGGCACCGACCCGATGCCGCCCAATGCGTCCGACACCTACATCATCCCCAAGCCGGAGAGCGAATGGCCCGCCGAGGTGCGGACCAAGGCCGACATCATCCGCCGCATCGAGGAGCGGATGAAACAGGTGATCGGCAACCGCACCGAGATCCAGCAGCCGATCCAGATGCGCTTCAACGAGCTGATCGCCGGCGTGCGCGCCGATGTCGCGATCAAGCTGTACGGCGACGACCTAGACGCGATGGGAGCGGAGGCGCAGAAGATCGCGGGCGCCGTGCGCACCATTCCCGGGGCGGCGGACGTCAGCGTCGAGCAGACCGACGGCGCGCCGACCTTCGACGTGCGGATCGATCGCCAGGCGGCGGGTCGGCTGGGCCTGTCGGTCGACGAGATCGCCGCCACCGTCGCGGCGGCGCTGGGCGGGCGCGAGGCGGGGCTGGTGTTCGAGGGGGATCGCCGCTTCGCCGTCGTCGTCCGCCTGCCCGATGTGCAGCGCGACGATATCGAGACGCTGGGCGCGATCCCGGTGATGCTCCCCGCCGCCGAGGGGCAGACCGCCCGCTCGGTCCCGTTGCGCGAGGTGGCGAGCTTCCATTATACCCAGGGGCTGAACCAGATCAGCCGCGAGAATGGCAAGCGGATGATCACCGTCCAGGTCAATGTCCGGGGCCGCGACCTGGGCGGCTTCGTCGAGGCGGCGGAGGCGCGGATCGCGAAGATGCCCCTGCCGCCGGGCATGTATACCGACTGGGGCGGCACCTTCCAGAGCCTGCAATCGGCGCGGCTTCGCCTGATGCTGGTGGTGCCGATCTGCTTCCTGGCCATCTATGCGCTGCTGTTCATGGCGCTGGGCGGCTTCGTGCCCGCCCTGATCGTGTTCTCGGCGGTGCCGATGGCGCTGGCGGGGGGCGTCTTCGCGCTGCTGCTGCGCGGCATCCCCTTCTCGATCACCGCGGCGGTCGGCTTCATCGCGCTGTCGGGCGTGGCGGTGCTCAACGGCCTCGTCATGATGAGCGCCATTTCCCGGCACCGCGCGATGGGCGAGGCGGATGACCGGGCCATTGCCGAGGGCGCGATGGAGCGGGTGCGGCCCGTGCTGATGACCGCGTTGGTTGCCTCGCTAGGCTTCGTGCCGATGGCGCAGGCGACCGGCACGGGGGCGGAGGTGCAGCGGCCGCTGGCGACGGTGGTGATTGGCGGGCTGATCACCTCGACCGCGCTGACCCTGGTCGTGCTGCCCGCGATCACCGCCTGGGCCGCGCGCTGGACGAAGGCCCGGC
Organism: Sphingomonas sp. GM_Shp_1; assembly: GCF_026540895.1. Classification (GTDB taxonomy): domain Bacteria; phylum Pseudomonadota; class Alphaproteobacteria; order Sphingomonadales; family Sphingomonadaceae; genus Sphingomonas. Next base: position 129,218 of record NZ_JALNUR010000003.1, on the reverse strand, counting down.
GGCGCGCCGATACGCTGGTAGCGGCGTGAGCCCCTGCCCGCCCCCTGCCGTCGCCGGGGGCGGGCACAGGAGATGCTTTGCGGAGCGGCGCTGACGGCATCTTGTTCCCGCAAAACGCGAAAGACGATCGAAGCTGCGGACGATCCACGCCTAGCCTTTCGGGACATTGGCAAAGGAGTGACGACGTGGCGAAGCGAACGACGCCGATCTGGTCCACCGCCCTGACCGCAGGGCTCCTGCTTCCGACCCTGGCTGATGCACACGGCATCTGGTTCGCCCAGCGCGCCAAGCAGATCGCCATCGTCTATGGCATCGGTGCCGACGATCTGGAGGCGGTCAAGCGCCAGCCCAATATGGAAAGCGTCCAGGCCTGGGACGCCGAGCTGAACCCGATCGGCGCCCAGCTTCGCACCGCCGGGCCGGTCGTGCTGGTCGACACCGACGCACCGCCCACCATCGTCAGCGCGGTGCTGCAGAACGGCACCTGGTCCAAGCTGCCCGATGGCGAATTCGTCAAGAAGCCCAAGGACGAGGTGCCCAATTCGGTCAAGAGCGAAACCACGATCAAATATGCGACGACGATCCAGGGCCCGCTGACCAGGCCGGTGCCGCTGATCCCCGCCCAGACGCTGCAGATCGTGCCGGTCGGCGCGCTGCCCGCCAAACGGGGTACGCCGATGACCTACCGCGTGTTCTTCAAGGGCAAGCCGGTCGCGGGCGCGACGGTGATCAGCGACATGGTCAACGACCCCGACGCCGCCGAAGTCGCGACCAAAGCGGACGGCAGTGTCACCCTGCCGGTGCGCAACCAGGGACTGAACGTGCTGCGCGCCGTCTATGTCTCGCCCTCCGACCAGCCGACCAGGATCGACCATTACGAGCATACCGCGACGCTGGCCTTCACCCTGCCCCACGCGCCCGAACAATGAACCCTGCCCCCAAGCGGAGACCGATCATGAAATTCGCCATAACCTTGCTTCCCCTGATGCTCGCCGCGACGCCCGTGCTCGCGCATGGCGACGACAAGCCCCGCCATGGCGGCCAGGTGGTCGAGGTCGGGGACACGGTGTTCGAGCTGGTCCGCGCCGGCACTGGCGTGTCGCTCTATGTCATGGAGGACGGCGACGAGGTGCCCGCGGCCGGCATGACGGCCAAGCTGTTCGTGACCACCGGCGCGAACAAGGCCGAGGTCGCGCTGACCCCCGCCGCGCGCAACCAGTTCGTCGCCAAGGGCGCCCGCATCGCGCCCGGATCGAAGGTCGGCGTCCTCCTGATCGACCGCCAGACCCAGGCGCGCCAGACGGCGACCTTCCTGGTCCGATGACCGGCCACCTGCGGAACCGGGTGCTGCCGCTGGTCGGCATCGCCCTGGCGGTCGGCTGTCATGGCATGGCGGCCGCGCACGGCGTCGCCGAGGGGGACAAGGCGTTCATCCAGAACAATCCGGGGATCAACATCATTCCCTATCTGTATCTGGGCGCCAAGCACATGGTCACCGGATACGACCATCTGCTGTTCCTGTTCGGCGTCATCTTCTTCCTCCATCGGCTGAAGGATGTCGGCGCCTATGTCACGCTGTTCGCCATCGGGCACAGCACGACCCTGCTGGCGGGGGTGTTCTTCAACATCCATGCCGATCCCTATCTGATCGACGCGATCATCGGCCTGTCGGTGGTCTACAAGGCGCTCGACAATCTGGGCGCCTTTCCGATGCTGATCGGGTTCCAGCCCGACCAGAAGGCGGCGGTGCTGATCTTCGGCTTCTTCCACGGCTTCGGCCTGGCGACCAAGCTGCAGGACCTGATCGCGTCGCGCGACGGGCTGATCCCCAACCTCGTCAGCTTCAACATCGGGGTCGAGATGGGCCAGTTCCTGGCGCTGAGCGCGATCCTGATCCTGATGACGCTGTGGCGCCGCTCGCCGAGCTTTGCGCGCCGCGTCGTCATCGCCAATGCCGCGCTGATGAGCGCGGGTATCGTCCTGACCGGCTATCAGCTCGCCGGGTTCCTGATGGAGAAGGCCGCATGACCGCCACCCCCTACCCCGCCTCGCCCGCCACGGTCGGCCGGGCTTCGCTTGCCGCCTTGGGCGCGGGCGCCGCGATCCTGGTGCTGTTCGTCCTGCCCGCCGAATATGCCATCGACCCGACCGGGATCGGCGGCGCACTGGGCCTGACGCGGATGGCGAATGGCGGGGAGGCGGCGGACACCGCCCCTGTTCCGGCCGTCACCGCGCCTGCCGTCGCCGTGCCCGCCCAGACCGGGGCCAATATCGCCCGCGCCACGCCCTTCCGCACCGATGAGAAGACGGTGACGCTCGCCCCCGGCAAGGGGATCGAGGTGAAAGCGCGGATGAAGGCGGGCGACAGCTTCAACTTCCGCTGGAACGCCACCGGCCTAGTCCGCGCCGACATGCATGGCGAGCCGACCGGCGGCGGCGAGAACGACTTCACCGATTATTGGAAGCAGAAGAATGTGTCGGCCAGCCAGGGCAGCTTCACCGCGCCGGTTGCGGGCACCCATGGCTGGTACTGGAAGAACCGCGAGGCGGTGCCGGTGACGATCACCGTCCGGCTCGACGGCTTCTACGACGGCGTGTTCGTCCGGGAATGAGGATCAGGCGGAGACCGGCGGCTCGCTGATCCCCGCCCAGGCGACCAGCCCGACAATGGCCAGCGCGGCGGCCAACTCCAGCGACAGGCTGATCCGCAAATGCCGCAAGCCCCGCTCCCCCGAGCCGACCAGGCCGGGGGTCAGCACGAAGCGATTGGCCGAGGCGAGCATCAGCATCACCCCGAACAGCATCAGCTTGGCGATCATCAGCCGCCCGTACAGGCTGTCGGGCAACCGGGCGATGCCCTGTACCCCGATCAGCATCGCCGCATTGACGAGGCCGGTGGCCAGGATCGCGGCGACGATCGCGCTGCCCACCCCGGCAAAGCCCGCCAGCGCGCGCGTCGCTTCGGCGCGGTCGGGCTGGCGGCGAAAGGCCAGGCCGACAAAGACGATCAGCGCGCCGATCCAGGCTCCGGCCGCCAGCATATGGACGATGTCCGCGCCCAGATGCACCCAGCCGATGGCGCCGGCGTCCATCGCGCCATGCCCGTTCCATGCGAGCGTCGCGGTCGCGCCCCCTGCGAAGAAGGCCATGACCCAGCGCGGCACCGTCCGCCGCGCGACCAGCGTGACCAGCAGGGCGGCCAGAAGCGCGATCCGCAGCAGAAAGGCGAGGCCCGGCGCGGTGTCGCGCAGCAGGGTGACGAGCAGGTCGCCGGTCAGCGCACCGGGATCACCCCCCGTCATCGCCAGCGCGAGCAGCAGGAATCCCAGGATCGACACCGGAAGCGCGACGGCGGCGACCGCGACGAGCAGCCACCGCCTGTCTTTCGCGAACAGGGCCAGGCCGAACAATCCGGGCAGGAGGGTCAGCGACAATCCCCGCGCCAGGATCAACGCGGCCTGGACCATGGGGGTCAGCCGACCTGGATCTTGTAGCTGCCGGTGACGCGGTGGGTGTCGGCCGACACGACATGCCAGGCGACCTGATATTGGCCGCGCGGCAGCGGCGCGGCGAGCGTCAGCACCAGCGATCGCCCGTCCGCACCGACCGAGGTCTTCGCCGGGATCGCGTGCGCGGCCATGCCCGGCATGACCATGGTCAGCTCGGCCCCCGACATCGGCGCGAGCAGCTTCTCGGAGAAGCTGAGCACCAGCGTGCGTGGACCGGTCGTGACCGTGGCGTCGGCGGCGGGGGTCGCCGAGAGCAGCTTGGGATGCGCCAGCGCGGGCGCGGAAAGGGACGCGGCCAGGGCCAGGCCGAGCAGGATGCGACGCATAGGTTCAGACTCCGGATAAGGGTGGATGATCGTCACCCTTGATTACGCGGGGGAAGCGACCATCCCTCGCCCGCCCCGCCCTTTCTGGAGCATGACGGGCCAGCAAACGATCGCTCGTCGATCAATAGGAATAGCCGATGCGGACCATGAACTGGCGCGGCGCTCCGGGCAAGGTCCATAGCCGCGCATAGGAGCTGGGAAAGTAATCGATGTCGAACAGGTTCGTGACCTCGCCCGAGATGCGCAGCCGGTCGGTCGCCTCGAACGCCGCCGTCACGCGGGTCAGCGTATAGGCCGGCAGATAATAGAAACTGCCATTGGCGAAGCGGAAGCCGGTCTCGCCCAGCCGCTTGCCGACATAGTTGACGCCCGCGCCCAGGGTCAGGCGCCGCTCGCCGATGTCGAAGTCCTTGAAGAGGAGCGCGCTGCCGCTGTTCCTGGCGATGTTGAGCAGCGGATCGCCCTCGCGCAGGCCGAAGCCAAAATTGGGATCGAGCGCGTTCTGCGCCACCTCGGCGTCGATATAGGCATAGTTGACCTGCACCCGGAACCCGGCGGGCAACTGGCCCGACAGCTCGGCCTCGACGCCCTTGCTGCGCGCCTTGCCCACCGCCAGCGAGAAATTGGCGTTGATCGGGTCGGCGGTCAGGACGTTGCTCTTGGTCGTCCTGAACAGGGCCAGCGTACCGGTCAGCCGCTGGCCGAGCAGCGAAACCTTGGCCCCTGCTTCGTAGGAGGTGGTGCGCTCGGGGACGAAGGCATTGTTGTTCGCGTCCGTGCCGTTATTGGGACGGAAGCCGCGCCCGTAATTGGCGTAGAGCGAGACATGCGACCCGAACAGATAGGTCGCGCCCACCGAGGGGCTGAACGCGGTGCGGAACTGCTGCGTCCGGCGGCGCGCGGCGCGATCGTCGATGATCTGCTCGAACTGGTCGTAGCGACCGCCCGCGCGGATCTTCAGCGCATCGGTGACGTCGATCTGGTCCTGCAGATAGGCACCCCAGCTATATTGCCGCTCCAGATAGCTCTGGAACGCGCCCGCCACGGGCAGCTTGCCATAGACCGGGTCGAAGATGTCGATGCGGTTGCCCGCCGCCAGGTTGCCGGCTGTCTGCGATGCGACTAGCGGCGGGCGATAGCGGTTCTGGACGATATCCAGCTCGTAATCGTCCCAATCGGCACCGATGATCATGTGGTGCATCAGCGGCCCGGTATCGAACTTGCCGCTCAGCTCGCCACGGAAGGTCAGGTCGGTGGTCTTATAGTCGCGGTCGCGGCGCTGGCGCGACAGGGTGACGCCGTCGACATAGAGACGCTGGCGACCGGCGGCCAATTCGGCCTCGGTCGAGACGCCCCGGAAGAAGGTGTCGCGATAGCCGACGCCCAGCACGATCGACCAGTTCTTGTCGAAATCATGCTGCAACTGCGCCTGGTGCCCCATGGCGCGGACATGGACGGGTCCGTCGCCCGGTTCGCCGAAGAAGCGGTTGCGCGGGATCAGCGACAGATCGCCGGTCGGTGCGACGATGCCTCGGTCGAAGGTCACCTTCTGGTCGATATACTCGAACTCGTAGCTGGCCGAGCTGTCCTGGCCCAGCTTGACCAGGACGGACGGGGTCACCGTCACCTTCCGGCTGGAGTTGAAATCGCGGAAGCTGTCGGCCGACTCCGCCGCGCCGGTCACGCGCATCGCGACGCGCGACGACAGCGGCACGTTGAAATCGCCCTCGCTGCGATAGGTGTTGAAGCTGCCCGCCGACAGGATCGCGCTGCCATGCAGGTAGAAGCCGGGCTTCTTGGTGATGATGTTGACCGTGCAACCGGGCTCGCCGCGCCCGAACAGCGAGGAATTGGGACCCTTCAGCACTTGGATCTGCTCGACGTTCGAGGTATCGCGCGACCCGCCATAGCCGCGCGCGGCGTTGAACCCGTTGACCAGATAGTTGCTGGCCGAGCCCTCGTCCCCGGTGAAGCCGCGACAGGCGAACACGTCGAACAGGCCGCCGAAATTATTCTGGCGCGCGATGCCGGTCGCGAAATCCAGCGCATTGTCCAGCCGCGTCACGCCCGCATCGCGCAGCGTCTCGGCCGACAGCACCTGGATGCTTTGCGGCACCTCGATCGTGGGGACGTTGGCGACATATTGCTGGCGCTGGCCCTGGACGACGATCTCCGACTGGGGTGCCTCCGCCGCGCTGGTCGGGTCGGGTTCGGCCGCCGGTCCGGTTGCCTCGACCGGGGCATTATACGCCACCGGCATGGTCTGCGCCCAGGTCGCCGTGGATGTCGTGATCGCCAGACCGGCGACGCTCAACGATAGCAGATGTCGGTAGCGCATAGGATCCCCCAAGACTTTAATGGATGTCGCGTCGTCCTCATCGTGGCGTCCTGGCCTTCGTCCTGGTCCTGCGACCGGCGGGCCGATGTGGCGCCCTCTCTGCGATGACGGCATGATGGGCAGCGGCGCCAAGCATTTTATTGCGAAGCCATGACAGGATCGGAACGAAATGCGGATTTGTGCTTGCCGCCCCGACGCGATCCTGCCGAAGGGGGCGTCGGGGTCTTGGATCAGGCGGGGAGCAGCGTTCGCGCCAGTTGCGCGAACCAGGCGATGCCGGTCGGGATGGTGGCATCGTTGAAGTCATAGGCCGGGTGGTGAAGCGGCGCGCCGTGCCCCTCGTCGCGCTGCCCCAGCCACAGATAGGCCCCCGGCCGCGCCCGCAGCATGAAGGCGAAATCCTCCGAGGTGAAGGCGGGATCGGGCGCGGCCTGCGCGTCGGCGCACACCGCCCGCGCCGCCGCCAGCGCGATTTCGGCGCTTTCGGCGTCGTTCACCGTCGCGGGGTAGTAGCGGACATAGTTCACCGCCACCTGCGTCTCGCTCGCCCGCGCCACACCCTCGCAGATCGCGCGCAGCGACTCCTCGATCCGGTCCTGCACCGCCGGGGAAAAGGTGCGGACCGTGCCGGTCAGCGTGACCGCCGCCGGGATGACATTGTGCGAATCGCCGCCAGCGACCTTGGTAACGGACAGCACCGCGCTCTCGGTCGGGGCGACGCGGCGCGAGACGATGGTGTTCAACTCGCCGATCAGCGTCGCCGCCGCCAGGATGGCGTCGGGCGTCTGGTGCGGCATGGCGGCATGGCCGCCGCGCCCGGAGATGGTGATGTCGAACCGGTCCGCCGCCGCCATGATCGGCCCGGCGCGGGTCCGGGCACTGCCCAGCGGCAGGTCCGGCCAATTGTGGAGCGCGAACACCCGGTCGCAGGGGAACCGCTCGAACAGGCCGTCGCGCACCATCGCATCGGCCCCGCCCAGCCCCTCCTCGGCGGGCTGGAAGATGAAGTGGATCGTACCGGAAAAGTCGCGCGTCCGCGCCAGGTGGCGCGCCGCGCCGATCAGCGTCGCGCTGTGCCCGTCATGGCCGCAGCCGTGGAAGACGCCCGGCACCGTGCTGGCATAGTCCAGCCCCGTCGCCTCGGCGAAGGGCAGCGCGTCCATGTCGGCGCGGAACCCGATGGCGCCGTTGCCTGGCCCGTGGCGCAGCGTCCCGACCACGCCGGTGCCGCCGATCCCCGTCGCCACCTCCAGCCCGGCCTCACGGAGCGCGTCGGCGACGATCCCGGCGGTGCGATGCTCGTGAAAACCGAGTTCGGGATGCGCATGCAGGTCGCGGCGTAGCGCGATGAGATGGCCGAGTTCGTGAGCGTCGATGGGCATGGGGCAGGCCTCATGAGGGTGTCAGCCGCGATCCTCGAACAAGGTTTCGATCGGGTCGTAACGCTTCACGATCGGCGACTTGAGGACGATGTAGCTGAAATATTTCTCGATCCCGAAATCGCTTTCCAGGATGGATTCGATCAGTTCCTGATATTGCGAGACGTTGCGGGTGATGAACTTGATCAGATAGTCATAGCCGCCGCTGACCAGATGGCATTCGACGATCTCGGGCACGTTGCGCGCGCGCTGCTCGAAGCGGGAAAAGTCGCCGGTGCGGTGATCCTTCAGCGTCACCTCGGTGAAGACGGTCAGCGTCTCGCCCAGCTTGGCGAGCGCGACATGTGCGCCATAGCCGGTGATATAGCCGGCCTTTTCCAGGCGCTTGACCCGCGACAGACAGGGACTGGGCGACAGGCCGACGGCATCGGCCAGGTCGACGTTGGTGATCCGCCCGTTACGCTGCAACTGCGCCAGGATGCGGAAGTCCAGTCTATCGAGTTTTGGCGCTGACGTCATGGCGGCGGATATACCCTTCAATTCCCGTACGAAAATGCTCACCGTAGCGCGGCGCGCACCTCCGGTTGCTCGACGACATCATTCAACGTGGCGGTCAGTCGCGCAAGCAACGTCGCCATGTCCTCCTCGCCGCAGCTGATGGCGGGTGCCAGCCCGATGGTGCCGTCGGCAAAGGCGCGGAAGATGATGCCACGGGCATAGCCCGCCCGCGACAACCGGTCGGGCAGGCCTAGCGCGGGGTCGAAGCGCGTCTTGGCCGCCTTGTCGGCGACCAGTTCGATTCCCGCCAGCATCCCCGCCTGGCGCACGTCGCCGACCAGCGGATGATCGACCAGCGCGGCCAGCCCCTCGGCGAGCTGCGGCGCGCGGGCGAGGCCGTTCGCGATGATCCCACCCTCGTACAGGTCGAGCACCGCCATGCCGACCGCCGCCGCCACCGGATGCCCCGAATAGGTCGCGCCATGCCCGATCGGCAGGTGGTTGTCGGGGCCATCGGCGATCCCGGCATAGACCTCCGCCGACATCAGCACCGCGCCCATCGGCACATAGCCGGCGGTCAGCCCCTTCGCCAATGTCATCAGGTCGGGCGACACCCCCTCATGCTCGCAGGCGAACATCGGCCCGGTCCGGCCGAAGCCGGTGATGACCTCGTCGACGACCAGCAGGATGCCCAGCTCGGTGCAGGTCGCCCGCATCGCCGCCAGCCAGCCCCTGGGCGGGACGATGACGCCCGCCGACCCCTGCACCGGCTCGGCGAAGAAGGCCGCGACATGGTCGGCGCCGATCTCGGCGACCTTGTCCCTCAGCGCGGCGACGCTGGCGTCGATCACGGCTTGCGGGTCGGTGCCGACCGCATGGCGATAGGGATAGGGCGCCGGGATATGATGCTGCCAGCCATGCGGCAGGTCGAACAGCCGATGGAAGGCGGGCAGGCCGGTGATGCCCGCGCCGTTCGACGACGAGCCGTGATAGCCCTTGTCGAGCGCGATGACCTGCTTCTTGGTCGGCCGCCCCTTGGCGTTCCAATAGTTGACGATGAAGCGCAGCGCGGAGTCGACCGAGTCCGATCCCCCTTGCGTGAAATAGACCCGCTCCAGCCCTGCGGGCGCCAAGCCCGCCAGCCGCTCGGCCAGCCGGATCGCGGGCTCGCTGGCATAGGAGAAATAGCCGGTCGCATAGGGCAGCCGCCGCATCTGCTCGGCGGCGGCCTCGACCACGCTCTCATGGCCATAGCCGATATTGACGCACCACAGCCCGGCAAAGGCGTCGAGCAGGCGGTTGCCCTCGCTGTCGGTCAGGTACATGCCCTGCCCCCGGGTCAGCACGGTCGCGCCCCGCGCCTCATGCCCGCGCCATGCCGTGACCGGGTGGATGAGGTGGCGGCGATCCGCCTCGATCAGCGAATTGGAGAACATGGGCAACCCTGTTGTCTGTGGTGACGCCATCCTATGCCCGGCGGGGCGGCGAGAGGGCGCACCACCGCCCCCTCCGCCCAAATCAAGCTGCCGAGTTTCGCGGCGCCGCGGCAGATCATGCCGCGCCGATCGCCGCCGCGACCGCCTTGCCGCATTGTTCGGTCGAGGCGGGACCCTTCAGGTCGCGGGTGCGGCCGCTCTCGCTCGCTAGCACCGTCTCGATCGCGGTCACGATCGAGGCGGCCGCCGCCGTCTCGCCGAGATGGTCCAGCATCATCGCCGCGCACCAGATCTGGCCGACCGGATTGGCGATCCCCTGCCCCGCGATATCGGGGGCCGAGCCATGCACCGGCTCGAACAGCGAGGGGACGCTGCGGTCCGGGTTGATGTTGCCGCACGGCGCGATGCCGATGGTGCCGGTACAGGCGGGTCCCAGGTCGGACAGGATGTCGCCGAACAGGTTGGAGGCGACGACCACGTCGAAGCGATCCGGGTTCATCACGAACTGCGCGGCCAGGATGTCGATATGATATTTGTCGGTCCGCACGTCCGGATATTTCGCCGCCATCTCGGTGACGCGGCTGTCCCACCAGGGCATGGTGATGGCGATGCCGTTGGACTTGGTGGCCGAGGTCAGGTGGCGCGCGGGCCGCTTCTGCGCCAGGTCGAAGGCATAGCGCAGGATGCGGTCGGTGCCGGTGCGGGTCATGATGGTTTCCTGCAACACCACCTCGCGCTCGGTGCCGGGAAAGGCGGTGCCGCCGATCGCGGAATATTCGCCTTCGGTATTCTCGCGCACGATCATCATGTCGATATCGCCGGGTTGCCGCCCCGCCAGCGGGCAGGGCACGCCCGGCATCAGCCGCGCGGGCCGCAGATTGACATATTGGTCATATTCGCGCCGGAACTGGATCAGCGAATCCCACAGCGAGATATGATCGGGCACCGTATCGGGCCAGCCGACCGCGCCGAAGAAGATCGCATCGACATCGCCGATCCGCGCCTTCCAATCCTCGGGCATCATCCGGCCGTGGCGGACATAATAGTCGCAGCAGGCGAAATCATGCCACTCCTGCGCGATGGTGAAGCCGAAGGTCGAGGCCGCCGCCTCCAGCGCGCGGACGCCCTCGGGTACGACTTCCTTGCCGATCCCGTCGCCGGGGATCACCGCGATCCGATAGTTGGTCACAGGCCCTGTAGTCCTCCCCAGTGGAACGCCTTGGTTTCCAGATATTCCTCGATCCCCTCGCGCCCGCCTTCGCGGCCGAGCCCGGAGGCCTTGATCCCACCGAACGGCGCCATCTCCATCGCCAGCGCGCCGGTGTTCAGTCCGACCATGCCGAACTCCAGCGCCTCGCCCACCCGCCAGGCGCGGTGCAGGTCGTTGGTGTAGAAATAGCTGGCGAGCCCGAACGGCGTGGCATTGGCGAGCGCGACGGCTTCCGCCTCATCCTGGAAACGGAAGACCGGCGCGACCGGCCCGAACGTCTCTTCGGAGGCCAGTCGCATGTCGGGCGTCGCACCGGTCAGCACGACCGGCCGGGCGAAGCGCGCATCCTCGGTGACGCCCTCGGGCGCGGCGGCGATACGGGCACCCTTGGCCAGCGCGTCGGCGACATGTTCGGCCACCTTGGTCGTCGCGGCGGGGTTGATCAGCGGGCCGACGGTCACGCCTTCCTGCCGCCCGTCCCCGACCCGCAAGGCGCGCACCGCCTCGCCGAGCGTTTCGACGAAGCGGTCGTGGATACCAGCTTGCACGAACAACCGGTTGGCGCAGACACAGGTCTGGCCGGCATTGCGGAACTTGGAGGCCATGGCGCCGGCCACCGCCGCATCGACATCGGCATCGTCGAACACGATGAAGGGCGCATTGCCGCCCAGCTCCAGGCTCAACCGCTTCAGCGTGTCGGCCGACTGACGCATCAGCAGCGCGCCGACGCGGGTCGATCCGGTGAAGGAGAGCTTGCGCACCACCGGCGAGGCGGTCAGCGCCGCGCCGATCGCCTGGGGCAGGCCGGTGACGATGTTGACGACACCCGCCGGGATCCCGGCCAGCTCGGCCAGCTTGCCGAGCGCCAGCGCGCTATAGGGGGTCAGCTCGGACGGCTTGATGACCACGGTGCATCCGGCGGCAAGCGCAGGCGCGACCTTGCGGGTGATCATCGCGGCGGGGAAATTCCACGGCGTGATCGCGGCGCATATCCCGACCGGCTCGCGGGTCGCGAGGATGCGGCGGTCGGTGGTCGGCGCGGGGATCATATGCCCGGCGACGCGCCGCCCTTCGCCCGCGAACCATTTCACGAACGACGCGGCATAGGCGATTTCGCCCTTCGCCTCGGCCAGCGGCTTGCCTTGCTCGGCGGTCATGATCGCGGCGAGCGTCTCGGCATGGTCGAGGATCAGCCGGTGCCACGCCTCCAGCAGGGTCGCGCGATCGTCGGCGGTGCGGCGGCGCCACCCGGGCAGCGCGTCGGCGGCGGCGGCGATCGCCGCCTCGGTATCGGCCGTGCCCGCCGCCGGGATGGTGCCGATCACGTGGCCGGTGGCCGGGTCGGTCACGTCCAGCGTCGCGCCGTCCCCGGCCGCGCGCCATTCGCCGCCGATCAGCATCGCCTCGACCAGCAGCCCGCTCTCGCGCAGATCCTGTCCCATCAGCACAGCGCCTGGCTGACGATGGCGAAGGACTGGCCGGGCGCGGTGGCGGGCGGCTCCGCCCCGCGCACCATCGTCACGACCCGGCCGACCCGGACCAGCCCCAGCTCCTCCAGCCAGGGGCCGAGACCGCAATCGCCATGGATGTCCAGCCGGATGAACTCGCCGCTGCGCGACCCGATCCACTGGGCGATCAGCGCCTTGGCACGCGTCGCATCGGGGGCGATCACGGGCCCCACGACATAGCCGCGCCCGAACCGGCGGAACAGCGCCGCGCCCGTCACCGCTTCGCCCCGGGTCAGCACCACGCCATGCGCCCGTTCGCGCAGCAAGGCCATCACCGGCGGCCGGTCGAGCCCGCTCGCGGCGCGGACCAGCGCATCGACGACCTCACCGTCGCGCTCGCCCATCGGCCGGATCCGCTCGCCCGCGTCCAGCGGCACCAGCGGCGCCTGGAAGGCCGCGCCCTGGTGCTGCAGGATCTCGCCGATGCCGCGAAAGCCCAGCTTGCGATAGAGCGGCAGTCCATCCTCGGTCGCGTTCAGCATGATCGCCGCATCGGGGCCCAGCGCCGCCGCGATCTGGTCGAGCACCGCATCCATGATGATCCGGCCCAGCCCCGCGCCCCGATGCCGTCGCGACACGATGACCATGCCCAAGGTCGCGGTGGCGGGGCCCGCGCGCCACCACATGGTCGTGCCGACGATCTCGCCGCCCAACTCGGCCACGGTGCCGGTGCCGACCGCCAGCATGTCCACCAGATCCTCGGCCCGGTGCGGCCATTGCTCGCCCTTGGCGAGCGCGTACAGGCTGGCCACATCCTGCGGCGTCATCGCGCGGAGCCGCATCGTGCGATGCTCGGGCGGAGCGGGGGGCGTGTCGGCGCTTGTCGGCATGGTTGGCTGTTCCATCGAAATCCTCTCCGTCCCTTTTATCCCTGTGACGGCGCAGGAGGTGCCGCAGCGCCCAGTCCGGCGGGGCATATCGCGTGCGATTTGGGGGTTGTGGCGGAATATCCTGCCGCGTCCCGGTATGCGCCCTGCCCCGCCCCTCTCGGCAGTGCGTCTTTTGCCATCCTACAAGGCTTGCGCGCACGGTATGCTGTGCGGTCGCGCGGGGACGGATCGGCACATATGACCGGTCGATGACATAAACAAAGTGATACGATGCCGACGCGGCGTAGCACACTATGCTGCGACAAGACGGCGTGGCGCCGGGGGGAAGCGAAACCGCACGATGAAGCTCGAATCCTATTGGCTGGATAGCGGCGAACGCTTTGCGCAGGACGGCCCGATGCCGCTGCCCGCGCGCGCTTCGGTCGTCGTCGTGGGGGGCGGCTTCACGGGCCTGGCCGCCGCCCGCGCCCTGGCGATGGCGGGCATTCAGGTCGTGGTGATCGAGGCGACCCAGGTCGCGGGCGAGGCGTCGGGGCGCAACGGCGGCCAGTGCAACAACGGCATCGCTGGCGACTTCGCCGCGCTCGGCGCGCGGTTCGGGCGCGAGCGGGCGACCGCGATCTATCGCGCCTTCGATGCGGGCGTGGACCGGGTCGAGGCGATCGTCGCCGAGGACGCCATCGACTGCGACTTCACCCGCAACGGCAAGCTGAAGCTGGCCGACAAGCCCGACCATGTCGCCAAGCTCGCCCGCGCCGCCGAATTGCTGTCCCAGACGGTGGAGCCGGACATCCGCCTGCTCGGTCGTGAGGAACTGGCCGGGGAAATCCGGTCGGAGGCGTTCCATGGCGGACTGGTCTTTCCGCGCAGCGCCTCGCTGCATATGGGCCGCTTCGCCGCCGGGCTGGCGCGCGCGGCGGTGCGGCATGGCGCGCGCATCCATGAGGATACGCCGCTGACCGGCCTGGGCCGTGCGCCAGGCGGGCGGCACAGGCTGGTCACGCCGCGCGGCACGATCGTCGCCGACCATGTCCTGCTGGCGACCGGCGCGTCGATGGCGGGACCGTTCCGCTGGCTGCGGCGGCGGATCGTGCCGATCGGCAGCTTCATCGTCGCTACCGAGCCGCTCGGCGATCTGGCCCGCCAGATCATGCCGGGGCGGCGCAACGGGACGACGACGCGCAACATCGGCAATTACTTCCGCCTGACCGCCGATGACCGGCTGATCTTCGGCGGGCGCGCCCGCTTCGCGCTCTCCAGCCCGCGCAACGATGTGCGCAGCGGCGCGGTCCTGGAGGCACGGATGCGCGAGGTCTTCCCGGCGCTGGCGGGTGTCCGCATCGCGCATAACTGGGGCGGGATCGTCGACCTGACCGCCGACCGCCTGCCCCGCGCCGGCATCCGCGAGGGCGTGCATTATGCGATGGGCTATAGCGGCCACGGCACCCAGATCTCCGTACTGATGGGCGAGGCGATGGCGCGGATCATCGCCGGCGCGGACGAAGCGGAGGAAAACCCCTTCCACGGCATCGACTGGCCCGCCGTGCCGGGGCATTTTGGGCCGCCCTGGTTCCTGCCGCTGGTCGGCGCCTATTACCGCTATCAGGACTGGCGGCATTGATCGGGCGGCGCGACGCGATCCGGCTGATCGGCGGTGGCGGCCTGTCGCTGGGCTTGGGCGCATGTGGCTTCTCGCCCGCGCGGCCCGAACCGGCTGGCGGGCGGTTGCGCGTCGCGGTCGCGGCCAGCTCGACCGCCGACACGATGGACCCGGCGCGCCAGACGGTGGTGTCCGACTTCTGCCGCTGCGCGATGGTCTATGACGGGCTGACCCGGCTCGACGCCCGGTCCCGCCCCCAACTGGCGCTGGCCGAGGCGATCGAGACCGAGGATGCGCGCGACTGGTCGATCCGGCTGCGACGCGGGGTCCGCTTCCATGACGGATCGCCGCTGACCCCGGCCGATGTCGTCTATTCGCTCGGCCGCCATCTCGACCCCGCCGTGGGATCGAAGGCGCGCATCTTCGCCGAGCAGTTCGCCAGCATCCGCGCCGACGGGCCCGACCATGTCCGCATCGTCCTGAAGAGCCCCAATGCCGACCTGCCGGTGATCCTGGGCATCGCGCAATTCCAGATCGTCCGCGACGGCGCGCGCGACTTCCGCGCGCCGATCGGCACCGGACCGATGCGCATGGTCGAATTCGCCCCCGGCGTCCGGTCGATCGCGGTGCGCTGGCCCGATTACTGGCGGCGCCAGGTCCGGCTGGGCGAGGTCGAGCTGTTCGCCATTTCCGACGACAGCGCCCGGATCAACGCGCTGCTGTCGGGCGATGTCGACCTGATCCACGCGATCAACCCGCGCATCGCGCGCCATTTGGTCGGCGCGGGCTTCGACCTGCTGGTGACGGAATCGGGCGGCTATACCAACCTGATCGCGCGACTGGACCAGGCGCCGACGCGCAACCCGGATTTCGTCGCGGGGCTCAAGCTGCTGCTCGACCGGGAGACGATGCGCAGCGCGATCTTCCGCGGCTATGCGACCATCGCCAACGACCAGCCGATTGCGCCGACCAACCCCTATTTCGACCCAACTGTGCCACAGCGTACCTTCGACCCCGACCGCGCCCGGCATCATTTCGCCCGCGCCGGGATGATCGGCGCGCGCCTGCCGCTCGTCACCTCCAGCGCGGCGGACAAGTCGGACGACATGGCGGTGCTGATCCAGAATGCGGGGCAGCGCGCGGGCGTGCAGTTCGACATCCGCCGCGTGCCGTCCGACGGGTACTGGACCAATAGCTGGATGAAGGTGCCGCTGGGCTTCGGCAACATCAATCCGCGCCCGACCGCCGACATCGTCTTCACCCAGTTCTTCGCCTCCGACGCGCCGTGGAACGAGAGCGGGTGGAAGAATCACCGCTTCGACAGCCTGCTGGTCGAAGCGCGCGGCGAGACCGACGAGGCGCGGCGCAGGTCGCTGTACGGCGAGATGCAGCATCTGGTCCACGACCATTCGGGGATCGGCATCCCGCTGTTCCTCAGCCTGCTCGATGCGCACAGTCCGAGGGTGAAGGGGTTGCGGCCGATGCCGCAGGGGGGATTGATGGGGTTCGACTTCGCCGCCGACGCCTGGCTGGAGGGCGCATGATCCGCTCCCCCCTCCTCCTGCTGATCGGCCGCCGGGTCGGCGCCGCGCTGGTGACACTGGTCTTCGTCTCGGTCGCGGTCTTCGCCATCGCGCAACTGATGGAGGGCGACGTGGCCGAGGCGATATTGGGCCAGAGCGCGACGCCCGAGGCGGTGGCGGGCCTGCGCGCCGCGATGCATCTCGATCAGCCCGCCTGGCGGCGCTATGGGGAATGGGCGGCCGGCGTACTGACCGGCGATCTGGGCCATTCGCTGATCACCGGCCTGCCGATGCGCGAGATGATCGCGGCGCGCCTCGCCAATTCGCTGACGCTGGCCGGGCTGACCGCGCTGGTGTCGGTGCCGCTGGCGCTGGCGCTGGGCATCGTCGCGGCGGTCCGGCGCGGCACCGCCTTCGACCGGGCGATCAGCATCGCGACGATCGGCATCGTGTCGGTGCCCGAGTTCCTGATCGCGACGCTGGCGGTCATGATCTTCGCGGTGACCTTGCGCTGGCTGCCCGCCCTGTCCTCGACCCGCGACATCCATTCTGGCTGGGATCTGGTCCGGGTCTTCGCGCTGCCGGTGTTCAGCCTGGCGTGTTTCGTCATGGCGCAGATGGTGCGGATGACGCGCGCGGCGGTGATCGACGCGCTCGACACCTCCTATTGCGAGGCGGCGCGGCTGAAGGGCTGTTCGCCCGCGCGCGTGGTGCTGCGCCATGCCCTGCCCAATGCCATCGGGCCGATCGCCAATGCGATCGCGCTCAGCCTGTCGACCTTGCTGGGGGGCGTCATCGTGGTCGAGATCATCTTCAACTATCCGGGCGTCGCGCGGCTGATGGTCGACGCGGTCGCCACCCGCGACCTGCCGCTGGTGCAGGCGGTCGCGATCCTCTTCTGCACCGCCTATCTGATCCTGGTCACGACCGCCGATCTGGTCGCGATCCTCTCCAACCCCAGGCTGCGGCACCGGTGAGGGCGATGACGACCAGCGGCCGGATCGGCCTGGGCCTCGTCGTGACGTGGATGCTCGTCGCACTGCTCGGCCCCAGCGTCGCGCCGCACGGCGTGGGGGATGTCGTCGATCTCGACGTGTTCGATCCCGTCAGCCTGCGCTTCCCGCTGGGCACCGACTATCTGGGCCGCGACATGCTCAGCCGGGTGCTTTACGGCGCGCGCCATACCGTCCTGATCGCCTTCGTCGCGACCGGCATCGCGGCGGTGTCGGGCATATTGCTCGGCCTGGCGGCGGCGGCGGGCGGGTGGATCGACATCGGCCTGTCGCGGCTGTTCGACATCGTCATCGCCATCCCCAGCCTGATGCTGGCGCTGGTGGTGATCGCGGCGACCGGCGCGTCGGTGCCCGTGCTGATCGGCACATTGGCGCTGATCTACACCCCCGGCGCGTTCCGCACCGCGCGGGCGCTGGCGCTGGGGGTGATGGCGCTGGACTTCGTCGCCGCCGCGCGGGCGCGGGGCGAGCGCCTGCCCTATATCGTGGTGCGCGAGGTGCTGCCCAACGTCACCGAGCCGCTCGCCGCCGATTTCGGCCTGCGCTTCGTCTTCGTCGTCCTGCTGCTCAGCGGCCTGTCCTTCCTCGGCCTGGGCGTCCAGCCGCCCGAGGCGGATCTGGGCGCGCTGGTCCGCGAGAATATCGCCGGGCTCGGCTTCGGCGCGCCCGCCGTGCTGTTCCCCGCGCTGGCGATCGCCTCCCTCACGATCGGAATGAACCTGGTGATCGACTCCCTTCCCGGACGGCGGCGGCGATGACCGGCACGCCGCTCGTCCGTATCGAGCATCTGCGCATCACCGCCACGGGCGAGGACGGGCGCGAGATCGTGATCGTGCCCGATATCAGCCTGTCGGTCGCCAAGGGCGAGGTGCTGGCCCTGATCGGCGAGTCTGGGTCGGGCAAGACGACCATCGCGCTGTCGCTGCTCGGCTATGCGCGTCCCGGCTGCCGGATCGCGGGCGGCACGATCGAGGTGGCGGGCCAGCGGCTGGACGGCGCGAGCCCCGAACAACTGCGCGGCATCCGCGGCCGCACCGTCGCCTATGTCGCGCAGAGCGCCGCCGCCGCCTTCAACCCCGCGCTCACCATCATGGCGCAGGTGATCGAGCCCGCGCTGATCCACGACACGCTCGACCGCGCCGCCGCCGAGGCCAAGGCCAAGGACCTGTTCCGCCGCCTCGCGCTGCCCGATCCGGAGGGAGTCGGCGCGCGCTATCCGCACCAGGTGTCGGGCGGGCAGCTCCAGCGGCTGATGGCGGCGATGGCGCTGATCACCGATCCGGCGCTGGTCATCTTCGACGAGCCGACCACCGCGCTCGACGTCACCACCCAGATCGAGGTGCTGAAGGCGTTCAAGGACGCGGTGCGCGACCTCGGCACCACCGCCGTCTATGTCACCCACGACCTGTCGGTCGTCGCGCAGATCGCCGACCGCATCGCCGTCCTGCGCGGCGGCGCGGTGCAGGAACTGGGTACGACCGAGCAGATCTTGTTCGCGCCCGCGCACGGCTACTCCAAGGCGCTGGTCGCCGCCGCCGCCCCCCGCACACCTGCCATCGCGCCGCCGAGCGAGGACGCGCCGCTGCTCGACCTGTGGGGGATCGTCGCGGGCTATGGCGGGACGGGCACGGACGGCATGCCCCGGACCAGGATCCTGGACGGCATCGACATCTCGATCCGGCGCGGCCAGGTGCTGGGCGTGATCGGCGAGTCGGGTTGCGGCAAGAGCACGCTCGCCCGCGTCGCGGCGGGACTGCACGCACCGACGGCGGGCCGCATCCTGCTGAACGGCCGGCCGCTCGCCTCGCTGGTCCGCCGCCGCTCGCGCGAGGAACTGCGGCGGGTGCAGATGGTATTCCAAAGCGCCGACACCGCGCTCAACCCGGCGGTCAGCATCGGCGCGGCCATCGCCCGGCCGCTCGCTTTCTATCACGGGATGGATCGGCGCTCGGCCCGGGCGGAGGTGGCGCGGCTGCTCGACCTCGTCCGCCTGCCCGCATCGCTCGCCGACCGGCTGCCCGGCGAATTGTCGGGCGGGCAGAAGCAGCGCGCCAACCTCGCACGGGCGCTGGCGGCGCGGCCCGACCTGCTGCTGTGCGACGAGGTGACGTCGGCGCTCGACCCGGTGGTGGCCGAGGCGGTGCTCGACCTGCTGATCGAGCTGCGCCGCGAACTGGGCCTGGCCTATATGTTCATCACCCATGACCTGGAGATCGTGCGCGCGATCGCCGACGACGTTCTGGTCCTCTATGCTGGGCGGGTCGCCGAGCAGGTGACGCGCGACGGCCTCGGCGATGGGCCGCACCATCCCTATACGCGGCTGCTGACCGCCTCGGTGCCCGAATTGCGGCCCGGCTGGCTGGAGGAGACGCCCGCGCGCCAGGCGGGCACGGCGGGCGCGCGCATGTCGGCCACGGGTTGCAGCTTCCACCCGCGCTGCGTCCGCGCCCTGCCCTCCTGCGCCGAGACGATGCCGCCGCGCTTGCTGGCGGAGGACCGGCAGATCTTCTGCCACCGGTCGCTGGAACTGCTCTGATCGGGGCGATGCCGGTCGCGGCATCGCCCCGAGGGGAGGATCAGGCGACCACCGGCCGCCAGATCGCATAGACCTTCTTCACATTCTCCTGGCTGTCCCAGGAGCACATCGCGCCATGTTCGAGCAGGAAGATGTCGCCCTTGCCGAAGGTCCGGCTCGCCCCCGTCTCGTCCCGGAACGTGACGCTGCCGTTCAGCAGGTGCATCAGCTCGTGGTGGCGATAGCGCATCGCGGTGCGGTGATAGGGCGTGGAATCCCAGGTGCCGCAGATGACCACCCCGTCGCTCGACAGATAGTCGGTATGGTTGCGGCAGGACGGCGTCGGCCCGACCAGCAGCTCGGCGAGCGGCGGGTTGGACGGGGTCAGCGCGGCGCTCTCATCGATGAGCACGATCCGGTCGGCGGCGGGCTTTTCGATGGCATAGCGCATCGCCAGCGCACGGGTGCCGGGCGCGGCCTGCCAGTCGAAGGCGACGCCGCTGGGGATCACCGCGCAGGCATCCGTTTCCAGCATCACCTCGCCCAGCCGCAGCGAGCCCGCCAGCACGATCACAAACTCGTCGCCGGGCAATCCTGCATCCGACCCCGCCGCGCCGTCGAGCGCCAGCAACTCGACGCTGCAAGGCCCCTCGGCGAGCGGCAGCGATACGCGCGCGCTGCGATAGTCGCCGGTGGCGGGCGCCTCCACCGACGCGGCGAAGGCGCGCAGGTCGATGAACGAGC
Organism: Sphingomonas sp. GM_Shp_1; assembly: GCF_026540895.1. Classification (GTDB taxonomy): domain Bacteria; phylum Pseudomonadota; class Alphaproteobacteria; order Sphingomonadales; family Sphingomonadaceae; genus Sphingomonas. The sequence goes on along the minus strand of NZ_JALNUR010000003.1, from coordinate 108,789 downwards.
GGACCTCGGCCATGACGCTCACAGCCCCACCAGCCCGGGCAGACCCGCGATGCTGGGGATCTCATGCACCTGATAATAGCTGTTCAGCGGCTCATGGCCGCGATTGACGAACGCCTTGTTGGTGATGCCCATGTCATGGGCGGTCATCAGGTCGTAGCGGAAGCTGGACGAGACGTGCAGCACGTCCTCCGGCCCGCAACCGAGCCGGTCGAGCATATATTCGAACGCCTGCATCCGGGGCTTGTACGCCTGCGCCTCCTCGGCGGTGTAGACCGCGTGGAACGGCGCCTGGAGGTTGGCGACGCTGGCGGGGATCAGGTCGATCATCGAGTTGGACAGGATGACCAGCGGATATTCCGCCGCCACGCGCGTCAGCGGCGCGACGACGTCCGGGTGCGGGCCCCAGGTCGGGACGGCGGCATAGACCTCCGCCGTGTCGCTGTCACGATACTCGATGCCCCATTTGGCGCAGGTCCGGCGCAGCGATCCCTCGACCACGTCGCGATAGGGCTTCCACGCGCCGAGCACCTCGTCCAGGCGATAGGCGGAGAAATCGGCGCAGAACCGGTCCATGTCCGCCGCCGCGATCCGGTCGGCGTAGAGACGCCGCGCCACCGGCGCCATCTCGAAATAGATCAGCGTGCCATAACAATCGAAGGTGATGTATTTCGGACGAAGCACGGTCGGCCCCCTTGCTGCTGTGAGTATGTCGGTGCCGATGGTAGCGGCGGCGGCGCGGCAGAATTGCTGATTTCCCCCGCGCCGGCGTGGCGTTCGGCATGCGCTTCCCCATGCCGCAGCATAATATGCCGCACTCTTCCTTGCCAGACACGGGTCGAAGCGCTTCAACACGGGGGAAATCGCTGGCCGTGGCGGCCGGACGGCATCGGGAATGCCGTTTGCCCCCCCGTTTTCGGGAGCGTCTGCTGACCGGCTGCCACTAGACTGGGCGCAAGTGAAAAGTGACAGGTGACCATGACGAACGACAGGGCGGGACTTTTCTATATCGACGGCGACTGGTGCGAACCGGTGGCGGCCGCGCCCGCCATTCCCGTCATCGACCCCGCGACCGAGACGCCGATCGGCGCCGTCGCGGCAGGGTCTGCCGCCGATATCGACCGGGCGGTAGCCGCCGCCAATCGTGCTTTTCCTACCTTCGCCGACAGTCCGGTGGCGGAGCGAATCGCGCTGCTCGGCCGGATCGCCGCGCTGCTGGAGGAACGGACCGAGGATTTCGCCCGGGCCATCGCGAGCGAGATGGGCGCCGCCATCGGCTTTGCCCGCGCCGCGCAAGTTCCCTTCGCCATCGCCCATGTCCGCGCGCAGATGGAGGTGCTGGCGGATTACCGGTTCGAGCGGCAGGAACCGGGCTTCACCCTGTGCAAGGAGGCGATCGGGGTCTGCGCGCTGATCACCCCGTGGAACTGGCCGCTATACCAGATCACCGCCAAGGTCGCCCCCGCCCTCGCCGCCGGATGCCCGGTGCTGCTGAAGCCCAGCGAATTGTCGCCCTATAGCGCCTTGCTGTTCGCGCAGGTCATGCATGATGCGGGGACTCCGGCGGGGGTGTTCAACCTGGTCGGCGGCACCGGAGAGGTGGTCGGCGCGGCGCTGGCGGCACATCCGGACATCGCGATGATCTCGATCACCGGCTCGACCCGCGCGGGCGTGCTGGTCGCGCAAGGAGCGGCGGTCAGCGTGAAGCGCGTCGTGCAGGAACTGGGCGGCAAGTCGCCCAATATCCTGCTCCCCGATGCCGACTTCGCACAGGCCGTGCCGCGCGGGGTGATGGCGGGGATGCGCAATGTCGGCCAGTCGTGCAGCGCCCCCACCCGGATGCTGGTCCCCGCCGACCGGCTGGTCGAGGTCGAGGCGCTCGCGGCCAGCGCCGCTGCCGAGTGGCGGGTCGGTCCGCCGAGCGACGAGGCGACGACCATGGGCCCCATCGCCAATGCCGCGCAGTACGCCCGCGTACAGGACATGATCGCGGCGGGCCAGGCGGAGGGCGCGCGGCTGATCGCCGGAGGCCCCGGCCGCCCGGCCGGACTCGATCGCGGCTTCTACGTCCGACCGACCATTTTCTCGGGCGTCACCCGGACGATGCGGATCGCGCGCGAGGAGATTTTCGGGCCGGTGCTGTGCATCATGCCCTATGCCGATGAGGACGAGGCGGTGGCGATCGCCAACGACACCGTCTACGGCCTGGGCGCGCATGTCCAGTCGGGCGATCCCAAGCGCGCGAAAGCCGTGGCCCGGCGCATCCGGTCGGGACAGGTCCATGTCAACTATCCCGCCTGGACCGCGCACGCGCCGTTCGGCGGCTACAAGCAATCGGGCAACGGCCGCGAATATGGGGTCCATGGTTTCGAGGAATATCTCGAGACCAAGGCGATCCTGGCCTGAGCCCCGGAGGGAGACCAAGATGATGCAAGCCGACACACTCGCCCAACCGGCGATGTCGCCCGCCTCCGAGACGCTGGCGACCGTCGAGACGCCGTGCCTGGTGCTCGACGCCGACCGGATGGACCGCAACATCGCCCGGCTGAAGGCGCATCTGGCGCCGATGGGCGTGGCGCTCCGTCCGCATCTGAAGACCGGCAAGTCGGTCGAGGTCGCGGCACGGCTGATGACCGGGCCGCAGGGACCCGCCACCGTCTCCACCCTGCGCGAGGCCGAGCAGTTCGCGGCGGCGGGCGTGCGCGACATGATCTACGCGGTCGGCATCGCGCCGGACAAGCTGCCCCGTGTGCTGAGCTTGCGCGCGCGCGGCGTCGACCTGGCGGTCATCCTCGACACGCTCGAACAGGCCCGGGCGGTGGCGGCGGCCGCGCGCGCGGCGAGCACCGCCATCCCCGCGCTGATCGAGATCGACTGCGACGGCCATCGCTCCGGCGTGTTGCCGGGCGACACCGGACAGTTGCTCGCCATCGGCCGGGCGCTGGCGGACGGGGCCGAGCTGCGCGGCGTACTCACCCATGCGGGCGGCAGCTATGCCGCGCGCACCCCCGACGAGCTGCGCCGCTGTGCCGAGGTCGAACGGGAAAGCGTGGTCGATGCCGCCGCGACGCTGCGCGCCGCCGGCCTGGCCTGTCCGGTGGTCAGCGTCGGATCGACCCCGACCGCGCATTTCGCCACCGACCTGACCGGCGTGACCGAGGTACGCGCGGGCGTCTTCGTCTTTTTCGACCTGGTGATGCACGGCATCGGCGTCTGCGCGATCGACGACATCGCGCTGTCGGTGCTGGGCACGGTCATCGGCTTCCAGCGCGAAAAGGGCTGGATCCTGATCGATGCGGGCTGGATGGCCATGTCGCGCGACCGTGGCACCGCCAGGCAGCCGGTCGACCAGGGCTATGGCATCGTCTGCGATATGGACGGCACGCCCTATCCCGACCTGATCCTGGCCGACGCCAATCAGGAACATGGCATCATCACCGTGCGGCCGGGTTCGGGCGGCACCCTGCCCCCGCTCGCGATCGGCGACCGGGTGCGCGTCCTGCCCAACCATGCCTGTTCGACCGGGGCGCAGCATCCCGCCTATCACGTCGTCCATGGCAGCGATCCGATGATCGCCGCGACCTGGCCCCGTTTCGGAGGATGGTAATGACCGACACCACGCTTACCCCCGTGCTGACCCATGATGCGCCGATCCCGGCGGGCCATTATTCGCAAGCCGTGCGCGCCGGGGATCATCTCTACATTTCGGGCCAGTTGCCGATCCGGGCGGACGGCGCGCCGCTCGACGACATGGGCTTCGAGGCGCAGGCGGCGCAGGCCATCGACAATATGCTGGCGATCCTGGCGGCGGCGGGCGGCACGCCCGACCGGCTGGCGCGCGTCACCGCCTATATCGTCGGGGTCGAGAACTGGCCGCGCTTTAACGCCGTCTACGCCGCCCGGCTGGGCGACGCGCGACCGGCGCGCACGGTCGTGCCGGTGCCGGAGCTCCATTACGGCTATCTGGTCGAGATCGACGCCATCGCGCTGCTGGCGCGCGACTGAATTCCAAGGTTCGGGGGAGTCCTTCATCATGGCGAGCATCACGACGGCGGGCATCGGCAGCGCTCCATCCCCGGCCCGGGCGGCCGGCGCCACGGCGCGGGCGGGGGCGCGGCTGGTCAGCATCGACGCGCTGCGCGGCTTCGTCATGGTGCTGATGCTGCTCGACCATATCCGCGAGACGTTCCTGCTCTGGGTACCGATCGGTGACCCGGTCGACGCGCTGACCGTCGCGCCCGACTCCTTCTTCAGCCGGATGACCAGCACCCTATGCGCGCCGATCTTCGTCGCGCTGACCGGGTTGGGCGCCTATCTCTACGGCCGGAAGCATAGCCGGGCGGAGACCAGCGCCTTCCTGCTCAAGCGCGGCGCGTTCCTGGTCCTGCTGGAGTTGACCGTAGTCAACTTCGTCTGGCGCGCCGAAATCCCGCCGACCATCCTCTATCTCCAGGTCATCTGGGCGATCGGGTTGAGCATGATCGTCCTGTCGCTGGTCATCCGCCTGCCCCATGCCGCCGTCGCCGCGATCGGCATCGTCATCGTCGCCGGGCATAATCTGCTGGGGCCGATCACCATTCCCGAAGGCCGGCCGTTCCACCTGATCTGGACCGTGCTGCACGATCGCGGGACACTCATCTTCGGCGGTTTCCCGGTGCGCGTCAGCTACCCGCTGCTGCCCTGGATCGGCGTGATCTGCCTGGGCTGGGCGATCGGGCCGTGGTTCGTCGCCGACGACGCGGCGGCCCGGCGGCGGCGGCTGGTGCGGACCGGTGTGGCGATGCTGATCGGCTTCGTCGTGCTACGCGCGCTCAACATCTACGGCGATACGCCCTGGTTCGTCGTGCCCGGCTCGTCCGTCCGCACGGTCATGAGCTTCCTGGCGCTGACCAAATATCCGCCCTCGCTGCTGTTCGTGCTCGCGACCCTGGGCACCGGGCTGCTGCTGCTGGCGCTGTTCGACCGGGTGGACGACACGCGGGCGATCGGCTGGCTGGCGGTGCTAGGCAGCGCGCCGATGTTCTTCTACCTCTTCCACCTCTATGTCCTGCGCGCGCTCTATCTGGGCGCGGTCGCGATCTGGGGCACCAACCACGACAGCGTGTTCGGCTTTCCGTCGCTCCAGTGGATCTGGCTGATGTGGATGGCGATGATCGTGCCGCTCTATTTTCCGACACGCTGGTTCTCGGAGCTGAAGAAGCGCCGCAAGGATATCGGCTGGCTCAAATATTTCTGAGCGCCGCCCCTCTTCATACCGCTGGAGCCCCGGAATGCCCGCACCGCTGACCGCTATCGATTCGAGCCCCGCTTTGCCCGCCAGCGCCGATGTCGTCGTGATCGGCGGCGGCATCGTCGGCAGCTTCACTGCTTATTACCTGGCGAAACGTGGGCTGAAGGTCGCGCTGGTCGAAAAGGGTCGCGTGGGCGCGGAACAGTCGAGCCGCAACTGGGGCTGGTGCCGCCAGCAGAACCGCGACGCGCGCGAGCTGCCGATGGCGACCAAGGCGCTCGACCTGTGGGAGCAATTCGCCATCGACACCGGCGAGGCGACCGGGTTCAGCCGCTGTGGCCTGCTCTATCTCAGCGACAATGAGGCGGAGATCGAAGGCTGGGCGCGCTGGCGCGATTTCGCGCGGACGGCGGGGGTCACGACGCACATGCTGTCGGCGACCGAGGCGAGCGAGCGTGGCCGGTTCAGCAACAAGGGGTGGAAGGGCGGCGTCTTCTCCCCCACCGACGGCACCGCCGACCCGTCGCGCGCCGCGCCCGCCGCCGCCCGCGCGCTGATGGCGCTGGGCGGCACGGTGCATCAGCATTGCGCGGTGCGCGGGCTGGAGACGGAGGGCGGCCGCCTGTCCGCCGTGGTGACCGAGCATGGCACGATCCGCACCCGCATCGCGGTGCTGTCGGCGGGCGCCTGGGCCTCGTCCTTCTGCCATCAATATGGCATCCGCTTCCCGCAGGCGACGATCCGCCAGACGGTGATGGCGGTGGGGCCGGGTGAGGACATCTTCCCGGCGGCGATGCACAGCGACTATATCTCGATGACCCGGCGCGGCGACGGCGGCTATACCCTGTCGATCAGCGGCAGCGGCAAGGTCGATCCCACGCCGCAGTTCCTGCGCTTCTCGACCCAGTTCGTGCCGATGTTCCTGCGCCGCTGGCGCAAGCTGTCCCCCGGCGGGCTGGAAGGCGTGCGCTCGGGCCATGAGCGGGTCGCCCGCTGGCGGCTCGACCGTCCGACGCCGATGGAACGGATGCGCATCCTCGATCCCACGCCCGATGCCGCGACCGTCAAGCGCACCCATGCCCGCGCGCTGGAGCTGATGCCGCGCCTGTCGGAACGGGCCGTGACCGGCGCCTGGGCGGGTTATGTCGACAGCACCCCCGATGGCGTGCCCGGGATCGGCGAGGTGGAGCAACTGCCCGGCCTGGTGCTGGCCGCAGGATTCAGCGGCCACGGTTTCGGCATCGGGCCGGGCGCAGGCCATCTGATCGCCGATATCATCAGCGGCGCGTCGCCGATCGTCGATCCCAAGCCTTATCACCCCAACCGCTTCGCCAGTTCCGCCTGGGGCAAAGTCGCGGATTTCTAGGGCCGATCGACATTCAGATATGCCCTTCTTTTCCCTCGCCCCTCCTTGAGGGGAGAGGGTTGCGCAGACTTAGACTTTGCGCAGCAAAGGCTTAGTCGGAGCTGGGTGAGGGGTGTTGCGCTCGCGCAGTCGAGCGCGCGAGCCTGCGGCTCGCTCAACCCCTCACCCAAGCTGCGCTAGCCAGCAGGCTGGCAAGCTCCGCTAACCCTCTCCCCTATCCAGGGGAGAGGGAAAGAAGGAGTGGCATGAATGTCGATTGGCCCTAGCGCGGGATGACATGGAATCGACCCGAACCTAGCCGCTCCCCTGAAGGGGGGGATGGCTCAACCCGATGTCCTCCCGCTCCAACTGGCCTATAGGCCGGCTTGGTCGATCATCTGTGCGATCTCACTCGGCAGGGCCGTTTCCGATTTCGGCAACAGTCGATGAAGCGCCGTCTGCACGCGTTTGCGGGCCACCTGATACGCCTTGTGACGGATGACCCGCATCGCGTTCGTCCGCCAGGACGGGCTCTCGCCGAGCCGTGCCTCCCACTTGGCCTCCTCCGCCTCGAGGATCGACAGCGCCAGGCGCAATCCATCGCGTCGTCCGCGTGCATATTCGTCGGAAACCGGGGAAGTCTTCATCTTGAGGCGAGATTGGCCCGCCCTACCGTCTCTGACAAGGCAAATCCCCGGTGCGGCTCAATTGCCCTCGGCGTCGACCATGACGACCACCGGCCTGCCACGCGACATCGGCTCCCACCCGGCCGATATCGCCGAGCGCACGCAGCGCGCTATCGTCGCATCGTCGAGCTGAAGCCGACCGCGCGGCAATCCTTTCAACAGCCGCTTGGGCGGCGGAAATTCGACCAGGGCTTCGCGCTTGGCGTCCTGCTGGAGGAGCGAGATCGTCATGCCCTTCCACCCCTCGTCATCCGACTCATGGGGTTCGCTGTGCAGGTGCCAATCATAGGCCACGCCGTCGACAGTGACGGTTCCGGCGTTCGTTCGGGATTTCGACATGGCCGGGCCTCTAGCATAGCAAATGGGCGAAGGCATAAATTCGGGTATCGCCCGTAATAATTCTATGGCCCGGATGCGCTTCGGGTTCGTTAGGAAAAAACCCTGAGCAGGAGAGAATGGCGTGCTGTTTCACACGATGGTCGGATCGAACGACATTGAACGATCGAAGCGCTTCTACGACACGGTGCTCGGCACCCTCGGCGTGGGCGAGGCGACGCGCAACATCGCCGACAGCGGCCATACGCGGCTCATCTACAATAATGGCAACGGGACCAACTTCATCGTCAGCCAGCCGATCAACGACGAACCGGCAACCGTCGCGAACGGCGGCACCGTCGCCTTCGCCTGCAACTCGCCGGAGCAGGTGAAGCAGTTTCACGATGTCGCGGTCGCCAATGGCGGCACGTCGATCGAAGCACCGCCCGGACCGCGCCACACGGCATCGATGGGCACGATCGAACTCGCTTATTTCCGCGATCCCGACGGCAATAAGCTCTGCGGGATCCACTTCCCCGAGTAATCCGGCGAACCCGTGCTGCCCGTCCCCGTCGGCGATGGGCAGCGCCTGGCCGATCCGGTGCGACGAGGATCACGCGTGAGGGTCGGCGGATATTGGCCCGATGCGCGGCGTCGGACGTTGGTCAGCGCATGAAGATGATCCGCTTTCCCGACGGTACGACCGTCCCCGCGCTGGGCCAAGGCACCTGGATGATGGCGGAAGACCCCGCCCGCCGATCGGATGAGATCGCCGCCCTTCGCGAAGGGCTCTCGCTCGGCCTGACCCTGATCGACACGGCCGAGATGTATGCCGATGGCGAGTCCGAACGTCTCGTCGGCGAGGCGATCGCGGGCGTGCGCGACGATGTGTTCCTGGTCAGCAAGGCCTATCCCCAGAATGCCTCGCGCGACCGGCTGCCCCGGGCCTGCGAAGCGAGCCTCCAACGGCTCGGCACCGACCGGATCGACCTGTACCTGCTGCACTGGCGTGGACGTGTGCCGCTGGCCGAGACGGTCGAGGCGATGGAACGACTGGTCGCGGCGGGCAAGATCCTGCGCTGGGGCGTCAGCAACCTCGACACCGACGACATGGCGGAACTGGTCGCGAGCGGCGGCGAGGGCTGCCAGACCGATCAGATCCTCTATAACCTCACCCGGCGCGGCCCCGAATATGATCTGATCCCCTGGCTAGCGCAGCATCGCATGCCGGTCATGGCCTATAGCCCGGTCGAGCAAGGCCGCTTGGTGGCCCATCCCGGCCTCGCCGACATGGCTGCGGAACGCGACGCCACGCCCGCGCAACTCGCCCTCGCCTGGCTGCTGGCGCGGGACGGCATCCTTCCCATCCCCAAGGCCGGATCGGTCGCCCATGTGCGTGACAATCGTGCCGCTTTGGACCTCACCCTGTCCGAAGCCGAGCTACGACGCCTCGACGGTCTGTTTCCGCCGCCACGAGGTCCCGAGCCGCTTGCGATGCTCTAGCCACGGATGAAGTCGAGGAACGCGCGCAGCGGCGGCGAAAGCCGGTCCTTGAACAGGTGCGCTTCGTCGGTGGCTTACCTGCCAGAGGATGCCTTGGCCGAACTCTACGTGATCGGTCGGTGATCAGGCAGGCCTGTTGGCGAGCACCGCGTCGAGCAGGCCGGGAAAGCGCTGATCGAATTCCTCGCGGCGCAGCGTGTTGATCATCTCGCGCCCGGCCTGCGTCGTCTCGATCAGCCCCGCCGCACGCAGCAGCTTCAAATGGTTGGACAATGTGCTCTTCGGAATGGACTCGCACGGCGCGGCGTCGGTGCAGCGCAGCCGCTCGGTCGCGGCGAGCCGCGCCACCATGGCCAGCCGATTGGGATCGGCCAACGCGTGCAACGCCAGATCGAGCGGAACGTCCTCCAGCCGGGGATGGGTGAAGCGGGGCATGCAAACAAATATAGGGCACCGCAGTGAATTTAATAGTTCGGGATTATTGAACCATTAAAGCGTCTCCCCATCTTCCGCCTGCCGACAGCGCACGAAGCCGTGATCGCGGGCCAGATTTGGAGAATGCACATGTCCATTCAGGGAAAGACAGCGCTCGTCACCGGCGGATCGCGCGGCATCGGCTCGGCCATCGCCAAGCGACTGGCGGCCGAGGGCGCGGCGGTGGCGATCACCTATGCCGGTAACAAGGCGGCAGCGGATGCCACCGTGGCGGTGATCGAGAGCGCGGGCGGCACCGCCTTCGCCTTCCAAGCCAATGCCGCCGATCCGGCCTCGCAGCGAGCGGGCGTCGAACAGGCCGCCGCTGCCCTGGGCGGGATCGACATCCTCGTCCACAATGCCGGAGTGGCCGAATTCTCGACCGTCACCGAGGATACCGACGAGACCTATGACCGCCAGTTCGGCGTCAATGTGAAAGGCCTGCACGTCGGCACCCGCGCCGCCCTGCCGCATCTTCGCGACGGCGGGCGGATCATCCTGATCGGCAGCATCTCGGGCGAAATGGCCTTCCCCGCGACCACGGTCTACAGCGCGACGAAGGCGGCCGTCGCGGCGCTCGCACGCGGCTGGGCCAAGGACCTCGCCTCGCGCAACATCCTGGTCAACACCGTGCAGCCGGGACCGATCGACACCGACATGAACCCCGCCGACAGCGACTTCGCAGGGCAGGTGCTGCAAGCCATCCCGCTCGGCCGCTACGGCAAAGTCGAGGAAATCGCAGGCGCGGTGGCGTTCCTGGCCGGACCGGATGCGAGCTACATCACCGGCACCACGCTCAACATCGATGGCGGTGCGACGGCGTAAGGCCAGTGATCGTCGCCCTTTCCTTGATGGAAGGGGCCGCCGAAGCTTGGGCGAGTATGACGCGGACGTTTGTCCCCGACATTGGCCCATCCCCCGCACTTGCTGGTTGTTGAGCCCCCGAAACAGGACGGGCGCCGTTGTCCTCACGACGGCGCCCGTAGAACCCTGCCCAAACCCCCTCGCCCGTGCCTATGGGGACACGGACGGCGAGCGCATCGTTTAGAACCGACATCGCATGCAACAGCCGGAGTGCGTTCCATCTTCAATCTCGTCTTTGCCATACCGGCGCTGATCGTCCTGGCACGCTGGCTGTCACCGTTGCCGCTGCCCCTTTGGGCGGAGATACCTGCCGGGTTCCTGATGATCGCGGCCTCGCAGTTCCACCTGTGGAGCCGCCTCTCCTCAGGCTCGGTATTCGCGCCCGAGTTCCCGCGGCTGGTCGTGATCCTGTTCAACTGGGCATTCGGCGCGCTGCTCCTGCTGGCCGTGTTCCAACTGGCCCTCGACCTGGGTGCGCTGCTGACCATGCTCGTTCGTCGGGAGGTGATCCGGGAACCGGCCCTTCTGCGATATGCCATCGCCGGGCTGGCGGCGGTGCTGGCCGGGATCGGGGTCGCCAGTGCGCTGCGCGTTCCGCCCATCAAGGACGTGACGGTGGCGATCCGCGACCTGCCGCCGTCCTTCGACGGCTACCAGATCGTTCAGCTTACCGACCTTCATATCAGCCGCCTCTTCACGCCCCAATGGGCGCAAGCGGTCGTCGAGCGCGCCAACGCGTCCGGTGCCGACGTGATCGTGGTGACCGGCGACTTCATCGACGGGTCGGTCGAGATGCGGCGGGATGACGTGGCGCCATTGCGGCAGTTGCGTGCGCCGGACGGGGTCTATGCCATTCCGGGCAATCACGAATATTTCTTCGATTACGGCGCGTGGATGCGGCACCTGTCGAGCATGGGCTTCCGCATGCTGACCAATGCGCATGCCGTGATCCCGCGCGGCGGTGACCGACTGGTGGTCGCGGGGGTCACCGACCTGTCGGCGCCCAGCGTCGGCGAAGCCGGACCCGACCTTACCCTCGCACTCCGAGGGGCACCCGCCGACGCGCCGATCATCCTGCTCGATCATCAGCCCCGCAAGGCGCGCGATGCCGCCGCGCGTGGGGTGGCGCTTCAGCTGTCGGGGCATACGCATGGCGGCATGATCCGTGGGCTCGATCGGCTTGTCGCGCGAGGCAATGCCGGGTTCGTGTCGGGACAATATGCGGTCGGCGGCATGACACTCTACGTCAGCAACGGCACCGGTTTGTGGCCGGGCTTCGCCCTCCGGCTGGGCGTACCGTCCGAGATCACACGGTTCACATTGCGGCCGATGCCATAGGGCAAATATCACCCCGACCCGCTTTTGCGGGCCGGATCGGTGATTTTTGAGCAGACGCACAAATCAGTCCGGCCGGACCGATTGCGGCGATGCACCGCATCTTGGTCAAGGAGCCCCCCGCTCCAAATCGCTCCGTCCGACCGTGCCGGCCGACATCTCGATCGCCACACGTCATGGGCAGTGCGTCGAATATCGCATAGGGTAATGTGGGTTTCGGGGATCTGTACGTCTAATGGCTATGGGAACGGGTCAGACACAGCCGCAGGCCATGCCCGGCAACCTGCTGGAGCTATCCAACCGGCTTCGCCCGGCGCTGATCGCATTCTTCCAGCGACGCATGCGGGATGCGTCGCTCGCCGAGGATCTGACGCAGGATCTGTTCTGCCGCCTCGCCTCGGGGCCGCAGCATGTCGTGGACAATCCCGAAGCCTATATCTTTCGTATCGCGGCCAATCTGGTCAACGATCATTATCGCCGCGAAAGCGTCCGCACTCGCTATCACCATGGTGAAATGCTGTCCGATGGCGACATCGACCGGCTGGACGCGGCGCGCACACTGGAGGCACGGGAAAGCGTCGGCCACGTCGCGCGGATTCTGAACGGCCTCCCAGAACGGACACGGCACATTTTCATACTCTACCGTTTGGAAGGCATGCAGCGCAAAGCCATCGCCGACGTCTTCGGCATCTCCGTCAGCGCCGTCGAAAAGCATATCGCCACCGCCATGCGAGCCCTGCTCCGCGATCTGGGAGGCGTGCAATGACGCCGGACCCCTGGAAATCGATCGACGATCAGGCGATCGCCTGGTGCATGCGGCTCCACGACGCACCGCTGAGCCCCGAGGATCAGCGGAAATTCTCCGCCTGGCTGGCCGCCGATCCCGCGCATGGCGAGCGGCTGGCACGCGCGCGCGGGCTATGGGGCGGGTTCGATGATTACGCGGATACGCCCGAACTGCTGACGTTGCGCGGGGAGGCGCTGGGGGCGGTGCAACAGGCGGGTGCACGACGCTGGACGGTCCGGCCTATTCCCAAGGCGGGATGGCTGGCGATCGCCGCCGCCGTGCTGCTGGCCATCGGCCTGGTCGCCATGCTGCGCGCGCCCTCTCGATATTATGAGACCGGCGTCGGCGAACGGCGAACCGTGATCCTGGCCGATGGCTCGACGATGACGCTCGACGCGGACACGGGCGTTCGCGTTCGCTTCACGGATGACCGACGCGAGCTGACGCTGGATCATGGTCGCGCGAGTTTCAAAGTCGCCAAGAACCCGTTGCGGCCATTTGCCGTGACCAGCGGCACGAGCATGGTGGTGGCCGTCGGGACGGCCTTCTCGGTCGAGCAGTTGACCACCGAGGTACGGGTCGCGCTGTATGAAGGACGCGTCGCCGTCCTGCGGAACGCGGCCAACGGCCCGGCTCCGCAATTCGCCACGGTGCACGGCACGCGGGAGAGCGCCGAACAGGCGCTGACGCCGGGACAAGAACTGATCGTGTCGACGGACAAGCCGCTCGCAACCCTGCGCGCCGCCGCAGTCAGCGATCGGCTGGAGGGGGGACAATTGTCCTTTACCGACGAACCGCTGCTGATCGCGGTGGAGCGGGTCAACCGATACAATATCGGCAAGCCCATCGTCGTCACTCCCGACGCATCGAGCATCCGGATCAGCGGCGTCTTCAACGCGGGGGATATCGACGCCTTCCTGCAAGGCGTGGTCGCCGCCTTCCCGATTCAGGCCGTTCCTTCGCACGGATCGATCCTGCTCTCACGGCGTAGCGGACAGAACGCTACCAATTCGATGCCACGCAATCCCCCCTCCACGACATGATTGAATTTTTTAGGAGCCTTACTGAGCATTTCGAACCCCCGGACGTCATATTCTTGTAACCAAAAAACGGGGGGCGATATGTCGAATAGGAGTGGGTTTGGTACCATCGCATCACGCGTGAGCGCGATGGCCTTGGCGACGGCGACGGTGATGGCCGGAGTGGCGGCGACACCGGCGGCAGCACAGCAGAGCGTAGTTAAGGTGGATGTCCGTTCGCAGCCGCTGGGTCAGGCGTTGCGGACGCTGGCGCATCAGGCGCGGATCCAGATCGTGTTTGACGAAACCCGGCTCGCCGATCGCCGGTCGCCCGCCGTTTCGGGCACCATGCCCGCCACCACCGCGCTCGACCGGCTGCTTCGCGACAGCGGCTTCAGCGCCTCGCGGACCCAGCAGGGGGTCTATGTGGTGGCGGCCCGCTCAGCCGGGCTCAGCCCCGTCGGGCTCAACACCGTCGGCCAGACCGGTACGAGCGAGCAGCAGCGCGAGGCGGTGATTTCGGGCGAGCCGCCCGCGCCCCAGGCCTCGGGAGGCGGCGACGTCGTCGTCACCGGCACCCGCATCGTCCGCCCCAACCTGAAGTCCGCCAGCCCGATCACCACGATCACCTCTTCGGAGATCAGGGCGCAGGGTGCGGTCAACCTGGAGGAGGTTACCAACCGCCTCGGCCAGGTCCAGCCGGACGCGCAGCAGAATTACCAGCAGAGCAACGGCCAGCAGCGCGGCGTCAAGCTGCGCGGCCTGGACTTCAACCGCACCCTGTCGCTGATCAACGGACAGCGTATCGCGGGCACCGAGTCCGTCGACACCAACCTGATCCCGGTGTCGCTGGTCGAGCGGATCGACCTGCTGACCGGCGGTGCATCGTCGGTCTATGGCTCGGACGCCATCGCCGGCGTCGTGAACTATGTCATCCGGCGCGACTTCATCGGGCTGCAACTGTCCGCCAATTACAGCTTCTACAATCACCTCAATCGCGACAATGTCTCGACGCCCGTCGCCCAGCGCTACGGGATTACGACGCCCCGGGGGGTGACCAATGATGGCGGCCGTGCGGACCTGAGCGCGACCTATGGCCATAATTTCCTCGACGACCGGCTGAACATCTCGGTCTACGGCACCTATCGGACCGCCGACGGCATCCTGTTCCGCGACCGTGACGCGTCGGGGTGCCAGTTGCGCCGCGACACCGGCAATCCGCTGCGCGTCAACAATCTGATCTGCGGCGTCACCGGCGCATCGCCCAACGGGACGCTGACCGCCAACGGTGCGAACTATTCCAACGTCACCGGCAACCCCGGCGTCTTTGCCCCGGCCTCGACCATTCCGGGTTATCCCAACCAGGGCGACCGACTAGCCGCACGCGGTTACGAGCGGTACAATGCCGGTGGCTTCATCAACTTCAAGGCATCCCCGGCCGCCGAGATCTCGCTCGGCGTGATGTACCTGCACGACAAGTCGGAGAACCTGCTCTACGGCCCCTATGTTCAAGGCAGCTACCAGGTCAATTGCGACAATCCGTTCCTGTCACCGTCGCAGGCGCAGACGATCTGCGGCGCGCGCGCGGGGACGGCCGTATATGCGCCGCTGAGCGTCCAGTACGGCTTTCCGGGTCTGGCGGGCGACCGCGACAAGGAGACCTTCACCAACAGCCAGACGCGGATCAACGCCTCGATCCGGGGCGAAATCGCGGACGGCTGGCATTACGATGTCGGCGGCGTCTATGACGAGAGCCGCCAGCTATGGCAGCCGGGCGGCAATCCGGTCGCGGTCAAGGTCGGCCGGGCGCTCGACGTGGTGAACATGAGCGGCGTTCCCACCTGTCGCTCGGTGGTCAACGGCACCGACCCCGCCTGCGTGCCGCTCAACGTCTTCGTCGCCAACAATCCCGGCAGCGCCGCGCTGAGCAACTATCTGTTCAACGAGGGGCTGGGCGTCAGCGACCTGCGCGCCAAATTCTACGACGTCACCGCCAACCTGACCGTCGACCTGACTCGCTACGGCATCCGTTCGCCCTTCGCCGAACAGGGTCTCGCGCTCGCCTTCGGCACCGAATATCGCAAGCAGGAGGAGCGTGGAATCCAGAATGCCCGATTCATCGAGGTCTATGGCGGCGTCGCCGACCGCTTCGCGACGCAGGACGTGGTCGAGGGCAATGTCGAGGCGCAATTGCCGCTGGTGCAGAATGTCAGTCTGATCAAGCTGTTGCAGGTCAATGGCGGCTATCGCCTGTCCAAGTACAGCACCAATTCCGAGACCTTCAACACCTGGAAGGTCGAGGCGGTCTATTCGCCGACCGAGGACATCACCTTCCGCTTCGGCCGCAACCGCGCCGCGCGCGCACCCGGCCTGCGCGAGGCGAACCAGACAGTCAGCTTCCAGAACGCGACGATCATCGACCCCTGCGCCAGCGTCGACGGCGTCGCTCCGCGCGCCAGCCGCGAGGTGTGTCGCCTGACCGGGCTGCCCGACAGCCAATATGGCAACGGAATCGCAGCGGGCATTCCCGGCAGCATCCGATGCGTCGACGATGTCTGCCGCCAGCGGAACAACGGCATACCGATCAGCCCGGAGGATGCGCGGACGACGACCTTCGGCTTCGTCTTCACGCCGCGCTTCATCCCGCGGCTTAGCCTTTCGGTCGATCGCTACACGATCCAGGTCAACAGCGTGATCAGCTATCTAGGCGCCAGCTTCGCCGTGGACGGCTGCGTCATCACCGGCGATCCCTATTATTGCAGCAGGCTCGTCCGCGATCCGACCACCTATCAGTTGACGAGCACCGGTACCTCCGCCGGTTACATCCAGGGGGGCAATCTCAACGCCTATCGCCTGTTCGCCAGCGGCTATGACTTCCAGGCGCAATATTCGATCCCGCTGGGCGAGACGGCGGGCAAGGTCGACCTGCTGATGAACGGCACGCTGACGACCGATCAGGGCGGTCAGGCCGCCGTCAACCAGCCTCGGACCAATTGCGTCGGCTATTTCGGCGGCTCCTGTTCGCAGCCCGCGCCCCGCTGGGTCCATAATGTCCGCGCGACCTATTCCTCGGAAGGCCAGCTTCTCTCGGCCTCGCTCGCCTGGCGGTATATCGACGGAACGACGGCAGGGCAGAATGGCGGCCCGAACTCCAATCCGGCGACCGCAGTTTCCGACTTCACCCGCATCGCGCCCTATCATTATTTCGACCTGGCGCTGGCCTTCAGCATCGCCAAGCGGCTGACCTTGACCGCGGCGGTCAACAACATCTTCGACCGTCAGCAGCCGATCATGACCAACACCTATGACTATGCCCTGTCGCGCGGCAACACGATCCCGCAGCGTTACGACACGCTCGGGCGGCAAATCTCGATCGCCGCGACGACGCGCTTCTGATGACCGGTCCATCGCCCGAGCGTCCGCGAGGGCGGCAAAAGCGGTCGCGCTCGGGCGGAAGCCGGGCCGCGCAGGGCCTGCTCGGGCTGGCGGCGATGGTCCTGACCGCCGCCGGCCCGGCGACGCCGGTGCTTCCACGCCCCGCCCATCTGACGATGGGCACCGGTCGCATCCGGGTTGGGGCGGGCGCCCGCATCGCCGTGCCGGCGGGCGATGCCGGTGCGATGAACGCCGCGCGCCGGATGGCGGAGATCGTCGCCCGCATACGCGGCCTTGCTCTGACCGTCGTCGAGGGCGGGGATGGCGTGATCCGCCTCGAACGGTCGGGCAAGGCCCTGCCCGGCGACGAGCGATACCGGCTCGACGTCGCGGCGGCGGGCATCCGGATCGCGGCGGCAAGCGATACCGGGCTGCTCTATGGCGCGATGACCCTCGCCCAGTTGCTGACCCCCGACGCGCGGTTCGGCTCAGGCGTCACCGTCCAGGCGATGACGATCGAGGATGCGCCCCGCTTCGCCTGGCGCGGCGTCATGCTCGACGTGGCGCGTCATATGCAGCCGATCGCATCGATCGAGCGCGTCATCGATATGATGGCGCAGGCCAAGCTCAACCGGCTGCAACTCCATCTGACCGACGATCAGGGCTGGCGGATCGAGATCAAGCGCTATCCCGACCTGACCGGGATCGGCGCCTGGCGTGACGCGGGCGGCTCGCGTTACGGCGGCTTCTATACGCAAGACGAGCTTCGCGCGCTGGTGACCTATGCCGCCGCGCGCGGGGTGACCATCGTGCCCGAGATTGACCTGCCCGGCCATGCCCAGGCGGCCATCGCGGCCCATCCGGAGGTCGGCGTGCTGGGCGATCGTCCGCCGGTGTCGGGCGATTGGGGGATCAATCCCTATCTATTCGACGTCACCGACCCGAGCCTCGACTTCGTGCGCAACGTCCTGGACGAGGTGATGGCGATCTTCCCCTCCCCCTATATCCATATTGGCGGCGACGAAGCGCTGAAGGATCAGTGGCGGGCCTCCCCGGCGGTGCAGGCGAGGATGAAGGCGCTGGGAATCGCGGACGAGGAGCGGCTGCAAAGCTGGTTCGTCGAGCAACTCGGCCAGCATCTCGCGCGCCATGGCCGTCGCCTGATCGGCTGGGACGAGATATTGGAGGGTGGCCTGCCCGCATCCGCCTCGGTCATGTCGTGGCGCGGGGAAAAGGGCGCGATCGAGGCGGCCAATATGGGCCATGACGTGGTGCTATCGCCTGGCCCCGTCCTCTATTTCGACAATCTGCAAAGCGCGCGCGGCGACGAACCACCCGGCCGGATGAAGTACCAGACGCTGGCCGACGTCTATGCCTATGACCCGCTGCCCCGCGAGATCGCCGCGTCGAAGGCACATCACGTACTTGGCGCGCAGGCCAATCTCTGGGCCGAATATATGGTCACGCCCGAACAGCGCGAACATGCGCTGTTCCCGCGTCTGGCGGCGCTGGCGGAGATGACCTGGTCTCCCGCCGGTACGCGCGACTGGCCGGACTTCCTGTCCCGGCTCGACCCACAGATGAACCGTTATGTTCGGCAGGGGGTCGCGGTCGCGGACAGCGCCTTCGCGGTCGACTTCACCGTGATCGGCGGGGTCGGGCAAGCGTTGCGCGGCCCGAGGGTGTCGGTCGCGATGGCGCGCCAGGCGCCCTATGGCACGATCCGCTACACGACCGACGGCAGCGCGCCGACCGCCCGCTCGCGCGCCTATGCCGCGCCCGTGACGGTCAGATCGGGCACGGTCCTGCGCGCCGCCGACTTCGCGCCGGACGGACGTCCGCTTGCAGCGTTCCGGGCCTTCGACACCACCCCGGCGGCGCTGCTTACACGCTCGAGCGCGGAACTCGTCCCCTGCCCCGGCCCGGGTATCCTGCTGCGCCTGCCGCTGACCCGCGATGCGACCGGCAACGGCCCTGCCCACAGCATGAACATCTTCAACCCCTGCTGGACATACAAGGCCGCGCCGCTCGACCAGGTCGACGGGATCGCGGTGACGATCGGCCGCCTGCCGCGCAATTTCGCATTGCGACAGGAGCAGCGCGAACAGGTCGTCTGGCGCTATACGCCGAGCCATTTCGGCGCGCTGATCGTGCATGGCGGCGGCTGCGACGGTCCCGCCCTGGCGTCGACGCCGCTGCCCGATCCAAGCCGCAGCGCGAACCGCTTCACCCTTTCCGCACCGCTGTCCCGGAGTCCGTCCGAGAGCGACCTGTGCCTGACAATCGCTCCGCCGGTCGGTGGCCCGCTCTACGGCATCGACACGGTGCGGCTAACCATGAAGGACCGCCAGTGATCGACACCCCCCGCCCTTCGCGCCGCGACGCCATCGCCTTGGCCGCCGCCACCCTGTCGCTGCCGGGTCGAGCGCTGGCCGAGCCTTCCGCGACCGCCTTGAAGCCCTATGGCGCGACGCCTTCCTCGCGGCAGTTGGCGTGGCATCGGATGGAGCAGAACGCCTTCGTCCATTTCACGATCAACACCTTCACCGATCGCGAATGGGGCTATGGCGACGAGGACCCCGCGATCTTCAATCCCAAGGCGTTCGACGCCGACCAGATCGTCGGAGCCGCCAAGGCAGCCAATCTGCGCGGCCTGATCATCACCGCCAAGCATCATGACGGCTTCTGCCTCTGGCCCAGCGCCTTTACCGAGCATAGCGTCAAGAGCAGCCCCTATAAGAACGGCAAGGGCGATATCGTCGGCGAACTGGCCGAGGCCTGCCGGCGTCAGGGGCTGCAGTTCGGCATCTATCTGTCGCCCTGGGACCGCAACCACCCGGACTATGGCCGCCCGGCCTATATCACCTTCTTCCGCAACCAGTTACGCGAGTTGCTGACCCAGTACGGCCCGATCTACGAGGTATTCTTCGACGGCGCGAATGGCGGCGACGGCTATTATGGCGGCGCGCGCGAGATGCGGAAGATCGACGCGGTCCCCTATTATAACTGGCCGTCGATCATCGATTTCGTCCACCAGCTTCAGCCGATGGCCTGCACCTTCGATCCGGTCGGCGCGGACCTGCGCTGGGTCGGTAATGAGGAGGGCGAAGCGGGCGATCCTTGCTGGGCGACGATGGACGACAAGGGCTTCACGCCCGAAAAGGGCAATTCGGGGGTTCGCGGGGGATCGGTGTGGTGGCCCGCCGAGGCCGATGTCTCGACCCGTTATGGCTGGTTCTGGCACGCCTATGAGGATGGCCAGAGCCGCAGCCCGGCCAATCTGATGAAGATCTATTTCGACACGGTCGGGCGCAGCGCGGGGCTGCTCCTGAACCTTGCCCCCGATACGCGGGGGCGGATCACCGATGAGGATGTCGGCAACCTCGCCGAATTCGGCAAGGCGGTGCGCGATATGTATGCCACCGACCTCGCGCGCGGGGCCACGGCCTCGGCCAGCAGCGCGCGGCCCGACCATCCGGCCGCCCATGTGCTGGACGGCAAGCCGGGCAGCTTCTGGGCTGCGGCCGATGGGGCCGCCACGCCGATGCTGACGCTGGACCTCGGTACGGCGAAGACCTTCGACGTGATCCGCCTCGCCGAGCATCTGCCGCTGGGTCTGCGGGTCGACCGGTTCGCGATCGATATCCCCCGGACCGGGGGCTGGCGCGAGATCGTGGCGAAGCAGGGGATCGGGTCGCAGCGCGTCGTCCGGCTCGACGCACCTGTCACCGCCCGGCACGTCCGCCTGCGCATCGTCGCCGCAGCAGCGGTGCCTGCGATCACCGAGTTCGGCATCTATCTCGCCCCCGTCCTGCTCGAACCGCCGCATATCCTGCGCGACCGGGAGGGACTGGTGACGTTGACCAGCGATGCGCCGGGTCAGGCCATCGCCTATACGATCGACGGCAGTACGCCCAGCGCCGCTTCGCCGCGCTACGCCGCCCCCTTCCCCCTGCCCGATGGCGGGACGGTGCAGGCGATCGGGATCCATCTGGCGAGCGGCGCGGTCAGCAGCGTCGGGCGACGCGACTTCGACATCCGCAAGAGCGACTGGAAGATCGTTCGCGCCAGCGCTCCGCAGGCCGAAAAGCTGATCGACGAACTGAACCGCACCGACTGGATCGCGCCACTAGTCGGCGCGGATGGCAAGCCCTGTTCGGTGACGATCGACCTGGGACGCAGCGTGACCATGCGCGGCTTCGTCCTGAAACCCGGCTGGCATGCGCCGCAGGGCGCAGGCGATCCGGCGACCTGGACGGTGCGGATCGGCGACGACCCGGCACTGTCCGGCCCGGTGCAGGAGGCGGGGGAATTCTCCAACATCGCCGCCAACCAGGCGCCGCAGCGCCTGGTCTTCGGTCGGCCGCATCGCGGCCGCTATATCGAGATCGCCTTCCCCCGCACCGCGAACGGCGAGACCCGGCTCGCCATCGCGGAGATCAGCCTGCTGACCCGATAGGTCGGACTTCAGAAGAAGGTCTCGATGACGTCCACCACGCGGTGATCGTCATCGGCGACCAGGATACGGCGCCACTTGTCGAAGGTCAGGCACGGATGCGAGATATCGAAGGCCAGCACATCGCCCACCGCCAGATCGTCCCCCGGCGCGATGGCGAGATAGGCATGCTGATCCATCAGGCCGGTCACCTCCCAATGGCCCGGCGCGTCGCCGGGGCGGCTGTCGCGGCCCTGACGGAACAGCGTGGCGGGACGTGGCAGTCCGGCATCGAAGGCCACGTCGCGCTTGCCCATCGCCACCACCGCGCGCGCCGGATCGGGAATGGACTGCACCGCCGCCCAGATACGAAGCGCGGGTTGGAGTGGCGCGCCA
This sequence comes from Sphingomonas sp. GM_Shp_1, assembly GCF_026540895.1. Taxonomy (GTDB): domain Bacteria; phylum Pseudomonadota; class Alphaproteobacteria; order Sphingomonadales; family Sphingomonadaceae; genus Sphingomonas. The sequence continues at coordinate 87,028 of NZ_JALNUR010000003.1, read as the reverse complement.
AAACGCGGGGCGACCGGGTTGCGGCGCAAAATCCCGTCCTGCGCGACCCGGTACAGGCCATCGTCATGACTGATATAGCAGCCGGGGCGCAGCAGCGCCTGGACCGTGCCGTCGCCTACCGCCGCCGCACTTTCCTCGGCCACCACATCGTACCAGGCCGAACCGGCACCGGTCAGGATGGCGGGCACCCGCTCCACCCGCCCCTCGGCGACCAGCCGCGTCGCGACGGTCACGGCACGGCGGACAAAGCGGCGCACCTCCACCTCATCGGCCAGCACGCCTTCGTAGAATTCGATGCCGCCCAACCGCAAGGCGCCCTTCCAGGGGATCAGCGCCGCCAGCACCGCCGCAAGCTCGGCCTCGGTCCTCACGCCGGTCCGCAATCCGGGCTGGTCCGGCTCGGGCGCCAGTTCGACCAGTATGTCGAGCCTTGCCCCCCGCACGCGACAGGCTTCCCCGAGCAGATCGACCCCGGCCACGCTGTCGACGAGGCACATCACGTCCAGACCGGGTCGCTCCGCGAGTTCCGCCAGCATCGCGACATTGGCCGCTCCGACCACTTGGTTGGCGATCAGGATATGCTCGACACCTTGCGATGCGGCGACCCGCGCCTGCTGAACGGTCGCGACCGTGATGCCCCAGGCGCCCGCGTCGAGTTGACGCCGGAACAGCGCGGGCGCCATCGTGGTTTTGCCATGCGGGGCCAGCGCCAGGCCATAGGCGTCGATAAACTGGCGCATCCACGCCAGATTATGCGCCATGCGCGTCTCGCTCAGCACGGCGGCAGGCCAGGGCACGTCACCGGCAAGCAGGTTCCAGGGCCGGTCCACGATGCCCACGCCCTTGTTCAGTTCCATGCCCTGCCTGCTCACTGTCATTCTCCCGATACGCATCCGCTCACCGATCCGGGCGGCCTATCTTTCATGACGTTCGAGCCCGGGAAAGGCGCATCATGACACGAACACGCATCGTCGGCGCGACCCTCTATGACGGCACGGGCAGCCCCGGTCATCCCGCCGACGTGACGATCCGGGACGGCCGGATCGCTTCGGTCGATCCGGCCTCCGACATGGTGGCCGATGGCGCGATCGACGGGCGCGGGCTGGCGCTGGCGCCGGGCTTCATCGACGCACACACCCATGACGACCTGATGGCGATCACCGCCCCGGCGATGCTGCCGAAGATTACCCAAGGCGTCACCACGGTGGTCGTCGGCAATTGCGGGATCAGTGCCGGGGCGGGCCGTGCCACCGGACCCACGCTGCCCGATCCGATGATCCTGCTCGGCGCGCCCGAGGCCTTCCAGTATGAGAGTTTCGCCGCCTATGCCGAGGCGGTCGAAGCGGCCGGGCCCGCCACCAATGTCGTCGCGCTGGTCGGGCATACGGCGCTGCGCGCGCGTCATCTGGACCGGCTGGACCGCGAAGCGACCGAGGAGGAGTGCCTTTCCATGCGCGCGGACCTGGCCGAGGCGCTGGCTGCGGGGGCCTTCGGCTTCTCGACCGGCCTGGCCTATGCCAATGCCGGGAGCGCCTCCACGCGGGAGGTGATGGCGATCGCGGCGGCGCTCCGCGATACGGGCGCGCTCTATGCCACCCATCTGCGCAGCGAAGGCGCGGCGATCCTCGATGCGATCGACGAAGCGGTCGCAATCGCACATGACGCAGCGGCACCGCTGATCGTCTCGCACCTGAAATGCGCGGGCGCGTCTCAACATGGACGCAGCGGAGAGATACTCGACCGGCTGGAGCAGGCGGCGAAGGTCCATCCGGTCGGGTGCGACTGCTATCCCTATACCGCCAGTTCCTCGACGCTCGATCCGCGACAGGTGGTTCCCGAAACGCCCATCATGATAAGCTGGTCCGATCCGGAACCGGCCCAGGCCGGTCGGATGCTGAGCGACATCGCCGACGACTGGGGTATCGACCCGGTCGAGGCGGCCGGGCGGCTCCAGCCCGCCGGGGCGGTCTATCATTGCATAAACGAACGGGACGTCGATCGCATCCTGGCGCACCGGCTGACCATGGTTGGATCGGACGGCCTGCCCTGCGACCCGCGCCCTCATCCCCGGCTCTGGGGCAGCTTCCCGCGCGTGCTCGCTTATTATGTCCGGACACGCGGGCTCCTGACCCTGCCGGTCGCGATCCGCAAGATGACCGGCCTGGCGGCCGATCGTCTGGGGCTGGTCGATCGCGGCTATATCCGCCCGGGCCTGGCGGCCGATCTCGTGCTGTTCGATCCCGAACGGATCGCCGATCGCGCCAGCTATGACGACCCCCAGCAGCCCGCCGACGGTGTGCTGGGGGTCTGGGTCAACGGCATCGCGACGCTGGAGCAGGGCCGCGTCACCGGCGCGCGCGGCGGACGGATGCTTCGTCGCCCCGGCACCAAAGAACATTTCAATGGGAAGGACATATCGTGATGACGGATGGTATCAAGCGTTTCGGCGTCGAGGGCGGCAGCGGCACCGGCGGACAGCATCTGCCCTTCGCCCGCGCCGTGCAGGCCGATGGCTGGCTCTACGTATCGGGCCAGGTGCCCATGGTCGACGGCGAGGTGATCGACGGCGGCATCGTCCCCCAGACCCACCAGGCCATCCGCAACGTCCTGAAAATCTTGGAGGAAGCGGGATATGGCCCCGAGCATGTCGTGCGTTGCGGGGTGTGGCTGGACGATGCGCGCGACTTCATGTCGTTCAACCGCATCTTCAAGGAGTATTTCGGGGCCAATCCCCCGGCACGGGCCTGCGTCGTCTCGCAGATGGTCGTCGACTGCAAGGTCGAGGTGGACTGCGTCGCCTGGAAGCGCCCCTAAGTGACGCCGGGCGCACTGCTGTTGGTCGAGGCGGGCGCGGCCGTCGCGATCCTGATCCTGCTGATCGTGCGGGTGCGATTGAGCCCGTTCATCGCGCTCATCCTCGTGTCGCTCGGCCTCGCGCTCGCGACCGGGATTCCGGCGGGCACGATCGTCAAGGGGTTCGAGGCCGGGGTCGGCGGAGCGCTCGGCCATATCGCGCTGGTCGTCGGGTTGGGCACGATCCTGGGCAAGATGATGATCGAGTCCGGCGGCGCGGACCGGATCGCCGATACCGTCATCCGGGCCTTTGGCGAACGCCGGGCGGACTGGGCGGCCATGACGATCGCGCTGATCGTCGGGCTGCCGGTCTTCTTCGAGGTCGGGTTCGTCCTCCTCGTTCCGATCATCCTCGTGGTCGCACAGCGGCTCGGCCAGCATCCGCTGCGGCTGGGATTGCCGATGGCCGCCGGGCTTTCGGTCGTCCATGCCATGGTGCCGCCGCATCCGGCGGCGATGCTGGCGACCCAGGCCTATCACGCCGATATCGGCCTGACCGTGCTGTTGGCCGCATTGATCGGCATTCCCACCGCCGCGATCGCGGGGCCGCTCTATGCCCGGCTGATCGTCCCCCGCCTGGGGCCGACGATGCCGACCGGTATCGCCCGCGCTGGCGCACCGGCGGGATCGCTTCCCCCGTTCGGGATGACCATGGCCACGCTGCTGCTCCCCGTCCTGCTGATGCTGATCGGCAGCCTGGGCGCGTCGGGGCCGATGGCGGCGTTCCCGATGGGGCCCTTCCTCCAGTTCATCGGCTCGCCGGTCGTCGCGCTGCTGACGGCTGTGCTGGTGAGTTACTGGACGCTCGGCCTTGCGCGCGGACTGAACCTGGACACGATCCAGCGCTTCACAACGAATGCCTGGCCCCCACGGCGATGATCACCCTCGTCGTCGGTGTCGGCGCGGGTTTCGGGCGGGTCCTTACCGATAGCGGCGCGTCCGCCGCGATCGTGGCGCTCGCCGGGCAGTGGCATATTCCCATACTCCTCCTGGCATGGCTCATCGCCGCGCTGATCCGCATCGCGACGGGCTCCGCCACGGTCGCGATGGCCACCGCCGCCGGGATCATCGCACCCATCGCCGCCACCTCGACCGTCCGCCCCGAACTGCTCGTGATTGCGACCGGCGCGGGGTCGGTCGTGTTCAGCCATGTCAACGATGGCGGTTTCTGGCTGGTCAAGGAGTATTTCGGGCTGAGCGTGATCGACACGGTTCGGAGTTGGACGATATGCGAGACCCTCATATCGCTTACCGCGTTGGCAATAGCGGCGACCTTGTCGCTCCTATTGTAAGGAAACGACGTTAGACGGCCGCCAGCCGGCTCCGGGCCGACTGGCGGACTCCATCAAATCTGCGCCAGGCCACCATCGGTGAACAGCTCGCTGCCCGTCATGAAGCTGCTGTCCGACGAGGCCAGGAAGGCGGCGGCCGCCGCGACTTCCGATGGGTCGCCGACATGGCCGATCGGCGTCGTCGCCCCCAATTCGATCATCGCGTCGCGGCCGACGACTTCGGCGGCCAGTTCGGTCAGCGTCGGCCCCGGCGACAGAACGTTCACACGGATCCCCGTACCCCGCAGATCCTGGGCCCAGCTCCGCGCCAAATTGCGGACGGCGGCTTTGGAGGCGCTGTAGACGCTGAACGCCGGCGTTCCCATAACGCCCGTGGTCGAGCCGGTGAGGATGACCGAACCGCCCTTCTCCATCAGCTTCAGGCCCTTCTGCACCGTGAAGATGGTGCCTTTTACATTCACGTCGAAGGTCGCATCGACATGGTCCGGCGTGATCTCGGGCAAGGGCAACAGCGCGCCGGTGCCGGCATTGGCGAACAGGATATCGAGCTTGCCATGTTCCCGCTTCACCGTTTCGTAGAGCCGATCCAAGTCGCCGGAGTCGGTGACCGATCCTGCCACCGCCCGAGCTCGGGCGCCAAGCTCCGCCACGGCCGCCTCCAGCTTATCCGCCCTGCGCCCGAAGACGTAGACGAACGCTCCTTCCGCGATGAACCGCTTCGCCGAAGCCAGGCCGATACCGGTGCCACCCCCGGTGATGACGGCCGTCTTTCCTTCCAGTCTGTTCATAAGTGCCTCCATTCATTGGTTGCACACAGCTGGCGTGGAGCCTACCTACAGACAAGTATGCACCTTTTGGTAAGTACAGAGAATGTCTGAAACGCTGCAAGCCGACGATCCCGTTACGACGCCCACCGCGCCCGCCTTTACTTGCGGGCTCGACGCCACGCTGAAGATCATCTCGGGCAAGTGGAAGCCGCTGATCCTCTACTTCCTGCTGCGCGGCCCGACCCGCTATGGGGAACTGAAGCGCGCCATTCGCGATGTCAGCGACAAGGTGCTGATCCAGCAGCTCAAGGAGCTGGAGGCGGACGGCGTCCTGCGCCGGAACGATTACAAGGAGGTTCCGCCACGGGTCGACTATACGCTGACCCCACTCGGACAGAGCCTTGCCCGGGCGCTGGAGCCTTTATGCCAATGGGGCACCGCGAACATGGCCGTGATGCAGAGACTTTTCGCCGAGCGTGACGGCTGGGGACGCGAGCGTCGTTGACCAGCCTTTGGCTGCCGCACGGGGGATGTTGCGGACAGGTTCGAGGTCCCGGGGGCGCCTGCTCACACGCCGCGGCTAGCGCTCCCGCCCACGATCCGGCACGGCTAGGTGTCAATGACGAAGGCGACGTAGCATCGTCGCCTATCGCATCCCACAACTCGCGGTCAGTATCGAGGTGCCTTGGCGAAGTCCGCCTTGCCGAAGGGGCGGTCGTAGAACATGTAATCGTAATAGAATTCGCGCAGCCGCCGATGGAAGGCCCGGATACGGTCCTGATAGGTGAGCTGGGCGCTCAGATCGGTATGGGCCAGCCGCGTCAGCAACGCCTGGACTCCGACCGATGGGAGAAGCCAGCCCAGCGCGTCGGCGGTCGCGGCGCGGCGTTCCAGCCCTTGGCGATAGGCTTTCACCCGATCGGCGACGCTCTCGTCGCCATTCTGGTGGAAGGCGTAATACCATTTCTGGTGGAAACCCTGCGGCAGGGGCGGCGAGTCCGCCCATTCGGGGTGGCGGGCGTAGAAGCGCCGCATCGTCTCCTCGCGCGGGATTTCCCAGGCGTGATGGACATTCTCACGCTGCGCCAGCGCGATCTTCGCGCCTTCGTCGACGGGAATGGCGCGGTTGATGACGACATTGGCGAGCGTCGGGATCACGAGGACGAGCACCAGCCACGATCCGGCCAGCGTCGCGGCATTGGCGGTCGATCCATGGCCCAGCCGTGACACCAGCCCGGCCAGCCCGATCCAGAACAGCAGATAGGCCCCCGCCACCGCCACCACGAGCAGCACGGTCCAGGCGGCAACCCCCGACAGGATCGCGCCGATCACAAACGGCACCGACAGCGCCGCCAGCAGCAGCCCGAAACGGACCAGCCCGCGCCGCAGCCATAGGCGCCGCGCGCCCGGCAGCGCGCCCAGCATTCGCGCCCGCCCGGCCTCGCGCTCGCCGGACTTCAGGTCGTGGAACAGCGCGATGGCGAAGAGCGGCGCGAGGAAGACCAGCACGAAGGCGAAATCGAGCCGCCCCGGCAGCGCCAGTTCGGGATTGAAGGTGTCGCCATCATAGATCTGCGCCTCCAGCCCCAGCGCCCGAACCCGCAGGATATAGGGCGCGACGTCGCGCATCCCGATCGCGGCGAAGGCGAGCGTCGCGGGCGCGTCCCAGGTCGGGTGGAAGGTATAATAGGCGGCGTTGCCGGCATCCTTGTCCCGGTCGACATGGGTGGCGATGGCCGCGACATCCTCGGCCTGCGCGGCGGGGATCGCGGCGATGGCGGCGCGCTGCCGCGCCATCTCGGCCATGCCGGCGGCGACGGCGGCGGTGCTGAGCAGCGCCAGCAGAACCAGCGCGATGCTCGCCATGCGCGACCGCAGCAGCAGCCGGAGTTCGTGCATCCAGATCGCCATCACTTCGCTCCCAGCCGACGGGCGGCGAGGGCCAGTGCGCCCCCGGCCACCACCAGCCACCCCAGCACGATCGCCAGTCCGGGCAGGCTCGCCCGCACCAGGGTCCGGGCATCGGGCTGGACGAAGGTGAATTCGGGGATACGGCGCCAGTTGTCCGCCCCGATCCGCTTGCGCCGGTCGGCCCCGGCGTCCTTGGCGATGTCGTCGGCATAGCTGACCGCCTCCGCCTGCAGGCGGTTCAGCCGCTGGACCAGGGCGTAGCGATAGGCCTCCGCCTGTTCCAGGAAGCGGCGATGCCCGGCGAAGTCGGTGCCCGCCGCCGCCATCGACGCCTGTCGCAACGCGATGGTCGGGCTGAGCAGGCCGACGCCGGTGACCAGCGCATTCTGCCGCGCCTGCGCCGCGAAGCTCTCGGCGGCATAGCGGTCGAACAGCCGGCTGGTCATCGCTTCGCCCTCCAGCGCGAGCAGGCCCTTGTAATTGACCGGCAGATCCTCGATCCGGGTCACGCCATAGCGTTTCAGCACGTCCGCCTTGAACTTCGCGAAATGCGGGTCGTCGGGATCATGGCTGTCGCCCATGCGCCGCAGGTCGCGGGCGATGGCGACGTCGGTCTGCAGCCGGTTAGCGAGCGGATAGGCGGCGCTCGCCATATCGGGGGCGACGCGCGGCAGCAGCACGACCGTCACCGCCCAGATCGCGAGCAGCGCCAGCAGCGCGTCGCGGCGACGGCGGACCAGCATCGAGACGAGGAGGATCGCCACCACCCACAGCGCCAGATAGGCGGCATAGGCCAGCGCGATCATGAGCATCGGCCCGGCAAACGCCCCCGGCTGGCCCGAGATCAGGACGAAGCCGATCATCGCCGGCAGCCCGACCAACAGCGCGACCACGCCCAGCGCGGCGAGCTTGCCGAGCACGATCGCGCGCGCCGATGCCCCCTGCACCATCAGCGGGCGCAGCGTCCCCCCCTCGGTCTCGCGCGCGATGGCGCCATAGCCGAGAAAGATCAGCAGCAAGGGCGCCACCGCCTGCAACACGAAGGCCGGGGTCAACTGGCCGAAGCGGACCAGCGCCGAGCTTTGCCGGACATCGCCGAAATTGCTCGTATTCTGCCGATGTCCTTCGAGGAACATGGTGTTGCCGGTAAAGGCGTCGACACCCGGATCGAAGGCGGCGAGCGGCCCCAGCGGGCGGAAGATGAAATGGCCATAATGGACGACGCGGTGCGGATGGCGATCCGGCTGCGCCTCGAACGCATGGTTCGCCTCCGCCTGGTTGCGCGCGCGGTTGTCGGCGATGCCCTGTTGATGCGTCCAGGAGGTGACGACCGCGACCAGGGTCAGGACCAGCAGCAGCAGGATGGCGGTCACCGCGACGCGGTTGCGCCGCATCAGCCGCAACTCGTCGCGCGCTATCAGCGAAATGGCGCTCATGCCGCCGCCACCCCGGCGAACCGGTCGTGCAGCGCCCGCACGTCGAACCGCGCCTCGCCCTCGGCCGCGACCTCAGCGACGATGCGCCCGCCTTCGAGGAACCCGATGCGGTCGGCGACATCGGCCGCGCTGAGCAGGTCGTGCGTCACCATCAGTACGGCAGTGCCCCGTGCACGGACCGCATGGAGCAGCGTGTTGAAATCGGCGGTCGCGCGCGGATCGAGGCCCGAGGTCGGCTCATCGAGCAGCAGCACCGGCACTTCGCGCAACAGCGCCACCGCGATCGCGACCTTTTGCCGCATCCCCTTGGAAAAGCCGCCCAGTCGCTGGTCGAACGCCCGTTCCTGCAAGCCCGCCGCCGCCAGCGCCTCGGTGATCGCGGTCCGGTCGCGCGGCGTGCCCGACAGCGCGAGCAGATAATCGGCATTCTCGACCGCGCTCAGATGTTCGTACAGCGCGACATTTTCCGGCAGATAGGCGATGCGCCGCCGCGCCGCGTCGGGATCGGTCGCGGGGTCGATCCCGCTGACCCGGACGCTGCCGCCATCGACCCGGACGAAGCCCAGCAAAGTCGACAGGGTCGTCGACTTGCCCGCGCCGTTCCCGCCGAGCAGCGCATAGATTTCGCCCGCCGCGACCGACAAGGTCAGACGGTCGAGCACCTTATGGGCGCCATAAGACAGAGTGGCGTCCGCTATGGCGATTTCGGGCGAGGCGGCGGGGGTTGAAGGCATGGTCGACATGGCCTGATCACTGCCCTGTCAGCCCCGCTCTCGTCAACAGTAATGATGTATCATTGCATTGACAGACGACAGCCAATCGGTTTGTAGGCGCGAAACTGCATATCATTTGCATCGGGGGTTCTATGATGATCTGCATGCGCCGGCTCGCTCCGGCCCTGATTCTCGTGCCGCTACTGAGCGCAGCCGGTGTCCGAGCCGAGGAATCGAGCGAGCGCGGCGCGCCGAGGGAGGAGGAAACGACCGACGAAATCCTCGTCACCGGATCGCGAAAGGCCAATGCGAGCATCAACGGGCTCGACATCGACCCGCATTTGCTGCCGCAGAATGTCCGCCTGCTCGACGACACGCTGATCGACCAAGCGGGCTTTACCGACCTATCCCAACTGTTCGACCTGGCCGGGGGCATGTCGCGGCAGAACAGCTTTGGCGGGGCATGGGATGCCTATGCGATCCGCGGCTTTTCCGGCGACATCAACCAGGGGCCGGACCTGCTGGTCAATCGCTTCAGCGCCAATCGCGGCTTCAACGCGCGCCGCGACGTGGCGACGGTCGAAAGCTTCCAGGTGCTGAAGGGCCCGGCCTCCGCCTTGTCGGGCAAGGGCGAGCCGGGCGGCTCGATCAACATCGTGACCAAGGCGCCGCTCGACCATGTCCATGCCGGGGGCGAGATGGGCTATGCCAGCTTCGATACGTGGCGTGGCAGCTTCGATATCGGCGGACCGGTCGGTGGCGGCGTGTCGACGCGGGTCATCGGCGTCTATCAGGACGGCGGCAGTTTCCGCGACTTCGTCCACAACGACCGGCTGCTGTTCGCGCCGTCGATCGGCTGGCGGCTGAACGACCGGATACGGCTGCTCTACCAGCTCGAATACAACCTCGTCCATTTCACCCATGATCGCGGCCTGGTCGCGGTGAACGGCAATGGCCGGGCGCTGCCGCGCAGCCGGTTCCTGGGCGAGCCCAATGACGGGCAAATGACCCAGCGCACATCGCAGCATCAGGCGACCGCCTATGTCGATCTGGCCCCCGGCATCACGCTGGAGGGGGGTGTCCAGTATCGCGACGGCGCGCTGCTGGGCCAGTCGACGCACAATTCGGCGCTGGTCGGCACCAGGCTGCGGCGGCAATTGCGGGTCCACGACTATCGCTGGCAGGATCTGTCGGGACGGATCGAGATCAGCGCCAACCGGACCCTGCTCGGCATCGGCCATCAGATGCGGATCGGCGCGGACGCCTTCGACTTCGACCAGCGCCGCATCCTCTACCGCTTCAACCCGACCGCCGCGCAACCCTATGACATCGATATCTTCAACCCCGTCTATGGCCAGCCCAAGCCGGTCGCGCCGCTCAACCAGAACCTGCTCGAACGGCTGAGCGGACAGAGCGTCTATGCGCAGGACCTGCTGACGCTCGACGATCGCTTCTCGCTGCTGCTCGGCATCCGCCAGGACTGGATACGCCAGGACAATCTGAACTATCGCAACGGTCGTACCGACCGCCAGCGTCCGCAGGCGACCAGCCCCCGCGCCGCCTTCACCTTCGCGCCGAGCGAGCATGTCTCGACCTATATCAGCTGGGGCCGGTCGTTCCGGTTCAACCAGGGCGTTGATGCCGCCGCCAACCCCTTCGCGCCCGAACGCGGCGAGGCGTGGGAAGCCGGGGTGAAGGTCGCGGCGCTGGCCAAGCGCCTGACCGGCACCGTCTCGCTGTTCGAGATCACCAAGCACAATATCCTGGTCAACGACCCCGCCAATGCCGGTTTCTCGATCGCGACCGGTGAGGCGCGCAGCCGGGGCGTGGAGGCGGATGTCAATTACCGAGCCGGCGACCGGCTGACCCTGACCGGGGTCTATGCCTATACCGATGCCAAGGTGACGCGCGACACGCGGCCGGGACTGACCGGCAGCGGCCTGTCGAACATCCCGCATCACAGCGGCGCGGCCTATGCCTTCTGGCAGTCGCGGGGGACCGAGCCGGGATCGGTCGGTATCGGCGCCGGGGTGACCTATGTCGGCGCGCGGCCCGGCGACGATGTCGCCAGCGGCTTCCGCCTGCCGGGTTATGCTACCGCGCGGCTCAACCTGTCCTATCAGGTCGCCAAGGGGCTGTCGGCGCATCTCGACGGCGAGAATCTGTTCGACACCTATTATCTGGAAAGCAGCTATTCGAACATATGGATCACGCCCGGCGCGCCGCGCACGATCCGCGGCCGGATCGCCGTCGCGCTATGAGGGGCTGGGCGTTGGGACTGGCGCTGGTCGCCGGGGGCTGGCCCCTCGCCGCCGCCGCGCAGCGCACCGCCGAGAATACGGTGCGCGAGGCGGAAGACGGCTTCGGCAAGAGCGTCGGGAGCGAATCGATCGGCATCTATGCCAGCGGCGAGGTGCGCGGGTTCAGCGCGACCGAAGCGGGCAACAACCGGATCGAGGGCGTCTATTGGGACCGCGCCGTCGCGCTGAGCAGCGTCATCACGCGGGAAACCACGACCCGCGTCGGGCTCAGCGCATTTGGCTACCCGCTTCCCGCGCCGACCGGGATCATCGACCATGAGATGCGGCGTGCGGGCACGAAGACGGTGGTCAGCGTCCAGCTCAACAGCGGCGAATATCTGGGCACCGACCTGGTGGTGGATGCGGCGATCCCGGTCGGCGACAGGATCAGCCTCAACCTGGATGCGGGGCTGTATGACGACGAATATGTCAGCGGCGCCGGCGGTTGGTATGCCAGCTATGGCGGGATCGCGCGCGTCCGTCCGGTCGACGGCGTCGAACTGACCGGCTTCTATGGCGGCTACAGCTTCGGCGACGAGGAACAGGCGCCGACGATCTTCACCGCCGACGGCCATGTGCCCGGCCGTATCGTGCGCCGCCGCTTCTTCGGACAGGATTGGGCCGACATGGCGGGGCAGACCTTCAACTACGGCACCCTCGCCAAGGCCATGTTCGGCAAGTGGCAGGTGGCCGCCGGAGCCTTTCGCAGCCGCTTCGCCCGCGATGAATATCACACCGCCTTCTTTCGCGGCGTCGATGCGAACGGGGTCGGTCGCTCCTTCGTGCTGGCGGGCGCGGATCAGACGACCGCGTCCACCTCGGGCGAGCTGCGGGTCAGCCGCCTGATCGAGGACGGGCCGCGTCGCCACCGGCTGCTGGCCTCCGTGCGTGCGCGGGACGTCGCCGCACGCTATGGCGGGCTGGCCACCGCCGATCTCGGGCTGGCGACGATCGGGGTTCCCGATCCGAAGGCCCAGCCGTCGCTGGTGCCGGGCGAGCGGACCCGCGACGATGTCCGGCAGACCAGCTATGCCCTGGGCTATGAGCTGCGCTGGGCGCGGCTGCTCGAACTCAATCTGGGCCTGACCCGCACCGATTACCGCAAGACGGTCGCGGTGCCGGGGGCGCCGGCGGTGCTCCAGCACGACCGGCCCTGGCTGTGGAACGCCGCGCTCGCGCTGTTGCCGACCGAGCGCCTGACGCTCTACGCCGCGACCACGCGGGGGCTGGAGGAAAGCGGCATCGCGCCCGGCAATGCGAGCAATCCCGGCGCGGCGCTGCCCGCACTGCGCACCCGGCAATATGAGGCGGGCGCGCGCTACGCCTTTCCGGGTGGCTGGCGGGCGACGGCGGCGGTATTCGACATCGCCAAGCCCTATTTCGATCTCGACCGGCGCGACGGCATGTTCCGCCAATTGGGCACCGTCACCCATCGCGGCGCGGAGGCGTCGCTGTCCGGCAGTCCGCTGGCGGGATTGAGCATGGTCGCGGGCATGGTCTGGTTGCGCCCCCGCGTGACCGGCCAGGCGGTCGACGATGGACGGATCGGCCCGCGCCCGATCGGCCGCACGCCTTTGTTCATCGACGCCAGCGCCGATTACAGGATTCCGGGCCTCGCCGGTGTCTCGATCGACGCCCATGCGACCTTCGAGGCACGGCGAACCGCCAATGCCGCGAACACGGCGGCGCTCCCGGCCCGCGCCATTCTCGATCTCGGTGCCCGTTATCGCAGTCGCATCGGGCGCGTGCCGACTCTGCTGCGGCTACAGGTCCGCAACGTCGCCGACACATTCGGCTGGCGGGTGTCGGGCGGCGGCGGCTACACCCTGTTGCCGGGACGCCGGGTGACCGCGAGCCTGACGGCGGACTTCTAGGATCGGGCCTTATCCCATGACGTTCGCCGAAAAATCTGCAACCTGGCCGTAGAGTGGCATCCCATCAGACGACATTCAAATCCGTCACGAACTCGTAGCGGTCTCCGCGATAGACCGAGCGGGTGAATTCGACGATCCGACCATCGGGAATTCGAGTGCAGCGCTCGATCCGCAATACCTCGGAATTCTGTCGTACGTTGAGGATCCCGGCTTCGGTTTGCGTGGCGAGCGAGGCGCGGACCCGCTGCGTGCCCGATGTGGGTCGAAAGCCATGGACCTCGAGCGCCTGATAGAGGGAATCGCCCAGCGCATCGAGGTCGGGCATGAAGATCGCCGGGATCACCGCATGCTCGATCGCCAGCGGTTCATCGCCCGCCAGGCGGACACGACCGAGCCGGGCGACGCGGGCATCGGGAGCCACCCCCACCGCCGCGGCTTCCTCTTCGGTCGCCAAGGCATAGGATTTGTAGATCCAGACCACGCCGGGGTCCTGCCCGCGCGACCGGGTGTCGTCGGTGAAGCTGTTCAGCTTTGCCCCCGGCGCTTCGATCCGTCGCGCGACGAAGGTGCCCGAACCCTGCCTGCTGATCAGCACGCCTTCGTCGATCAACTGCTTGATACCCTTGCGGACGGTGACGCGCGACAGGCCCACCATTTCGCTGAGTTCCCGTTCGGAGGGCAGCGCGCTCCCCGGATCGATCCCCCCGCCGTCGATATGCTCGCGCAGGCTCTGCGCGAGTTGCAGGTACAAGGGCGTCGCTTCGTCGCTCCGCGTCCAGGCGATATCGCGCATCGTCACGCCTCCCACGCGTCCAGCGCGTGCAGGGCGTCGCGCAGGCTACCATGATGCGCGTCGAGCAGCGCCCTCGCCTCGTCCAGGGGCAAGCCCATGGCGACCAGGACGCCGCGCCTTATGTCGTTCTCCGCGACGCCCAGCGCATGGATCGCCACCTCGGCATCCACGCCGGCCAGTTCCTGGACCATCCGGCGAGCGCGTCGGAGGAGCTTGGCGTTGGATACGCGCATCGCCACCATCCGCCCGCGATAGACGAACCCCAGGCGCAGCATCAGGGCCGTGGACAACAGGTTCAGCACCGCCTTTTGCGCGGTTCCCGCCTTCATGCGGGTCGATCCCGCCAGAACTTCGCTGCCCGTATCGGCCAGCACATGATGCTCCGCCTGTTCGATCAGGGGGGTCCCCCGATTGTTGGCGATCCCGATCGTCAGCGCACCGAGCGTCCTGGCGTGCCGAACTGCAGCCACGGTGTAAGGCGTCTGTCCGCTCGCCGCGACGCCGATGACGACATCGGACGGGGTGATCGCGCAGGCATCGATGTCCGCCTGCGCCGCCTCGACATTATCCTCCGCCCCTTCATACGCTTCCGTCAGCGCGCCGAAGCCGCCCGCCATCAGGAAGACCAGACGCTTCATCGGCCAGCAGAAAGTGGGGTTCAGCTCGGTACCGTCCTGCACGGCGAGCCGCCCCGATGTGCCCGCGCCGACATAGATCAGGCGTCCGTCCTGGCCGAGCCGCGCCGCCGCCGCTTCGGCAGCCCGCGCGATCGCGGCCGTCTGCGACTGGATGGCGGCGATGGCGGCCATCTGCCCTTCCAGCATCGCTTCGACTGCCGATTCCGTCGGCCATTGGTCGAGGTCCAGATACCGGGCGTCGAGCGTTTCGGTGTTCATCATAGCGTTGATCCCACTGGAAGCTTCGATGCGGAGCGGCCCGCCGGCGCGGCGCAGACCAGGAACGCCAAGGCCGTTCCGATGCAAAGCTGGAAGGGAAAGGATAGCCCGGTGAGCGCGAGCGGCAGGCCGATGGCCCGGGCGATTGCCGGTTGCAGAAGAATGATCGTCACGAAACCGATCAACAGCGCCGCGATGGCCGAGCCGGTCGTGCCGCGCGTGGTGAACAAGGCCGTGAAATACACGCCGAGCAGACCCGCATAGCTGAACACCATCACCTGCAACGCGAATTCCAGGAGGCCCATCGAACTGTGGCGCTGCCAATAGAAGGAAAGGACGGCCATCAGGAACATCGCGAAGCCGATGATGCCCATGCCCGCACGCCCGGCCTGGACGAAATGATGCTCCTCGACCGGCCCGCGCCGGTCGCGCCAGGGGCGATAGAAATCCTGTACCAGAACCGACGACATCGCGTTGAGCGCCGAATTGGTGGTCGCCACCGCCGCCGCGCAGATGCCGATCGTCACCAGGCCGCGCAGCCCGCCGGGCAATTGGGTCAGGATATAGTGCATGAAGATGCTGATCTTCTGCCCCTCGAATCTGCTGGCCGCGACGGCACCCGAACCGCCCATCAGGTCGGGACGGTCATAGAAGACGTACAGCAACAGGCCGATGACCATGAACATGCCGACGGTCGGCACGGTCGCCAGCACGGACAGGTAAAGGCTGCGCGCCCCCGTCCTCGCATCCCGGCACGATAACAGGCGCTGCGTGGTGTCCTGATCCATGCCCGCATTGGCGATGTAGAGCAGCGCGAGGCCCGTGACGATCGCCAGCACCGAGAAGGGCCGCGACAGGTCGAAGGAGAAGTCGAACAGCCGCAGCTTGTCCACGCCCTGCGGCGTATGCGCCAGCGCCTCCAGTATCTGGCCATTCGAGGCCGGGATCGACAGGCGCAGGAACAGTAGCACGGCGATCGCCGAGCCGACATAGACGACGAACTGGATCAGGTCGTTCCACAATACCGACTTCAGGCCGCCGACGAAGGTGAACGCCACGCTCGCCACGACCAGCGCGGCGGCGGCGAACATGATCCCCTGCACGCCCACGCCACCCGTCACGACCATCGCCAGCGCGATCGCGGCGAGATAGACGCGCGCACCACCGGCAAAGACCCGTCCCACCAGGAACATGCCCCCTGCCCAGCGGGTCGCCCGTTCGCTGAAACGCAAGGTCAGCAACTCATAGGCGGTGGTGGCGCGGATCGCATAGAAGCGCGGGATCAGGACATGCGCCACGAAGATCGCGCCGATCAGGCCCCCGCCGATATTCCCGCTGAGATAGGTGAGGTCGCCGTGATAGCCATAATCCGGCCCGCCGAGGAAGGTCGCGGCGGACTGCGTCGCGGACAGCACCGAAAGCGCCGCGAGCCAGGCGGGCACGGTGCCGCCCGCCAGGAAATACTCGCGCGCCGACGCGGTCTGGCGCGGCGTCAATATCCATCCGCCCACGACCAGCACCAGCAGATAGCCCGCGATCACCAGCCAGTCGGCCATGGAGAAGGGCAACGTCATCGAAGCATACTCCGATCGCCCGGGACCGAACGTCCACGGGCATGAAGCGAATGCGCCCGGCCCGCGGATCGGGCCGGACGCCATGGCAAGGCTATCCGATCACAGATGCGCGGTCAGCGAGAAGCCGATCGTCCGCCCCAATATGTCGTAGGTGTCGGGGAAGGTGTTGAAGACACCGCCGGTCGACACGCGCGGCGGGGTCTTGTCGAACAGATTGTAGACGCCCGCGCTCATCGTCACGACATCGGTGAAGTCGTACGATGCCGACAGGTCGAAGATATCCTGCGCCGGAAGCGTCTCGGTCGACCCGACCGTGCTCGACCGGACCTTGCCGATACGCTGCCAGTCGAACT
Source organism: Sphingomonas sp. GM_Shp_1 (assembly GCF_026540895.1). Taxonomy (GTDB): domain Bacteria; phylum Pseudomonadota; class Alphaproteobacteria; order Sphingomonadales; family Sphingomonadaceae; genus Sphingomonas. The sequence continues at coordinate 70,266 of NZ_JALNUR010000003.1, read as the reverse complement.
GGATCACGCCCTTGTCGAGCAGCCAGCCGAGCCCGGCGGTGTGGCGATAGTCCGGCTGGACCAGCGTCGTGCCGTCGCTCGAACAGGTCGCGCCGAACGTGCCCTTGCACTGCACCGCCGACACGGTCGGGTTCGCCTGGATCAGATAGGAGGTGACGATGTTGCCCTGATAGCTCGCGCGGACACCCTTGCCCGGCAGCCAGTCCGCCCGCAGCGTATAGGCCGCCGAGATGTCGAAGCCGCGTTGCAGCAGACGGCCCAGATTCTGGTTGTTGACGAAGGCATCGGCGAAGGTGCCGTTCGCGTTGCGCGTGACCAGTGCGCACAGCGGATTGCCCGCGGTCGGATTGGTGATGTAGCAGCTCGTGATCGCCGCGATCGGCTGGATCACGCCGACCGCCCCGCGCAGGTCGAGGTTATAATAGTCGACCGTCAGGTTCAGGCTCGGCAGGAAGGTCGGCGTGAACACCACGCCCGCCGTTGTCGTATAGCCGGTCTCCGGCTTGATGTCGGGATTGCCGCCATAATAATAATTGCCGGTCAGATAGCCGGGGGCGCTGGAATTGGCGGAGCCTACCGCCGGGGCACCGAACCGCGCGCATTGCGCCGCATTGCCGGTGCCGATCACGCACGGGTCGCCGCCATAGCGCGGCTTCAGACGATCGACCGTGACCAGGCTGTTGAGCGGCAGCGAGGAAGTGCTGGCGGCGAACTCGCCGAAATTGGGCGTCCGCAACACGCGCTGATAGGTGCCGCGCAGCCGCAGGTTGCGGTCGACTTCCCAATTGCCCTCGACCTTCCACGTGCCGTGCGTGCCGAACAGGTTATAGTCCGACAGACGATAGGCCCCGCCCACGTCCAGCTTGCGGATCAGTGGCGTGTCGTGGATCAGCGGGACAAGGACTTCGCCATACAGCTCGATGACGTCGAACGCCCCGCGATAGGCGGCCTGCACGCCCTGGCGATAGGTGTTGCCGGACAGCAGCGCGCTATCCTGATTGATGCTCGCCGTTTCACGCCGATACTCGACGCCGGCTGCGAAACCGATGGGACCTGCGGGCAGGGAGAACAGATCGGCCAGCGTACCGCTGAGCGTCCCCGCCGTGACGAACTGGTCGCGCTTGCGGATGAAGCCGTCGATCGTGCTCCCCAGCGCGGCGGCGAGGCCGGGCCGGTTGGGGCCGAAGATGTTCACCGTATTGACGATCGACGCGAAATTGTTCGCCCCGGCCGCGTTGGCGACGAGGCCGTCGCCCGAGATCAGGGACGATTCGGTCGAGCGGCCATATTGCGCATAGACGTTCCACCGCACCGCATCGGTCAACGGTCCGCGCAGGCCGGTCTGAACCTGCAAGGTGTTGCGCTCGGTCGCATAGGTGATCAGGCCCAGCTCGGCCAGCGAACGCGACACGTTCACCTGCGCGGTGCCGTTCACGAAGGTCAACTGGTTGCGGATCGCGTCGGTCAGAAACGGATTGGTCGCACTGATCGCGACGGTGCGGTTGACCGAGGCGGGCGCTGCGCCCGGGGTGCCCGTCTCCTCGGTCCGGGCATTGGTATACATGGCCCGGCCATAGAGTTCGACCTGCGGCGTGATCTCGTATTTGTACAGCGCCGCCACATTGATGCGCTTGAGCGGTGAGATCAGCGGATAGCTGGCCGAAATGTTGGATGTAGCGGACGGACTGGTCGTGAACGCGCCATCGTCGGTGAAGCCGAAGCGGCGCCCGCTCGCGACATCGGTAAAGACGCCACCGAGGCTTGGGATCGTCTGGTTGGGCGTCGCGGCCCAGTCGCGCTGTCCGGCGCGGACCCCATCCCGCTGCGTATAGTCCGCCGCGATCACTAGGTTGCCACGATCACCGATGCCCGTGCCGAGCATCAGCGAGCCGCCATATTGCGCGCCGCCCTGGACCGACAACCGGCTGGTCGCGGTGCCGCGAATGCCCTCATATTCGTCGTTGAGGATGAAGTTCACGACGCCAGCGACCGCATCCGCGCCGTAAACCGCCGCCGCGCCGCCGGTCAGCACGTCGACACGCTTGATGAGCGAGGCAGGAATCGCATTGACGTCGACCGAGTTGCGGAAGCTGAACGGCGCCGCACGGGTGCCGTCGATCAGCACCAGCGAGCGGCTTTGGCCGAAGTTGCGCAGTTCAAGCACCTGGGCGCCGAACGCATCGCTGCCCTGCGAGCCCTGACGCACGCCGCCCGACAATTGCGGAATGGCGGTGGAGAAATCCTCGATCGTCAGGGCGGAACGAAGCTTGATCTGCTCCTCGCTGGTCGAGGCGACCGGGCTGCTGGAGGTCAAGCCCGGAACGGGAATGCGCGTGCCCGTTACCACCACCTCGTCGCCGGTCGTCGAAGCGTCCTGGGGCGCGGGAGCAGCGGGCGTCGCCGGGCCAGTCTGCGCCAGCGCGGCTCCGGGTGCCTGTATCAGGGCGACGGCCAGTGCGGCTGCGGCTACGCTCTGTCGGTATGACGTCATGATCATCGAAGTCCCTCCCTGATATGCCCCAACCCGGTCCGCCTATCGTGGAACATGTCGCGCGACGGGCCGGAAAACCCGCGCCGATCATGCATACCTGTCACCAACATGTAAAGATGTGGTATTATCATTTGGTATTGCTCGAGGGATACCATAGCTGCCCGCCCGTCAGCGGTGCGGCGACGCCGGTCGTGCCCGGGAAGGTCAGCGGCAGGCCATGCAGGCTGCGTGCGGCGAGGAACGCCATCGCCTCGGCCTCGACGAAATCGCTGCGCAGGCCGATTTCGTCCGCCGTCCGGCATATCCCCAGTCGATCGCTCAGCGCCGCCATCAGCACCGGATTATGGCCACCGCCCCCGCATATGATCCAGCATTCGGGCGGGGCGGGCAGCATGCAGGCCGCCAGGGCCACAGCCTCAGCCGTGAAAGCCGTCAGTGTCGCGGCGGCGTCTTCCAGCGAACAGGCCGCCGCCCAGTCGAGCGGAAAGTCGTAGCGATCGAGCGATTTTGCCCCCTCCCCACGGAAATAGTCGTGCGCCAGGAGCCGGGCCAGTATCTCCGTATCGACGCTGCCCGCCGCGGCGAACCGGCCGCCATCGTCATAACGGCCCGCGCCACGCGCCTGGACGACCTGATCGATCAGACCGTTGCCCGGCCCCGTATCGAACGCGATCAGCGTGCCGTCCGCACCGATCCAGGTCAGGTTCGCCACACCGCCGACGTTGAGGAACGCGACCGGTCGCGTGAGCCCGAGATAGTCGGCGAGCGCGGCGTGATAGACCGGCACCAGCGGAGCCCCCTGCCCGCCGGCGCGCAAATCGTCCTGCCGCATCTGCGCCACCACCGGCACGCCCAGGGCATTCGCCAGCATCCGGGGATCGCCGATCTGGACGGACAAGCCACGCTCCGGTCGATGGAGCAACGTCTGGCCGTGAAAGCCGACCAATGCCGGGCGGCACCCGGCTTCCGCGATGACCCGTTCACCCGCCTCGACATGCAGCCGCACGATGAGGTCGGATGCGGCATCGAACGACGACGGCACCGCGCCATGGCCGTTCCACGCCAGCGCATCGCGGGTCGCCTGCTCGATGGTCGTGCGTTCGGCACTCGTGAACGGGATCATCGCCGTAGGACCGAACGCTTCGATCCGCTCGCCATCGGTTTCGATCATCGCGACGTCGACGCCGTCGAGCGACGTCCCGCTCATATAGCCCATCACCAGCATCAGCGAGACGGGTCCCAGGTGCAGACGATCAGGCTGGCATCGTCGTGCCGCTTCACACGGACATGACGCAGCAGCGAATCCGGCTCGCTCTCGATATCGCGCAATCGTGCAAGCCAAGCGGCCCCGTTCTCCGGCGTGGCGATCGTCAGCAGATCGGCGGGCGTCACTATTCCGAACAACTCGATGAGCCGCAGGAACCCGTCACTGGCGATGGCGAAGCGCTGACCGGGCCGGAGCGGCACCGTCGTCTGCCAGACATGGTCCGCAGCGGCGGGCTCGGTGCCGAGCACCCAATAGCCGCCCTCACGATTTTTGAGACGGCGATTGTCGCTCAGGCCCGGCAACAGGCGAAGCTTCAAGGCATCATTATCGATCAGAGGATCTTCCTCGCGGATCGCCTTGACCGTAGCAAGGGTCCGCGCCTCGACCGCATCGAGCGCATAGGTGCCGAACAATCGTGCGGTCCCCGTATCGTCCACCGTCGCCACGCGACAGTCGGCGAGCGCGGTGATCTCGGCGACGTCGCCCTGCCGGCGGATCATGGCAAAGGCCGCCGAGGGATGCTCATGCGTGCCGCCGGCGGCGCGAAGCTGGGCATCCTCCAGCGCGGCGGCGCAGCGCGTCATGACCAGGCGCAATATCTCGATCGTGGATCGATCCGGATCTTCCGCCAGGGCGTCGGCGATCAGCCGGTTGGCGGTATGCGCGAACCAGGCCGCGTCACTTGGGGCGTCCAGCAGAGATGGACCGACGCCCGTAGCCCCGTCGATCACCCAGGCCGCGTCGCCATAATGGCCGATCGCATCCTCGTTCACCATGCTCCCGCCATCGGAGAGCGCGACATCGATCCTCAGCATTCCATGCTCCCGATCCGATCTTCATGCGATGGGACATCCTACGCCGATGCTCACCCACATGCAAACCAATAGCATGCCACTTGCGTCGTTCTGCATAGTGGTATTTACTCGGGTTATGACGTCCCCTCGGCTCACCATGACCGACACCGCACCGCTGCTCGCCCGGCTGCGCGCGACGGTCGGTCGCCGCCACGTCCTGACTGCGGCGCGTGCCACGGCCCGGTTCCGCAAAGGCTATCGCACCGGCGGGGGACCGGCCATCGCCGTGGTGCGACCGGGCAGTCTGGTCGAGATGTGGCGCGTCGCACAGGCCTGCGTCGCCGCCGATGTCTCGATCCTCCTGCAAGCGTCGAACACCGGGCTGACTGGTGGCTCCACGCCAGACGGCGATGATTATCCGGGCGGCCTCGTCATCATCAGCACCACGCGATTGTCGCGGCTTACCGTGATCCGAGAGGGCGAGCAGGTGGTGTGCCTGCCCGGCGCGACCCTGTACGAACTCGAACAGGCCCTGCGACCTTATGGACGAGAGCCGCATTCGGTGATCGGGTCATCCTGTTTCGGGGCGTCGGTCGTCGGCGGCATCTGCAACAATTCGGGCGGTTCGCTGGTCCGGCGCGGGCCCGCCTATACCCAGTTGGCCCTGTTCGCCGCGGTCGAGCCCGATGGCCGCCTGACCCTGGTCAATCATCTGGGCATCGCGCTAGGCGACGAGCCGGAGACGATCCTGTCCCGCCTCGATCGCGGCGAGTTCAGCGACGCCGATATCGAGGATGCGGGCGATCGATGGGCGCACGATCACCGCTATGCCGAGCATGTCCGCGCGATCGACAGCGATGTGCCCGCCCGCTTCAACGCCGACCCACGCTGTCTGTTCGAGGCGGCGGGAAGTGCGGGCAAGCTGATCGTCTTCGCGGTGCGCCTGGACACCTTCGCGCGCGAAGAGGGCACCGCCACCTTCTATATCGGCACCAATGAACCCGACCGCCTGACCGATCTGCGGCGGACGATGTTGCGCGATTTCGACAGGCTGCCGATCGCGGGCGAATATATGCACCGCACCGCTTTCGACGTGGCGGATCGTTATGGCCGCGACACCTTCTTCGCGATCGAGCGGCTGGGGACCGACCGGCTGCCTGCGCTTTTCGCCGCCAAGGCCCGCTTCGATGCCGTGGCCGATCACATGTCCCGGGGGTTGAGCGACCGCCTGCTGCAAGCGGCGGGGCGGTTCATACCGGATCGCCTGCCCGCCTGGATGCGGACCTATCGCGATCGCTTCGCGCATCACCTGATGCTGAAGGTGTCGGGCGACCAGATCGACCAGACCCGCGCCCTGCTCGCCCGGCTGTTTCCCGGCGACGACGCGGGCGACCATGTCCAATGTAGCGCGGCGGACAGCGCCAAGGCGTTCCTCCACCGGTTCGTCGCGGCGGGTGCGGCGGTCCGCTACCGCGCAGTGCGCGCCGACGCCGTCGCCGATATCGTCGCGCTCGACGTCGCGCTGCCCCGCAATGCCGAGACATGGACCGAGACATTGCCGCCCGCGCTCGACGCCCAAGTCATTCACGCGCTCTATTACGGTCATTTCTTCTGCCACGTCTTCCATCAGGACTATATCGTCCGAAAAGGCACCGACCCCGTGGCGTTCGAGCATGCGCTATGGACATTGCTCGACGCGCGCGGGGCGCAATATCCGGCCGAGCATAACGTCGGCCATCTCTATGTGGCACCGCCCGCGCTGGCCGAATTCTACCGCCGGATCGATCCGCGAAACCAGCTCAATCCCGGCATCGGCCAGACGCCCCGTGCGCGCCACTGGAGCGACGCATCGGACGGTCCGGCTTGAGAGCCCGTCGCGCCCGGGGCCATGGCCAGCATTTATGGTCGTCCGCCATGGTGGAATGGGTGGCCGTCCGTCGGCATGCTATGGCGAAGCGATGGAGCGCATGAAGTTTCGAGCCGCGCGAACCCGCCGCGCCCGCATCGTCCCGCTTCTCGCTTGGCTCGCCGTCTGGGCCGAGCCCGCGTTCGCAGCACCAGCCGCCTGCCCGGTCCTGAGCGCCCCGCTCTCACGCGCCGACGACACGCGCTTCGCCCGGATCGACGCGGCGGTACGCGGCGGCGTCGGCACGCTCTATCCCGGCGCGGTGCTGCTCGTGACCGATCGCGGGCGCATCGTCCATCGCGCGGCCTTCGGCCATGCCCAGACGCTGACCACGGCTCCGGACGGCACGCTGCACACGCTCGCCACGCCGCGAGCGATGACCGTCGATACCCTCTTCGACATGGCCTCCGTGACCAAGATCGAGGCCACGACCGCAGCGATCCTGCATCTCGTGGGCACCGGCCGCCTGTCCCTCGACGACCGGCTGGGCGCGCTGCTGCCCGCGTTCCGAGGGACCGACAAGGCGGACATCACGATCCGTCAGTTGCTGACCCATCGTGCGGGCCTTTGGGAATGGCAGCCGACCTGGCTCCACCGCGACGCCTCGGGCGAGACACTGCCCTATCTGGCGGCCTTGCCGCTCCGCTATCCGGTGGGCTCGCGCTTCGCCTATTCGGACCTTGGCTTCATGCTGCTGGGGGCGGTCGTCGAACGGGTCGCGGGCATGAAGCTGGACCGCTATGTCGGCGAGAAACTCTATCGCCCGCTCGGCATGACCGATACCGGCTTCCTCCCGTCATCGACCTTGCGCCGACGTGCCGCCGCGACATCGCAGGGTGACGCGTATCAGCGGCGCATGGCGGAGACCGGCAAACCCTATCCCGCCGCGTCCTTCCCTCCTTCCCGGCCCTTTGTCGGATATCGAAACCATGTGCTGGTCGGCGAGGCGAACGATGCCAATGCGGCACTCGGCTGGCGCGGTGTGGCGGGGCATGCCGGGCTGTTCTCGACCGCGACCGATCTTGCCCGCTATGCGCAGGCGCTGTTGAACGGGGGCTGCTATGGCCGTTGGCGGCTCGCACCCGCGCCGACGGTCGCCGCGTTCGAGCAGACGCCGTTCGACGCCGATCAGGCGCTGGGCTTCCACAAGACGCAGCTCGCCGGGATTGCCGCAACCTTTTACGGCCATTCGGGCTTTACCGGCACCTGGTTCGCCTTTTCCCCACAACTAGACATGACCGTCGTGCTGCTCACCAACCGGGTCCATCGGCCGGACGGCGAGCCCTACCCCGCGCTCGACACCCTGCGCGAGACGGTGCTGCGGGAGGCGGTGGCGACGGTGCTCGACAATCGCAACAAGGAGAAGACATGGCGCTGAACCTGGGCGTGATCGAAGGCTTTTTCGGCAAGCCGTGGAGTTGGGCGGACCGTACCACGGTGCTCCGCACGCTGGCGGGCGCGGGCTATCGTTTCTATCATTACGGGCCCAAGGCCGACCCGTTCCTGCGCCGCCGCTGGCGCGAGCCGCATGCGCCGGAACAGTTCGCCCCGCTGGCCGCCTTCGCCGCCGAGTGCAGGAGACTGGGCGTGCGCTTCGGCGTGGCGCTGACCCCGGCGGGCAGCACGCACCCTTTCAACGAGGAATCCCGTGCGGCGCTGACGCGGAAGCTGCGGCAGCTCGACGCGTTGGGCATCGACGACCTCGCCATCCTGTTCGACGACCTTCCCGCCGACCTGCCCGATCTGGCGCGGAGTCAGGCCGAACTGGTCGACTTCTGCGCGAACAACAGCCGCGCGACCCAAATCTTCTTCTGCCCGAGCTTCTATTCGGACGATCCGATCCTGGAACGCGCCTGGGGCAAGCGGCCGCCGGACTATCTGCATCAACTGGGCCGCTATCTCGATCGTAAGGTGCGCGTCTATTGGACGGGCGAGGAAGTGGTCTCGCGGGAGATCGGGGTCGCGCATCTGGAACGGGTACAGCACGAACTCGGGCGCAAGGTGTGCCTGTGGGACAATTATCCGGTCAATGACGGCGTGCGCATGTCGCAATATCTCCACCTGCGCGCCTTTACCGGCCGCCCGGCCGCGATCCGTCATCATGTCAGCGGTCATGCGATCAACCCCGCCTCGCAACCGCTCCTGTCCTGCATCCCCGCGCTGACGCTCGCCGCCAGCTACCGGGAGGGCGAACGCTACGCCTATGGCCAGGCTTTTCTGGCGGCGGCGACCAAGGTGCTGGGCGCCGATTTCGCAAGTATATTGCACCGCGACATCCTGCCGCTTCAGGATACCGGCCTCGACAATCTCGGGCCGCGTTTTGCCGAGCTGCGCGAGCGCTATGGGGCGATCGATCATCCGGCGGCACGTGAGATCACCGACTGGCTGGACGGTCGCTTTCGCACGACGCTGGAAGAAGTGCAGACGCAGTAGAGGCAAGGATCGGACATGACGCAGTTCTTTCTCGGCGTGGATGCGGGCGGCAGCAATTGCCGTTGCCGCCTGGTCGACGGCACCGGCCGGGTGCTGGGCACCGCCCAAGCGGGCCCGGCCAATGCCGGACTGGGGCTGGACGCGCTCTATGCGACGCTGCGCCAGGTGACCCAGGACGCGGTCCGCGCGGCGGGGCTGGACGCGGCGCAGGTCGCGATCGTCCGGGCCGCCATGGGCATTGCGGGCATCTCGCGGCCGGGTGTGCGGGCGGCGCTGGAGGGCTTCGCCTTTCCCTTCGCATCGACGGTGTTCGACACCGATGCCGTCATCGCCAATCTGGGGGCCCATGGCGGCGGCGACGGGGCGATATTGATCATCGGCACCGGCAGCATCGCACAGGTGCGCGTGGGCGGGCAGAGCTTCCGGATCGGCGGCTATGGCTTTCCCATTTCGGACGAGGGCAGCGGCGCGGCCTTGGGCCTCAGCGCGATGCGCCATGCGCTACGGGCGCTGGACGGGCGGACGCGCGCGACGCCGCTCAGCACCGCCGTCACCGAGCGGTTCGGCCATGATACGGCCCGCGCCATCGCCTGGATGGATCAGGCGACCCCGCGCGACTATGGCAGCTTCGCACCGCTGGTGATGGACTATGCCGAAGCGGACGATGCGATCGCCCGCTCGATCGTCGAGGATGCCGCAGGCCATATCGAACGGTTCATCGAGACGATCTACGAACGCGGCGCCCCGCGCTGCGCGCTCCTCGGCGGCCTGTCGGCGAAGATGCGCCCCTGGTTGCGCGCACGGACCGTCGCCCGGCTCAGCGAACCGCTGGGCGATGCGTTGAGCGGGGCGCTTTATCTGGCGGGCCTGCCCGCCCGGACAATGGAGACTTTGCCATGATCGCGCGTCGACGCTTCCTCGCCGCCACCGGGCTCGCCGCGCTCGGGCCGGTCGCCGCACCGCTAGTGAAGGCGTTACCCGCGCCGCCGCCCGCCCCGGCCCTGCTCGCGTCCAACGCGCTCGCGCTGTTGCGGGGCTGACCGACCGCCGCTCAGTTCGCGGCGGCGATCGCCACCAGCGCCGCGTCGATTGCAGCGGTCGCGCTCGCGTCGTCGGCCATGTCGTTGGCATAGGCGGCGAAGGTCAGCGTCCGCCCGCTCGCCGCGATTATCGTCCCGGCCAGCGCATTGGCCGCGTTGAGCGTGCCGGTCTTCGCCATCAGTCGCCCAGCCAGCGGGGTGCCGACGAACCGCCGCGCCAGCGTGCCGTCGGTGGCGGCAACGGGAAAGGTCGCCCGCCATGCCGCCCCCCAGGGCTGGGTCTCCGCCCAGCGCAGCAACGCCACCGTCGCGCGCGGGGTGACCCGATTATAGTTGGACATGCCCGCGCCATCGGCAAAGTCATAGGTCGTGCGGGCAACGCCAGCACGGGCCAGCACCGCGTCGACGACCGCATGCCCATCGGCGACCGACCCGCTCGGCCCCAGTCGCCGCAGCAGAAGTTCGGCGTGGAGATTCTGGCTCGTCTTGTTGGTCTCGCGCAGATCCTCGGCCAGTGGCAGTGGCGTCAGGCCGGCCAGCACCGGCACGGGCGCAACGGCCGCAACGGGGCCGCCTCCGCGTCGTACGGGATCGTCCGCATCCGTCAACGGTCGGTGCCGCACGGTGATCCGCCCCGACACCGTCACGCCCGCCGCTCGCAGCAGTTGCGCGAACCGCCAAGCCGCCCGGTGCGCCGGATCATCGACCGCCAATCTCAGGACGACTGGCGCCGTCCCGAGGGCGAGACTGCCGGTCATGCGCACAAGGTCGCTGCCCGGCATGCGCTCGATCGAGAGCGTCCGCGCCCCGCCCGCCGCGCCCGTCGTCGCGGCATTGTCGATCCGGTAATAGCCATCGCCGACGACCCGTGGCGGCGCGCCGGACGCGGTGGGTGTCACGGTCAGCGTCACGACATTGTCGTCCAGCGTCAGCGCCGAGATGCCGGTGCCATAGGCGCCGCTCATATTGTTCCAGCTCATCCCCTGCGGCCAGCGTTCGTCGGGGAATGCAGTGTCGTCGCCGACCACATCGCCCACGGCCCGCGTGCGGCGCGCGACGGCTGTCGCCAACTCCGCCAGGCAATCGACACGGCAATCGGGCGCGGAGGACAGGCGGGCATCGCCATGCCCCGCGAGGATCACCGTCGGGGTTCCCTGCCCCTCCAGCCGAACCGTCGCCCCGCCCGGCGCATCAGGCGTCGCCACGTTCAGCGTCGCGAAGGCGGCGGCGGTGGTGAACAGCTTGGTGTTGGACGCGGGCACGAAGCGTTCGTCCGGGCGCAGCGCAACGATCTCCTGCCCCTCGGGATCGACCACCACCAGCCCTATACGCGTGCCCGGCGGCGCCTTCGCCAGCGCCTCCGTCACTGCGGGCGGCAGCGGCGCCTCGACCGGCGCACTCGCCAGCAACAGCGGCAATAACAGACCTCCCATCATCGGCGCTCGATCTCTTCGCTTAACAGGGCCAGGAACTCGGCCGCCAGTTTCGAGGGCGGGCGATCGAGCAGGTGGATGGCATGGACGTCGAAGGTGATTGACGGGCGAAGCGGCCGCATCGCCAGCCCCGGCGTCATCGACGCCGCAGCGGTGAAATTGTCGACGATCGCCAGCCCCACCCCTGCACGGACCAGGGCGGCGGCGATGTAGAAGGTCCGCGCCACCACGATCTCGTCCAGCACCAGATCGTGCCGGTCGATCTCCTCGGACAGCAGCTTGCCGATCGGGCCGCTGCCCTTGAGCGATATCAGCGGCCGCCCGACCAGTTGCGACAATTCCAGCCGGGGTGGCGCGTCGGGCATGTCGCGTTCGCGGTAGAGGACGACCATCTCGCCCTCGCCCAGCCAGTCATGGGTAAGCGCCACGCCGCGCGGCGGCTCGCTGGCGATGGCGATGTCGCTTTCGCGTTCGTAGAGTTTGCGCAGCAGATCGTCGTGATGCACCGTCTGCAAGTCGAAGCGGACATCCGGCCGCCGGGCCAGGAACCGCGACACCGCGTCCGGCAGCACCCCCAGGCCCAGACTGGGCAGGGCCGAGATGCGCAGCGTCGTCCCCGCACCCATGCGCAGGTTGCGTCCCGCCTCGCGCAACGCGCGCACCCGCTCCTGGATATTGGCCACATCGGCGAACAGCGCATGGGCATCCTCGGTCGGCAGCAGTCGCCCGTTCGAGCGCTGGAACAACTCGAACCCCAGCAGGCTCTCGGCATGGCGGAGCGTCTTGGACACCGAGGGTTGCGACACGTTGAGGGCGCGGGCGGCGGCGGAGACCGAGCCGTTGACGTACACCGCGTGAAAAATCTCGATATGGCGAAGGTTCATCGATGCAGCCTAGCGCCCCCGCCCCTATTCCACCACCGACCCGCGAAAGCGCGCCGTATCCAGCTCCCCCTCGCCTCGCGCGACCAGCGTGGCGACCGCGAGATTGGCCGAGGCGGAGGGCACGGTGCGCGTCATGTCGAGCAATCGGTCGAACGGCAGGACCAGCCCCACGACCAGCGCGGTCTGCTCCGCGCCCACACCGACCGCCGACAGCATCGCCGCCAGCATGAACAGCGAGGCGGAGGGGACCGGCGCCGTGCCGAACGCGGCCAGCGCGCCGGTCAGCAACATGGTGACGAGCATGGTCGCGTCGGGCACGATGCCCAGCGCCTGCAACGCGAATTGGCCGAGCAGTCCGACATACATGGCGGTGCCGTCCTTGCCGATCGACGCGCCCAGCGGCAGTACGGTCGAGGCGACGCCGCGCGACACGCCCAGGTTATCCTGCGCCACCCGCAACGCGACCGGCAGCGTCGCCGAGGACGAGGCGGTCGAAAAGGCGACCACCAGCGCATCGACGATCCCCCGGAAGAAGCGCGCCACCGGCAGTCGCGCGATCAGCCCGACCAGCGCGGCATGAACCACCAGCATCTGCACCAGCGACGCGAGCACGACCGCCAGCGCCAGCCACCCGACATGCACGAACACCGCCGCGCCGTTCACCGCCACCGCCTGGGCGATCAGCGCACATACCCCGAACGGCGTCACCTCCATCACGGCGCGCACAATATGCAGCAGGACCGAGGACAGACCCTGGAGCAGTGCGACGACCGGCCGCCCCGCCTCACCCGCCATCACGCTGCCGGTGCCGAGCAGCACCGCGACGAAGATGATCGCCAGCATGTCGCCGCGCGCCAGCGCCTCGACGATGTTGGTCGGCACGATCGACAGCAATTGGTCGGCGGGCGTCACCGGGGGGCCGAGCGAATGAGGGACCACGCCCGCGAGCGGCATCGCCACGCCGGGGCGCAAGCCCAGTCCCATCGCCATGCCGATCGACACCGCGACCAGCGTGGTCGCGGCGAACAGCCCCACGGTGCGCAGGCCGATCGACCCCAGCCGTCGCGGATCGCCCAAGGTCGCGATTCCGCCTGCAATGGTGACCAGCACCACCGGCACCACCAGCATCTTGATGAGCCGGACGAAGATCTCACCGACCAGCCGGATCGCCCCGGCCGCCTCGGGCCGGAACAGTCCCAGCGCGACGCCGAGCAGCAATCCGCCGACCACCCGCTGCCACAGCGGAATGGCGAACCAGCCCCGGATCAGGCGCAAGCGGGCGTTCCCCAGAAACCGGGTTGGGGCGGGCTCAGAATGCCGTCGTCATCGCGCACGCCGCCGGGGCGATCGGTCGCCAGCCAGAGCGGGCCATCGAGATCGACGAAGTCCGCGCCCCCCGCGACCAGCATCGCGGGCGCGATTCCCAGCGACGAACACACCATGCACCCCACCATCACGCCGAACCCCCGCGCCCTCGCCTCCGTGGCCAGCGCCCATGCTTCGGTCAAGCCGCCGGTCTTGTCGAGCTTGACGTTGACATGGCTGTAGCGCCCGGCCAGCCGATCGAGGTCGGCGCGGGTGTGCAACGCCTCGTCGGCGCAGATCGGGATCGCGCCCGCCAGCTCGGCCAGCCCCTCATCCTCACCGGCGGGCACCGGCTGTTCGAGCAGGTCGACACGCTGGGCCAACAGCATGGGCAGCCGGTCGGCGATGTCCCCCACCTGCCAGCTTTCATTGGGATCGACGATCAGGCGCGGCGTGGGCGCGACGGCGCGCACCGCCGCGATCTGATCGGCCGCCCCCTCGCGATCGACCTTGATCTTGAGCAGCGGCACCCGCGCCACGCCACGGGCGACCTGGGCCATCGCCAGCGGCGTATCGATCCCGATGGTGATCGCCGACGCCAGCGCGGCCACGGGCGGGACACCCGCCAGCGTGGCGACGCTCTTACCCGCCAGCCGCGCCTCCAGGTCCCATAGGGCGCAATCCACCGCGTTGCGCGCGGCCCCCGCCGGCATCGCCCCGGCGATGTCCGCACGCGTCGCGCCGTCCTCGATCAGGGCGCGTACGGCCTCGATGGCCGCGATCGCGCCATCGATCGTCTCGCCATAGCGGGGATAGGGCACGCCCTCGCCCCATCCTTGCGCATCGCCCTGGCGGATCGTCACCGTCACCACATCGGCGGCCGTCTTTACGCCGCGCGCGATGCGGAACGGCGCCCTTAGCGGGAAAGCGTCGTGACGAACGGTGAGGATGCGTCGCATGACGTCTCCAGCAAGAGGTCGATGATCGGCTCGGCACCGAAGCGATAGGGATCGGTACAGGGCAGGCCCAGCGCATCCTCGGTCTCGGCACAGAGACGCCGGGCGGCCGCCTCGTCCAGCTTGGCGGTGTTCAGCGCCACCCCGACGGCGCGGACCTCCGGGCTGGTCAGCCGGGCGACGCGCAGATTGGCCTCCAGGCACTCGGCCAGCCCCGGCATCGAGAAATGCGGCAGCCCGCGCATGTGCGGGCGCAGCGGATCGTGACACATCACCAGCGCGGTCGGCTGCGCCCCGTGAAGCAGGCCCGTCGAAACGCCCGCAAAGGCGGGGTGGAACAGCGACCCCTGCCCCTCGATCAAGTCCCAGCCCCCATCCGTGCGGGCCGGGGCCAGCGTCTCGATCGCGCCTGCAATGAAGTCGGCCACCACCGCATCGAGCGGCACGCCCTCGCCAGCGATCAGGATGCCCGTCTGGCCGGTCGCCCGGAAGTCGGCGACGACACCCCGCGCGCGCAGCGCATCGCGCAGGCAGAGCGTGGCGTACATCTTGCCGACCGAACAGTCGGTGCCGACGGTCAGCAACCGGTTGCCCGTCCGCCTGCGGCCGTTGCCGACCGGCAGCGTCTCAGGCGCGTCGCGCACGTCGAACAGGGTGACGCCCGCCTCCTCCGCCGCCGCGACCAGTATGGGCACGTCGCGCAGCCGCTGATGCAGCCCACAGGCGATGTTGAGCCCGGCGCGGATCGCGGCCAGCGCGTCGCCGATCATCCAGTCGGGGAAACGCCCGCCCGGATTGGCGATGCCCAGCACCAGCGTCCGTGCCCCCGCTGCGCGCCCGGCAGCGGCATCCATCCGGGGCAGGCCGAGCGTGAACGGACAGTCGTCGTGCCGCCACTCGCCCACGCAATCGTCGCGGCGAAAGGCGGCCAGACCGCGCGATGTCTTGAGACCGATCTCGTCATCGGAATGGCCGAGATAGAGGAGATAGGGAGCGGGAATGGTCATGATGCGAACATGATAGAAGCAACTCCCTATGCGCCGCCAATCGCGCTCGCATCGCCGCCTATAACGTCCGGCTATTGGCCGCAGCCGCCGGGCCGGGGCCGCAGCAGCGCCCGGCCCGCCGCAACGCCCGTCGCCGCTCCGTCGGACACCGCTCGCCGCCCGTTGACGAACAGCGCGCTCACCCCGACGCTCGGCACCCGCGGATGCATATAATCGGCACGCGGCGCATATGTCCTAGGATCCAGCACCACGACATCGGCATAATAGCCGGGCCGCAGATAACCACGCTGCGCGATGCGGTACATGTCGGCGGTCGCGCCGGTCGACCGGCGGATGAGTTGCGACAAGGTGATCACCTTCCGCTCGACGACATAGGTGCGATAGAGCTGGGGGAAGGTCGCATATTGGCGCGGATGGCCGTCCGATCCGTCCGACGAGGTCACCACCCAGGGCTGTTTCATGATCAGGTCGACGTCGCGATCCACCATGTTGAAGCTGGCCACGTCGCTGCCCGCTGGGCCGGTGCCCGCCGCATTGGGCACACGCAGGATACGGATCGCCGCGTCGATCGGCGAGAGCCCCCACTGCACGGCCATCGCCGCAAGCGTCTTGCCGCTCCAGGGCTGCCCCTGCGCGGTCAGCAGCAGCGAGTCCGCCCCGCCCCGCCGACGCAGATTCTCCGCCATCTCGGTCTTCAGCCGCGCGAGCGCGACCGGATCGTCGAACCGCGCGAGCAGCCGGGCATAGCCACCGTCCATCGCCCATCCCGGCACCAGCGCGGCATCCACGCTCGATCCCGAGGCGAGCCAGGGATATTGATCGGCGGTGACGGCCTGGCCGGTGCGGCGGGCCGCCTCGATCGTGGCGATCAGCGCGGGCGCCTGGCCCTGCACATCGACGCCCAGCGCCTTCAGATGGGCGAAATGGACCGGCGTGCCCGCGATGCGCCCGATCTCGATCGCTTCCCGGGTCGAGGCGAGGAGGCCGATCGAATAATGGGCCTCGTCGCGCTGATGCGTGTCGTACAGGCCGCCACGCTTGCCCGCCTCGCTCGCGACCGCCGCCACTTCGTCGGTTTTGGCGAAGCTTTGCGGCGGATAGAACAGGCCGGTGGACAGGCCATAGGCGCCCTCGCACATCGCGCGGGCGGCAAGACGCTTTTCCTCCGCCAGTTCGGCGGGCGTGGGCGCGCGGGCGTCCTGCCCCAGCACATGCTCGCGGATCGCGCCGAAGCCGACGAACGGCACCACGTTGGTGCCGATCCCGCTCGCCTCCAGCGCCTTCGAATCCTTCGCCACCTCGAATGGGCCATAGCCGTCGACGCCGATCACCACGGTCGAGACGCCCTGCGCCAACCAGGAAAGATTGAGCCGCGCCTTGGGATCGGCGGAGCGGATATAGCTGTCCGGATGGGTATGCGCGTCGATCAGGCCCGGCGCGACGATCTTCCCCCGCGCATCGACCACCGTACCGGCCCGCGTGCCCCGCGTACGCCCGACATAGACGATGCGATCACCCGCCAACTCGACATCGCCGATGAAGGGCGGCGTCTCGGCCCCCGTATAGATGGTGCCGCCCCGGATCACGACATCGACGCGCGGCGCGGTCGACGCCGTGGCGACGCACCAGACCAGGGCCATCAGGGCAAGGCGCTTCATGAAATGCTCCTTTCGGGTTGCAGACGGGTGATACTGGTCGCGGCGGCATCGACCGCGGCTCGGCTGAACGGCATGGGCTGCATCGTGCCGGTGCTCCACGGTCCGACCTGGTCCCGCCGGTGCGGCGAGCGCGGATCGTTCGACTGGCCCGGCAGGTTGAGCATCAGCGAACGATCCCAATCGCCGACGTCGATCACCTCCAGATAGCTCGCCCCACCGCCGACCCGCCAGTCCGGCCCGTCGCCCAGCCAGCGCGCCATCACCGTAAAGCCGTCGCCGCCCGAGCCCCCTACCTCGATCGCCGGAAAGGCCGCCGCGATTGCCGGAATCCTCGCAAGCGGATGGGTGATGCGGACCCGGTGCAGCGCATCCCACCGCCAGCCTGCCGGATCGGGCCCCAGCAGTTTGGCCGCTTCCGTCCAGCCGATAGCGAGCGACTGGTCGATCAGGTCGGGCCGGTCGGCGGCGACACGCAACAGTTCGGGGGGCTCGATCGCGGGGATCAGGTCGCGTGCGCTTTCCGGGACCAGGGCGGTGACCATCCGCGCGTTCAGTTCGCGCAACACCACCTCGTACAGTGCCGCCGCAGCGCTCGGCCCGTCGATCCGTGCATCCCAGCGCGACAGCATCGCGACCGCCGCCTTGGCGCCGGGCGAGGGCCGGTGCGGCAGCATCGCCTGGAAGCGCCGGGCGAGCGACGATAGCGTATCATGCTGTAGCGCCACGCTGTCGGCGATGCTGTGCCGCGTCTGTTTCGACAGTATCTCGGCGATGCGGTCATAGCGGGCGGGATCGCGGAACGAGAAGGCCGGGCTCCGTTCGACCGGCCAGCCGGGCGGCAGGTTGTTCTGGTTGGCGGAGGCGAACCAGCCCTTGGCGGGATCGAACTCGCCGGGCAAGGCGCGGAAATCGCGCATCCCGACCCAGTCATAACGGCCATCGCCCGGCACCGGCAGCAGCCCCTTGCCGCGCTTGCGCTCCGGCCAGAAGCCGATGGCCTGCCATGCATGATGCCCGCGCACATCGGCATAATGGAAATTGGTGGGCGACGGATGCAGCTTGAACGCCTCGCGCAACCCCGCCCAGTCCTGGGCGAGGTTGATCGCCACCATGGAGAATGCCCCCGATCCGCCCGGCTGCATCCCGACCGAGGCGATCGCGGTCGCACGCGAACGGGCCGGATCGTGCGACACCACCGGCCCCTGCACCGAATAACGGAGCACGGCGCGATACGGCGGCGCATCCTTCACGGGAATCTCGACCACCTGCCGCTCGAACCGTTTCCAGCCGCCGTCATGGCGGTAGCGCTCCGGGTCGTCCGGGTGGAGGTCCAGCACGAACAGGTCTTCCTGGTCGATGTGGAAATTGGTGCGGCCGAAGGCGAAGTGGTCGGTATGCCCCTGCATGATGCCCGCCAGCCCAGGCGCTCCGCCACCGATCACGTCGAGGCCGGGTGCGGTGAGATGCGCGACATGGCGCGGTCCGAACCCGCCGATGCCCAGATGGGGATCATTGGCCAGGATCGGACGACCGGTGGCGGTGCGGCGGCCCGCCACCGTCCAGGCGTTCGACCCGGCATTGGTGGCGCTCAACATCTCGTCACGGTCGCGGGTCTTCGTCCCCGGCCCGAACGGCAAGGGCCCCAACTGCAACACGCCCATATCCGCCTCGCTGACCTGCGCCGGGTCCAGCCCCTCCGGCACGGTCATGGCGATCGCGGGGCGCAAAGGTGCCACCAGCCGGTCGAGATCGAGCCGCCCCATCGCCGCCAGCATGGCGCGGCGGATCTCGTCATCGACATTGCCGACCGAGCCACTGCGCGCCAGCACCAGATCGCGCAGTTCCCAGCGTAGCGGCATCACGCCCAGGATGCGATATTCCAGCGGCAACAGGGTCGGATCGCGCTCGACCTCGGCGATCCGGGCATTGATCCCCGCGACATAGCCGCGCACGCAGTCCAGCACCGGCGACGGCACATGCGCCAGTTCGGCCTCGAGGTCGCCGCGATAATGGAACAGCCGCGCCTTGGCGTCGTGCGCCGCGAACGCCGCGCCGAACACCTCGGCCATTCGCCCCATTTCCCGGCGATGGGCGAAGTCGATCTGGAACAGCCGGTCGCGCGCGACGACATAGCCCTGACCGAAAAAGGCATCCGCCTTGGTCAGCGCGCGGATATGCGGAACGCCCCAGCGATCGTCGACGATCTCGATCGGCCGCGACAGTCCGGGGATCGTCGCACGGGCGGTCGGCGTGATCGCCTGGGCGATCCCGCGCCACGGTGCGAGCACGCCCAACGCCGTGGCGCCGAGCAGGAATGTACGGCGAGAGACCATGGTTTCTCCTTCTCGAACCACCACATGGCGCGCCCCCGCAATGTCGATGGCGTCCAGGCCGACGGGGCGGCCGGTCCCGAAGCATAGGGCGGCGAAACAGACCTGCAATGCGACCATAATCCAAGGCTATGGCCCACCCAACGATCGGTAGCCGGTCGACCCTTGACCTGGGTTACGTCTCGCCTGCACCATCCCGGATGCACGGATCAGCGATAAGACCATGACCGTCCGCAGGGAGATCACGCTCCGAAGATCGTGAATATGGGGAATTGCAGATGACCGACGGATCTTGGCGCCGGCTGATCAGGGCCGGCACGGGCCTGACAGCCTTGTCGATGGCGCTCGCCGCCCCCGCCATGGCCCAGACGACGCCCGCCGCCGATATGACCCCGCCTCCACCGGCGACGGGCGGCACGGACATCGACCCGGACGACGTCACCGTCACCGGCACGCGGATCATCCGCGACGGATTCCAGTCGCCGACGCCGCTGACCGTGGCGACGCAGGAGGACATCCTCAACACCTCCCCGACCAACAACATCGCCGACTTCGTCAACCAGCTGCCCGCGCTGGCGGGCTCCACCCGCCCCTCCAATTCGCGCCTGGCGATCAGTTCGGGTCTGGCGGGCATCAACGCGCTCAACCTGCGCGGGCTGGGCGAAATCCGCACGCTGGTGCTGCTCGACGGGCGGCGGACGGTTTCGTCGAGCGTCACCGGGCTGGTCGACGTCAACACCTTCCCCCAGGCGCTGGTGAAGAGCGTCGAGATCGTCACCGGCGGTGCCTCCGCCGCCTATGGATCGGACGCGGTCGCCGGGGTCGTCAACTTCGTGCTCGACAAGAAGTATCGGGGCATCAAGATCCTGGCCGACAACGGCATCACCGAACGGGGCGACGGGGCCAATTACTCGTTCAGCGCCGCCGTCGGCACCGCCTTCGGCAGCGACGATCGCGGGCACCTGCTGCTGAGCGGCGAATGGGCGCATCGCGACGGCATCTTCCGGGTCGATCGCGACTGGAACGCGCGCGGCGTCGTCCGCATCACCAATCCCAACTACACCAACACCAATGGCCAGCCGCAATATCTGATCCGCCAGCCGGTCGGCGTCGCCAACACCACGCCCGGCGGCATCATCCTGAATTCCAGCGGCGGCGTCGCGAACCGGCTGCGCGGCATCTATTTCGGGCAGGGCGGCGCGGCGAGCCAGTTCCAATATG
This sequence comes from Sphingomonas sp. GM_Shp_1, assembly GCF_026540895.1. Taxonomy (GTDB): domain Bacteria; phylum Pseudomonadota; class Alphaproteobacteria; order Sphingomonadales; family Sphingomonadaceae; genus Sphingomonas. Next base: position 49,541 of record NZ_JALNUR010000003.1, on the reverse strand, counting down.
GCGCGCTCAGCTTCCCCGCGCCGGGCGGATCGACCGCCCCCTCGCTGACCCAGGGTGGCGACTGGCGCGTCAACGACCAGGGCCGCAATATCGGCCTGGACGCGGACGACGACCGCCGGGGTGCGTTCGGCCGGTTGAGCTACGAGGTCGCGACCGGCGTGACGCTGTTCGCCGAGGCATCCTATAACTGGCAAAAGACGCTGTTCAACGCCGGGCCGCAATCGACGACCGGCATCACGCTGACGGCGGCCAACCCGTATCTTCAAGCCGCGCTCGCCAATGCGGTGTCCGCCGGGCTCATCACCCCGGCGGAGCGCTCCGCCGTCACTTCGGTCACGGTCGGCAGCACCGCCGTCGACCTGCCCTATCGCAAGAACAACAGCAGTCGTGACGTGCAACGCTATGCGATTGGCGGCGAGGGCGAGTTCCAGGCGTTCGGCCACAAGGCCTTCTGGAACGTCTATGGCCAATATGGCGAGACGAACGCGCATGAGCAGCTGCGCGACATCATGAACACCGCCAACATGGCCAATGCCACCGACGCGGTCGCGGCGCCCGCGGGCAATGCACTGGGGGTGGCGGCGGGCACGATCGTGTGCCGATCCTCTCTCACCGCGCCGACCAATGGCTGCGTGCCGCTCAACCGGCTGGGCATCGGCGTCGCCAATGCGGCGGCGATCGACTATGTGCTGGGCGATCCTTACCGCGACCAGACACTGAAGCAGACGGTCGCCGGGGCCAATCTGTCGATGACCCCCTTCGCCACCTGGGCGGGTGACGTCAGCGTCGCGGTGGGCGGCGAATATCGCCGCGAGTCGGTGTCCGGCTTCGTGCCCAGCCAGTTCCAGACCGGCTGGTCCGTCGGCAATTTCCTGCCCACCTTCGGCAGCTATCACGTCAAGGAAGCCTATCTCGAAACGGCGGTTCCGCTGGGCCTGGGCCTGGAGTTCAACGGGGCGGTTCGGGGGACCGACTATTCCACCTCGGGCTATGTCACCACATGGAAGGTCGGCGCGACCTGGCAGCCGATCCCGGACATCCGCTTCCGCGCCACCCGCTCGCGCGACATCCGCGCGCCCAATCTCAGCGAGCTCTACGCATCCGGCACGTCGCGGACCAACACGCTGACCGATCCGGCGACCGGGCGAACGACCGTCACCTTCCGCGAAATCACCACCGGCAACCCCAATCTGCGCCCCGAAAAGGCCGATTCGATCTCCATCGGCGTCGTGCTCCAGCCACGCTTCCTGCCCGGCTTCTCCGCATCGGTCGACGGCTTCGACATCAAGCTGAAGGACGCGATCGGGCAGTTCTTCGCCCAGGACATCATCAATCGCTGCTATGAGGGGCGCAGGGACTTCTGCGCCGCCTATGGCCCCGATCCGACGGGCGACCGCGAGCTGTTCTTCCGCGCCAGCCCGTTCAACTTCGCCCGCCAATGGGTGCGCGGCATCGACTTCGACGCCAGTTACCGGGTGCCGCTCAGCGAAATCTTCGATCGAGCCTCCGGTGCGGTGACGCTCCACGGCCTGGCGACGCGCTACATCCACAACATCACCGACAGCGGCGTGCCCAATGTGGTGCCGATCGACATCGTCGGCCAGTTGAGCGGCACCAGCCCGCCCGAATGGATCTATCGCTTCAACCTGGGCTATGAAAACGACCGCTTCTCGGTCACCGGCACGGCGCGCGGGGTGAGCAGCGGCACCTATGGCAACAATTACATCGTCTGCGACGGCAATTGCCCGACCGGACGGCCCGCCGCGACCGTGTCGCAGTTCCCGACGATCGACAACAACTCCATCTCGGGCGTGATGTATCTCGACCTGAACCTGACCGCCAAGATCGCGACCCGTGGCGGCGGCCGGGCCGAGGTGTTCCTGAACGTCACCAACCTGCTGGATCGCGATCCCATCCTGCTGCCGGAAACCGGGCTTGCGGCCAACAGCACCTATTCGGACCTGCTCGGCCGGGCCTTCCGGGTCGGCGTCCGGTTCCAGACACGCTGAAGCGGTGCGGCGGCGATGAGATATATGCGCAATCATCGCCGCCGCCTCCCGGCACCGTTCCATACTCCCGTGCCGCCAGAGCGTTAGGCAGCATGGCACGCGGCCCCGTGACCATCGCCGACGATGAATGGGGGGTGCCGCATATTCGCGCATCCTCCATTCCCGATGCCTATTTCGGCCAGGGCTATGTCGTCGCGCGCGACCGGCTGTTCCAGATCGATCTCCAGTTGCGGCGCGATCTCGGCCGATTGGCGGAGGCATTCGGTGCGCGGTTCGTACCCCATGACCATGCCGCGCGCCTGCTCCTCTATCGCGGGGACGTCGCCGCCGAATTGGCGGGGCTTCCCGCCGAAGTGGTCGCCTGCGCCCGGGCCTATGTCGATGGGATCAACGCCCGCATCGCCGAGCTGGAGGCCGATCCCTCGCTCTTGTCCCCCGAATATGGCGTATTGAAGCTGCGACCGCTGCGCTGGGACATCGCCGATCTGGTCCGCATCCGCAGCGGCGACATGGGCAGCGTCACCGACGAAGTTCGACGCGCCCGGCTGGCGGCGCTCGGCCTGCTCGACCTCGACGCGCTGGTCGCGCCGCTGGCCGGGGACTGGACGCCGCAATTACCTGAGGGGCTTGATCCGGCTGCCGTTTCGCAGGCCGATCTGGGTATCCTCGGCGACACCGAGGGGCCCCTGCCCTGGACCGATGCGTCGTTCGCCGGTTACGACCCGGTCGAGGACCGTCTCGACCGCGAAGCCCATGGCAGCAACGCCTGGACGATCGCCGCCGCACGCTCGGCCACCGGTCGCCCGATCCTGGCCAACGACCCGCATCTCGGCATCGGCGGCTTCTCGCCCCGCCACCTCGCCCACCTCACCGCGCCCGGTTTCGACGTGATCGGCGCCGGAAGCCCCGGCATGCCCGGCATCATGCAGGGTCATACCGACTATTATGCGTTCGGGCGGACCAACTCGCATATCGACCAGGAGGATTTGTACGTCCAAGAACTCAACCCGAACGATCCCGAATCCTATCACCATCAGGGGCAGTGGAAACGGTTCGCGCGGACGACCGAGACGATCCGCGTGAAGGACGCCGACGATGTGGTGGTGACGCTCCGCCATGCCGAACAGGGCCCGGTGCTGCTGCACGATCCGTCCCGCCTGCGCGCGACGGCGATGGCGTCGGTCTCGCTGCGTCCCGGCGCCAACATGACCTTCGCGATCATCGCGCTCAACCTGGCGAGGAACTGGGACGAACTTGCCGAAGCAGCGCGGCTGCACGTGGCCCCGACCAATCTTCATTATGCCGATGTCGACGGCAATATCGGCTGGCGGCTGCTCGGTCATGTTCCGGTCCGCCCACGGCATGACGGGCTGTTGCCGGTGCCGGGCGACGGAGGCTATGACTGGCAGGGCATCCTTCCAACCAAGCAGATGCCGACCCTTCTCAATCCGGAGCAGGGCTGGTTCGCCTCGGCCAACCAGTTCAACCTTCCGCCGGACTGGTCGTCGGCCAACGGGGTGACGAGCTTCACCTGGAACGCCCCCTATCGCTACGACCGGATCGCGCAGCTTCTCAGCGAAGCAGGCAGCCATAGCCTGTCCGACAGCGTGGCGTTGCAGCATGACGACCTGTCCCTCCCCGCGCTGGCGCTTTTGCCACTCCTGCCGAAGGGGCTCGACGGCATGGCGGCAAAGGCGGCGGCCATGCTGCGCGACTGGGATGCCCGGCTGGGCGCGGACAGCGCACCCGCCGCGCTGTTCGAGATGCTATGGAGCGAACTCGGCAAGGCGTGCCTCGCCGCCATCGTGCCCGACACGGCGCGCGATCTGGTGACGTCGATCGATCCACGACCGATGCTCGCTCTGCTCACCCGCCCCGACGAGCGGCTCGGCAGCGAGCCGGAGGCGGCACGCGATGCCCTTCTCGCAAGCGCGCTCGGTCGGGCCTGGGAGGCCGCGGTGGAGACGTTCGGTGCCGATCCGGCCCTCTGGCGCTGGGGCGATGCCCACCGCGTCGTCCTTCGCCATCCCCTGTCGGGCTGGCCAGGGATCGACGCCGTGCTTCCCGCGATCGAGGGCGGGCGATCCGGGGGCGATGCCTTCACGGTGATGGCGCGCGGTTATGTCACCGCCCGCGACCATCATGTCAGCCACGGCGCAAGCTTCCTGATGGTGTGCGATGTCGGCGATTGGGATCAGAGCCTGATCCTGTCCCTGCCCGGCCAGTCGATCGACCCGCGCTCTCCGCATTACCGTGATGGCTATGCGACGTGGCTGGCCGGTCAGGCGCGCCCCTTTCCCTTTGGCAGAGAGGCGGTCGACGCGCATATTCGCCACATGACCGAGCTTCACCCATGACGATCGACCGGCGGCGCTTCGTACAGGGGATGACCGTGGCGGCGATGTTCGCCCCCTCGGTCGCCGCCGGGGCGCGGACGCCGCGCTTCGCCGCCGCCTTTGACGAGATCCAATCCTGGGTCGGCAAGGCTTTTCCTGGCGCGGTCGTTGCGATCGGCACCCATGGCAGGCTGGTGGCGCTGCGCAGCTTCGGACTGATGTCGTCCGCGCCCGATGCGCCGCCGATGCCCCGCAACGCGATCTTCGATCTCGCCTCGCTCACCAAGGTCGTCGGCACGACGACCGCAGCCGAGCTGCTCTATGACCGGGGGTTGCTGGATCTCGACCGCCCGGTGATCGCCTATCTCCCGGCTTTCGCTGCCACGCCCGGACATGAGCGGATCACCATACGGCACCTGCTCAGCCATAGTTCGGGCCTGTTCACCACCGATCTCCTCTGGCAGCACAGCCACAACCGGCAGGAACTGCTCGCCCTGATCGACCATATGCCGGTCGCCTGGCCACCCGGCTCGCGCTACCAGTATCGCGACGAGAACATGATCCTGATGGGCGAGATCGTCGAGCGCCTGTCGGGCAAGCCGCTCGACCGGTTCCTGCACGACGAGGCGTTCGGGCCGCTGGGTATGAAGGATACCGGCTTCAACCCGCCCACCAGCCGGTTGGAAAGGATCGCGCCGACCGAGCAGGACGATATATTCCGCCACCGGCTGATCCGGGGCGTCGTGCATGACGAGAACGCCTATGTGCTGGGCGGCGTCGCCGGGCATGCCGGGCTCTTTTCGACCGCGTCGGACTTGGCCAAGCTGGCGGAACTCTATCTTCGCGGCGGTAAAGGCCTGCTGAAGCCATCCACTATCGCCGCCTTCACGACACGCCAGGCCGAACCGCCGGGCACGTCCCGCGCGCTCGGGTGGGACATGCCCGACGCATTCGGCAGCTTTGCCGGGCCACGCGCTTCCCCCGACGCGCTGATCCATACCGGCTTCACCGGCACGTCTATTTATATCGACCGCCAGCGTGACGCCTTCATCGTCCTCCTGACCAATCGCGTAAATCCCACCCGCGACAACAAGCGCATCGGCGAAGCCCGGATCGCAATCCACACCGCGATATTGGCGGCTATCGACGGCCTTCTCTCCCGGACGGACAGCCGCGCCTGAATCGGATCGGCCGTAGCGACCGGATGGTCGACGACGGGGGCGATGTGGTCAGCACCGTTTCGCGCGGTGATGGACCGAATGTACGCGTTATTCAGCGGAGAGGAAGGGCATGAAGCGGCTATATGCACGCGATAAGGGCTTCGATCGCGGCTGGCGTGGTGGTGGTCACGTTGAAACGCATGAAAGGCTGGCCAATCTTGGGCAGCAGGAAATGGGACCCTGGCGCGGTCAGATAGCCCTTGGCCAGCATCCGTTTGGCGACACTGCTCGAATCGACGCCCTCGCCGAGATTGGCCCACAAAAAAGTGCCGCCCGTTGCCGTCGGCTGTGCCGGCTTCACCGGCGTCGACGCCAGCAAGTGACGCAGGGTGACGCCACGGCGCAGCAACCGGGACCGGATGCGTTCGCAACGTCGGCGATAAAGTCCGTCGTGAAGGAAACGATAGACCACACGCTCGGGGATCAGCATGTTTGCGAGGCCCTGGACGGGACGAAACAGGCGCAGCAACTCCATGAAGCGCTCACCCGCAACGATGTAACCGACGCCCATCTCCGGCGAGAGGGTCTGGGAAAAGCCGCCGACATGGATCACATGTTCCAACTGATCGAGCAGGATCAGCGGCACCGCGGGGCGACCATCGGTCACTGGCGCCAGATCGGCGTAACTGGCGTCGTCGACCAGCGTCATGTCGAACTCGGCCGCGATCTCCAGCAACTTTCGCGCCTTGTGCAACGAGATGCTGGTGCCCGTGGGGTTCTGAAGCATGGACGACAACAGGAACATCTTGGGTCGGTGGCGCTCGCACATCAGGCGCAGCACTTCGAGGTTCGGACCGTCCGCCTCGCGCGGGATGCGGTAGATCTCCGCGCCTTGCGCCAGCAATACGGCAAGATGGGCGAAGGAACACGGGTCCTCGATCAGGACCGGCGTGCGGTACCGCACGAACGAGCGGATGCACAGGGTCAGGCCGGCGATGCAGCCCGGAGCCGTGATGATCGAATCGATCGGCGCATCGACGCCGTCCATCCGTAGCTTGTTCTGCAACTCCTCGCGTAGCGGCAGATAGCCTGCCGGGTCGCCATATCGGCCCAGTCGCCTGCCCAAGGTGGCCGCCCCCTTGAGCACGCGTGCCAGTTCTTCGGTCGAGCCATCGTCGTGATGCAGCAAACCGCTTCCCGGAACGCGATCGGGCGGCAGATCGGAGTAGATGAGTTGAAACGCTTCGAAGTCGACCGTCGCCGGCGTTCTGTCGCGGGCGGGCGGCGGGGTCGTCGCGACGACAAAAAAGCCCGCGCCGCGCCGCGACTGGATTTTCCCGCCAGCAACCAACTTGTCATAGGCGCGCTGTACGGTGTCGCGGCTCACACCATGCTCGGCGGCCATGGCCCGGATCGAGGGCAGTCTCTGGCCGGGCGCAAGGCGACCATCGGCCATCGCCTGGCCGACGGTCTGGACGAGGCGCAGCACCTTGTTGCCCTCGGCCGCCGACGAGCCGGCTTCCGTCGGCTCCGCCTCCGTCGATGGAGTGTCCTGGTCAAATAGGTGGGACAGGCTGATCATCTTTTAGACTTTTGGCCTGAAGCCAGCGGCCTAGCAATCGCTAATGTCACCGAATGATAAGCTTCTTTCCGTTTGTTGCGCTGTCGGCCATTGCCGCGTCTGGAACCGTCGCCCCCGATGGTTCGATGCGAAACAATGTGCGATCGGCGGGCCATCCGGTCACGGTACAGAACCGGCAGCCGACGAGCGCACCATCGGCGATCAGTGACCCTGTCACGCGCTTCACGCTGTCCAACGGACTGAAGGTCATCGTCCAGACCAGCAAGCGCGTGCCGCTCATCACCGCGACCGTGGTCTATGATGTCGGGTCGAAGGACGAAAAGCCGGGCCAATATGGTTATGCGCATCTCTACGAGCATCTCCTGCTCGACGGCAGCGCACATTGGAATCAGAACGCTTTCGTCTCGCTGCGGGATCTGGGCGCGACCAACGTCAATGCCAGCACGAACCAGGACGCCACGACCCTGTTCGAGACGTTTCCGCGTGCCGCGCTGGAGCGGGTATTGTTCCTCGAAGCCGACCGGATGGGCTATGTCGGCGAAGCACTGACGCCCGAGCGGGTGAAGCGCGAGGTCGGGGTCGTGCTGAACGAGAAGCGCCAGCGCGGCAGCCGCCCCGACGGCACCGACGAAGCGACCACGCTGGCGGATATGTATCCGGCGGACCATCCCTATCACCACAGCGTGATCGGCGAGGATGCCGATCTGGAGGCGGTGACCGTGGATATCGCCCGCCAGTGGTTCGACGCCCATTATGGCCCGTCGAACGCGACACTGATCCTGGCTGGCGATGTCACCGGGGACGAGGCCAGGCGGCTGGTCGAGAAATATTTCGGCGGACTGGCACCCCGACAGCCGCTCGACCGGCTGCTGACGCGGACGTCGCCGATGACCGGACCGGTGCGGCGCGAGATTTTCCGGTCGGTGCCGCAGGGGCGTATCTATGCCACCTATATCGCACCGCCACAGGGCTCGCCGTCGATCGCCGCGCTGGACCTGACCGCGCAGATCATGGCGGCGGGCGCGCGCTCGCGGCTCAACCGGCGCCTGATCGAGGAACTGGGCATCGCCAGTTCCGCCTTCGTCACCTTCAACGAAGGACAGCTATCGAGCCGGATGGGCTTCGTCATCGACGGTATCCCGGCGGACCAGATCACGCGCGCCGAGGCGGAGATCGACGCCGTCATCGCCCGCTACATCGCCGAGGGCCCCACCCCCGACGAACTGGAACGCGCGCGGGCGGCCCGCACGCAATATATGTTCGGGTTGCAGGACAGCACGTCGGGCAAGGCGTTCCTGCAGGCTCGGGCGGCGAACCAGACCGACGATACCGACTATGCCGCGACTTACTTGCGCGAACTGCGCACGGCGACGCCGGAGAGTGTCCGGCGTGAAGTCGAGGCGGTCTATGGTCGCCCCGGCTACCGACTGATCGTCCGTCCCAAGCCGACGGCGCAGGCGACGCCGGGGGGCTATGACCTGACCCAGGGACCGCCGCCGATAGGCCAGATGACGCCGATCGTGTTTCCGGCGGTGGAGCGAGCGCGCCTGTCCAACGGGTTGAAGGTGGTGCTGGTCCCCCGGCCCGGCGCCATGACCGACAGCGCGCTGCTTCGCCTCGACGATGCGGGTCTTGCAGGCCCTTCGCGGGTGATCGCGCCGCTCGCGCTCGACCTGCTGGCCGGAAACGGCACCACCCCGGATCAACGCTCCCGCGCCGATCGCGCCGAGATGCTGAACGGGTGGATCAACAAGACCGCCGAACTCGACCATGCCGACCTGAGCGTCGGGTGGGATGCGAAGCGACTGGCGGACGGAGTCGCTTTCCTGGGCGATGTGCTGACCCGGCCCGGCATCACCCCGGAGGCGGTCGGAGCGCTGAAAAAGGCACGCGGCGAGCAACTGGCCGCCCAGCGATCGAACAACTCCGCGCTCGCCGATCGGGCGCTGTTCAACGCCATATACGGCGCCGGTCATCCCTATGCCCCCGCGCCGGATGTTTCGACGGACATCCAGGCGACGGAAGCGATCGATCCCGCCTCCTTGCGCGAATGGTATCGCGGCCACGTACGGCCCGATCGCGCGACGCTGTATATCGCGGGGGATACCAGCATGGCTGTCCTGAAGCCGCTGTTGGAAAAGGCGCTGGCCGGATGGGCCGCGCAGGGTCCGGCGGCACCGGCTCCGACGATCCCGCCAGCGCACGGCACCCCGACGCCATCCCTGACGGTCATCGACAAGCCGGGGGCGGCGCAGACCTTCATCATGGCGGGCAAGGTCATCCCGGCCGCCACGCCCGGCAGCCCGGAGGCGGCTGCGACCTGGACCGTCAACGAGGTCTATGGCGGCAATTCGACCGCCCGGATCGGCAGCAACCTGCGCGCCGACAAGGGCTGGACCTACGGCATCGGATCGGGCCTGTACGACACGCGCGGCGAACGGCGCTGGATCCTCGCGGGCTCGGTCAGCCGGGAGCATAGCGGGGACTCGGTCGCGGAGCTGATCAAGGAGATGCGCGGCCTGAACGGCGATCGTCCGCCCGAGCAGCGCGAGTTGACCCGTATCGCGACCAGCGTGGCCAACCAGAGTGCGGCCAAGCTGGAGGGGAATGCGAACCTGCTCCAGGCCATGGCGGACGCCGAATCCGACGGGCTGCCGCATGACGATGTCGTGCGCGAGCCGATCCGGCTTCAGTCGCTGACGCTCGGCCAATTGCGGGGCGCCACCGGCGCGCTGTCCGATCCGGATACGGTCCATTGGGTGCTGGTCGGCGACTGGCAGCGCATCCGCGACCAATTCACGAATCTCGAGCTTGGCACGCCCGTGGTGATCCCCACGGCGCGCTGAAGGGGGCCGCGCGGACAGCCCGGCAGGGCAGGCGCGCATTGTTATCCATCAATGACATGGGGGGAATTGAATATGGGGACACGTCATTATGTCGCCGCCAGCCTGTTGGCGCTGGCGGCCGCCACCGCACCGGGCGTCGCGTCGGCGCAGGACCGTGCGGTATCGCAACCCGCCTTGCCGCTGAGCGAGGCGTTGCAGCGGATCGCGGCGGAATGGGGCAAGCCGCTGAACATCGATCCCGATGCGGTACGCGGGATCACCGCCAGGCCGGTCGTCAATGCCCGGTCGGAGCGTGACGCCGTCGCCCAGGCGACACGCGGCCTGCCCGTCGCGGTCGAGGTCAGCGCTACGGGCGCCATCTCGATCGTCAACGACGTCGTCGTCACCGCGCGGCCCAACGAGGCCGAGAACAGTGTGCTCGTTCGCGGCGCGACCAGTTCGTCGCGACTGGGCCAGTCGCTCCGGGAGCAGCCGCGAAACACCCAGGTCATCTCCGCCAAGCTGCTCGAGCGACAGCAGGCGCAGACGATCGCCGAGGCACTCGCCAACGCCGGCGGCGTGGTCGTCAACACCGCCACGGTGCAGGGCGGCATCAGCTATTCGGTGCGTGGCTTCGACTCCAACGGCGCGGTCAATGGCCTGCCTTCGGTATCCAGCTCCAGCTTCGCGGCGGGCACGACCCAGTCGCTGGTCAATATCGAGCGGATCGAGGTGCTGAAGGGCCCCGACGCGATCCTGCTGGGCGGCGACAATCTGGGCGGTACGATCAACATCGTGACCAAGAAGCCGAATGCTCAGGAGCGGCTGTACGCGTCGATGGATACCGGATCGTTCGGCCTGATCCGGGGAACCATCGACGCCAATCGCGCCCTGACCGACGACAACCGTCTGAGCGCGCGCATCGTCGCCACGGCTGCGACCGCCGATCGCAATTTCGGCGGCTATCGCGGCACCGAGGATTATCTGTTCGCCCCCTCGCTGCGCTACAAGAACGCGACGACCGACGTCATCGTCTCGGCCGTGGCGGGTACGCAATATTTTGGCATGGTGCCGTACACCGTGCTGAACAAGGCGACGAAAACCCCGTTCGACGTCGCCTATGACCGGCCGCTGGTGGGCGGCAAGGAACAGTTCACCCGCAACGGCACCACGCAGTTCAACGCCGAACTGACCCAGAAGCTGACCGACTGGCTGACGGTAGTAGTACGCGGCCAGCATCAGAACGCGACCTTCGCACTGTCGCAATATTCCCCGTTCGCCGTCTTGAACAACAACGGCCTGCTGCTCGTGTCGAGCAGCGGCGTGCGACAGAAATCGACCACCGATGTGGTCGATGGCTTTGCCCGCATCGCCTTCGACACCGGCCCGTTCAGCCACAAGATCGTCGTCGGCGCGACCAATGTGAAAAGCGACACCGATGCGATCTATGCCGCCAATGGGGGGATGTTCCCCTATAATTTCCTCACCCCCGGCGGAACCCTGCCGCCGCTCGCGACGATCTATCGAGAGCGATCAACGGTCATCGGCAAGCAGCGTGGCTATTACGGCCAATATCTCATTGGCTTCGGTCCGATCCACCTTATGGCGGCGGTTCGTCGCAACATCCTGGACTTCACCTCGATCGTCGCCCGTTTCGGCCCCAGCTCCAGCCATGCGACGGCCACCACCCCCAATTTCGGTGCCGTGGTCGATATTACCGATACGCTGTCCGTGTTCGGCACCTTGGCCTATGGGTATACGCCGACCTTCACGCTGAACGTCGCCAAGGAAAGGCTAGGCGACATCAAGAGCCGCAATGCCGAAACCGGCATCAAGTGGGACCTGTTCGACAAGCGCATGCTGATCAACGCATCCTATTTCAGCATCCGACAGAGCAACCTCATCGACCGCGATCCGATCAATCCCGGTTTCTCGATCGCGCTGCCTGGGCAGTTGGGCCGGGGCATCGACCTGAACGTCAGCGGCACGCCGTTGACCGGCCTGACGCTGTCGGCGGCGTTCACGCGGACCGAATACAAGTTCCTGGCCCCGACGCCGACGATCGGCAACACCGTCAACGGCCAGCCGCGCGACGTGTACAACCTTTATGCGTCCTATGAGCGCAAGGTCGCCAACGACGTCCGCGCCGGGCTGGGCGCCGGGGTGGCGGGCCGGTCGAGTTCGGCGATCGATCGCCTGAACACCTACCGGATCGCGGGTGCCGCGCTGGCCAATCTCAACGGATTCGTGTCGATCGGCGCGCTGGACATCAATGTCGGCGTCCGCAACCTGTTCGACCGCAAATCCTATGCGCCGACCCGGTTCGACAGCTATATTCCGCTGGGCGAGCCGCGCACGTGGCGGCTGACCGTCGGCTATCGTTTCTTCTGATCCAGGATGACCCGCCGATGATGCCGCAACCCACCCAAAGCGGGGAGGTCCGTCGCGAGACGGGCCTCGCCCCACCCCAGGACGCCACCGCCCGCTGGGCGGACGCATGGCGGCTGGTCAGCGGCTATTGGCGGTCGTCCGACTGGAAGTTCGCCTGGTTCGCGCTGATCACCTTGTTCTTCTTCCAGTTCGGCACGGCGTTCATCATGCTGCGCGCCAATCGCTGGCAGCAGCATTTCTTCGACGCGATCGAACAGCGCGACCAGGCTCAGATGGTGCCGCTGCTGATCGTATTCCTGGGGATCATGGCGATGCAGATCGCCATGATCCTGGCGGAGAATCTGATCGACGGCCTGCTGTCGATCCGTTGGCGGACCTTTCTGACGCGCGACTATCTCGACCGCTGGATGAGCCGCAACCGCTATGCCGAGATCGAGCGGTTGCGGATCATCGACAATCCCGACCAGCGCATCGCCGACGATCTGAACGCGATCACCGCCGCATTGGGCATGACGATCGGCGCGCTGCATATCGTCATGCGGCTGGTCGGATCGGTCGTGACCGGCGTCACCTTCGCGATGATCCTGCTGGAGACGGCGCCGCCGATCCGTTTCTCGCTGGGCGGCACCGCGATTTCCATTCCGGGCAGCACCGTCTGGTATGCCTTTGCCTATGCGATCATCGGATCGTGGCTGACCGCCAAGATCGGCCAGCCCTTCGTCCGCGCGATGATGCGCCAGCAGCACCGCGAGGCGGATTTCCGCGCCGGGCTGATCCATGTCCGTCGCAACGCGGCGCAGATCGGGCTGGCCGGTGCGGTCCCGACCGAGCGCGAGGCCCTGCGCCAGGCGTTCGACGCGGTGCGAACCAATTTCCGCTCGGTCATCTACAGCTCACTGGGGATCACCGCGGCGGGCAGCGTCTATGACCGGTTGGGCACGGTCCTGCCGCTGTTCATCATGGTGCCGGGCTATTTCGCCGGGAGCATGACCTTCGGCCAGTTGATGGCGGGCCGCGACGCCTTCGGGCAGTTGGGCATGCAACTCGGCTATTTCGTGAAGAGCTATCAGTTGATCGGTCAGCAGGTCAGCTATTTCAACCGTATGAAGGGGCTGGACGACGCGCTGGACGAGGTGCGGCCTGCTGGAATCACGGTCGGCGCGGGCACCGCGCCGGGCGTCGTGCTGGCGACCCAGGGCCTGGCGCTCCACCGTCCGCATGGCGAGGCGCTGGCGATCGTCGGAGACTGGACCGTACGCAAGGGCGAACGCTGGGCGGTGCGGGGTGCCTCGGGCACCGGCAAGTCGACACTCGTCCGCGCGCTGGCAGGGCTGTGGCCCGACGGGCAGGGCAGCGTCGCGATGGCGCATGACAGCCGGGCGATGTTCGTGCCGCAGCGGCTTTACCTGCCGCAGGGTACGCTCAAGGCGGCGGTCTGCTTCCCCGATCGCCCCGAAAAGCATGGCGATGTCGAAATCGTCGCATTGCTGGAACAGGTACGGCTCGGCCATCTCGCCGCCGAGATGCACGCGCTGCGCCTGTGGCAGGAGGAATTGTCCCCCGGCGAGCAGCAGCGGATCGCGCTGGCCCGCGTCCTGCTGCATCGCCCGACGCTGCTGGTCCTGGACGAGGCGACGAGCGCCCTCGATGCGGGCAATGCGCGCCATTTCTACGACAGCGTCCGCACGGGGCTGCCCGACGCCACGATCATCAGCGTGGTGCATGACGAGACGCTGCTGGCGCACCACAGCCATATGCTGACCTTCGCGGATGGCGGCGCGATCGCCACCGCCATCGACCGGACCAGGACCGGCGACTGAGATCGCCGCAACGAGACGGCAGAGAGGATTTTGAACATCATGACGGGCAAGGTTATCGACGTCACGGGCTCGGACGTCGCCGCGGTCATCGCGGAGCAGAGCGGCTTGATCCTGTTCGATCTCTGGTCGCCGACATGCGCCCCATGCCGGGCCCTGGCCCCGATCCTCGACGATCTGGCGGCCGATTTCGTCGACGAGTTGCAGATATGCAAACTCAACGTCGAGGCGGACGAGGCGATCGCCAAGCCGTTCGCGGCGCGCGCGCTGCCGACCCTGGCGCTGTATCGCGACGGCATGGAGATCGACCGGGTGGTCGGCCTGAAGTCGCGCGGGCAATTGACCGCCTGGCTCGAAAGCCATCTATGACCGGCGCCTTCGGGGGTGATCCCGCGATCAAGGCGGCACTGCTCGCCAGACTGGAAAGCCATGTCGCCAAGGGCACGCTTCGCTTCGGCGGGACCGCCTGGGACGGCTCGGGGGGCAGTCCGCTCGGCGTGTCGACGGAAGGAGGCGATAGCGCCGATTATGCGGCCCGGTTCGGCTACCCGCTTGCCATGGCTGGATTACTCGATCCGTTGACCGCTTATGCCGAGCCCGATCACCGGGCTACGGTCACACTGCGCTGGGTGGAATGCGTCGAGGTCGGCACCGACCTGTCACCGGTGCCACGGCGGATCGTCGACCATTTCCTGACCGCCATGGGTGCCGACCGGGTCGCGGCGGTCGCCTATGCCGAAGTACAAGCGCTACACCACGCAGAGGCCTCGGGCACTGCCGTGCATCGCGGCGAATGGACCGCAGCGCGCCGCCGCATCGAGGCGGCCGCCGAAGCAGCGTTACCGCGCAGTCCGGAGCGTGCCGCCCTGAACATATGCGCCACCGCGTGCTGGCCCCTGCGAACGAGCAGTTCGATCCTGTCGACGCTGATCGCGGCATGGCTTCAGGACGTCAACCGTGAAGCCGATCCCGCGTTCGGAGACGTCGACCGTGCGCGCGCCATGGCCAAGCTTGACGAGATTTACCAACAAACCCAGCCGCTACGCGACAAAGGTGAGGCGGTCGACATTCCCGCCCTGTTCCGCACAGGCGAACCCGCGCTCGCCGCAGCCTTCGAGGCATCGCTGGCACGCACGAATGCCCGCTACCTCGACCGCACCCGATCCGTTCCCGACATCGTGCTCGCCTACGTCGCCGCTGCCAAATGACGAAACTCCTTTTGAAATAGGGAGGCGGAAAAACCCCAGCGATGGTCGCTCCGATCGGGGAGTGGAGCAGCAATTACGGTGACAGTTGATCAAAGTCGGCGGGGTCTGCCGCCGCGTTCAAGAAGGCTGATGGGGCGGACGGATACTTAAAGACCCTTGATAAGCAGCCGCTCGGCCGACGCATATCACAGATCCTGATCCTGGCGGCACCGCTCGACCGGACGGGGTCCAATGTCGCTCCCCACGCAAGCCGTCTGACAGGCCCCAGGGCCTAGACATCGGGCAAGGTCTGACGGGCTATTCCCCAACCGGCCAGCGCAGCGCTGGCGGCACGACGCACGAGCATGTCCGCATCGCGCAGCGTCCATGCTCCGGCCGTCTCGATCTCTCGCAACTCGCTCCAGGACACCGGTGCAGCGACCGGGGCATCGTCCCGCGCCCGTACCGAATAGGGCATGACGGCGGTGCTGCCGCGCTGGTTACGGAGCCAGTCGATGAAGATACGCCCCGATCGCTTGGACTTGGTCATCGTTGCCACGAAACGCTCGGGATCGGCCGAGGCGAGCGCCTTTGCGAACCGCTCGGCGAAGCTCTTCACGTCGGGCCATGTCGCCTCGGGCGTGAGCGGAACGATGACGTGGAGGCCCTTGCCCCCGGACAGCATGGGAAAGCTCGTCAGGCCCAGCTCGGCCAGTTGCTCCTTCAGATGTTCCGCGGCGCGTCTGGTCTCGGCGAAACCCAGTCCTTCATCGGGGTCCAGATCGAACACCATGCGGTCTGGTGTCTCGACCTCCGACACCCTCGAACCCCAGCCGTGGAACTCGATCGCCCCCATCTGCACGCAGGCGATCACCCCGTCGATATCGTCGACATAGAGATAATCGTCGGCGTCGCCGTCCTTGTCCTGGATCGCCACGCGGCGGACATGGTCGCCGAAGCTGCCGGCGTCATGCTTCTGGAAGAAGCATTTGCGCCCCCGCCCCTGCGGGCAGCGAACCAGGCTGACGGGGCGGTCGCGCATGAACGGCAGCATCAAGGGAGCAATCGTCGCGTAATAGTCCGCCAGATCGCCCTTGGTGATGCCCGTTTCGGGAAAGACCACCCGGCTGCGATGCGTGATGGTCACGCTGGTCTCGGCCATGGGAAGTGGGTCGGAGGCCGTCGTGCCCCGGCGGCCGGTCAGCCCGATGAAACTGGCATGGCGCAATAGCCCATCCGGGGTTACCTCCGCATAGGCGATGTCGGCGGACAGGCTGGGCGTCACCCAGTGCGCGCCCTTCACCGCCGCCCTGGGCGCCACGACCGTCGGCGTCTTCCGCTCGATACGCTCCAGTTTGAGGCGGAGCGCGTCCATCGTTGCCAGATCGAAGCCGGTCCCCACCTTGCCGGCAAAGACATAGCCGTCCGGCCCCTCCTGCCCCAGCAGCAGCGATTTGAAGCCACGCCGCTTGTCCGAAGGCAGCCAGCCCACGATCGCATAGGCATCGCGCTTGACGCATTTCACCTTGACCCAGGCACGCGTGCGGCCCGAGCGATAGGGCGCATCCGCACGCTTCGACACCACGCCTTCCAACCCGTCTCGGCACATCTGATTCAACAGCGCCTCCCCCTGACCGATCACATGTTCCGAAAAACGGATGGCGGCAGGCGCATCGGCCAATAGCGAGCGTAGCCGTTCCTTCCGCTCCAGCGTCGGAAGCGCGGTCAGATCCTCGCCATCCTGCTCCAGCAGGTCGAAGGCCATCAGCACGGTCTCGCCGCCCTCCCCGATCGCGTTCTTCAGGGTCGAGAAATCGGGTCGACCGTCCTTGAACGCGACCGCCTCGCCGTCGATCAGCGCGGTGCCCGTCAACCGGGTCGCGGCATCAGCAATGTTGGGAAATTTGTCGGTCCAGTCGAGGCCTGTGCGGGTAAAGATCTGCGCTCGGCCAGCGGCGATTGCCACCAGCACGCGATAGCCGTCGAACTTGATCTCATGCAGCCATGCGGTGCCGGTGGGGACGGTGTCCTGCAAGGTGCATAGCTGGGGCTTGCGAAACGAGGGCAATGTCGGCTTGCCCCGGCGCGTGCGCGGTGGCGAGGCGCGACCGGCCGCCGCGACCTTTCTTTTGGATGGGCGTGCGGGTCGACCGTCTGCGATCTCCGCCATCGTTCGCCCCGTGGCGATGCTGGTCAGCGCCTCTTCGACCAGCACGTCGGTACCCCCGGCCTCCGCATCCCGCACCTTACGCAACAGCCAGTTCTCGCGCCGCTCCTTGCCGCGCGGCTTCAGGCGGATGAGCATCCATTCGCCCCGCATCCGCTCACCATGCAGCACGAAGTGGAGGTGGCCGCTGTCGATGTCCGACGCGGACTTGCCCGCGACCGGCGACCAGGTGCCGCGATCCCATAGCATCACCGTGCCGCCGCCATATTCACCGGCGGGGATCGTACCCTCGAAGGTCGCATAGGACAGCGGATGATCCTCGGTGCGGACCGCCAGCCGCTTCTCGGCGGGATCGAGGCTGGGGCCGCGGGTCACGGCCCAGCTCTTCAGCACGCCATCCATTTCCAGTCGGAAGTCCCAGTGCAAACGGGTGGCGTCATGCTTCTGGACCATGAAGAGGTTGCCATGCCCGGGCTCCAGCGTCCCTGCTGGCTCGGCGGTACGCGCGAAGTCCCGCTTGGCGTTATAGGTCGCGAGCAGGGGCGATTCCGCCTTGTTTGCGCGCTTAGGCACGTTTCTTCCCCACATGCCTGGTCGACTTGCCGGACGCCGGCTTCTTCGCCACCGGCTTCTTCTGCGCGGGTTTCTTCGCCGATGATGCTCCGCCCTTGCCGCCCATCGACTGACGCAGAGCGGCCATCAGGTCGACGACATTGCTGCCCTTGGTCGCCTTGTCCTCCCCGTCATCCTCGATGATCTTCTTGCCCCTGGCCTTGCGCTTGCGTTCGATCAGGTCGCGAAGCGCATCGACATAGCGGTCATGATATTCCTGCGGGTGGAATGGCCCGCTCTTTCGGTCGATCAGCGCCTCCGCCAGTTCCAGCAACTCGCCTTCGGGCTCGTCATCGGGGATCTCCCGGAAATAGCCCTGGGCTTTCTCCATCTCGTCGGCGTAGCGCAGCGTCTCCAGAACCATGCCCCGCCCCGATGGCTTCAGGCTGACCACATATTCGCGCCCCCTGAGCGCCAGTTGTCCCAGCCCGACCTTGCGGGTTCGCTTCAGGGCCTCGCGCAGCACGATGAACGCCTCGTTCGCCAGATCATCGGCGGGCACCACGAAGAACGGCTTCTCATAATAGAGCACGTCGACCGCGTCCGCGTCGACGAATTGCGTCAGCTCCAGCGTCTTCTTGCTCTCCAGCTTGACCGCGTCGATCTCGTCCTGTTCCAACAGCACATATTCGCCTTTGGCTACCTCATAGCCCTTCATGATCTCGTCTTTGTCCACGGGTCCGATGCCGGTCACCACCTTTTCGTAATGGATCGGCTTGCCGCTGGGCTCGTGGATTTGCTTGAATGAGACGGTCGCACCCGAGCGGGTCGCGGAGTAGATTTCCACCGGGATGGAGACCAAGGCGAGCTTGATCTGTCCCTGCCAGTAAGCGCGTGCGGCCATGCCGGTTCTCCTTGCCCCCGTGCAACGCACGACAGGCTATGGGAGTTCGCCCGAAAAAGGAGGGTTGGATGGCAAAGGCACCGAAACTCAAGGTGTTCACCACGGCGATCGGCTTTCACGACGCCCTGGTGGCCGCCCCCAGCCGGGCGGCGGCATTGCGGGCCTGGGGAAGCGATCGCGATCTCTTCGCGCGGGGCGCGGCGTCCGAGGTCACCGATCCGGAGTTGATGAAGGAAGCGCTGGCCAGGCCCGGCGAAGTCGTTCGACGCCTGCGTGGTTCGGAGGCGGAGCAATTCGCCGCACTACCCCCCGACCGACCAGCTAAGGGCAAAACGCGGTCTGCAAAGGCCCGCGCGAACAAGGCTGTACCTGAGAAACCAAAGCCATCCGCCAGGGAACTGGAAAGGGCCGAAAGGTCACTACAGGACACCATGAAACGCCACCGCGAGGCGGATGCCGCAGCCAAGGCAAAGGTCGAAGCCGCGCAGCGCGACCGTGCCGATCTCCAGCGACAACAGCGCGGCGAGGAAGATAAGCTGCGGGCGATACGCGACGACGCACAGGCGGCGTATGATCAGGCGATCGAACGATGGCGCAAGGGCTGAAGGCGATTACCCACCCTGGTCAGGACGCGTCACCGCCACTCCGCGCAGTGGGTGGGATAGGCTTTGTGCTCCGGCGCAGACTTCGACGTGCTTTGGACGCCGGTAGATCGCCTCCAGCGGGCACTGTCGTCCAGCCAGAATAACGGGAAAGAAGGAAATTCCCTATGTCCCGACGCAACTGGCCATCGAACGGCATGAAAGGGGGTATCGACCGGTATCGATCCCCCCCCCCCGTGTACAAGGCAAGATTATCGTGTGAAACGTAGCCCGACGAAGAACGTCCGCCCGATCACGTCATAGACGCCTGCCTGATAGCTCAGTTCGAAATTGGCGCCGCCCGCCTCGGCACCCGGAATGCGCGGGGGCTTGCGGTCGAAGGCGTTGTTGAGGCCGCCCGACAGTTCCATATTCTTGTTCAGGCGGACCCAGGCGAAAAAGTCGTTGTAGAAGACGTTCGGCGTAAACACCGGGTCGTATTTTTCCGCAGTGATCGTGGTCGCAGCCTTCATCGGCGAGAAGTGGCGCAGGGTCCAGGTCGTGCCCCAATTTTCCTGCGAATAGGTGGTGCGGATCACGCCCTTCCATGTCGGGCTGCCGAACACACCGCGATATTCGGTGACGGTGTTCGGATCGCTTGGGTCCAGCGTATAGCGACGGTTGAGCAGCCTGGTGTAGTTGGCGTTGATCGACAGGTTGCCAGCGCCCGCGCCAAAGCCCAGCCGTTCCAGATCGGTCGCATAGTTCAACCCGAAGTCCAGGCCCCGCGTCAGATATTGTGCCAGGTTCAGTTTCTGCGTGACGACCGACTTGATGTTGTTGCCGGCATCGCGGGTGACCAGCTCGCAGAAAACGTTGGTCAGGCTCGGCTGGTCGACGCACTTGTCGATGATGGTCTGCGCACCGAAAGCGTCGATCGCGTTGCGCAGGTCGATATCGTAATAATCGACGGTCAGTGAAAGGCCATGGATGAAGCGAGGTTGGATCACCGCGCCGACGGTCAGCGTCCGAGCGGTTTCCGGCTTCAGCGCCAGATTACCCTTCGAGATGATATCGCGATAAATCCAGTAGTTGCTCAGGTCCGACGGTTTGATCGCGGCGCAGTTGGGTGCGGTATACTGCGTCCGGGTGATGCGGTTGGTAAGGTTATAGGCGTTGCATGGGTCGGTGACCCACATGCCGCCGATGCTGCTTGCGGTGAAAAGCTCGCCGATATTGGGTGCGCGCACCGCCTGACCATAGGTCGCGCGGAAGCGGATGTCGCGGATCGGTGCCCACTCGCCGCCCAGTTTCCAGGTCGTGGTGCGACCCGCCGTACTGTAGTCGGACAGGCGCACCGCGCCATCGACCGACAGGCTGTCGAAAAACGGGGTCGAGCGCAGGATCGGGGCGTGGAGTTCACCATATGCCTCCTTGACGCTGTAATTGCCGACCAGCGGCATCTGCGTCACGCCCAGCGTCGGGTCGTAGCGTGGGCTGTCGGCGTTGTACTCCGCCGCCACGCCGATATCGTTGCGCTCCTTGCGATATTCGGCGCCGATCACCGCCTGCACCGGACCGCCCGGCAGATCGAACAACCCACCCGAGATATAGCCGGATGCGACCTGCTGGGTCATGACCGACTTCGCCCAGCTCGACGTGTACTGGATATAGTTGATCATCGGCTGGGTCAGCGTGACGAACGGATTGATCGGCACACAGCCGTCGTTCGGGCTGGTCAGGGTGCTGCGGCAGACCGGGTTGCCGCTTGCATCGGCGGTCGAGTCGAGCCCCTGATACCAGCGGGCATAGGAGGTTGCGTTGAAATCGCGAACCTGCTGTTCGGACCGGCCATAGGAATAATAAGCGGTATAGTTCCAATTGTGGGCCAGCAGGCGGAAATCGCCCTCGGCCCCGGCCACCGCCTGGAGCATTTTGCGGCGATACTGGGTTTCGGGCGTGCCGACCTCAAGGACACGCCGGGCGAAATTGACGCCGCCCTCCGGGATCGTACCCCCCGCCGCCGCACGCATCTGCGACGTGATATAGGGGCTGTCAGCCGGGACGGCGTCATAGCCGAAGCCGGTCAGCGGCGCATAGGCGGCGGTCGAGAAGTTGCGAGCAAAGCTGACATTGCCAAACAGCTTGAACGCCTCGCTGAAGTCATAATGGCTGGCGACGCGGGTCGAGAAGCGCTCCGATGGGACCGACAACAGCCAGCCGTCATAGCGGCCATGATATTCGCTGCCCTCGCCCGCCAGCAGCGTGCCCAGCGCTTCGCTGGTATTGGCCATGTTGACCGACTGCGGATTGAGGAAACCCTGCGGCCCCAGATTGGGCGCGCGCAGCGCGCCGTTCGCCGCGACGGCATAGAGCTGGTTGTTGAGGATGAGTTGCGCCGAGTTGGACGAGTAGATGTTGTAGACACCATCATAGATGGTGTTCTTGGTCGCGGTCTTGGTCTTGCCGTAAAAGGGATAGCCCTGCGCGGTCCATGGACGTTGGGAGCCGTCGACCCCCTCCGGCTGGTTGTCGTAAAAGGCGTAGAAGGTAACGTTGCCGCGGCTGTCGGCGAAATTGGTGCCTGCCAGCAGGTCGAACCCATATTGGTTCATGTCATCGCGCGTCGACGCATTGTAGCGGACGTTCGATTCCAGGCCCTGATAATTCTTCTTCAGTATGAAATTGGCCACGCCTGCGACCGCGTCCGCGCCGTAGAGTGCCGATGCGCCGCCGGTCACGACCTCAACCCGCTCGACCAGGCTGGACGGAATGTTGCTGAGATCGACCGCCGAGGTGCCGGGGATGGCGGGCACCTGACGATGGCCGTCGACCAGTACCAGCGTGCGCTGCGTCCCCATGCCGCGCAAATCAAGTGCGTTGATGCCCGCATTGCCCGCCAAGTTGCTGGTCTGATTGGTCTGGGTGATGGCCAAGGCTGGAAGCTGGTTCACGACATCGGTGATCTGCTGCGATCCCACCGAGCGGATTTCGGCGGCGGTAACGACCGCGACAGGCGAAGGACTGTCCTTTGGATCGCGACGAATGCGTGAGCCCGTGACCAGCACTTCCCCGGCGCTATCCCCGTCATCGCTCTGCGTTTGCGTGTCCGTCGCCGTACGAGATTGAGTTTGCGCGCACAATTGCTGCGCAAAACACGCACAACCCAGCATCAACGCCGCGCGCATCGCCTTTTTACGATAGATCATGTCACTTGCCCCCAAGTCGTGTATTTCGTATACTAAATGTAGTCGTCGCTTTCATGTCAAGTGACGTCCTGTTTAAAACGGGGGTGTTGCATCGCCGCCACAGCGGAAAGGCGGTCACGGCTCGCGCACTTTTGGGTCCTGTGTCCCGGCATTTGGAGGAGCACGCTGACAATGGACGCGGCTCTAAGGCAATGTATTTACAGGGCGTAAGACTGAGGAGCGCCTTGAGCCGCCGGGAAAATCTTTGGCGGGCGCGAAGTTGGCGAGGCGCGCGCAGTGGGGATCAGGTCTCTCATCGTGCAGGCGCTCGACGGCCGTCTCCTTGACGGTCCAATCCACTCGCATCACCCGGCCTTCGCTGGGCGGGCTGTCCGTTGGTCCAACGATGCCGGGAAACCCGCCATGGCCTTCGGTAATTTCCTGTCGTCTTCGGTAATCTGGAACACCACTCGATCGATGTGCCTCACCTAACGCGAAATTTTCCTGCAATTTGGCTGGCGGATTTTTCGCCGACATTCGTACAAACGGGTAACTGCCTCCGCCATGTCGTTCGACCGGCCGGCGGCGCGCCCGCTCGCAAGGAGACGAAGGCCCTTATGGCTGCAATGTCGCTTTCCGCACTCGACGACCAATCCGGAGGAGCAACAGGCACGACGTTTGGCAGCCGTCGCGAGAAGCCGTCTCCGGCCGCCACCGACCCTTCCACCTGAACCGACCCGCCCATCCGTCGCACCGACCTGCCTGCCAGACTGGAGATTATGATGACCGATCTTTCCGCCCCGACCGCCTCTCGCGCGACCTTGACCGAGGACGGGTGCGACGATTTGCTGACGCGCGGCTATGCGCGGCGCGATCTGGCGCGGATCGGAGCGTTTTTTGGCGTGGGTGCCCTGGCATCGGCCACGCTTGGGCGTCCGGCCTGGGCGTCGGGCGGCAAGCCCGATCCCGCGCCGACCGCGAAGACCCGTATCGGCGCGAACGAATGCTGGACCGGCCCGCTGGCACCCGGACAGAAGGCCGCCGCCGATGCCATCGCCCTGGGCAACCGGTACGAACCGAACGCGATCCGCCCCAGTTTCGTGCGCACCATCGCGGCGGTCGAGAACGTGCCGGAGGACCATATCGCGCCCTGGCCGGGGTCCAGCGATCCGCTGTCGCGCGCGGTCGTCACCTTCTGCTCGCCGACCCGCGGCCTCGTCACCGCCGACCCGACGTTCGAACTCGCCGGTCGCACCGCGACATGGCTCGGCGCACCGGTCAAGGCGGTGCCGCTGACGCCGAACCTGACGCACGACGTCAAGGCGATGCTGGCCGCCGATCCCAACCCCGGCCTGATCTACATTTGTTCGCCCAACAACCCGACCGGGACGGTGACGCCGCTTGCGGACATCGAATGGCTGATCGCCAACAAGCCCGCCGGCACGATGGTCCTGATCGACGAGGCCTATACCCATTTCGCCGGCGTACCGGTCGCGTCCTATATGGCGACCAAGTATCCCGACGTGATCGTCCTGCGCACCTTCTCCAAGCTGTTCGGCATGGCGGGCCTGCGGCTGGGCTTCATCATGACGAACCCGGCCAATATCGAAAAGATGATGCGCTATGACGGCGGCATGCAATCGGGCGCTCTGCCCGTCACGACGGTCGCCTGCGGGACGGCCAGCCTGAAGGCGACGGACCAGATCATCGCCCGGCGCAAGACGATGGAACAGGCACGCGCGATGACGCTCGCCCACCTCACCAAGCGCGGCGTCGCCTTCAAGCGGACCGACAGCAACATGTTCATGATCGATTGGCAGACGAAACCCGCGAAGGACATGCAGGCCGCCTTCCGTGCGCAGTCCGTGGAAATCGGTCGGTCCTGGCCGATCTGGCCCACCGTCAGCCGCATCACCATCGGATCGATGGCGGAGATGCGGCACTTCTGTCAGGCACTCGACAAGATCATGGCGTGACGAGCGCGGCGGCGGCGGGGATCATTCCCGCTGCCGCCTACCGGAGCTGTTCGGTAGCGCCCTCCGTGTGCGAGAGCAGCAGCACCGATCCATCGGCGTTGGTCAGCACGCGCACGGGCAGGCGTTCGGCCAGGCCGTCGAGGAACAGGCGCGACTCATCGAAGCGGAAGCGGCCGCCGATCTGGAGGCGACCGACACGCGGATCCCCGACGATGATCGGGCGCACACGGTAGCGGTTGAACTCGGCGACCGCGTGCTCGAGCGTGTCGCCATCGAATTCGATCATGCCGTCGCGCCACGCCACCCGCTGGCTGATCGATCCCGGATCCAGCGTCGTCACGCCCATCGCATGCGCCTGCACCACGGCGCCGCCGCCCGCCGGGACGCGCCGCATCGCCGCTGCGGGACCGGTCGCCGCGCGCATGCCGACGACACCCTTCGTCACCGTCAGCTCGACCGCGCGCTCCTCCAGCCGCACGTCGAACGCCGTGCCCAGGGCCCGGAAGACGGTGCCCTGTGCCTCCACCTCGAACGGGCGTCGAATATCATGCGCCACATTGAAATAGGCCTCGCCGCGCAGCAGTTGCAGGGCGCGCCGGTCCGCCTCGAAGCGGACGAGCACCGCGGAATTGGTGTTGAGGTGGAGGCGCGATCCGTCGGCGAGCGCGATCTCCCGCACCTGCCCGACCCCGGTTTCGTAGCGCGTCCCGCGCTCGCGCAGGCCCGCCCAGCCGACGAGCGCCGCCACCGATGCCGCCAGCGCCCCGGAAGCCAGGGCCTGCCGTCGGGTGAACCCGTGCCGCACCGGTGCCGCGACCGATACCGCAGGGGTAGGAGCCGGTTCCGGGGTATCGCCTTCCAGGGCCAGCGTACGCGCCGGGTCGAGCAGCGCGCCAGCCTCCCAGGCGCATTCGGCCCGTGCAAAGGCCACCGCGTGACGCGGATCGGCGGCGATCCATGCATCTACTTCGCGCCGAAGTGCCGGATCGTCACTCTGATCCAGCGCGATGACGAATTGGGCGGCCTTCGCCTCGATCTGGCTTCGCATCGTGGTCGCGCACTCCACCCGACTGTTCCCCATCCTCGGCCATGGCGTGCATCATCAATCGCACGGCCTTTACCAGATGCTTCTCTACGGTGGAAACGGATAAGCCCATCGTATCCGCTATCTCGGCTACCGACTTTCCGTGCACGCGGCGCTGCACGAATGCCGTACGACACTGGCGCGGCAAGGTCTGCAAGGCGCTTTCGACGCGGCGGAGCGCGTCGCGCGCGCACAGCGCCGCTTCGGGTTCGTGGCTGTGCTGGAGCAGGTCGGCCTCGGTCAGGGTGTGGAATGCGACCACGCGGACGCGTCGGGCCCGGTCGATCATCAGGTTGCGCGCGACGGTGAACAGATGCGCGCGACCATGGCCGACATTGCGCCAGCCGGGCGAAGCATAGACGCGCGTCAGTATTTCCGCGACACAGTCGTCGACGTCGGACGCCGGATCGCTGGGCTGCACGAAGCTGCGCCGCAGGCGCGCGCGCAACGCCGCCTCATGCGGCAGGATCTCCCGTTTGAACCACGCCAGTTTCGCACGATCGCTGCTGTCCACTGCCCATCCCCCGACAGAATTACGCAGCCTCTCCCGCCCCTTTCTTATGACAAAGGTTTCACATCCGCCGACCTCTGTCCAGCACCTGATGGCGTCCCAGCAACGCCGAAATCAATCCGATGCTTGTTATGACGACAAGGAGGGCGCGCCAGCGAAACACGGCCCATTCGCTGCGCGCGGGACGGCGCGTCCACCAGCGTCGGGCGAAGGAGATACTTCGTCAGATCGCCACGGCGGGACCGGTTCCGGATCGGCAACCGCGTGGCGCTGGGCCTGTTCCGCGAAAGCCTGATCCCTTGCTAGCCGCCGGTGGGTCTTCGGCGCGCCATGCGATCCTCACCGGCGGGCGGCGGCGATGAGGGTGGGCGCGTCGATGGTGAATTTGAACCCGAAGACCAGGGCATTGGGGATGTTCGTCCGGCGGAAGGGCATCCCGGTCTGGTCGGGGTGGAGGATATACTGGATGTTGGGCGAGACGCGGACGGCGGGCCCGATCTGGGCGCCATAGGCCAGTTCCATCATATACTGGTTGCGCCGGATGTTGCCGTCGCCACCCGCCGCCAGCCGGGCCGCACGCATTCGCGCCATCGCCAGGTCGGAAAAGCTCTGCTGGTTGATGACGAAGCCGATCGTGTCCTGATCGCGGCCCGCGAAAGTGCCGGTCTGGAGCAGACCCAGTTCCAGGAAATGGCGCTCCTCGACCCGCCCGGACAGATTGGTCATCGCCACGCCGAACACGCCCAGCCCGCGATGCGAATTCATGTCCGGCCGGGTCAGCATCTGGTCGAACCGGACATAGAGGCCGCTGCGGCCTTTGAGCGTCGCAGCGGGCCGTCCGCTCAGGATGGCGATGCCGCCTTGGGTGTCGCGCAGCGGATCGGCATAGTCGCCCCGGTCGATCCAGCCACCCAGAATATAATGGCGCGGCAGCCGGTCGGTCTTGAAGTCCGACGCATAGCCCAGTTCATAGGGTATGACGAAGCCGGTGCCGCCCTTGAAGCTCAGGCTGAACCCATTGTCGTCGGGGCGCTTGCGGTTGGGATTGACCTCATAGATGCCGGCATGGGCGAACCAGCGATCGGCGATCGTCAGCTTGGCCCTGGCCATCCAGCTCGACGCCGGGAAATAGGTGAAGTTGCTGTTCTTGAAGACGAAGGTCGGATTGCCACAGGCCGAGTTGGTCTGGAAATGGCAATAATAGGGTAAGTTCAGGAAATGGATGTTCGCCTGGCTCTTGCCCGCCTCGATGTCGAGCGCATTGCCGAACAGCTTCTGTTCCCAGGTCAGGATGGCGAGATGGGTGTTCTGCGTGCCCCAGACCTCCTGGACCGAGGTGTTGTTGCCGATCGCGATCTGCGACAGGCTCTTGCCATGGCGGTTGGTGACCGCGACGTGGAGGCCGCCGCCCGCGATTCCGGCGATCCGCTCGAAATCGAGATCCGCGCCGACATAGATCTGCCCGGTATAGGCGGACTTGCGGGCGAAGCCGCCGGTCGCGTTCGCTGCGGCCTCGCCGGTATAGTTGAGCGCCAGGGTGATGCCCTGATCGGCCAGCGGCTGATAGGTCTCGACTCCCTTCTTCTTCTGGCCCAGCACCAGCGGCACGGTCTTGGTCGCCTGACGCGATACCTGGGGTGACGCAGGCCCCGTCGCCGGCGGCACGTCTTCGGCTCGCGCACCGGACGCGGCCATTCCCATGCCCAGCGCGGCGATCGCCGCGAGGCTCTTCACTCCAGCCATGACATTTCCCCTCTTGGAAAACTCTCGTCCGGCCCGAAGGCCGTAGATGTCAGCCTTGCACCACCGGGCGTTTCAGCAGGCCGACGAGCAGCGCGCTGACCACCACCCCGGCGACAAGGGCCGCGACATAGGCGGCCAGATGCGTGACCGCGCCGGGGATCGGCAGGACGAAGATGCCGCCATGCGGCACCCGCAACTCGACGCCCGCGACCATCGCGATCGCGCCCGTGGTCGCCGATCCCGCCATCAGCGCCGGGATCACCCGGAGCGGATCGCGCGCCGCGAACGGGATCGCGCCCTCGCTGATGAAGGCCAGGCCCAGCACCGCCGCCGCCGCGCCCGCCTCGCGCTCGTCGGCGGTGAAGCGGTTGGCAAACAGCCGGGTCGCCAGCGCGATGGCGAGCGGCGGGGTCATGCCCGCCGCCATGGTCGCCGCCATCGGCGTATAGACCTGGCTCGCGACCAGCCCGACCGAAAAGGCATAGGCCGCCTTGTTGACCGGCCCGCCCATGTCGAACGCCATCATCCCGCCCAGGATCAGGCCGAGCAGCACCGCGTTCGACCCCTGCATCCCGCGCAGCCATTCGGTCAGGAAGGACAGCACGGCGGCGACCGGCGTGCCGACCGCATAGATCATCAACAGGCCGGTCAGCAGCGTGCCGAGCAGCGGCAGGATCAGCACCGGCTTCAGGCCCTGCAGGTTCTTCGGCAGCCGGATCACGCGGTTGAGCGCGTCGACCCCGTAGCCGGCGATGAACCCCGCCGCGATGCCGCCCAGAAAGCCCGCGCCCAGGCTGCTCGCCAGCATCCCGCCGATCATGCCCGGCGCGATGCCGGGCCGGTCCGCGACCGAATAGGCGATATAACCGGCCAGCGCCGGCACCATCAGCGCGAAGCCGGCCTTGGCCCCGATCGTGAACAGCGCATAGGCGAGCGTGCCCTTGGCCGCCTCGTCATTGGCGTGGATGCCGCCCAGCGCGAAGGCGAGCGCGATCAGCAACCCGCCCGCCACCACGAAGGGCAGCATGAACGACACGCCGGTCATCAGATGCTTGTACGGGCCGGCGCGCTCGGTCGCCTCGGGCGAGCTGGTGGTGGCCGCCCCGCCGCCCTGCACCTTGGCCTCCGCCAGCGCCCGTTCGATCAGCGCCGCGCCGCCGGTGATGGCGGGCTTGGTGTTGCTGGCCAGCACCCGCTTGCCGGCGAAGCGCGCCCGGTCGACCTCGCGGTCGGCGGCGATGATCACCACATCGGCCTCGGCGATCTGCTCGGGCGTCAGCGGATTGCCTGCACCGACCGAGCCTTGCGTCTCGACATGGATGTCATAACCGAGCTGCCGCGCCCCCTCCTGCAACCCCTCGGCCGCCATGAAGGTATGCGCGATGCCGGTGGGACAGGAGGTGATCGCGACGATCTTCTTCGTCGCGGCGCGGGGCGTCTCGCCGACCGCCAGCGCGGCGGCCGGGTCGGCGAGCACCGCCTCCAGCGTCAGCAAGCGGTCGGCGCGCGCGCGGGTCGCCGCATCGGCGCTGCCCTCCGCGCCCACGAACAGCAGCGTGTCGCCGGCCCCGGCCGATACCGGGTTGACCACGCCCTGCCCGGTGCGCAGCTCGATCTCGATCGACCGACCCGCATCGCGCGCTGCGCGGCGCAGTGCCTCGCCCGCGAGCACGCCGGTGACGCCCGCCTCGCCGGCATCGACGATCGCCAACAGCCTCTTCATGCCTTCTCTCCCACCATGGACGGGCCGGTGATTCCGGCTCCGCTGATCGTCACTTGCGCGGCCAGCGCGTCGATCGTCGCCAGATCGGGCAGATGCGGCCCCGGCCGGCCCAGCTTGGCGACGGCGAAGGCGGTGGACAGGCGCGCGATCCGCTCCAGCCCCGCGCCCTCGGCGATGCCGGCGGCCAGCCCCGCGACCATCGCGTCGCCCGCGCCCACCGTGCTGGCGAGCGGCCCGGCGGGCAGGTGCGCGACCAGCGCCCCCTCCTCCGACACGAACAGCGCGCCCTCCCCGCCCATCGACACCACCACCAGCGCGACGCCGCGCCGGTGCAGCGCGGTGGCGCAGGCCACGACATCGGCCATGCTGTCGAGCGACATATCGGCCCAGGCGGCCAGTTCGCGGCGATTGGGCTTGACGATCCCGGGCAGCACCTCGCCGCGCAAGGCCTGGGTCAGCGGCGCGCCGCTGGTGTCGAGCAGCACCCGCGCGCCGCGCGCGGTCAGTGCGGCGACCATCTCGGCATAGAGGATCGGGTCGCAGCCGGGCGGCAGGCTGCCCGACAGGACGATCAGCGCGTCCTCGCCCGCGAAATCCGTGACCGCCCGGGTCACTTGCGCGACATCGGCGTCGCCGACCACCGGGCCGCTCATGTTGATGTCGGTGGTGTCGGCATCGTCGACGATCTTCATGTTGACGCGCGTGTCGCCGGCGATGCGGACGAAGCGGTCGTCGATCGCCTTCTCGGCGAACAGCGCCTCGAACAGCGCCGCATTGCCTTGGCCGAGCAGGCCGAAGACGCTGACCGGCGCGCCCCAGTCGGCCAGGCAGCTCGCGACGTTGACGCCCTTGCCGCCCGCATCCTGGCGGATCGCGCGGGCGCGGTGCACGTCACCCGGCACCAGCCGGTCGAGCGTGATCGTCTGGTCGATGGCGGGGTTGAAGGTGACGGTGGCGATCCGCATCACGCGGCGCTCCTTTCGGGCATTTGCGCTACCGGCGCGATATCGAGCGCGCGTACATCGGCGGCGCTCTCCACCGCCAGCGCGCGGGCGGCGAGCGCCTGGAGCGCGGGCAGCTCGCTCGCGCGCAGCCGCGCCTTGACGGCGGGCAGGTCGCGCGGGGTCATCGACAATTCGGTGACGCCGAGGCCAGTCAGCAGCGCCGCGCCGAACGGATCGCCCGCCAGCCCGCCGCACACCCCGACCCAGCGACCGTGCCGCCGCGCGCCCTCCACCGTCATCGCGATCAGCCGCAGCACGGCAGGGTGCATCGAGTCCGCCTCGCTCGCCAGCTCGGGATTCTGCCGGTCGATGGCCAGCGCATATTGGGTCAGGTCGTTGGTGCCGACCGAGAAGAAATCGGCGTGCTTGGCCAGCGCATGGGCCTGGACGGCGGCGGCGGGCACCTCGATCATGATGCCGACCGGCACCACCGGCGCGTCGAGCGCCACGCGCACCGCCTCGCACCGTTCGCGCAAGGTCAGCAGCTCGGCGACCGAGGTGATCATCGGGAACATGATCGACAGGTCGCCCCCCTGTTTATTGGCGTCCTTCGCCGCCCGGTAGAGCGCCCGCAGCTGCGGCTCCAGCAGGTCGGGGCGGCGCAGCAGCAGCCGCGCGCCGCGCACGCCCAAGAACGGGTTCTCCTCCTTGGGCAGATGAAGATGCGGCACCTGCTTGTCGCCGCCGATGTCTAGCGTGCGGACGATCAGCGGGCGACCGTCCAGCGCGTCGATCATCGCGCGATAGACCGCATATTGCTCGTCCTCGCTGGGGCTGTCGCCGCGTTCGAGGAACAGGAATTCGGTGCGCATCAGGCCGACGCCTTCGCCGCCCTGCGCCAGCGCCTCGGCGACCTGGTCGGGGCGGTTCACATTGGCGGCGATCGCGACGCTATGGCCGTCGCGGGTCACCGCCGGGCGGCTGCGCTCGGCCTCCTCGGCGGCGCGGCGCGCGGCGATCGCGGCGATCCATTCGCGTGCGGAAGCGAGGTCGGCTTCGCTGGGATCGAGCCAGACTCGCCCCGTGTCGCCATCGACGATCGCGACCGTCCCCGCCGCCTGCGACAACAGGTCCGCGCCCCCCGCGACCACCGAGGGCAGGCCGAGCGTGCGGGCGAGGATCGCGCTGTGTGAGGTGGGGCCGCCGAGCGCGGTGGCGATGCCCGCGACGCGGTTCGTGTCGAGCGCCGCCGTGTCCGACGGCGCGAGATCGCCCGCGACCAGAATGCACGGCGCATCGGGCAAATCGTCCAGTGTACCCAGTCCCAGACCCGGATCGATCTGGGCCAGTACGCGCCGCCCGATGTCACGAAGATCGGCCGACCGCGCGGCGAGCACCGGATTGCCCAGCGCCGACAATTGCCCCGCCATGCGCTCGATCGCCTGATGCCAGGCCCAGGCGACGCCATGACCCTCCACCATCAACTGGCAGGTGAGGGTGATCAGGTCGGTATCGTCGAGCAGTGTCGCCTGCGCCTTGAAGATCGCGGCATCGCCCGCACCCAGGCGGCGCGTGGTATCGTCGATCAGGCCCTGCATCTGCGCGCGGGTGCGGACCAGCGCGCCCTCCAGCAGCGCGCCGCCGGTCGCGAGATCGACGGGATGGTCGACCACCTCCAGCTCGGCCGAGGCGAGAACATGGACCTTGCCGATCGCGAGGCCGGGACTGGCGGCGACGCCGGCGATCATCGCGGGCGTGCCGACCGGCTTCCAACCCTGCACCGGCACGGCGGCGGCGGCCTTTTGCGCGGCGCGCGCGGCCTCGGCCTGTTCGCGGCCGGTGAGGCGCGTGATCGTGCCGTGGAAACTGTCCAGCGCGACGCGCGCGCCGGGCCCCGAGGCCGAGAGGGTGACCGTGTCCCCCGCCTTCAGCCCGAGCTGGAGCAGCGCGACCAGGCTGCGCGGATCGGCGGCCTCCGCCCCGTGGCGGACCCGCAGGGCGACGGGCAGCGCCTTGGCCGCTTCCGACCAGGCGGCGGCGGGGCGCGCGTGCAGGCCGGTCGGATAATCGACGGTCCACGTCACCCGCTCGTCCAGATCCTCGGCGGGCAGGCGGGCGCGGTTCTGGTCCACCGCATCGTCCTGCAGCGCCGCGATGATCAGCGAGGGATCGTCGGTGGTCGCCAGCTGGTGCAGCCGCGCTTCGTCCTGGATCAGGCGGGTCAAGCGGCGCAGGATCGCGATATGGCTGTCCGAACTGGCGGCGATGCCGACGACCAGATGCGCGATCTGGCCGGGATTCCACTCGATCCCGTCGACGAATTGTAGGACCGCGATCCCGTCGGCGCGGACCAGCCCCTTGTCCTCGCCCAGGCCGTGCGGGATCGCCACGCCGGCGCCCAGATAGGTGTTCGCCACGCCCTCGCGCGCGATCATGCTGTTCTCATAGCCCGACCCGACACAGCCCGCCGCGACGAGCAACTGCCCCGCCTGGCGGATCGCATCATTCTTGTCGGTCGCCGTCGCCGCGAGCCGGATCAGGTCCGCGCGAATGGCAGGGGATGGAACGGGGGTAGACATGTCTCTGGCCTCTCCGGCGCGAATCTGCTCGTCGCTTGCGCTATTAGAAAACGTTTTCTCAAATTGAAGTCAATAGTTCTTGCCAGAAATCGGCCCAGCAGGCAGAAGCACAGGGAAAGCGACGCGAGACAGCGCCAAGGAGAGGAGAGAACGTTTTCCATGACCGTCGGCATCAAGGATGTGGCACGGGTCGCCAACGTCTCCACCGCGACCGTATCGCGCGTACTCGGCGGCCGCAATGTCGACGAGGCGATGCGCGACCGCGTGCTCGCGGCGGTGCGCTCGACCGGCTATCGGCCCAACCTCGCCGCGCGGCGGCTACGGTCGCGGCACACCAACACGATCGGGCTGATCGTCGCGGATATCCGCAACCCCTTCTTCACCGCCGTATCGCGCGCGATCGAAAACCTGGCCTATGAGAATGGCCTGAGGGTGATCCTGTGCAACACCGATGAGGATGCCGCGCGCGAGGCCATGTACCTGCAACTCATGCAGGAGGAACGGGTAACCGGCGTCATCCTGGCCCCCACCCGGCAAGGACTGGCGACGCTCGCCAAGACGAAGCCGGACTATCCCATGATCCTGATCGACCGCGCCACGCCCGGCATCGCGCATGACTGCGTCGTGCTCGACAATGCGGCGATGGCGGCGATCCTGGTCGAGCATCTGCATGCGCGCGGCTTTCGCCGCATCGCGGGGCTGTTCGGCGCGTCCAGCAGCACCGGCGAGGAGCGCCGCGCGGGCTTCGAGGCGACCGTGCAACGGCTGGGCCTGGCGGGCGAGGCGATCGCGGTGCCGCATGGCGATGGCGAGGTCGCGCGCATCGTCACCGATCTGCTGGCACGGCCGGACCGGCCCGAGGCGCTGATCGCCAGCAACGGCGTCGCCTCGATGGCGATCCTGCGCACCTTGCACGGGCTCGGCCTGTCGGTGCCGAACGACATGGCGCTGGCCGGGTTCGACAATGAGGGGTGGATGGACCTGGTCGGCGGCGGCCTGTCGGTGATCGAACAGCCGGTCGAGGAGATCGGCCGCACCGCCATGGCGATGCTGATGGACCGGCTCGACCATGCCGATGCCGCGGTTCGCAAGGTGGTGCTCGCGGGGCGCTTGGTCGCCCGCGGCTCCAGCGAACCGGGCAGCCCCAATCCTACATCTTCTTTCTTCTCCACCGAGACTGGAGCCTGACCATGATGCCACGAATGTCGCTCACGCGCTTCCTGATCGAACAGCAGCGGGGGCCTGCGCAACTGCCCGGCGAATTGCGCCTGCTGATCGAGACTGTGGCGCGCGCCTGCAAGACGGTCGGCCATGCCGTGTCGAAGGGGGCGTTGGGTGAGGTCCTGGGGTCGCTCGGCAGCGAGAATGTGCAGGGCGAAGTCCAGAAGAAGCTGGATGTCATCGCCAACGATTTCCTGCTCGATGCCAATGAATGGGGCGGCCATCTGGCGGCGATGGCGTCGGAGGAGATGGAGACGATCCACCGCATCCCCAACCGCTATCCCAAGGGGGAGTATCTGTTACTGTTCGATCCTATTGACGGGTCGAGCAACATCGATGTCTGCCTGTCGGTCGGCACCATCTTCTCGGTGCTGAAGGCCCCGGCGAATGCCGCCGGGCGTGAGATCGGTGAGGAGGATTTCCTTCAACCCGGTTCGGAGCAGGTGGCGGCGGGCTATGCCATTTACGGGCCGCAGACGCTGCTGATCCTCTCAATCGGCACCGGCGTGTACGAGTTCACCCTGGACCGCGAAGTGGGGGCCTGGAACCTGACCGACGGACCGATCCGGATGCCCGGCGGTACGCCCGAATTCGCGATCAACGTGGCGCGGCGGCGGCAATGGTCCGACGTGGTCGCTCGCTTCGTCGACGACCGGGTCACCGGAACCGAGGGCCCCTGCGGCCGGGACTATTCGATGCGTTGGACCGGATCGATGGTGGCCGACGTCCACCGCATCCTGAAGCGCGGCGGCACGTTCCTCTACCCCCGCGACGACCGCACTGGCCAGGCCCGGCTTCGGCTGATGTACGAGGCCAATCCTATGAGCTATCTGATCGAACAGGCGGGCGGCGCGGCATCCGATGGCGAGACGCGGATCCTTGATATCCGGCCCACCGGACTGCATCAGCGCGTCGGACTGATGCTCGGCGACGCGGAGGAAATCGCTGCGCTGGGTAGCGCGCCCATGGTGGCGGAGCTCGCGACGTCCGGTGCGGGATAGGAGCGAGTCGACCTCGTTTCGATTCCGGTCAGGGTATCTGAGATATTAAAGAACGGTCGGGGCATATCCGGCTGGGTGCCTTGGGTGAGCCGCGCGTGGAGGATCACCTTGCCGAGCGGCATCGCGTCGCTACCCACATCGTCTTCCCCGAACGCATCGGCCCGCCTGCGAACAGGCGGGCCGACAGCACATCAGAACCGCGCCTTGAAGCCGACATAGAAGGACCGGCCCAGGACGTCATACGTGCCCGGCAGCGTGTTGCCCGGGGTGCCCGCGATCACCAGCGGGGCCTTGTCGAACAGATTGGTGACGCCGAACCGGAACTGATAGGCGTCGTTC
Organism: Sphingomonas sp. GM_Shp_1; assembly: GCF_026540895.1. Classification (GTDB taxonomy): domain Bacteria; phylum Pseudomonadota; class Alphaproteobacteria; order Sphingomonadales; family Sphingomonadaceae; genus Sphingomonas. Next base: position 13,721 of record NZ_JALNUR010000003.1, on the reverse strand, counting down.
ACGCGAACCCGGGCGGTCAGGTCGAACAGGTCATAGGCGGGCACGCCGGGCGCGGGGCTTGCCGGGCGGATCACCGCCGTGACGTCGCGCATCGCGTTCAGATGGCGCCAGCGAAGCCCGAAGTCGACATCGCCAAGCGTCAGATTGCCCGTCGTCGTGTACCGCCAGCGCGGCAGCGGCAGCGCATTGGTGGCGTCGATCGTGCCCCGGAACTCTTGGAACGCATCCGTCGAGAAGTTCTTGATCTGATAGCTGCCCAGATAGCTGACGACCGAGTTGAGCGTGAAGCGCCCCTCGCCCAGGCTGCCCAGCGAACCCAGCGGCACGGCCCAGTCGAGCTGGAAGTCGATGCCGCTGGTCTTCAGCCCGCCCAGGTTGAGATAGGGCAGCGAGACATTGGCGATGCCGCCGGTATTATCGCGCGAGATCAGCTGACAGAAAGTGTTGGTCGCGCTGTAGCTCGGGTTGCTGCCGTCCTGGTTATAGCATTTGGCGAGTGCGGTATTGCCCGCCACCGTCGAGATCACGTCGCGGATCGAAATGTCGTAATAGTCGACCGAGAAGGACAGGCTGTTGAAGACCGGCGACGCGAATTCGGGCCGCAGCACCGCGCCCAGCGTCTTGGTCGAGGCCTTTTCGGGGGTCAGCGCCAGATTGCCGGTGTTGGTGACAGGGATCGCCACCGTGGTGAAGTTGTAGCTGTCGACCAGGCTGGTCGGCACGCCGGTTGCGATGCACAGCGCTCGGACCTGCGATCCGTTCGAGCCGCTCCGCGACACGCTGCGCACGTCGCAGGGGTCGCCCGAAGTGGGCGGGTTGCCGATCTGCACCTGCGCGCCGGTCGGCGAGCTGAACAACTCGCCGATATTGGGCGCGCGCACGGCCCGCTGATAGCCGCCACGGATGAGCAGCATCCGGACCGGCGACCATTCGCCTTCGGCCTTGTAGGTCCACACATCGCCGGTCACATTGTAATTCGAATAGCGACCGCCCAGGCTGACGTTGAGCGAATGGAAACCCGGCACGTCCTTCAGGATCGGCACGAACACTTCGGTCGCGATCTCCTTCACGTTCGTCGAACCCCGCGTCGGGTTGGTGGCGTTGGTGGCGAAGACGTCGCCCGCGATCAGCGCGGCATCGGGGACGAAGCTATACTTGTTCTCGCGGTAGGTGCCGACGAACGAGGCCTTCACATCGCCGGCGGGCAGGCTGAAGAGCGTGCCCTGCACTGCGCCTTCGACCGTATTCTGGCGGATATCCTCGTACCGGCGGATGCGCTGGGTGATATAGGCGGCGCAGGCCGCGCTGAGGCTGGTGGCGTTGCCGATGCCGAACGGATTGTAGCCGCCCGCGCAGACCGAATTGCCGCCATCCGCCGCCTGGAGAAGCTGGTTGACGCGCGACCCCAGTACGCCGGGCGCGATGTCGTCGTTGATCACGTTGCGGTCGCGCGCGCCGTAAATGTCATAGGTCCAGTCGCCAAAGCCCAGTTTCCCGCGCGCGCCGACGATGAACTGGCTGGTCTCGAACCGCGTCTCGAACACGCGCGGCGGCAGCTCGACGAAACGGCGGTTGATCGCGAAGCTGGCATTGGGGCTCGGACGCGACGCCAGCACAGCGCGCAGGCTGGCGGGGATGAAGGGATTGCTGGCGGAAACGTTGACCGGGATGAACTGGGTCAGCGAGTTGCCGACATTGGTCCGCGCATCCGTGCGGGTGTAGAGCGCCTGGGCATAGAGCGTCAGCGCGTCGGAAATCTCGTAATCGGCCTTGGCGAAGAAATTGTAGCGCTCCAGCGGCCGGTCGATCGACTGCTGCCGCGCCACCGGCTGGCGGACGACATTGCCGAACGTCACATAGTCGCCGGTCGTCGGGCCGGTATAGTTATAGGCGCCGACCTGGCTGAACAGCGACCCGTTCGCGTTGAAGCCGAGCGAGTTGGTCCGGGCCACGGTCCCCGCCGCCAGATTGGGGAAGGCCGCGTTGACCGCCGCCTGCGACGGCAGGTTGGTCGCGGAGGGGACATAGGTGCCCTGACCGATGAACGACGACAGGATGCCCAGGTCGAAGAAGGAGCGTTCCGACCCCTTCAACTCGTCGCGCTTGGTATAGCCGACCGACGCGATGATGTTGAAGCGGTCGTTCCTGGACGTCCACCCGCCGATCGCCGACAGATCGGCCGCCAGGCGATCGCCGCGAAAGGTGTCGCCGATCTGGCCGTCGATCTCGACGCCGTTGAGGTGACGCCGGGTCCGGAAGTTGACCACGCCCGCAATCGCGTCCGAGCCATAGACCGCCGAGGCGCCGCCGGTGATCGTCTCGACGCTTTCGACGATGGACTGCGGGATGACGTTGACGTCGGTGACGTTGAAGACCGTCGAGGGCGGCAGGCGACGGCCGTCGAGCAGCACCAGCGTGCGCTTGTCGCCCAGGCCGCGCAGGTTCAGCGTCGCGCGACCGGCGCTTGCCGCCGCGCTGGCGCCGCCGCCCTGCGATCCCGATCCAGGGACGAATTGCGGGAGCTGGTTGAGCGATTGCTCGACATTGACCGCGCCCGTCGCCTTCAGGGCCTCCACGCTGCTCGTCACGATCGGGCTGGCCGACGTGTAATCCGAACGCACGATGCGCGAGCCGGTGACGACGATCTCCTTCGTCCCGACATCGTCCCCTGCGCCCTGAACTGCGGCGGGCGTGGCAGCGCCCTGGCCGGGCAGGTCGCCCGGCGACGTCTGATCGGCGGCGGGCCGCATGGAGCTGCTGTCCGTGGCCGGCGCCGTTACGGGTGCGTTGGCGGCGGGTGCGGTTTGCGCGTGGACGGCGGGTGCCGCGACCAGTGCCCAACCCAATGCCAGAGTGGATATGCCCCCAGAAACCTTCGACATGATGTTTCCCTCTCCTGTAGTTCTTATAAACTATCTATTTCGTACATGGTATATCGGGATCAGAGTTCGATGCGCTTCACGTCCCCCAGGATGACGATGTAGGCCAGCGCGCCGAGCAGTGCGACGACCCCGATAAAGCCGATCGCGTAAACGAAGCTACCGGTCGCCGCGACGATCGCACCGATGATGATCGGCGTGACGATGCCGGCAAGATTGGCGGCCAAGTTGAAGATTCCGCCCGTGACGCCCAGCATCCCTTCCGGCGCGATGTCCGACACCAGCGTCCAGCCCAAAGCCCCCATGCCCTGTGCGAAGAAGGCCAGCGACAGGATCGCGATGACAAGGCGATTGTCGTCGATGAAATTGGCCGACACGATCGTCGAGGCCAGCAGCAGGCCGAGGATGATCGGCAGCTTGCGGGCGACATTGGGGGAGCGACCCTGGCGCAGCATCTTGTCGGACCACCAGCCGCCGAACAACACACCGACCGACGCCGCGATGAACGGCAGGATCGCGAGAAAGCCGATCTTCAGCCAGTCCATGTGCCGCTCGACCGCCAGATAGGTGGGGAACCAGGTCAGGAAGAAGACGAGCGTCGAGTTGCCCGCGAACTGGCCCAGGCAGATGCCCCACATCTGGCGCTTGCGCAGCAGCCGCCCCGCCGCCGACCAGTCGACCTTCTGCGCCTTCGCCTGCTCGACCAGCCCGCCGCCCTCGGCGATCAGCGCGATCTCCGCCTCGTTCGCACGGCTGTCACGCGGCTCGCGGTAACGGAGCCACCAGATCGCCGCGAAGATCATGCCGATGCTGCCCGCCATCACGAACAGCGAGCGCCATCCCCAATGTGCCAGCATCAGGAAGAGCAGCGGGCTCAGAAAGGCGAGGCCGATATATTCGCCCACCGTATATATCCCGGTTGCCATCGCCCGCTCGTTACGGGGGAACCAGGTCGCCACCACCCGACTATTGGCCGGGAAACAGGGCGACTCCGCCACGCCGAGCAGTAGACGCAGGCCGAACAGTCCCACCACGCCGCCGATAAGGGCATGACACAGGGTGAAGAAGGACCAGAAACCGACCGACAGCATATAGGTCAGCCGGGTTCCGAACCGGTCGAGGAACGCGCCCCCCGGCACCTGCGACGCCGCATAGGTCCAGGAAAAGGCCGAGAAGATCAGGCCCATCATGGCCGGGTTGATCGCCAGTTCCTTGGTCAGCGACGGTGCCGCGATGCCCAGGATCGTGCGATCGAGATAGTTGATCAGCGTGCCCGTGGCGATCAGCCCCAGCACGCCATAGCGCACACGGGTCGCCCGAGCGGAATCGGGCGCCCCAGTGACACTGACGCCGCTCATGCGGCGCGCCCTTGGGTCAGTTGGGTGAAGTGACGCACCATGCGATCGGCATCGGGCGCGATGCCGGTGAAGATCTCGAAGGCGCCGACGGCTTGGAACACCGCCATGGTGCCGCCATGCGCCGTGCGGCATCCCTTTTCGCGCGCCACCCGCAGCAATTCGGTTTCCAACGGGAAGTACACGATTTCGGCCACCCAAAGGTCAGGCCGGAGAAGCGCGGGGTCGAGCGGCAGGCCGGGATGCCCGGCCATGCCGGTGGGCGTGGCGTGGATCAGCCCCGAGGCCGCCGCGATTTCCGCGGGCAGGTCGCTGCTGGCGCTGGCGCGTCCGTCGAAGCGCGATGCCAGCCGGTCCGCCAGCGCATGGCTGCGCGCCGGATCGACGTCGAAAATGGTCAGATGCTCGACACCCAGCGTCAGGGCCGCCGTCGCGGTCGCCGCCCCTGCCCCGCCGCTGCCGAGTTGGACGACCGACTGTCCGGCAATGTCCCCGATCTCGCGCTGGATGCCTGCGGTAAAGCCCAGCGCGTCGGTATTGAAGCCGGTGGCCTGTCCGTCCGCGATCCGCACGGTGTTGACCGCGCCGATCGCCTCGGCGACCGGATCGACCGCGTCGAGCAACGGCATGATCGCCTGCTTGAAGGGATGGGTGATGTTCAGGCCGTCAAAGCCCGCGTCGACCGCGCCGCGAAAGACCTGGGACAGCCGCTCGTGCGAGACGTCTTGACCCGCCAGGTCGATCAGCCGGTAGACATAGGCCAGGCCCTGCTCGCGCGCTTCGACCATATGCATTGCGGGGGTCAGCGATGCACCGATATCCTGCCCGATCAGGCCGGCCACGATCCCACGATGTCGCGACGCCCGTGCGCGCTGTGTCTTGACGGTTTCGTCAACCACGATCCACTCCTAATCACGCCGGTCGTTGCCGGTTTCTCTGGCAATGTACGAACCAGTACGTTACAGTCAACCCACATATGATGCTGACTTCGGGACATGATCATTTGTATGATGGGGGGATGAGCACCAAATCCCTTGAGACGGCTGATGAAAGCCGCTCGGACCGTACGCGCGCGGACATTCTTGCCATCGCCACCGAAGAGTTCGCCGACAAGGGGTTCAGCGGAGCGCGGATCGACGAGATCGCGGAACGGACCAACACCAGCAAGCGAATGATCTATTATTATTTCGGGGGGAAAGAGGGGCTGTACCGCTCCGTTTTGGAGGCGGCCTATTCGGGTATCCGCACCACCGAGGCGGTGGCCGAGCTCGACTCGCTCTCCCCGATCGAGGCGCTCGCGCGGCTGACCGAGATCACCTTCGACTATCACCTGCACCACCCCGAGTTCGTGCGCCTGGTGATGAACGAAAATATCCAGCGCGGCTCGGTCATCGCGACCATCGACAGCACGCGCTCGCGCAACGACTCGGTCGTCGGGATGATCGGCCGATTGCTCGAGCGCGGCGTCGCCGAGGGTGTCTTTCGCGAGGGGATCGATCCGTTCGACCTCCACATGACGATGAGCGCGCTCGGCTTCTACAACGTCTCCAACCGCTACACGCTCGGCAAGATCTTCGCGGTCGACATGCAGGCGCCGGACATGATCGCGCGCCGCCGCGCCAGCGTCATCCACACCGTCATAGCAAGCTGCCGACGATAAACGGCACGAGAGAGAGGAACGGCACGGCCATGAAGTTCGGGATCGCCACGGTATCGCTGAGCGGTACGCTCGAAAACAAGCTCCATGCCGCTGCCGCCGCCGGTTTCGACGGGGTCGAGATTTTCGAGAACGACCTGATCGCATCGCCGCTCCGCCCGCGCGAGGTGCGGCGGATGATGGAAGACCTGGGGCTGACCTGCCAGCTCTACCAGCCCTTCCGCGATTTCGAGGGGATGCCGGGCACGCTCCGGCAAAGGGCGCTCGACCGCGCCGCCGCCAAGTTCGACCTGATGGGCGAATTGGGGGCCGACCGCATCCTCGTCTGTTCCAATTGCTCGCCCCAGTCGCTGGGGGAACGGATGCGGATCGTCGACGATCTGGCCGAACTCGCCGACATGGCGAGCCGTCACGGCATCGTCGTCGGTTACGAGGCCCTGGCCTGGGGGCGTCATGTCTTCGATCATCGCGACGCCTGGGCCATTGTCGAGGCGGTAGACCATGTCTCGCTCGGCATCATCCTCGACAGCTTCCATTCGCTGTCCCGCGCTATCCCCAGCGAGAGCATCCGCGACATTCCCGGCGACCGCATCGCCTATGTCCAGCTGGCCGACGCGCCGCGGCTCGAGATGGACCTGCTCTACTGGAGCCGCCACTTCCGCAATTTTCCGGGGCAGGGCGGGCTCGACGTGGCGGGTTACGTCGCCGAGATACTGCGCACCGGCTATCAGGGCCCGCTGTCGCTCGAAATCTTCAACGACCGGTTCCGCGCCTGGTCGGCCGAGCCGATCGCGCGCGACGGTCTGCGCTCGCTCCGCTATGTGCATGATGAGGCACAGCGGCGGCTCGGGCAAGTCCCCGCCATCCCGGCCTGCCCCGAGCGGGTGGTGCCCGAATTCCTCGAATTCGCGGTCGACGAGGAACAGCGGCCACGGCTGGAGGCGATGCTCGCCTCGCTCGGTTTCGCGCATACCGGCACCCATCGCACCAAGCGGGTCAACCGGTGGCAGGCGGGCAGCGTCAACTTGGTCGTCAATGTCGAACAGAGCGGCTTTCCGCACAGCTATAATCTGACCCACGGCCCCTCGATCTGCGCGGTCGGCCTGAAGGTGCCCGACCACCAGGCGGTCGTCGCGCGCGCCGAGTTCTTCGGCGTCGACAAGGGCGCGCAGATCGAAACCCCGGGCAATCTCGACGTGCCCGCCATCCGCGGCGTCGGCGGAAGCCTGATCTACCTGATGGACGAGGACAAGGCCGCGGCCGTGTGGGACGCCGAGTTCGTCGCGACCGGCCATACGGCCCCCGTCACCGACCTGACGTTCGATCATCTGGCGACGGTCGTCCAGGTCGACGAATTCCTCTCGTGGCAGTTGTTCTGGCGATCCCTGTTCGGTCTTCGCGAGAGCGTACAGGCCGACGTGATCGATCCGGCGGGGCTGGTCCTCAGCCTGCCGCTGGAGTCGGTCGATGGCGCAACCCGGATCACGATGAACGCCAGCGACGCCAGCGGCACCCTATCCGCCCGTTTCGTCAGCAAGGGATTTGGCGGCGGTTACCAGCATGTCGCCTTCGCCACCCCCGACCTGATCGCGACGGCGCGCGACCTGCACGCGCGCGGCGCGGCGCTCCTGCCGATATCGGCCAATTATCATGACGATCTGGCGGCACGGATGGGCGACATCGCCGTTGCCGAAGACTTGCGCGCCTTGGGGATCATGTACGACAGCGACCCGATGGGCACCTATTATCAATTGTACAGCCGCGCATTCGACAAGATGTTCTTCTTCGAATTCGTCCAGCGACAGGGATATCGCGGCTTCGGCGCTTATAACGCGAGCTTCCGTCTTGCATCGCAGGAGCAGTTCAAACCTAACGAACACGCGCTTTAGCCGAAGCGATCAGGATGCCGCCGCCAACGAGCAATAGCATCGCGCCGGCGGTCCTTCGCATCGATCTCCATCGCTAGGGCCGTCAGGATCGCGCGCCGCTACGCGTCACGATCCTGCCGGATCCTCACACCCGCTCCAGCATCAGCGCGATGCCTTGTCCGACGCCGATGCACATGAAGGCCATGGCGTAGCGCCCACCGGCGCGGTGCAGTTCCTCCACCGCGCTCATCGCGATGCGGGCGCCCGACATGCCGAGCGGATGGCCGAGCGCGATCGCGCCGCCATTGCGGTTCACGCGGCGGTCGTCGGCGGCGATGCCGAGGTCGCGCAGGGTCGCGATCGCCTGCGAGGCGAAGGCCTCGTTGAGTTCGATCACGTCGATCCGGTCGAGGCCGATGCCGGTGATGCGGCACAGCTTGCGCGCCGCCTCGATCGGGCCCACCCCCATGATGCGCGGCGCGATGCCGGCCGAGGCCATGCCGAGCACCCGGGCGCGCGGAGTCAGGCCGTGCCGCGCGGCCGCCGCCTCGCTGGCGACCAGCATCGCCGCCGCGCCGTCGTTGAGGCCCGACGCATTGCCCGCGGTCACGGTGCCGTCGGCGCGGACCACGGGCTTGAGCTTCGCCAGCGCCTCCAGGCTGGTCGCGCGGGGATGTTCATCCTGCGCGACGGTGATGGGGTCGCCCTTCTTCTGCGGGATGGTGACGGGGACGATCTCGGCGGCCATGCGGCCGCTGGCGATGGCGACGGCGGCCTTTTGCTGGCTGGCGAGCGCGAAGGCGTCCTGTTCCTCGCGGGTGATGCCCCATTGATCGGCGACATTCTCGGCGGTCTGCGGCATGGTGTCGACGCCGTAAGCGGCCCGCATCGCCGGGTTGATGAAGCGCCAGCCGAGCGTCGTGTCCTCGATCTGCTGGGCGCGGTCGAAGGCGGTGGCGGCCTTGCCCATGACATAGGGCGCGCGGGTCATGCTCTCGACGCCGCCTGCGATGAGGAGTTCGGCATCGCCGCTGCGGATCGCTTGCGCGGCGCTGCCGACCGCATTGAGGCCGGAGCCGCACAGCCGGTTGATCGTGCCGCCGGGCACCCCCTCGGGCAGGCCGGCGAGCAGCACCGCCATGCGCGCGACGTTGCGATTGTCCTCGCCCGACTGGTTGGCGCAGCCGAGCAGCACGTCGTCCACCGCCTGCCAGTCGACTTGGCGGTTGCGCTCCACCAGCGCGCGCAGCGGGAGGGCGGCAAGGTCGTCGGCGCGGACGCTCGCCAGCGCGCCGTTGAGCCGGCCGATGGGGGTGCGGATCGCATCGCAGATATAGGCGTCGGGCATCAGGCGTCCTTGTCCAGCATGTCGATGATCGTCTGCGCCTCGGCGAACCCCGTATTGGCGGCGGGCACGCCGGCATAGATGGCGGTCTGCATCAGCACTTCCTTGAGCTCGTCGGCGGTCAAGCCGCCCTGGGTCAGCCCGGCGCGGACATGGAGCGCGAACTCTTCCCACCGCCCGAGCGCGCAAGTGATGGCGAGGACAATGAGTCGGCGCGTCCGGTCGTCAAGGCCCGGCCGGCCCCAGATCTCGCCCCAGGCGATGCGGGTGATCATCGCCTGGAAATCGGCGGTGAAGGGCGTGCGCTTCGCCAGGCTGGCGTCGACCCAGGCATCGCCCAGCACGCGGCGGCGGTTGCGCAGCCCTGCGTCGAACAAGGTCTCGGCCGCCGCTTGCGCCGCCTCGTCGGCACAGAGGAACCGCCGCAGCGCCGTCGCCAGCGCGCCCGGCGCCTCGATCGGCGGCAGATGCGCGCCGTCGACGCTGGCATGACGGGCGCCGGGGATCGCCAGCAGATGCTCGCCATGGCCGGCAAAGGGGGTCGAGACGTCGAGCGTGCCGGTGACGACCAGAGTCGGCACCGCGATGGTGGCGATCCGCTCGGCCAGCGCCATGTCGCGGATCGCCGCGCCCGCCCCGGCATAGCCGGCGTCGGACTGGCGGGCGATGCCCTCGCGCAGCGTCTCGGCGATCTCCGGATGCCGCGCGGCGAAGCCCGGCGACAGGAAGCGGCCGACGCCCATCTCGGCGATCGCGGCGGTGCCCTGCGCCCGGACGGTCGCGATCCGCGCGTCCCAGGCCACCGGATCCATCGTCGCCGAGGTGCAGATCAGCGCCAGCGCCGAGACGCGCTCCGGATGGTCGAGCGCCAGTTGCATCGCGACCATGCCGCCGAGCGACACGCCCGCCACCGCCGCGCGTGCGACCCCGGCATCGTCCATGATCGCGGCGACGTCGCTCGCCAGCATCGGCAGGGTATAGTCGCCATCCGGCGCGTCCGACCCGCCGCTCCCACGCATATCGATGCGCAGCAGCCGGAAGGCGGGCAGCAGCAGCGGGACGGTCCGGTCCCATAATGACAGGTCGGTGCCGATCGAGTTGAGCAGCACCAGCACCGGGAGGCCGGCCGCCCCCTCCAACCGCCAGTGCAGCCGCACGCCGTCGCGGATCGTGAACGCCATGTCAGTCCTTCATGCTGTCGAGCAGTTCGGCGATGATGCCCGGGCTCTCGCCCATATCCTTGCCGACCGCCGCCGCGGCGAGGTTGCGGGCGATGGCGGCTTCGTCAACCTCCAGTCCCTCCGCGACCACCGCCAGCGCGGCGGCGCTGCCCGAGGCGAGCAGGAACAGGTCGGCGAGGACCGGCCCCTCCGCCTGCCAGCCGCCAAGGGCCCGCTCCTGTTCCTGCGGCATTCCGGCCAGCAGCGTCGCGACCAGCCCCGGCGCGCGGGTCGCGGCGGACAGCGCGACCTGGCAGCCGGTCGGATTGCGCTTGTGCGCCATCGCCGACGATCCGCCCCGCCCGGCGACCAGCGGCTCGCGCGCCTCGCCGATGCCGTTCTGCGCCAGCAGCGCCACGTCGCGCGCCACCTTGCCGAGCGCACCGATCAGGATGCCGAGCGCCGCACCGATCGCGGCGACGCCGGTGCGGCGCGCATGCCAGGGGGCGGCGGTGCCGAGTCCCAGGGCCTCGGCCATGTCGGCGGCGATCGCCGCACCCTGCCCGTTCATGCCAGCGCGGGTTCCCACCGCACCGCCCAATTGCAGCCTCGCATGGTCGGCGACCGCCGCGTCCAGCATCGCGAGTGCGTCGTCCGTCGCGCGCGCCGCCTGCGCCAGCCGCAGGCCGAACGACACCGGCATGGCGTCCTGCAACAGCGTGCGGCCGATCGCCGCCCGTTCGGCATGGTTGCGAGCCTGCGCCGCCAGCGCATCGCGGACGCGCCGCCCATCCGCCCGCAACAGGCGATGCGCGGAGCGGACCTGCAGCATCAGGACGGTGTCCGCGACATCCTGGCTCGTCGCCCCCCGGTGCACCGCCCCGCCGGCCTCGCCGCCGACCATCGCCCGCAGCCGCGCGACCAGCGGAATGGCGAGCGTGCCGGCCAGCGCCGCTTCCTCGGCCAGTGCGGCGGGATCGATCCGCGCCGGATCGACACCCGCGACGATCGCGGCCGCCAGCTCGGGCGCGATCACGCCATGCGCCGCCTCTGCCCGCGCCAGCGCGACCTCGAAGGCGCAGGCATGGGCGATCGTCGCATGGTCGTCGAACACCGCGATCATGTCCGCCGTCGCGGCGGGGCGGAGGCGCAACAACGCGCTCACAGGTCGAAGAACACCGTCTCGCGCGGCCCCTGCAAATGCAGGTCGAGCGACCAGACCTGATCGCCGGCCGAGGTCGCGACCAACGTGGCGCGCCGCTCCGCCGGAACCAGCGCCAGGGTCGCATCCTCGCCCTCGGTGCCCTCGAAATAGAGGCGCGTCGCCAGCCGCTTGATGACGCCGCGCGCGAAGACCGACACCGCGACATGCGGCGCATGGCCGGGCGCGATCGGTCCCGGCATGACGGTGCGGAAGCGATAGCGGCCGTCCTCGGCGGTCGCCGCCCGGCCGAAGCCGACGAAATGCGGATCGCTGTCCGCCTCGCCATGATAGCGCCCGGCGGCATCGGCCTGCCAGATCTCGATCATCGCATCGGGGATGGCCGCGCCGTCACCGTCGAACACGCGGCCGGTGAGTTCGATCGCCTGCCCCTCGGGCGTGCCGGTCGGCGAGGACAGGTTGAGGACGTAGTGCGCTTCCGAAAACAGTTCGGGTCGCGCGCCCATGTCGGACTGGCCGACCAGGTCCGCGCCGCCCTTCCATGGCAGGCCGTAATGGAAGAAGGGGCCGACCGTCTGGCTGGGCGTCTGGCCGAACAGCGCCGGGTCCTGATTGTCCTGCCGCGGCGCCGGGCGGCGGTCGGCGACATCAATGGTCATGGTCGTTGTCCTCGAACGGCGTCTGCTCGCGGCCCTTCAGCACCACGTCGAAGCGATAGCCCAGCGCCCAGTTGGGCTGGGTCACGTCCATGTCGAACCGCGCGACCATCCGCTGGCGGTAGGGCATCGGCACCGCATTGGCGATCGGGTCGATCTCGATCAGCGGATCGTCGGGGAAATAGAGCTGGGTCACCAGCCGAGTCGCAAAGGCGGGGCCCAGCAGCGACAAATGGATATGCGCCGGCCGCCACGCATTCCGGTGGTTGCCCCAGGGATAAGCCCCCGGCCGGACGGTGACGAAGCGATAGCGCCCCTCGGCGTCCGTCACCACGCGGCCCGCGCCGGTGAAATTGGGGTCGTGCGGCGCGTCCCACTGGTCCTTGGCGTGGATGTAGCGACCGGCGGCATTGGCCTGCCAGATCTCCATCACCGTATCGGGCACCGCGCGGCCATCCTCGTCGAGCACGCGGCCCTCGACGATGATCCGCTGGCCCAGCGCCACGCCCTGGTGCTGCGTGGTGAGGTCGGCCAGTGCCGGCCCCATCAGCCGCTCCCATCCCGCCGGACCGCTCGTCTCGGTGCGCGTCTGCGGGATGCGCAGCGGCGCATGCAGCGGCGCGCGGACCATGGTCGATCCATAGTCGGGGAAGAGCGACGGCGGCGCGCCGGCATCCTCGCGCTTGTAGCTCATGCCGACAGCTCCACCCCGGTCTTCGCGCGCACCTCCTCGGGGGTGACGCCCGGTGCGCATTCGACCAGCCGCAGCCCCGGCTTGTCGCAGGCGATGACGGCCAGGTCGGTGATGATCAGGTCGACACAGGCCTTGCCGGTCAGCGGCAGCGCGCATTCCGGCAGGATCTTCGGATCGCCCTGTTTCGACACATGGTCCATCACCACGACGACGCGGCGCACCCCGGCGACCAGGTCCATCGCGCCGCCCATGCCCTTCACCATCTTGCCCGGGATCGTCCAGTTGGCGAGGTCGCCGCCCTCGGACACTTCCATCGCCCCCAGGATCGCCATGTCGATATGGCCGCCCCGGATCATCGCGAAACTGTCGGCGCTGGAGAAGAAGCTGGAGGTCGGCAGCGCGGTGATCGTCTGCTTGCCGGCGTTGATCAGGTCGGGGTCCGCCTCGCCTTCATAGGGAAACGGCCCGATGCCCAGCATCCCGTTCTCCGACTGCAACGTCACCTCGATGCCGGGCGGCACGTGATTGGCGACCAGCGTCGGGATGCCGATGCCGAGATTGACGTAGAAACCGTCCTGCAATTCGCGTGCGGCGCGCGCCGCCATCTCGTCGCGGGTCCAGGCCATCATCCATTCTCCCGCTGGCGGACGGTCAGCTTCTCGATCCGCTTCTCGTTGATCGTGCTCCGGACGATCCGGTCCACATAGATGCCCGGCGTATGGATGCCGTCGGGGTCAAAGCTGCCCGCCGGCACGATCTCCTCCACCTCGGCCACCGTCACCTTGCCGGCGGTCGCCATGTTCGGGTTGAAGTTGCGCGCGGTCTTGCGGAACAGCAGATTGCCCGCCGGGTCCGCCTTCCATGCCTTGACGATCGACAGGTCAGCGCGCAGCCAGGTCTCGCGGACATAATCCTCGCCGTCGAACGTCTCGACTGGCTTGCCCT